>DATJFQ010000044.1:0-15738 GCA_035495555.1 Vicinamibacterales bacterium
CGAACAGATGCCGGCATTCTCGCTCGACTCGGGGTCCGTCGCGAAACTCTCGAGCGACGCGCGAGGTGCGTTGCGCGCGGATGCGGCGACGACTCTCGCGAGCGTGTATCTGAACCTCGGAGTGCTGAGCGCGCAGGCGGGCCGGTTCTCGCGGGCATCAGACCTGATGCAGGAAGGGGCCGCACTGGATCCGGCGCTGCCGAGCCTGCAGTACTCGCTTGGCGTCGTCTGTTTCAACGCGCAGCAGTACGACCGGGCGGCGCCCGCGCTCGAACGTGCGCTCGCGGCAGACCCGCAGAATGCGGATGCGCGCCGCATGCTTGCGCTCGCGTCGCTGCACACCCAGGCCTTCGCGCGGGCCGCAGAACTTCTTCGGAACGATCCCGAACTGCAACGCAATGCGTCGCTGCAGTACGCGTACGGCGTCGCGCTCGTCCACAGCGGGCATGCGACGGACGCCGAGCGTCTTTTCTCGTCGCTCCTCGCCTCGCACACCGATGATCCACAGCTCACGCTGCTGCTCGGTCAGGCGCGCGCAGAGCAGGGGGATTACGATGGAGCCGTCGCGACGCTGCAGCACGCCCTGGCGCTGAAGGCGGACCTCGCTGACGCGAATCGCACCATGGGCGTGATCTATATGAAGCAGGGGAAGCTGCCAGAGGCGGCCGCGGCGCTGCGCGCGGAACTCGCCTCGCACCCCGACGATCTGGCGGCGCGATCCACGCTCGCGACGGTTCTCGACATGAGTGGCAACCAGGCGCAGGCGAGGGAGGAACTCGCGCGCGTGTTGCGCGCGCGCCCGAACGACGCCGACGCACGGTACCTGCTGGGGAAGATTCTCCTGGCGGGCGGCTCGGCGACCGACGCCGTCGAGCACCTCGAGATCGCCGCGCGGCTCGCGCCAAAGGACGCCAATATCCACTACCAGCTCGGGCAGGCGTATCAGAAGCTCGGACGCGCAGCCGACGCACAGAGGGAATTCGACCGGTTTCAGCAGCTGAAGGCGGACCGCCGCGGAGGAGGGTCGTGATCGCACCGTTGCTTTTCGTGGTGCTCCTGCAAGCCGGTTCGAAGCCCGCGCCGCAGTCAGCGGGCGAGCGCGCGGCGCTGCTCGCGCAAGCGGAGAACGCGATGAAGAGCGGGAACCGCGCAGACGCGAAACGGCTGTTTGGAACGGCCGCGGAGCGTTACCACTCGGTTACTGCGCTGATGCAGCTCGCGAGGCTCGAGTCGGAAGAAGGCCACGGCACTGCCGCGATGCGCGCCCTGCGCGAAGCGCGCACGCTCGCGCCCAATTCGGAAGACGTGTTGACGGCGTTCTCTGAGGTCTCGCTCAAAATGCAGGCGCCGGTCTCGGCCATTCTCACGCTCGAAGCGTTGACGCGGATGTATCCCGACGAACCCCGGCATCCGTACCTCCTCGGAGTCGCGCTGATGCGCGTCGGCGACGTGGTTGCTGCGATCGAGCCGCTCCGGAAAGCGAACGCGCTGGAGCCGGATCGGCCGCTGACGCTCCTCGCGCTCGGGCTGGCGTACAACAGCCGAAAAGAGTATTCCGAGGCGCGCCCGCTGCTGCGGCGGGCCTTGGACCTCGAGCCGGAAAACGCGGATACGATGGCCGCACTCGCCGAAGCCGAGTCCGGTGTCGGAGATCTCGCAAGCGCGGAGCACGACGCCGCGCGCGCCATGCAGCGGGCGCCCGCGAACGCGACGGCCAACTTCGTGATTGGCGTCGTTCGAATGGCACAGGAGCGCTATGCGGAGGCCCGCGACGCGCTGCTCGCGGCAGCGGTCGCCGACCCGGCATCGCCGAAAAGCGAGTATCAGTTGAGTCTCGTGTACGCGCGTCTGGGAGATCAGGCAGCCTCCGACGAGCACCGCACGTTGTACGAGCGCAAGCTGCGCGCCATCGAACAGGCGGTCGCCGCGCTGCATGCGCCCGCCACCGGCGGTGTCGCCAGATGATCGGACGAGTCGCGCTGTCGATCGTGGCCGCGGCGCTTGCGCTGGCGCCGTCCCACTCTCCGGCCGCTCCGGAGCTGCTCTTCCGCGACATTGCCGCGCAGGCCGGTCTCACCTTCCGCCACCATGCGGCGCCCGAGAAGAAGTACATCGTCGAGTCGATGTCGGGTGGCGTCGCGATGTTCGATTACGACAACGACGGTCTTCCCGACTTGTACTTCGTCGATTCGCTCACGGTGGACACCGCGACGCATCCCGAGCTCGCGCGCAGCGCGCTCTATCGCAATCTCGGCGCCGGGCGCTTCGAGGACGTCACGGAGAAATCAGGGCTCGCGCACCCGGGTTGGGGGATGGGCGTGTGCACGGCAGACGTGGACGGCGACGGATGGGAAGACGTCTACGTCACAGCGCTGGGCGGCAGCCACCTGTACCACAACAATCACGACGGTACGTTCGCGGACGTCACGTCGGCGGCCGGCGTCGGCGTTCCCGGCTGGCCCGCGGGATGCGGGTTCGCCGACTACGATCACGATGGGCGTCTCGATCTGTTCGTCAGCCGCTACGTCAAGATCGATCTCGCCCACCTCCCCGAATTCGGCAAGGACAAGACGTGTCAGTATCGCGGGATCGCCGTGCAGTGCGGACCGCGCGGCCTCCCGGGCGAATCCGACGTCCTCTTTCACAACGACGGCAACGGCCACTTCACGGACGTGTCGGAAAAAGCCGGCGTTTCGGATCCACGCGGCTACTTCGGCCTTGGCGTCGCCTGGTTCGATGCCAACGGCGACGGGTGGCCCGACCTCTACGTGGCCAATGACTCGACGCCCAATTTCCTGTACCTGAATCAGAAGGACGGCACGTTCAAGGAAAGCGCCTTCCCGTGGGGTGTGGCTGTCAGCGAGGACGGGGCCGAGCAGGGCGGCATGGGCGTCGCGCTCGGCGATTACGACCATACGGGCCGGCAAAGCATCTTCGTCACGAATTTCTCAGAGGAATACAACGATCTGTACCACCACGACGGCGACCACTTCACCGATGTGTCCTTCCGCTCGCGCACGGCGCCCGTGAGCCTTCCGTTCGTCGGCTGGGGGGATGCGTTCCTCGACTACGACAACGACACCTGGCCCGACATCCTCGTCGTCAACGGCCACGTGTATCCGCAGATGGATCAGGCGCGCTTCGGTGCCTCTGCCGGGTACCGACAACGCAAACTGCTCTTCCACAACAAGGGCGACGGCACGTTCGACGAAGTGGCCGCCCGGTACGGCGCCGTGCTCACCGACGAGCACGTCAGCCGCGGCCTTGCCGTCGGGGATCTCGACAACGACGGACGCATCGACGTCGCGATCAACGACCTCGACGGCGCGCCGCAGTTGCTGCACAACGAGATCGCCGAACGCGGCAACTGGTTGATCGTCGCGCTGAAGGGCGTCGCGCCCAACACCGGCGCGATCGGCGCGGAGATCACGGTCACGACACCAACCGGGCCTCGCACGGCTGTCGTCCAAAGCGGCGCGAGCTATATCTCGCAGAACGACAAGCGCCAGCACTTCGGGCTGGGAACGGCGACCGAGGCGCAGATTTCGGTGAAGTGGCCGGACGGCCGGGTCAGCACGCAGTCGAACGTCAAAGCCAACCAGGTCGTGACGATTCAGCAGCCGGCCAAATCCAAGTAGCAGCGCGCTTCCCTATCACGCTGCTGTCGCCCGCCCACGACGGCATCTCGCCGAGGCCGCCGACGTTCGCCGAGGACGCCCAGGCAGCGCGCGCGCACGCCTGCGCGCGGTTTTTCTCCGCGAACTCTTCGGTCCTCTCCGCTCTCCGCAAGAATCGTACGTGTCGGTGAATGTCGCCGGGATCTACTTGCGCAGTTGTCCCAGCTTTTGCCACGTCGTCAGCGTGAAATGCTGATCGCGGAGGAACTGCTGGAATCTCGCGCTCTTCACCATGTCGAAATCGTGCTGCCGCCACGCAGAGCCCCAGTTGGGATGATCCGCCGTCGCGCCCTGCATTTCGTCGGTGTCGTACCCGAGGTGGACGATCAGCTGGTAGCTGCCGGGCGGAAGCCCGCTCAGCATTTTTTCGTACGCTGCCTCCCATTGATCGGGCGGCACACCCGGATCGATTTCGAACAGGCGATCGATGAGCGCGTCCTGCTCGTCGTGCGTCCCCCACTGCGATTCCGCGCCTCCGCGTGCGCCGAGGCGTTCGAGCAGCACGGGAAGATCGTACGCGCGGCCGACACTCCGGTAGACGTCGAAGAACGCCGGCGTGTGGAACAGCGTCCCCATGTGCGAGTCGAGGTGCGTCAGTCGGATGCCGGCGGCCTTCGCGAAATCGACCTGCGCGTGGAGCTCGCGTTCGACGTCCTTCGGCGATGCGTGCGCGACGGCGGCGTCCTCGTCGATCGGCATGTACCCATCCGCGCCGACCAGCGACGGCACGGCCGAGCGGCCCGCAACCGGCCCCCACTTGAACGTCGTCCATTCGCTGTTCACGGCCAGATGGATCCCGAGATCCGCGTCCTGGTGCGCGCCCGCCCACGACGCGGCTTCGGGGAACCAGGGACAGGGGACGAGAATGCTGGCCGACGTGACCCAGCCGTGCTCGAGCGCTTCGATGATCGCGCGGTTCACCGCGTGTGACATGCCGAAATCATCGGCATGGATGATGAGCAGCCGCGCGTCCGCCGGGTAGCCGACGCGCTCTCGTGCCCTCCGCAGCGGCGCCGCGGCTGAGAGCGTCAGGAGCACCGCGACAACGGCTACAGCTCTCATTGGACCAACCTCCTTCGCTGCCCTCCACGCAACTGATGGCGCAGCGTGCGCTGTGCCTCGTGTGCGCCGACGAGCAGGCAGCCCGCCAGCGGCGCATCCTTCCCGAGCGCCGACAGCACGACCTCGAACGGCGTCCGCGCGATCTGCCGGAGGATCCGGCGGACCGCGTCGACGAGCGGACCGGGTTCCGCGAACATCGAACCGCCAAGCACCAGCACTGAGGGATCGATCGTTGCGCCGATCTGCGCGGCCGCCATCGCAATCAGGGTGGCGGTCTCGTCGACCGCTTCGACCGCGCGGGCATCGCCGCGGGAGTATGCCTGCATCAGCGACGCGAACCAGCGGTCGGGCGGCTCAGCCCGCGCTGGATCCCATCGGCTGCGCAGCGCCTTCATGCCGGCAAGGCCTTCGAGGCAGCCGCGCGGGCCAACGTCGCCGCCAATATGTTCCGGCGACATGACCATGGCGCCGACCTCGCCCGCCATGTAGTGATGGCCGTGGTGCAGCACGCCGTCGATGAGGATCGCCGCGCCGATGCCCGTGCCGACGAAGAGGAACACGCACGTTCGGTGATCGCGCGCGGCGCCGGTCGAGTGCTCGCCGAGGAGCGCGAGATTCACGTCGTTTTCGATCACGATGCCCGTGTTGATCCGCTCGCGCAGCAACGTTCTGAGAGGGACCGTGTTCCATCCGTGCAGGTTGGGTGCGTAGAGCACGGTTCCGCTGCTGAGGTCCACCGGGCCGGGAGCGCCCGCGACGAGCGACACCAGCCGTTTCTCGGGTGCCCCGGCCTCGGCAAGCAGGTCGCGCAAGGCGGACGTCATCTGTTCGACGAGGACGGCTGGTGGCACGTCGGTAGGAGTGTCGACGATGCGCGCGGCGAGCTGATGTCCCCGCAAGTCGCCAACCGCGAGGCGGGTCCGTGTCGGTCCCAGATCGATGCCTGCCACGAACCCGTGCCGGGCGTTGAACTCCATCAATGTCGGCCGCCGCCCTCCGCGCGAGGGCGCCGTGCCCAGATCGCTCAGCATCCCCTTGCTGATGAGATCGGTCGTCACGCTCCCGACCGTGGGCGCGGATAATCCGCTCGCCTGGATCAGTTCGGCGCGGGTAAACGTCCCAGGTTGATCGATCGCAATCCGCAGAACGCGATCGGCGTTCAAGGCCCGCAGGTGGGCCGCGTGCGTAGCTGTGGTTGGTTCACCTGCAGACCCACGGGTCGGACGGTGGCCGTGAGCCATTTCACTAAATTAGATCCTTTAACAAACTCTTGCAAACCGTTCAGGCTGACGCTACGCTCCGCCTCACGCGCCGCCGGGCGCCGGAGAATTCGACATGCGACACACATTTTCACGTGCCGTCGGCGTACTGGCGGTCGTCACGCTCGTTCACCCCCAGGCTGCGGTCGGCCAGGGAAACCGCGTTCTGCTGGATCGCGGATGGCGGATCCAGTCGTCCGCGAAGGTGGAGGCCGATGGCGCCGAACTGTCCAGGACAGGGGTGGATACGCGCACGTGGATGACCGCGACGGTTCCGACGACGGTTGTCGGCGCACAAGTGACGGCTGGGGAATTCAAGGAACCGTATGTCGGGATGAACCTGCGCTCCATCCCCGGTACGACGTACCCGATCGGGGCTGTTTTCGCACGCCAACCCATGCCGCTGGAGAGCCCGTATCGGGTCGCGTGGTGGTACAGAACCGAGTTCGCCTCCCCCGCTGATGCGGGCGCGCGTCAGTGGCTGCATTTCGACGGCATCAACTACCGCGCGAACGTCTGGCTGAACGGACATCAGATTGCCTCGACGCGGGACATCGCGGGTGCGTATCGCCGGTACGAATTCGACGTGACCGACGCGTTGAGGCACGACGGCCCGAATGCGCTGGCGGTTGAAATCTTCGCTCCGCAGGAGAACGACCTCGGCATCAACTGGGTGGACTGGAATCCCACGCCGCCCGACAAGGACATGGGTCTCTGGCGTCCCGTCTACCTCACCAGCAGCGGGCCGGTGGCGGTTCGGCATCCTTACGTGCTCACGAAGCTGCACGCGCCCGCGTACGACCAGGCGGACCTCACGATCATCGCCGACCTCTGGAATGCGACGGATACGCCGCAGGCGGCGACGCTCAGAGGCACCGCCGCCGGGGTGCCGTTCTCGATGCCGGTAGCGCTTGCCGCTCGGGAACGAAAAACCGTGCGCGTCACGCCGACCGACGTGCCAGCGCTGCATCTGTCCTCGCCGCGACTCTGGTGGCCGTATCGCATGGGCACCCCGACTCTGTACGATGCGCACGTCGAGGCGGCGGTTGCGGGTACCGTGTCCGATTCGCAGACGCTGCGGTTCGGCATCCGCGAGGTCACGTCGGAATTGACGCCGGACGGGTATCGGCTCTTCAAGATCAATGGCAAACCGATCCTGATCCGGGGCGGCGGCTGGAGTCAGGACATGCTCGAGCGGCCGTTCACCAGCGAGCAGTTGCGCGCGCACCTCCGCTACGTCCGCGACATGGGCCTCAATACGATCCGACAGGAAGGCAAGCTCGAGGTGGACGAGTTCTACGATCTTGCCGACGAGCAGGGCGTCCTCGTCATGCCGGGATGGTGCTGCTGCGATCAATGGGAGCTGTGGAACCAGTGGACGATCGAGAACTATACCGTCGGCCCCGACTCGCTCCGCGATCAGTTGCTGCACCTTCGCAGCCATCCGAGCATCTTCGTGTGGCTGAACGGCAGCGACAAGCCGCCGATCGCGGCCATCGAGCAGAAGTATCTCGACATCGAGCGTGACGTCGAGTGGAACCGGCCGACGCTCTCGAGCGCCACGGAAGCGAAGGGACCGGTGAGCGGACCCACGGGCGTCAAGATGCGCGGCCCCTACGAGTACGTGCCGCCGTCCTATTGGCTGACCGACACGAAAAACGGCGGCGCATTCGGCTTCGCGACCGAAATCAGCCCCGGTCCTGCCGTACCGCCGATCGAGAGTCTCGAGGCAATGCTGACCCCTTCGCACCTGTGGCCCATCGACGACGTGTGGAATTACCACGCGGGCGGAGGCGAGTTCAAGACCGTCACCGTGTTCACGGCGGCGCTCGAGGCGCGCTACGGCAAGGCCGTCGACGCCGCGGACTATGCCCGCAAAGCGCAGGCGCTCACGTACGAAGGCGAGCGCGCGATGTTCGAAGGCTATGCGCGCAACAAGTACAAATCCACGGGCGTTATCCAGTGGATGCTGAACAATGCCTGGCCGTCGATCATCTGGCACCTGTACGACTACTACATGCGTCCGGGCGGCGGCTACTTCGGCACGCGCAAGGCGTGCGAGCCGATCCACGTCCAGTATTCATACGACGACCACTCCATTGCCGTCGTCAACGACACCCAGCAGGCGGCGGCCGGGATTACGGTGTCCGCGTCCGTGCTCGATTTCTCCCTCGAGACGCGCTTCACGCACGAGGCCACCATCGATCTTCCCGCCGACGCGGTTGCGCGCGTCATGACGCTGCCGACGCTTTCGAACCTCACGACCACGTATTTCGTGCGGCTCTCCGCCCGCGACCGCGCGGGGACGATCCTGAGCACGAACTTCTACTGGCTCTCGACGAACCCTTCGGTCCTGGACGAGTCGAAGACGCAGTGGTATTACACGCCGGTCTCGCGTCACGCCGACCTGACCATGCTCGCGACGCTCCCCGCCACCACGCTGCGCGCGACACTCCAGGCGGAAGCCTCCGGCCGCGCGACCGTTCACATCCAGAACACCGGCACGGCGCTCGCCTTCCAGGTCCACCTCGAGCTCGCGGATGCGGGCTCCCGCGAGGAGTACCTCCCCGTCTACTGGAACGACAACTATTTCGAGCTCCTGCCCGGCGAAGCGCGCGACATCGCGGTCGAGTGGTCGCCACGCGCGGCGGGTGCGCCGGTGCTCACCTTCGATGCGTGGAACGTCCGCCCGGCGCAGGTGACGAGTGGCGGACGCTGAGCGGCACGCCGCACCCGGGCCGCGGCTGAAGCGCGCGCTCGGCCTCTCGGACCTCGTGCTCTACGGCATCGTCCTGATTCAGCCTGTCGCACCGATGGGCATTTACGGTGTCGTCAGCATGGAGGCGCGCGGGCATGTCGTCACCACCATTCTGATCGGTATGGTGGCGATGCTGCTGACCGCCGTCAGCTACGGCCGGATGGCGCGCGTGTTCCCGAGCGCCGGCTCCGCGTTCACGTACGTCGGCGGCGCGCTGCACCCGTCGCTCGGCTATGCGACGGGCTGGAGCATGCTGATGGACTACGTGCTCAACCCGATGATCTGCACGATCTGGTGCAGCAAGGCGGCCATGAACCTGGTGCAGGGGGTGCCCTATCCCGCGTGGGTCCTGCTCTTTGCCGCGCTGTTCACCGTCCTGAATCTGCGCGGCATCAAAGCGAGCGCGCGGACCAACGAGGTGCTCACCATCATCATGGGCGCCGTGCTGGTGCTCTTCCTGGGCGCGGCGCTCCGCTACATTCTCGCGCTGCACCCGTCGGGTGCGGCGCTCACGCGGCCCTTCTACGATCCCGAGACGTTCTCGTTGCCGCTGGTGCTCACGGGCGCCTCGATCGCGTCGCTCACGTACATCGGATTCGACGGCATCTCGACGCTGTCGGAGGAAGTCGTCGATCCGCGGCGCAACATCATGCGGGCGACCGTGTTGACGTGTCTGATTACGGGCGTGCTCGCCTCGATCCAGGTGTACGCCGCGCAACTCGTGTGGGGTACCTGGAACGGCTTCCCCGATGTGGACACGGCCTTCACGTATGTGGCGGGCCGCGCCGGCGGACCAATCTTCTTCACGATGCTGAACCTGACGCTGATGATCGCCAACATCGGGTCAGGCACCGGCGCGCATCTCGGCGCGGCGCGCCTGCTGTACGGGATGGGGCGCAGCGGCGCGCTGCCGCCACGGTTCTTTGGGGCGGTCGACGCGCGCTCGCACGTTCCGCGAAACAACGTGCTGCTCGTCGGTGTGCTGGCAGCCGTGGGCGGCCTGCTGCTGACGTATCAGCTCGGCGCCGAGATGCTCAATTTCGGCGCGTTCATCGCGTTCATGGGCGTCAACGTCGCCGCGTTCACCCATTATTGGGTGCGGGGCGCCGAGCGACGGGTGGACACGTTCGTCTACCCGCTGCTCGGCTTCCTGTTCTGCGCATATCTGTGGGCCAGCCTGCGAACGCCGGCCAAGATCGCCGGGGGCGCATGGCTCGCGGCGGGCATCATCTACGGGGCGATCAAGACCGGCGGCTTCCGCCGGGATCTCGTGTCGTTCGACGTTCCTTCGGAGTCGTGATGACCCTGACCTCCATCGACTGGCTGCTGATGTTCGTCTACTTCGCGTTCGTGCTGGGCGTGGGGTTCACGCTCAAGCGCTACACGCGGACCAGCAAGGATTTCTTTCTGGCGGGCCGCGCGCTCCCGGCGTGGGTCTGCGGCCTGGCGTTCATTTCGGCGAACCTGGGCGCGCAGGAAATCATCGGCATGGCCGCGTCGGGCGCGAAGTACGGCATCGCAACCAGTCACTTCTACTGGATCGGCGCCATCCCCGCGATGGTGTTCCTCGGCATCTTCATGATGCCCTATTACTACGGCTCGCGCGCGCGGTCCGTGCCCGAGTATCTCCGGCTGCGGTTCGACGAGAAGACGCGCGGCTTCAACGCGATCTCGTTTGCGTTGATGACGGTGTTCTCCTCCGGCATCTCCATGTACGCGATGGCGAAGCTGCTGCAGATCCTTCACATCTTCGACGCACCGTTCCGCGCGCTCGGCCTGCCCCCGACTTACCTGTTTCACGTGAGCATCGTCGCTTCAGCGATCATCGTCCTCCTGTACGTTTTCGCGGGGGGCCTCTCCAGCGCGATCTACAACGAGGTCCTGCAGTTCTTCCTGATCGTCGCCGGGTTCGTTCCGCTCGTCTATCTGGGGCTGAAAGACGTCGGCGGCTGGTCTGGATTGCGGGCGACGCTGCCGACGGCGATGATGCATTCGTGGCACGGGATGGCGAGGCCCGAGACGAACCCTATGGGGGTCGACGTGTTCGGCGTTGCGATGGGCCTCGGCTTCGTGCTCTCGTTCGGGTACTGGTGCACCGACTTTCTCGTCGTCCAGCGCGCGATGGCCGCCGATTCGATGACGGCCGCGCGCCGCACACCCCTGATTGCGGCGGTTCCAAAATCGCTGTTTCCGTTTCTCGTGATCATGCCCGGCCTCATCGCGCTCGCCGCGCATCCGACCGCGAGAGCAACGCTGCAGACGACGCCCGGCTACGCCGGCGCTGCGTCAATCTCCGCCGAGACGACAACCGGCGCCGGTCTCATTCCGTACAAGGTGAGTGATACAACGGGCGAGATCGTGCGCGATCAGAACGGGCGACCGCAGCTCGATTACGACCTCGCCGTGCCCGTGATGCTGCTGCACTACTTCCCCGCCGGCCTGCTCGGGCTCGGGCTGACGGCACTGCTCGCCAGCTTCATGTCCGGCATGGCGGGAAACGTGACGGCGTTCAACACCGTGTGGACCTACGACATTTATCAGGCATATATCCGTCCGAAGGCGCCGGACGCGCACTACCTGTGGATGGGCCGCATGGCCACGATCTTCGGGATTGCGGCCTCGGTGGCGACGGCGTACGTCGCCGCGCAATTCAACAACATCATGGACATCCTGCAGCTGGTCTTCGCGTTCGTGAACGCGCCGCTGCTGGCGACGTTCCTGCTGGGCATGTTCTGGAAGCGGACGACCGGCCACGGCGCGTTCGCCGGCCTGCTTTGCGGCACGGCCGCCGCTGCCGTCCATCACATGTCGACCCTCGCCGAGGGCGCCGCGCCCGGAATCAAGGGCGGCCTCATCACGGTTGCGCATACGTACTACAGCGAGATGGCGCAGAACTTCTGGACCGCCATCGTGGCGTGGACGGTGTGCTTCGTCGTCACGATCGCCGTCAGCCTCGCGACGCGTCCGCATCCGGAGGACTCGCTCCGGGGTCTCGTATATTCATTGACGGAACGTCCGCGTGACACAGCGGCGGCGTGGTACGCGCGGCCGTCCGTGCTGGCGGTCGGCGTGCTGGCGCTCACGGCTCTGCTGAACGTCGTCTTCTTCTGAGGGACCACGATGGGCCTGGACATCCGCGTGCCAATCGGATTGATGTTCGCGCTGCTGGGCGTCCTGCTCAGTGGGTACGGACTGGTGAGCGACCGCGCGATTTACGCGAAATCGCTCGGGATCAACGTGAACCTTGGCTGGGGTCTCGTGCTGCTGGCGTTCGGCATCGTCATGCTGCTGCTCGCGCGGCGCAGATAATACTGGTCAGGTCGTCTGGCGCAGCGCCGTCGCGGGCTCGAGCATCGCGGCGCGTCGTGCCGGAATAATCGTGGCGCAGAGCGCACAGAGCGCAACCAGCACAGCGCTTGCGGTCAACACAGTCGGATCGGCGGGTGATACGGCGTACACGTAACGCGACATCATCGCGCCCATCCACCACGCCAGCAGGGTGCCCAGGAGCAGCCCGATCGCCGCAACGCCCGCGACGTTGCCGACGACCATCCAGAACACCCGGGCCCGCGTCGCGCCAAAGGCCTGCCGCACCGCCATCTCCGCCGTCCGCTGCGAGACCAGAAACGCCAGGACGCCGAACATGCCGACGACGGCCAGCAGCAGCGCGGCGCCGCCGAACGCGGACATGAGTACGGTACCCAGCCGCTGGCGCTCGAGCGCGCCGTCGATGAGCGCTTCCATCGTCCCGGGCGCGATCAGCACCGACGAATCGACGCTCCGCACCGCGGCCTCCAGAGCCGGCAGGCGCGTCGCCGGAAAGGTATCCGCCGTACGGACCACGATTGACTGCCGCCCCTCCGCAACCTGCGCCATCGGCACGTAAACGATGGGCTCGGGCGTCAGCGTCAGCGATGCGTACCGCGCGTCCGAGACGACTCCGACGATGAACACCGGATCGGGGACGAACCTGCCGTCGGGAGCCCGCCGGAAGCGCAGGCTCAGGATCTGCTCGCGCAGCGGGTCGCCGCCTGCGAGGTTGCGTCGAACGAAGGCTTCGTTCACGATCGCGACGGGCTGTGTTCCCGGCCCGTCGTGGTCCTCGAACAGACGTCCGGCGACGAGCCGCATGCCCATCACGGTGAAGAAGTCCGGCGTCACGAACCGTTGACGCGCGTTCGGCCGCTGTTCCGGCGGCACGTCGGGCCGGCTCGCGAGATCCACGAACGCCGTGCTGTCCCACTCGTGCTGAAACGGCAGCGACGAGGCGGCCGCGACCTGCGTGGCACCGGCACGGTGCAGCGCCGCGTCGACGGCCTGCCACCAAGCGACAAGTCTCGGCCCCGTGACGTAGCCGTCGTTGGCGGGGAACAGGATGTTCAGCACCAGGCGTCCGCGCGGGTCGAAGCCGGGATCGATCGCTCGCAGCTGTTCGTAGGCACGCACCAGCCGGGCGGCGCCCGCGACGAGCGCCACGCACGCGGCGATCTCCGCCACGATGAACAGGCGCGACAGCAGGGCGGCACGCCGCGAGCCCTTGACGCTGCGGCCGCCGTCGTTCAGCACGCTCCTCACGTCCGCCCCTGCGAGGCGCAGGGCCGGAGCCATACCAATGCCCATTCCGGTGACCGCGACGAGCAGCGCGGCGAACGCGAGCACGCCGGGGTCGAACGAGAGCGCATCCAGCCGCGGGAGCCGCGCCCCGCCGTAGTGCAGCAGCACTCTGACGACGACGAACGCGCCGGCGACGCCCGCGACCCCTCCGGCGAGCGAGAGCAGCAGCGCTTCCGTCCCCAGCTGCGCGAAGAGCCGCCGGCGGCCGGCGCCCAGCGCAGACATGACACCGAACTCGCGCATGCGCGACGTGCTGCGCGCGAGCAGCAGGTTCGCGACGTTCACCGACGCGAGCACGAGCAGCAGCGTCGTCGCGGCGAAAAGGATCGCGACGATCGGACCGAGGTCGCCGACCGTCGAGTCGAGCAGCGACTGCAGGCGGTACGCGCGACCGAGACTCTGATCCGGATACTTGCGGCCGAGAACCGCCATCGCTTCGGCGAGCCGCGGCGCAAGCGACGTCGGCGTCACGCCTGGACGCAGTCGAATGTATCCGTCGTAGCCGTGGCCGATCGACGGTGGAAATTCCTCGTTCACCCACAGGTCTGCGCCGGCGGGCGCGTTGAACTGCGGCGGCGCGACGCCGATAATTCGCCCCTTCACGGGACCGAGCTGGATGGGCAGGCCGACCACGTCAGGCCGGCCGCCGTAGGCCGCCACCCAGAGCGCGTTCGACAGCACCGCGACGCGCGGCGCCCCTTTGACGTCGTCGTCCGCTGAAATCCACCGCCCGCGCGCGGGTTCGACATCGAAGAGCGGGAAGAACTGCTCCGACACGGCGTATGCGACAACTTGCCGGGGGGCCGCGTCGGTGATCAGCGCCGCGTCGCGGCGTGCCGCCATCGCGACGGACTGCACCGCGTCGCTCAGCGCGGCGAGCTGGGACATTTCTTCGGTCGCGACCAGTCCGATCGTGAAGCGCCCGTTCGGGTAATACGTGCGGACGGTGTAAATCTCGTTCGGGCGGGGATAGGGCAGCGGCTCGAGCAGCACCGCCTTGAAAGCGCTGAAGAGCGCCGTCGAGGCGCCGATTCCCAGTGCGAGAGTCATCCCCGCCGCGATCGCCAGAGCGGGCTGGCGACGCCAGGAGCGTATCGCGAGTTTCAGCATCTTCGCGCCTCGGATGGCGCGCATTGTACCCCTTCAGCAGATCTGGAATGCGGACAGTCGGCAGCAGAGAATAGAAGGATGCGCGAACGCATTTTCGGCAGGGCTGGGTGGCGGGTCTCCGAAATCGGTTACGGCATGTGGGGCATGGCAGGCTGGACCGGATCGAACGACGAGGAATCGGCGCGATCGCTCGATCGCGCCGTGGAACTCGGGTGCACCTTCTTCGATACTGCATGGGCGTACGGCGAAGGGCACAGCGAGGTGCTGCTGGGAGCGCTGTTGAAGCGGCATCCGGCGAAGCGGCTGTACACGGCGACCAAAATCCCGCCGAAGAACCGCACGTGGCCGGCGCGCGCCGAGTATCCGCTGCAGGACGTGTTTCCTGCCGATTACATCCGCGAATACACCGAGCGCAGCCTGAACAACATGGACGTCCAGACGGTGGACCTGCAGCAGTTCCACGTCTGGAGCGACGCGTGGGCAGAAGACGACGAGTGGCAGCGCGCCGTATCGGCACTCAAGGAGCAGAAGCTCGTCCGCGCGATCGGGATCAGCATCAATCGATGGCAGCCGGCGAATGCGCTGAAAACGCTCGCGACCGGCCTCATCGATGCCGTGCAGGTCGTCTACAACATCTTCGACCAGAACCCCGAGGACACGCTCTTCCCCGAGTGCGAAAGGCGAAACATCGCGGTCATCGCCCGCGTGCCGTTCGACGAAGGCAGCCTCACCGGGACGCTCACCACGGAGTCACGATGGCCGGAGGGGGATTTCCGGAACATCTATTTCCAGCCGGAGAACCTCCGGAACACCGTCGAACGTGTCGAGCGGCTTCGTCCCGACCTGCCATCGGGCGGGACCATGCCCGAGACGGCGCTTCGTTTCATCCTCGCGAACCCTGTCGTGAGCACGGTCATTCCCGGCATGCGCAAAATCCGTCACGTGGAAGCCAACATCGGGGCGAGCGGCGCGCGCCCGTTGACGAGTGAGGAGATGGCCCGGCTGCGGCGCCACCGATGGGATCGATTCATCGACATCCCGTGACGACAGGCGGAAAAGGGCCTCGAAACCGTCAGCGGGCACATCGTTGTGCGGGCCGTGTGACCGCATGATCCGCCCACCGCGTGGGGGGGAACAAGTCGCAGCGGCTCTGTGACTTAGCGACCGGTGGCCGTGTGGTATACTGGAGTTTTCTCGAAAGCTCCAAGGAGTCCACAGTGAAGGAAGGGATTCACCCCAAATACTACGACGTCGAAGC
>DATJFQ010000045.1:0-19565 GCA_035495555.1 Vicinamibacterales bacterium
GTGTATGCCGAGCACGGCGAATACGATTCGCTGTTCCTGAGCAACTACGTCGACGTGTTCGTCCGAGACGCGATTAAACGGGTGCCCGGCGTCAGCGATGTCGTGATCTTCGGTGAACGGCGCTATTCCATGCGCATCTGGCTCGACCCGCAGAAGATGGCCGCGCGCGGCGTCACCGCGACCGACGTCGTCAACGCGTTGAGAGCGCAGAACATCCAGGTGGCGGCCGGCAGCCTCGGGCAGCCCCCTGCCCCTTCGGGCCAGATGTATCAGTTGAGCGTTCGCGCCGTCGGCCAGCTGACGAACCCGTCGCAGTTCGACGACATCATCGTCAAGACCGGCGCCAACGCAGCGCTCGTCCGCGTGAAAGACATCGGGCGCACCGAGCTGGGCGCCGAGACGTATTCGTCGGACCTGCGGTTCCAGGGCGTGTCCGGCGTCGGCTTCGGCGTCATTCAGCTTCCGACCGCGAACGCACTCGACGTGTACGAAGGGGTGACCACAGAGCTCCAGCAGCTCTCGAAACAGTTCCCGCCGGGGATGAAGGCGACGGTGGCGTTCAACACCACCGACGTCGTGCAGGAATCCATCCGCGAAGTGTTGAAGACGCTCGTCGAGGCGATCATCCTCGTCGTTCTCGTCATCTTCATCTTCCTGCAGACCTGGCGCAGCACGATCATCCCGACGATCACGATCCCGGTTTCGCTCGTCGGCGCGTTCGCGTTCGTGAAGCTGATGGGCTTCTCGATCAATACTCTGACGCTGTTCGGCATCATTCTCGCGACCGGCATCGTCGTCGACGACGCCATCGTCGTCATCGAGAACATCGAGCGCCATATCCAGGAGTTCCGCGTCCCGGCGCGGAAAGCGGCGCACGATGCCATGCGCGAGGTGCTGAGCGCCGTCCTCGCGACCGCGCTGGTGCTGATCGCGGTCTTCGTCCCGGTGGCGTTCTTCCCGGGAACCACGGGGCGCCTCTACGCGCAGTTCTCGATGACGATCGCGTTCGCCGTCGCGCTCTCCGCCTTCAACGCGGTCACGCTGACGCCGGCGCTCTCGGCGCTGCTGCTCGATCGGGAGAGCCATGACAAGGGACGGTTCTTCACGTTCTTCGAGGAGGGGATTGCGGCGGGCACGCGGCGTTACGTCACGGGACTGCGGGGCGCGCTCCGCGCGCGCTGGGTCGTCGTGTTCGTGTTCTTCGTCGCGCTCGCGGCCACGGTGTTCGTGTACCGCCGGGTGCCGCAGTCGTTCGTGCCCGAGGAAGACGAAGGCTACTTCATCGTCAATATCCAGGCGCCGGCCGGGGCCTCGCTGCAGTACACCGGCGATGTCGCGAAGCAGGCCGAGCAGATCATCCTGAAGGACCCCGACGTGATGGCGCTCTTCTCCGTCGCAGGCTTCAGCTTCAGCGGCGCGGCGTCGAACACCGGCCTGATGTTCGTCCGGCTGAAACCGTTCGATCAGCGGAAAGGCGACCAGCATTCGCTTCAGGCGATCCTCGGCCGGGTGAGCGGTCCGCTGTTCGGCATCCCGGGCGCGATCGTCGTCGCATTTACGCCGCCGTCGATTCCGGGGCTGAGCCGGTTCGGCGGATTCGAATTCCAGGTGCTCGATCAAACCGGCAGCGATATCAACGCGCTGGCCCAGGCCACGCAATCGCTGGTCACTGCGGGGAACCGGTCCGGCGTGCTGCGTGGCCTGTTCAGTCCCTTTACGGCGAACGACCCGCAGCTCCTCGTGTCCATCGACCGGCAGCGCGCGCTCGCGCTGGGCCTGCCGCTCGACGAGATCACCAACGCCATGCAGGTGTTTCTCGGCTCCCAGTACGTCAACGACTTCGAGTTCAACAACCGCGCGTATCGCGTGTACGTGCAGGCGGACCAGCAGTTCCGGGCAAGCCCCCGCGCGCTCAAAGAACTTTACGCGCGCACGAACAAGGGAACGATGATCCCGCTCGAGCAGGTGGTCTCGCTGAAGGAGACGACGGCGCCCCAGGTCATCAGCCACTTCAACCTGTTCCGGTCCGCGACGATCAACGGCTCGCCCGCTCCCGGCGTGAGTTCGGGCGATGCGCTGAAGAAGATGGAAGAGCTCGCAGCCTCGACGCTGCCGCAGGGCTTCGGGTACGCGTGGTCCGGCATCTCGCTCGAGGAAACCAAAGCAGGACGGCAGTCGTTCATCATCTTCGGACTCGCGCTGCTGCTCGTGTATCTGACGCTGGCGGCGCAATACGAGAGCCTCGTCCTCCCATTCATCGTGCTGCTCGGCGTCCCGCTCGCCGTGCTCGGCGCGTTGTCGGCGCAGTGGATGCGCGGCCTGTCCAACGACGTCTATTGTCAGGTCGGCCTCGTGATGCTCATCGGCCTCGCGGCCAAGAACGCGATCCTCATCGTCGAGTTCGCCGAGCAACTGCGGCACCAGGGGCACTCCATCCTCGAGGCTGCAGTCGAGGCTGCCCGGATCCGGCTTCGTCCAATTCTGATGACGTCGCTGGCGTTCATCCTCGGCGTGCTGCCGCTGGTGTTCGCCACAGGCGCCGGCCAGGAGGCGCGGCATTCGGTCGGAACAGCCGTGGCCGGCGGCATGGTGGTTTCGACGTTTCTCAACATCATGTTCATCCCGGTGCTGTACGTCGTCATCGAAACGATGCGCGAACGGGTCGGCGGCGCGCGGACGGTGAAAGCGGAATAAGGTCGGACCAGGGTCGGAGCTTCCCGCAAATCACTGGAAAAATTGACACTATCGGGCGATCCGTAGTACGCTGGCGGGTCTTTTTAATCGAACACGTAGGGCTTGAGGAGAGTGCGGCGATGCAGATCGAGGAACGGATCGTCGACGGAGTGACGATTCTCGACCTGAAGGGCAAGATGACGCTCGGCGAAGGCGACGAGCTGCTCAAGGACAAGATCAACTCCCTGATTCAGCAGGATCGCAAGCGTCTCGTGCTCAATCTCGAGAACGTGCCCTACATCGACAGTGCGGGTCTCGGTGAAATCGTGCGCACCTACACGACCGTGAGCCGCCAGGGGGGCAAGCTGAAGCTGCTGAACCTGACGAAGCGGATTACGGATCTGCTCTCGATCACCAAGCTGCTGACGGTGTTCGAGACCTACGACTCGGAAGCCGACGCTATCCAGAGCTTCACGTAGCCTTTCGGCGTCAGACCCGCCACGCGACGGCAACCGCGCATGGCGCATATCACAGTTTCGAGCCTGGACGATCCACGTCCGGCGGAAGTCGGGGCGGTGGACCGTCCGCTGGGCGTCAGCCTCTTCCTGTCCCTGCGGCCCTCGCAGTGGACGAAGAACCTGTTCGTCTTCGGCGCGCTGCTGTTCGGGCAGCGCGGCACACAGCCGGTCTTCCTCGATCCCCGTGCCATCGCCCAGGCCTCTGCCGCGTTCGCAATCTTCTGCGCGCTTTCAGGCGTCGTCTATCTCGTCAACGACGTCGCGGACCGGCACAGCGACCGTCTCCATCCGTTGAAGCGGAAGCGGCCGATCGCGTCAGGGGTCGTCTCCCCTTCGATCGCGATCACGACCGCGATCGTGCTCGGAGCGCTCGGCCTCGGAGCCGCCTACCTGCTTCGTCCGACCTTTGCCATCGTTGCCGCGACCTACGTCGCCCTGCAGGCCTGCTATTCGGGGCCGCTGAAGCACATGGTGATCATCGACGTGCTCACCATAGCCGTCGGCTTCGTGCTGCGCGCGGCGGCCGGCGCGGTCGCGATTGACGTGCCGATCAGCCACTGGCTGTTGATCCTGATCATGCTGCTGGCGTTGTTCCTCGCGCTGAGCAAGCGGCGGCACGAGCTGGTCCTGCTCGCCGACGGCGCAAGCAGCCATCGCCGCATCCTGCAGGAGTACAGCCCGTACCTGCTCGATCAGATGATAGGCGTGGTCACGGCGTCGACGCTCGTGTCCTACGTCATCTACACGGTGAGCCCCGAAACGGTCCAGAAGTTCCACACCGACTGGCTGGGACTCACGCTCATCTTTCCGTTGTATGGAATTTTCCGCTATCTGTACCTCGTTCATCAGAAAGAGGGCGGGGGCAGTCCATCCGACATGCTGCAGAACGATCGACCGCTGCTGGCGTGCGTCGCCCTGTGGGCGCTGTCGGTGGCCGCGATCATTTATGGGACGAATCTCTTGAATGGCTAAATCCAAAGTCGCGATCTTGCGAACGTCACCGGCCACGGTGCTGCGTGACTACCACGAGCTGCTGAATCTCGCCGACTACCAGAACGTCGTCGTCAAGGACTCCGACACGGCACTCAAAGTCAATATCTCCTGGCATTTCTTCTATCCGGGCAGCTCCACGACGCCGTGGCAGCTCGAGGGCGTGATCCGCGCCATGAAGCAGGACGGGTACGACCCCAATCTGATGCACGCGTGCCACAACCGGACGGTCGTGATCGACGCGCACCTCGGCGAGCGGGAGAACAAGCAGATCAACGTCATCGCCGCGCACGGCCTTCGGAACGTGCACATCTACGAAACCGAGGAGTGGATCAACATCCGGGATGCCGTCGGCGACCTGACGAAGCGGTTCACGTGTCTGAACGAGGTATACCCCAGGGGGTTCATGATTCCGCGCCGCTTCATCGGCGAGAACATCATTCACCTGCCGACGGTGAAGACGCACGTGTTCACGACGACGACGGGAGCGATGAAGAACGCGTTCGGCGGGCTGCTCAACGAGCACCGGCACTGGACGCATCCGGTCATCAGCGAAACGCTGGTCGATCTGCTGATGATCCAGCAGCAGATTCATCGGGGCGTGTTCGCGGTCATGGACGGGACGTTCGCGGGCGACGGCCCCGGCCCGCGCTGCATGATGCCGCACGTGAAGAACGTGATTCTTGCGAGCGCCGACCAGGTGGCGATCGACGCGGTCGCCGCGCGGCTGATGGGCTTCGACCCGATGTCGATCAAATTCATCCGCATGGCGCACGACCTCGGTCTCGGCTGCGGCGACCCGCGCGAGATCGAAATCGCCGGCGACCGGGAGGCCGGCGCGCAGAACTGGCATTTCGTCGGGCCCTTCAAGAAAATGACGTTCGCCTCGCGGATGCAGCACAAAATCTACTGGGGACCGATGAAGAAGCCGATCGAGTGGTCGCTGAAGACGGTGCTCGCCCCCTGGGCATACATCGCCAGCGTTCTCTATCACGACAGCTTCTGGTATCCCGTGAAAGCGAAACGAATGATGCGGCAGGTGCTCGACAGCCCGTGGGGACGGCTGTTCCGCAACTGGGAACAGCTCACGCCTGACGCGAACGGCTATCCGCAGGTCGGAGACACCGCGGCCGACGTCAAGCTGACCGGCGTCCGGGCGCTCGTCCGTTCAGTCGGGATCCTGGGGACGTGCATCAAACAGGCGCCCGAATTCGTCACCCGGCGCCGCCAGCCCGTGAAGCCATCATGAGCGATTTTCAGGTTCGCTCCGACAACGTCGACGTCGAGCAGATCATGCGGCAGATCCGCGCGCGGATCCGCGACAAGCGCGGCGTCGACTACACGGAGGACGAGATCCGCGAGCTGGCCAACGTCAAGCTCGAGAAGTTCCTCGATCCGAAAGGCATCCGCTCCGATCTGCTCCAGCAGTATCGGCGCGCCCGCGAGACAGACACGTCTCCGAGGAACTTCGCGTTCGAGGACACGACGATCTACGCGTCGAGCCGGCCGCTCCTGCGCGCGATCCGGCGGCTCCTCAATCCGATTCTGAAGCTGTTCTTCAATCCAAACCCGCTCATCGAGTCCCTCCACATCCAGGCGCGCCTGAACGAGTCGTACAACCGTTCCGAAGCGCTCTATTACGAGCTGGTGCACAACCTCGTCCTCGAAACGACGCGGCTCGGCGTGGAAGTGAAGAACCTGAAGATGCGGCTCGAGTCCATTTCGAGCCGCCTGGATTTCGACGAGCGGCGGGCCCGCGCGCTCGAAGGCGTCGTGCAGTATCGCCCGGGGGCCGCCGCCCCGCAGCAGCCGCCGACGGGTCAAGCCAACGATCTCGACAACGACGGCAACGAACGGCGCAACCGCCGCCGTCGACGGCGTGGACGCCGGCGGCCAGGCAGCGGCGAACCGGGCGCTGCGCGCGAGCAGGGCGCGGCCGGCGCGTCCGAGAACGAGGGCGGCCGTCCCGCAGGTGAATCGCGGGCGCCGTCCCCGGAACACGATCAGTCGTGAAGCTGGCGGTCGTCGTCCAGCGGTACGGCGCCGACATCAATGGCGGCGCCGAGCTCCACGCTCGTTATATCGCCCAGCGGCTGTCGCGCCGCGTGGCTGTGGATGTCCTCACCACCTGCGCGCGCGATTACATCACCTGGAGGAACGAGCTCCCCGCGGGCGAGGAGCAGGTCGACGGCGTTCGTGTGCTCCGGTTTCCGGTCGACCGCGAACGGCATCCGCACGAATTCGGGCGCCGATCCGTTCGAGTGTTCGAGCGGACGCATTCCCTCCAGGACGAACTCGACTGGCTCGACAGCGAAGGCCCGACGAGCACGGCGCTCGTCCGCCATGCCGCACGCCACACGGCAAGCTACGACTTCTTCCTGCTGTTCAGCTATCGCTACTATCTCGCTTTTCATCTCGCGAGGCGCCTCGCGCCGAAGGCCGTACTCGTGCCGACGGCGGAACGCGACGCGGCGATCGGCGTCAGCCTGTTCGCGCCGGTCTTCAGGGGTGTGCGAGCCCTGATGTACAACTCGCCCGAAGAGCGCGCCATGATTCGGGCCGTATCGCAGAACGACGGAGTGCCAGGCGTCGTCGTCGGGGTCGGTTCTGATGTGCCGGATCGGACCGACGGGGCGAGGTTCCGCCGCAAGTTCAATGTCCGCCGGCCGTTCGCGATCTACATCGGCCGGATCGACGAAAACAAGGGCTGCGGCGAGTTGTTCTCGTACTTCCAGCGGTATGCGGCGGCGTTTCCTCGCGGGCTGGAGCTGATCCTCGCCGGCAATCCGATCATCAAGGTGCCAGAGCACCCTCGGATCCGGCACCTCGGGTTCCTGGACGACACCGACAAGTTCGATGCGCTCGCTGCCGCGGACCTGCTGATCATGCCGTCCTATTACGAGAGTCTTTCGATGGTGGCGCTCGAAGCATGGGCTCTCGGGCGTCCGGTGCTCGCCAACGGCCGATGCGACGTGCTGAAGGGTCAATGCATCCGCAGCAACGCCGGGCTGTATTACGAGAGCTACGAGGAGTTCGTCGAAGGCCTGTACTCGCTCGAATCGAACGGGCCGCTGAACGCGCGCCTGGGCCGGAACGGCCGCGAGTTCTTCATGCGTCACTACGCGTGGCCGGTCATCGAGCGGAAGTATCTCGACATGTTCGAGCAGTTGCGCCGCGCGGACCCGCCCGTCAACGCGATAGCGCCGCTCCCCTGGTGGCTTGGCCGGCGAACGCGCAACGTACCGCCTGCCGCCGACGTACTCGCCCGTGTTCCATCGGGCCCGGCGCTCACGCCGCGCGCCCCCGATGTGTACGGACGCAGCGCATGACCGCGAGCGTCCACCAGGTCCTCGCGACCCTGGGCTACGGCGACGCGATTGGCCATGAGGTCATCGGGATCCAGCGCGTGCTGCGGAGCGCCGGCTACGCGTCGGAAATCTTCGTCGAAACAGCCGACCGCCGCCTCGAGCACCTGACGACCGACTACCGCGAGATGGTCGGCTGGGTGGCCCCCGACGATCTGCTCATCCACCACTTCTCGATCGGCTCACGCGCGTCACGCACCGCGTACGCGATGCCGGGCCGTATGATCCTCGTGTACCACAACATCACGCCACCGGAGTACTTCCTCGGCGTGCACAAGGACCTGGTGAAGCTCTGTTTCCGCGGCCGCCGCGAGTTGACCGCGTATACGTCGCGCTGCGATCTCGCGCTTGGCGACTCCGAGTACAACCGCGCCGAGCTCGAACGTCTCGGGTTCCGCGACACGGGCGTGCTGCCCGTCGTTCCGGATTTCTCGCACCTCGACGTTCCGCCCGACAATCTGAGCGCGGCCGCGTTCGACGACGGCTGGACCAACGTGATGTTCGTCGGACGGGTCATCCCGAACAAGAAGTTCGAAGATGCCATCCGCGCCTTCCACGTGTACCGCACGCGATACAATCCGCGCTCGCGTCTGCTGCTCGTCGGCTCTTACAGCGGTTTCGAGAAGTATTTCGCGATGCTGCAGTCGCTCATCGCCCGGCTCGGAACGCCAGACGTCCACTTTCTGGGGCACGTCAGCAACGAGGAGTTGACGGCGCTCTACGACGTCGCGGACCTGTTTCTCTGCGCGTCCGAGCACGAAGGGTTCTGCGTCCCTTTGATCGAGAGCTTCTACAAGCAGGTGCCCGTCCTGGCCTTCGCGGCCACCGCAGTGCCGGCGACGATGGACGGCGGCGGCGTGCTCTACGACACGAAGGAACCGTTTCACGTCGCGCGGTTGATGGCGGCCCTTCTCGACGACGCCGAGCTCGAATCCGCGGTCGTCCGCTCGCAGGATGCGGCGCTCGCGCGGCTGAGGGCGAGGGACTTCGACGGTTTGCTGCTGACGTACGTCGACCGGGTGCGTGCGCTCGGACCGAAGCCCCCGCCCGAGGTCGCGTGGGACTTCTGGGCGCAGTTCGACGAAGCCGATCGGCTCGAGGAGCTGCGCCTGTTCCGGCCGGCGGTCTATCGCGCGCTTCCTGCCCGATGAAAATCCATCAGTGGGTGCCGGCGGCCCATCGCGGCGACGCGATCGGCGACAGCGCGCGGACCGTCCGCGACATGCTGCGCCGCATGGGATACGAGTCGGATCTCTTCGCGCTCACGATCGACGAAGACATGCGGCAGGAGGTCCGTCCGTTTTCCGATCCGGGTGCCACCCGAGGCGACGTGACGATCTTCCACTTCGCGCTGCCGTCGCCGATGACGGCGGCCTTCGCGGCGGTGGGCGGCGCGCGGGTCCTGCAGTACCACAACATCACGCCGGCGCAGTTCTTCGCACCGTACGATCCTGCCCTGTTCCGGCTTGCAGCGCTCGGACGCCGCGAACTGCAGACGCTCGCCGGCCACGTCGATCTCGCGCTCGGCGACTCGGCATTCAACGCCTCGGAGCTCGAGGCGCTCGGGTTCGAACGGACAGGCGTCATGCCGATTGCCGTCAACCTCGAGCGGCTGACCGCCGCGCCGCCCCGGCCCGCGCTCGAACGCATCCTGGCCGACGGCCTCGTCAACATCCTGTTCGTCGGCCGCATCGCGCCGAACAAGCGGATCGAGGATCACATCCGGCTCGCCGAGCTGTACAAGCGATACGTCGACAGCTATTACCGCTTCATCTTCGTCGGGCGCACCGACGGCGTGCCGGCGTACTACGCGCAGGTGCGCGCCCTGATCGACGACTTCCAGATGCTGCCGGACCGCTTCTGGTTCACCGGGCCAGTACCGGACGAAGACCTGGCGGCGTTCTACCGCTGGGCCGACGCGTACGTGTCACTCAGCGAGCACGAGGGCTTCTGTGTGCCGCTCGTCGAAGCGATGGCGGCTGACGTTCCGGTCGTGGCCTACTCCGCCGGGGCCGTTCCAGAAACCCTCGGGGGCGCCGGCCTGCTGTTTTCACCCAAGGACCTTGAATACGCTGCAGAGCTGCTCGGCACGGTCGTGTACGATCGCACCGTCCGCCGGCAGGTGCTCGCGGGCCAGCGCCAGCGCGTCGAAGCGTTCCGGTCCGAGGCCATCGAAAATCAACTGCGGCGCACCGTGACAGCGCTTCTTGGATGAGCGCGAAACGTGCGCACGCGCGTGAGCCACGCGAACGGAGCGCGCCGGCGAAGCGGCGCGCGAGAGCGCGTGTAGTGGGGGGCGGCGGGGCGAAGCCCCCCGGTGACAAATGAGAATTGCCTTCATCGTCCAGCGCTATGGAACCGAGATTCTTGGCGGCTCGGAGTACCACTGCCGGTTGATCGCGGAACGACTCGCGCCGCGCCACCAGGTCGATGTGCTCACGACCTGCGCGCGTGATTACATCACCTGGGCGAACGAGTACCCGGAAGGGACCGACCGCGTGCGCGGCGTCACCGTCCGCCGGTTCGCGAACGCCCGCACGCGCGACATCGACGCCTTCAATCGGTATTCGGAGTGGATCTTCACGTCGCCGCACTCGCGCGACGACGAGATGGAATGGCTGAAGCAGCAGGGCCCGTGGTGTCCGGCCCTGCAGGAACACCTCGAGCGCAATCACAATCAGTACGACGTCCTCATCTTCTTCACGTATCTGTATGCGCCCGCCGTGCTGGGCATGAAAGTCGCGCCCCACAAGAGCATTCTCGTGCCGACAGCGCACGACGAACCGGCGATCCATCTCGAGATCTACAAGGAACTCTTCAGCGCACCCGCGGCGATCGCGTACAACACCGACGTCGAGCGCCGGTTCCTCACGACGCACTTTTCCATTCGTGCCTTCGAGGAGGAGACGGTCGGCTGCGGCGTCGATTTGCCGAACGCACAGCCATATCCCCGCGATGCCGCCGAACCCGGGAAGGACGAGGAATCCGACGAGACGCCAGACGAGGAACGGCCGCCGAGCTGGCGTCCGCATCTCGCCGGCCGCGGCGTGATCTTCAAGCGCCGCCATCGGCTGCACGGCCCGATGGCGCTCTACGGGGGACGGATCGACCCCGGCAAGGGATGCGAGGAACTGATCGAGTACTTCAGCAGCTACGTCGAGGACGGCGGCGACGCATCGCTCGTGTTGATGGGCGTGAAGTTGATGCCGCTCCCGGAGGAGCCCTTCATCCGTTTCGCGGGGCGGCTCTCCGATCAGGAGCGGCTGCAGGCGCTCGAGGCCGCGACGGTCGTGACCGTGCCCTCGCCGTACGAGAGCCTGTCGCTGCTCGCGCTCGAGTCCTTTGCGGTGGGGACACCGATTCTCGCGAACGCGCGAAGCGAGGTGCTCGTCGACCACTGTCAGCGGAGCAACGCGGGGCTGTACTACGCGGATCGCGATGAGTTCGCCGAGTGCCTCAGGCTGCTCGTCGGTGATCACGGGCTGCGCGCCGCCATGGGCCGGAACGGTCGCGCCTACGTCCGCAAGAACTATCGGTGGGACGTGATCATGTCCAAGTACGAGCGGATGTTCACGCGCTTGCGCTCTCGGAGCGCGTGAGAATTGAAGATCGAAGAGTTGGGATTGAGGATTGATTGTGGATTTGTGATTGGAGATTGATGGGATTCGTTCGAGATTCGGCCGATGTCAGAATGCAATTCACATCTCGACGACAGCGTCTTCTTCGTCGTCGTCGAGATCGTCACCGCGGCTCTTCTTGCGGCGCGGCCGGATGTCGTGCCGCTTGATCATCTCGTTCAGGGTCGTCGGCTTGATGTGCAGGAGTTCGGCGGCCCGCTTCTGCACGCCGCCGGCAGCCTCGAGCGTCGACTCGATGAGCCGCTTTTCGAAGTCCGTGATGACGTCGCGGAACGAAATGCCCTCCGGCGGAAGCACGAACTGCGGCATCTGAAAGCGCCGGCTGCTCCGGACGTGGTCCGGCACCAGGTCGACGTCGATCCGCGGCCCCGTCGATAACACAACCGCGCGCTCGATGACGTTTTCCAGTTCCCGTACGTTCCCCGGCCAGTCGTAGTCGAACAGCAGATCGAGCGCTTCGGGCGTCACCTCGAGCGTGCGCTTGTTGTTCTCCTGCCCGTACTTCTCCAGGAAGTGCTGCACGAGCAGCGGAATGTCGTCCTTACGCTCCCGAAGCGCCGGCAACTGCACGGTGATGACGTGCAGCCGGTAGAACAGGTCCTCGCGGAACTTCCCCTCCTCCACCATGTGCCGCAGATCGACGTTCGTCGCGGCGATGATTCGCACATCCACCTTGATCGTCTCGATCCCGCCGAGCCGCATGAACTCGCGCTCCTGGATCACGCGCAGCAGCTTGGCCTGCGTTTCGAGGGGCACGTTGCCGATTTCGTCGAAGAAGATGGTGCCCTTGTCGGCGAGCTCGAAGAGGCCCTTCTTCGGATAGACGGCGCCGGTGAACGCGCCCTTCACGTGGCCGAAGAGATTCGATTCGAGCAGGTCCGGCGGCAGGTTGCCCGAGTTGACGGTGATGAACGGCTTTTCCGCCCGCGCGGAGTTCTGGTGCAGTGCGCGCGCCACCAACTCCTTGCCCGTCCCGCTCTCGCCGTTGATCAGGATGGTCGTCCGGCTCGGCGCCGCCTGAATGATCAGATCGAACACCTGCCGCATCCGCGAGCTGCGGCCGATGATCTCGGAGAACCGGTTCGCGTGCGCCTGGAGGTTCTGCTTGAGCGCTGTGTTCTCCGCCACGAGACGCCGCTGCGCGAGCGCGTTGCGGAGCACGACCAGCACTTCGTCGTTCTTGAACGGCTTGGTGATGTAGTCGTACGCGCCGCGCTTCATCGCGGCAATGGCGTTCTCGACCGACGCAAACGCCGTGATCATCAGCACCGGCAGGTCGTCGTCTATTTTCTTGATCTCGTTGAGCGCGGCAATCCCGTCCATGCCGGGCAGCATGACGTCGACGATCGCGGCGTCGAACGGCGCGGCGCGGAGCAGATCGAGCCCTTCGGCGGCGGTCGAGGCCATGCGCACGGCATACCCCTCGCGCGTCAGCAGCGCTTCGAGGATCTCGCGCATGATCTCCTCGTCGTCGATGACGAGGATCGAGTTGTTCGGCATCAGCGACTTTGCGTACGGACGGCGGGGACGGCCAACGGCAGGCGCAGGATGAAGCGCGTGCCCTGGCCGACCTGGCTCTCACACGTAATTGTACCGCCGTGTTCCTGGACGATGCCGTAGGTGATGGACAGGCCCAGACCGGTGCCCTTGCCGATTTCTTTCGTCGTGAAAAACGGATCGTAGATGCGCGACAGCAGCTCGGCGGGAATGCCGGAGCCGGTGTCGGAGATTTCGACGACGGCGGCGTCCCGCTCGCCGCGCGTCGCAATCGTCAGCCAGCCGCCGCGCGGCATCGCGTCCCGCGCGTTCATGAAGAGATTGAGGAAGACCTGCTGCAGCTTGTACTCCACGCCCTGCACGAGCGACGGCGTCTCTGCGAATTCCTTGCGGACCTGAATGCGCCCGGTCTTGAACTGGTGCTCGAGCAGCGCGAGCACGTCGTTGATGACCGCGTTGATGTCGCTCGGTCCGCTCTCGACCTGGGGGGGACGTGCGAGGTTGAGCAGGCCGTTGACAATTTTCGCCGCGCGGAAGGTCTGCCGCTCGATCTTCTCGAGCACTTTCGTCTTCGGGTCGTCGGGCTCGGCGCCTTCGAGCAGCATCTGCGTGAAGCTCGAAATGCCCGTCAGCGGCGTGTTCACCTCGTGCGCAACACCGGCCGCGAGGACGCCGATCGAGGCCATCTTCTCGGAAATCTGGAGCTGCTCCTCGAGCTGCACACGCGTGGAGATGTCCTCGATGATCACGATCGTACCGACGACGGCATCCTGCGAATCGCGGAGGGGCGTCACCGCGAGGTTGATGAGCAGCCGCCGCGTCGGCTCGTGGCGCGTGGCCATGGGTACGCGATAGAACGTGCCCCCCTCGGCCGCGGCCACGCCGGAGGTCCGGAGCATCTGCGCGATCGGCCCGTCGAACAGGTCGTTCATGTGCCGGCCGACCGCATCCTCGTGACGGATGCCGTAGATCTCCTCGAGCTGGCGGTTCCAGCGGACGACGCGGCCGGCCTGATTGAACACCGCCAGCCCGTCGTTGAGCGACTCGAGAATGTTCTCGCTGAACTGCCGCATGCGCTCGAGCTCGTCCGCCTTGGTGTGGAGCTGCCGGTACAGCCGTCCGTTCTCCAGCGCCGTCGCCGCCTGCGCCGCGACGGCCGACAGGAGCGCCATGTCCTCGCTGCTCAATGGTTCGCTGCTGGCCTTTCGCCCGAGCGCCATCACGGCGATCGTGCCTTCCTTCGACACGCACGGCACGAAGTAATGGATCCCGGCCTCGCGCCAGTACTCGACTTCACGCGAATCGAGACGGCGAAGCGCGAGGTTGTCGTCGAGCGCCAGCGTATGACCCGAGAGCAGCCGCGTGCCCACCTCGGTCGTGGGCTGCAGCCGCAGCGGCTGGTCGTTGAATCCCGCGTGCGCGATGCTGATGAAGTCGCGGTCGTCCGGCGAGATGGACGAGGGCGCGAGCATGAGCGCCATCCGATCGACCAGCAGCGTCTCCGTCACGCGGTGCACGAGGCGTTCGCTCAGGCGCAGCAGATCGAGGTCGCTGTTCAGGTCACGCGCAAAGCCGACGAGCGCGCGGCGATAATCGTAGCGGTCGCGGTAATAGACGCGGTCCAACCCGTTCTGAATCGCGTCCTTCACCGGCCGCGACAAGAGCACGACAACCAGCGTGGCCAGGAGCGCGATGACCGGATTGCGGGTATCGGCATCCTTCAGGAACACCGCGCCCGCGAGGTTCAGCAGCACCGCATACATCGCGGCGATGGCCGCAATGGCCGCTGCGTACACGAGCCCGCGCTTGATGATCACTTCGACGTCCATCAGCCGGTAGCGGATGAGCGCCGACGCGAACGCCAGCGGAATCAAACCGAGCAGCAGCGCGGTGAACTCGAAACCGTGCGCCGGCTGGAACCCGAACGCGAACGGCAGCGCGTACCCGAAGACGAACGGGACAGAGCCGAGCGCCGTGCCCCATACGATCCACCGCAGCTGCCGCCGTGCGGTGACCGACCGCACATGCTGCAGCGCGCGGACGGTGATCGCGAGTCCGCCGATCAGGCTGACGGCGAGGTAGACGAGCTGCACGCGATCGACCATCGTCGCCACGCGCGTGAGGACGTCGCCGTGTGCGCCGCCGTTCGCCACGACGGCTACCGAGGCGGCACCGAGGAGCACCGCGGGCAGGTAAATCGCGGAGACCAGCGTACGGCCGGCGTCGCTTTTCACCCACGCGTCCGGGCGCTCGGGGAACACGAGCGTGAAGTGCAGGAAGAGCGCGGGCAGCAGCAGCTGCGCCGAGAGATCGCCCCAGTAGAAAATCCAGTCGAGCGTGTCGAGCTTGCCCGTGAACGAGAACGCCAGCGTGCCGAAGAACGCGACCGCGAGCCAGAAGAAGTGCAGCGTCGCCTGATGGTCGGGGCGCCGCATCCGGACGGCGGCCCCGACGAGCAGCGAGAAGATGCCGACCGACGCCAGGAGATAGTAGAGGCCGCGGGGTGTCGCGGGGATCGGCTGCAGCGCGACGTCGACCATGCGCTGCTCGCGCATCCGGAGCATCGTGTAGTGCAGCGGACGGCCGGACGTCGCCTCGTGCAGCGCCCTCGTCACCTGGTCCACGCGTTCCACGGGCTGCCCGTCGATCGCGAGCAGCACGTCGCCGCGCTCGATCCCGGCACGCTCCGCGGCCGTGCCGGCCGCGACTTCCGACGCAACGATGTCGGCGCCCGCGCTGCGCCACAGCACGCCGTCCTCGAGCTCAGTCCATCGCGCGCGCTGGGCGATGTTCGCGGCGGCGAGGCACAACAGCGCGATGACCAGCGCCATGTGCGCTGAGCCTCGAACCCAGGTGCGCTGCCGGTGGTGGTTCATGCGTCCCGCAGGTAACCAGCACAGCCAAGCAAGCCCCATTCCGGGATCCTGCGCAGCTCCGCCCGCCGAAGCCCCTGATTTTCAAGCATTTACTGGTGGTCGGTGACCAGCCGGAATGGACGCTTCCAAGCCGCCGGAGGACCGATTCAATCGTTTGGAGATCGTTGCCCGGCGGCCGAGTGTGCGTGGCCCGATGCTCGATCTCAGAATTTCACGAGCACTCCGCCGATCACCCGCTTGGGCGGCCGGATCACGAGCAGCTCGTCGTACACGGACGCGACGTCCGCCTGATCGCGGAACAGATTCCGGACGCCGACGAGCACCTCCCACCGGGCACTGTGGAGCGGCATGAACGGAAGCGCCTGATTGACCTGGACGTCGAACCGCGCATCCGTCGTGGTGTGCGACGGTTCGCCGCCCCGGGCGAACGCGTCGTTGATCTTGTAGAGCACGAACACGCGTGTCGCGGTCTGCGGAATGTCGGTGTCGACAGACGTCGTCAGATCGTGGATATCTTCGGTGCGCGGACGGATCGCCTCCGGAGCCCAGATCGCGATCCCGGCCATGTCGCCGCGCGACATCCAGTTCGCCTGCGTCACGCTGTAATCGATCGAGCCGCGGACGTGAGGCGACGGGACCCCGGTGAGGCGGACCGCCCAGCCGTCGGCATCGACGGCGCCGGCGCTCGCCACGTAATAGTGGCCGGGCGACTTCGGTCCGCCGTCGACCGGTACGCCGAAGAGCGTCGCAAGCTGGTCGTCGATGTTCTGCTGGAAATGCCGGACGCCGATGTTCAGGCCGGCGGTCAGATCGCGGTCGATTCCGATGTCGAAGAAACGCCCGCGCTCGACGCGCAGTTCTTCACCGGCAAGCGGGGCAAACGTGCGCTCGGGCGGAAGCCATGGACCCAGCGTGGTAGAGGGCAGGAACTCTTCCGTGCCTGGCGCAACCATCCGTTGCGCCGCCCCGAGCGTAATGTGCGTCTTGTCGAAAGGCGTCAGCAGGACCATCACGTGCGGGCTGATCAGCGAGCGCTGCGTCAGGTAGTCATATCGCGCGTAGCGCGCGCCATAGTCCAGCGTCACACCCGGGATGACCGCCCACCGGTCCGAGGCAAACAGTTCGCCGACGCTGCGGCTGATCTGCGGAACGGCCGCGAGCAGCGCGGGCCGGCCGTCCTGCGAGTCGTATTGCTGCGAACTGTACGAAATGCCCGCCGAATAGCTGTGCCCGCCGGAGAACTGCGACGCGTAGGTACCCGCGACGATCCACGACGACAGGTCCGATTGATTCAGCGCCGCGCGGAGATCCCAGCGGCCGCCGGCCAGCGGCGCGCCAATCGACAGGTACGCGACGCCGCGCGGCATGAAGTCCGGACCGAAGAGCGAGCCGTCCGCGACCGCGGACGTCGTCAGCAGGTTCACCTCGCCGGAAAACGGCGTGTCGGTGAAGAAGCTCGCCGCGTTGTCGAACGCGCGGCCGAAGAGCGACGCTTGCGTGGTCTGCAGCGGCTCGTCACTGCTCGCATCGGCAATCGAGACGACATCGCCGTCCTGCTTGAGGATGCTGCGCTTGATGTGACGAAGACGCCACGCGGTTTCGGTATGCGGGTGATCCGGATCGTCGGTGGTTTCGGCCGGCACCACGACACCTGCCGTCATAATCGGCCGCGCTTCGATCGGCCTCGGATCCAGCCGGGTCAGTTGGATGCGATCGATGACGGCCGGCGTCGCCCCGACCTTGACGGAGTCCCGGCGCGACGAGACGAACCCGGCCATGTGGACGCGCAGCATGTACTCGCCTGGAGGCAGCGCGTTGATCAGGAATTTGCCGTGCGCGTCGGTGATGGCCAGCGCGGTCGTGGCGCCGAGGGCCGACACCATCGCGCCGGCGAGCGGACCGCCGTGGTCATCGCTGACGGTACCCTGGATACTGCCGAGCGTCAGCCGGGCCGTGAGGACCGGACGATCGGATGTCGTCTGCGCGGGCGCGAGTGCCGCGGAAAGTCCAACGAGTGCCGCCGCCGTAACGACCACTGTGAGCCGCATGCACGTTCCTCCGTGGCGGGCCAGGTCTACGGGGTCACCGTGAAATTGACGCTCTGCGTCAGCGTTTTCGCCGGGCTGGCGTCCTTGTCGGTAATCGTGATCTCCAGCCGGTACTTCCCGTCGGGAAAGCTCTGGAGCGGGATGCCCTGGCCGGCCTGTATGCTGCGATCCGCAGCGGACGGATCGAACGCCGGCCCGAGCGTCTCGGGCGTCAGGTCCTGCGGCGCCGTCGCGTTGAAGCGCGATTCACCAGCCGGGCCCTGCTTGAAAAACGTATACGTCACCTGGACGCTGAATTTCTTGTCTGCCGTGATCGTCGGGTTGTAGACCTGCAGGAGAATCAACATCTCCTGCGCCTTCTTGAACACGTGATCCGGCGACACCACGATTTCGTTGGTGCCGAACGAATACGGATGGTCGGCCTGCTGCTCCGGCGTAATCGCGCTGGGCAACTGCTTCGTCTCGCTCGCAATGATCACCGAACTCGTCGAGAATTCGGATGCGTAGTTCGGGACGTCGAGCGGCTGCTTCAGGACGGCGGTCTTCGGCGGCGTCGGCCCGCGCTCCTGCAGCGCGATGTAGAGATCGTAATTGCCGGCCGGAACCCCGAGCCCGCGCATAATCCGGATCGGCTGTCCGGGTGCTGAGGGATGCGGTTCGATCTGGGCAAAATCCTCGAACGCGTAGGGCGATGGCGGCGGCGGCTCCGGGTTCTTCGCGTCCTTCTTTTTCTTGTCCTTGCTGTCCTTGGGCGCCGGGGGCGGTGGCGGCGGCGCCGTCATGCCCCGCGGCGCGACTCGCAGGTAAACCGTCATCGGTTCGCCGGCGGGATTCGACAGCTTCGACGAATCGATCGTCAGCGTCATCGGAATCCACACCCGGGCGCCCTGCGCGCGGATGAAGTCGTTCTGGAACTCGATCGGGAAGTCGGACGGCGCAGGCTGCCCCATCATCGCCGAATCGGTCAGGCGCACGAGCGATTGCATCTGCTCGACCTGCGCCTGCATGGCGGGATCGGCGCCCTTGGGCGGCGCTGGCTTAATGGTCTGGTCCTGGGGCGGAGCGCCCAGCAGGCCGGCTGGCGCGCACACCATGACCAACGCGACCGCCGCTGCAGTGCCTGTCCGCCGAAACGCCCGCGCCGACGCCATGGCCGAATGATATCATCGCCGGTCTATGCCGCGTGCGTCGCGTCTGATAGATGTCAGCGTCCTGCTCAGACCCGGCATTCCGACCTACCCGGGGAACCAACCGTTCGAATTCGAGCCGGTCAAACGGATGTCCCAGGGTGCCTCATCCAACGTGTCCAAGGTGGTCATGGGCAGCCATACGGGCACCCACGTCGACGCGCCGAAGCACTTCTTCGACGACAAGCCCGGCGTCGACGCGCTGCCGCTGGATCTGCTCATCGGGCGCGCGCGCGTCATCGACGTGCCGGTCCGCGGGGGGATCACGGAAGCCCATCTGGCGCCCGCGGGCTTGCGGGAAGATCTACGCGTCCTCCTTCGGACGCCGAATTCCCGCCTGTGGAGCACGAATGACGGCTTCCACGAGGACTACACGTATCTGGCGGAGAGCGGCGCCCGTTACCTCGTCGATCAGGGTGTGAAGGTCGTCGGCATCGACTATCTGTCGGTCGAGCAGTTTCACAAGGCGGGCGCTCCGGCACACCACGCCCTGCTCGGCAACAACGTCGTCATCATCGAAGCCCTTGATCTGTCCCAGGCTGAAGCCGGGCACTACGAGATGTACTGCCTCCCCCTGCGCATCGAGGGTGCCGACGGAGCGCCGGCCCGGGTCGTGCTGAAGCGGTAGCGGCCATGCTGGACGACGTTGTGGTCATGGTGCTGGCCGGCGGCGTCGGCGAGCGCCTGTATCCGCTGACCCGGGAACGCGCCAAACCCGCCGTGTACTTCGGCGGCCCGTATCGGATCATCGATTTCACGCTCAGCAACTGCCT
>DATJFQ010000046.1:0-45605 GCA_035495555.1 Vicinamibacterales bacterium
GCGCAAAAGTCGGTCAGTCTCGATCCGCTCGCGGTCATGCTGCACACCATCCTCGGCGACGTGTATTACTACGCGCGCCAGTACGAGAAGGCGATGTTGTCCTACCGCATGGCGATCGAGCTCGACCCTCGGTTTGCCAGCGCGCATACGGATCTCGCGCGCGCCCTGGAAGCGCTGGGCCGCTTCGACGAAGCGCGCGCCGCCTACGAGACTGGCCAACGGCTGGCGGGCGGGATTGCCGGCCCGTCATTCGGGCTTGCGCATCTCGAGGCCGCCGCGGGCAACGTCGCCGAAGCGCGGCGCATGCTCGACGAGCTGAGGGCGGCGCGTGAGCAGCGTGTCGTGTCGGCGTGGGGAATCGGCGCGCTCCACGCGAGCCTTGGCGACATCGACGAGGCGTATCGCTGGCTGGAGATTGCGGTTCAGGAAAAGGCGCCGGGCCTCAGCCTGTTGCGCGTCCATCCTCGACTGGATCCGATTCGATCCGACGCGCGCTACTGGCCGCTCGTCCGTCGAGTAGGCCTCGATGATGCCGCGTAGCGTGTGCTTAGGAGGCACACATTGGCGCCCGGCGTGAGTGTCAAACGGCAGCCTGCGCAAACCAGGAAGCGCTGGACCTCGCGGAGACCCTGAGGCGCACGATCCCATAGAGGGTTATACTGGAAGACGACCCGCTTTCCTGAGCCCTGCGGCCTATTCCGGCCTCACGCCCTCACCGAAGCACAACCTTGGAAGGGCTTTCTGAAAGACTCCACATCGCACGTGTCCGGATCGATGCCAGCGGCCGCACAGCCCGTTTGTCCGAGCTGTGGATCGAAAGCGACCGTGACGACGTCCGCGACGCCGACCGATGACAGCTACTGGCGGTGCACCGCGTGCGGCGACGTCTGGAACGTCGCGCGTGCGCAAACGAATCGGCAATGGGCGCGGCGATGGAGATGACGCAGGAACTGATTCACGAGCTGCGGGAGCTCGTCGCCGCCCTCGACAGCCGCGCGCCGCAGGTGCTGCGCGCCGGCGAAGCCGCAATCGCCCGGGAGGCGGTGGCGCTGCGGGCGCGCGCGGTCGAACGCATCGAACAACTGGAACGCGAAGCCGCCGCCCCACGGGGTCGCTGACCGCGTCAACCGGTTCCCTCTCCACGCCAGATTCGGGCCTCCCCGCCGCACGGGAGGCTTTTCTGCGTACGGGGAGCGCGGCCGCCGGCCGCGAAGCGAACAAACCCCAACCGAGTAGACTGTGGGTCCGTCGAAAGGAGAGTCATGACCGCTCTCATCCGGGACCTGCGGGTTGCCGCCCGCGTGCTTCTACGCACCAAGGGCTGGACCGCCGTCGTGCTCGTCTCGCTCGCCCTCGGCATCGGCGCCAACGCGGCGCTCTTCACCGCGATCAACGGCCTCATGCTCCAGACGCTGCACGTGCGCGCGCCCCAACAGCTCGTGCGGTTCAACTGGGGCGGCAAGAACGACATGGTCCGCAGCTCGAGCGACTACGGCTACTCCGGGTCGTCTGAGGGGCATAACGTGCGCTCGACGTTTTCCTTTGCCATCTTCGAGCAGCTTCGAGCGGCCAATACGACGCTGACGGATCTCGCGGCCGGCGCGCCGATGGGCAGCCTCAACGTGATCGTCAATCACGACGCGCAGCTCGCCACCGGATATCAAGCGTCGGGGAATTTCTTCAAAGTCATCGGCGTTCCGGCTCTTGCCGGACGCGTGTTCGACGAAGGCGACGACAAACCCTCGGCAACGCCCGTCGCGGTCATCAGCTATCCCTACTGGAAGAAGCGATTCGCCGGCGAATCGTCGGTCATCAACCGCGTCGTGTCCATCAACGGCGTGCTGGTCACGATCATCGGAATCACGCCCGAGGACTTCGCGGGCATCCAGCGCCTCGGCAGCGATCCGCCCGACGTCACGATTCCCTTGTCCTTCGACGACGTTTTCAATCCCCCGACGCCGTCGCCGGACGGCAAGCCGCAGATTCCGCGATTGAAGCAGCCGACGTACTGGTGGCTGCAGGTGATAGGCCGGTTGAAGCCGGGCGCGTCCATCGACCAGGCCCGGGCGAATTTCACGACGGTCTTTCAGAACGCCGCGCGCGAGGGCATGGCCGAATTCCAGGCGACGCTGACGCCCGAAGAAAAGAACCTGTCGTTCAATCGTCAACGCGGCAACTCGATGCCCGAGCTGCTGGTCAAGCCCGCCGCACACGGCTACTACGAGGTCAACCCCCAGGCGCAGCGGTCGGCTGGCTTCCTCAGCGTCGTCGTCGTCATCGTCCTGCTGATCGTCTGCGCGAACGTCGCGAACCTCCTGCTCTCGCGCGCGACGACGCGGAACCGGGAGATTGCCGTTCGCCTCTCGATGGGAGCGACCCGGCGCCGCCTGATCCGGCAACTGCTCACGGAGAGCGTGCTGCTCTCGAGCCTTGGAGGCGCGCTGGGCGTGGTCGTCGGCTACTGGTCGCGCGCGCTGCTGCCGTTTGGCAGCGATGCGCCGCTCGATTGGCGCGTGTTCGGGTTCGTTGCCGGTGTCAGCATGCTCACAGGCGTGCTCTTCGGGCTGGTGCCGGCGCTGCGCGCGACGCGTGTGGATCTCGCCGGCGCGATGAAGGAGAGCAGCCGGAGCGTCACCGGCTCGCGCAGTCTGCTCAGCCGCGGACTGCTCGTTCTGCAGGTGGGGATGTCGCTGGTGCTGATCATCGGCGCGGGGCTCTTCCTTCGCACGCTCGAGAACCTCAAGAGCGTCGACGTCGGGTTCGACTCGAGGAACCTGCTGATGTTCAACGTCAATCCCAGCGTCAATCGCTACGACGCTGACAAATCCGCGCAGCTCTTTCATCAGGTGCTCGATCGGATGACGGCACTGCCGGGTGTGACGTCGGGAGCGTTGACGCGCACCACGCTGCTGTCGGGCAGCACGAGTACGAGCTCGATGTGGAAGCAGGGTCAGACGGATCTGAAGGCCGCGGAAGAAGACATGTACATGATGGATGTGTCCCCGACGTTCTTCACGACCATGGGGATTCCAGTGCTGCGCGGCCGGGGGTTCACGGACCACGACGACAAGGCCGGGCCGAAGGTCACGATCATCAACGAGGCGGCGGCGCGCACACTGTTCCCTGACGGGGACGTCCTCGGCCGGCGCATCGGCGGCTCGTTCGAGAAGTCGAACGAGTACGAGATCGTCGGCGTCGTCCGGGACACGAAGTACGAGAGCGTTCGCGACCCCGGGCCCCCGACGATGTACAGGTGTGCGTGGCAGATGCCGGCACGCAGCCTGAACGTCGTCCTGAGAACCGCCGGCGATCCGCTGGCGATGACGGAAACGGTGCGGGCGGCGATGCGCGACGTCGATCCGACGCTGCCGATCCAGCGATTCACGTCGCAGACGGAGCAGATCTCGCTGCGTTTCGCGCAGGAGCGGTTGTTCGCGACGGCCTACACCGCGTTCGGGGCGCTGGCGCTCGTGCTCGCGTGCATCGGCCTGTTCGGCCTCATGAGCTACAACGTGGCGCGGCGCACGAACGAGATCGGCATTCGTATGGCGCTTGGCGCACAGCGTACGGCCGTGCTGCGCATGGTGATGCGCGAATCGATGCTGCTCGTCGGTCTTGGCGTCGCGCTCGGCCTGACAGCCGCGCTGTGGGCCGGCCGGTTCGTGAGCGCTGTGTTGTTCGGCCTGTCGGCGACCGACGCGCTCACGATCACAGCCGCCGTGACGTCAATTCTCGCCGTGTCGGCGCTCGCCGGGTACCTGCCTGCGCGGCGCGCGGCGAACGTCGATCCGATGGACGCGCTGCGGCAGTCGTAGCGTTACTTCAGGAGCGCGAACACGCGGGCAGGGCCGCCCGACCCGCCAGCGATGTTCATCGGTGCAACGATCACGGTGAAGCCAGTCGGCGGCAGCGTCGTGAGGTGTGCCGCGTTCTCGATGTGGTACACGTTCAGCGGCAGGCTGACGCGGTGAGCCTCGAACGCGGTCGACGGTCCATAGTCGATGCTCGGCGTATCGATGCCGATTCCTGCAACCCGTCGATCGCGTGCGAGATAGGCGTCCGCTTCGGCCGACAAACCGGGGAAATGCTTCACCCCCTCCTTCTCACCCATGTACTGCGCACGATTGGGCCAATAGCGGTCCCAGCCGGTTGCAATGAGCACGACTGACCCTTCGGGGATGCGGCCGTGTCGCGCTTCGAATGCGGTGAGATCCTCCTTGGTGACTCGATAATCGGGGTCGCGCGCAGCCTTCGCGCTCACGTCCACGCACACGGCCTGACGGTAGAGGCGCTCGACGGGAATCCTGTCCACCGTCCATCCATCTTTCGAGAAGTGCGCCGGCGCGTCGACGTGCGTGCCGAAGTGTTCTTCCGTCGTCACGCGTCCGGCTGCGTAACCCTCCTTCTCGAACGTCGCTGAAGGCACGCGCTCGAATGCGGGCGGGCCGTCCCAACTCGGATCGGTTGCGGCAATCGGATGACCGAGGTCGACGACGCGCGGCGACTGCGCGCCGACGCAAAGTCCTGAAAGGGCAATGAACCCTGCCACGAGCGTGGCTACTCGTACGCGCATGCGCGGCATTCTACGCCACAGCGGCAGCGACGCGTCAGCTTCGAGCGCTTGCGATAGCATCAGAACCGGGGCACTCGCACCGTCGCCGTGACACGCCGGCACGGTGTGACTGTCGCGAAGGAGTATGCGATGACTCGACGAGCGATAACCCTGGCGGGCGCGGCGATTCTCATCGGTGGCGCAGCGGTCGTGCTGGCGCAGCGTCAGCAGGATCCGCCTCCACGAATGGTCCCCGGCCAGCCGATCGAAACCCGTCCGCCGGAAAAGCCGGACGATAAACCCGTATTTCCCAATCAAACGCGCGCCCCGTATCGACCGGGCGTCGCCGTCGACGTGACCGTCATCACCAGCAAGCTCAACAAGCCGTGGAGCCTCGTCTTTCTTCCCGATGGACGGATGCTCGTCACCGAAAAGCCCGGCGCGATGCGCATCGTCGACGCACACGGAACGATCTCGCAGCCGATCTCGGACGTGCCGCAGGTCGTCGCCATAGGCCAGGTAGGGCTGCTCGATGTGGCGCTCGATCCCGCGTTCGGGACCAATCACCGTATCTTCTTCACCTTCAGCGAGCCGGTCGACAACGGCCAGAGCTTTCACATCGCGGTCGCCAGGGCCACGCTGGACGAGAACGCGCATGCCTTGAAGGACGTGAAGGTGATCTTCCGTTCGATTCCTGATCTGCCTTCGCGGCGCAACGCGAACTCGGGCGGCCGCCTCGTGTTCGCGCAGGACGGTACGCTGTTCGTCGCTATCGGCGATCGCTCGTCCTCTCCGCCATGGGATCGCGCGCAGTTGCTCGACAACCATCTCGGCAAGATCGTCCACATCACTGTGGACGGGCAGGCCGCTCCGGGGAACCCGTTCGCGGCGAAGCAGGGTGCGCTGCCCGAGATCTGGTCGATCGGTCACCGGACAGAGGAGGGCCTCACGTTTGACGCCAGTGGACAACTCTGGGAGACGGAGCACGGCCCGCGCGGCGGTGACGAGCTGAACAAGATCGAGAAGGGGAAGAACTACGGGTGGCCCGTGATCGTGCACGGGATCGACTACCCGGGATCGCACATCGGCAAAAACATCTCCGAAAAGGCGGGTATGGAGCAGCCGATCTACTACTGGGATCCGGTAATCGCTCCGTCCGGGCTCGCTGTCTACCACGGGTCGCTGTTCCCGAGCTGGGAGGGCGACATCCTCGTCGGCGCGCTGCGCGGCACGCGCATCTCGCGGCTGACGATGAAGAACGATCGCGTCGTCTCCGAGGAGCCGCTGCTGTACGACCAGCACTCCCGCATCCGCGACGTTCGCGTCGGACCTGATGGCGCGGTTTACGTGCTCACCGACACGGACGGCAAGCTGCTGGTGCTGAAGCCGAAGAAGTGAGGGGGCGTGCGCGCGGCGTGCGGCGTGCGGCGTGCGGCGTGCGGAGTGCGGCGGGCGGCGGGCGGAGTAGATCTTGACGGGCGCGACTCGAGCGCGATCGCGGGTGGCCGCGAACGGGGCGCCCCGCCAATCGTGAGGCGCGTCCCCGTCGACAGTGTTTCTTCGCGCCGAGGATTGGTGGGGCTGTTCGCGGACAGGACCTGCTCAGGCGATCGAGTTGCGTCCGCGGAGGGCGGCGGGCGGCGTGCGGAAGGGTGCGCCGACTGTGGAGGTCTACGTCAGCGCGAGGTACTCGTGCGCGAGCCGCACGACCATCGCGCCTTCGCCGACCGCTGACGCGACGCGGTTCATCGCCCCGGCTCTGAGATCTCCGGCCGCGAAGATGCCAGGGACGCTCGTTTCGAGCGGCAGCGGGGCGCGGCCTTCCTTCCACACCTTCGGGAACGCTTCCGCGGCGGCAAGGTCGCGGCCGGTCATGATGAAACCCTTCGAGTCGCGGAGGACCTGCGCCGGCAGCCACTCGCTCCTCGGGCGCGTCCCGATGAACACGAACACCGCATCCGCATTCTCGACGTGAGGCGTCGGGTCGTCTACGCAATTGAGCGCGACGCGTTCGACGCGGTCGCCTCCTTCGATCCGCTGCACTTCGGTGCGCGGCCGCAGATAAATGTTCGGCGTCTTCTCGATCTGCTCGATCAGATAGCGGGACATCGTGTCGCGCAGGTGGTCTCGGCGCACGACGATATGCACTTCGGCGGCGTAGCGGGACAAATACATCGCGCCCTGTCCCGCTGAATTCCCTCCGCCAATGACGAGCACGCGACGGCCGTTGAACGCCGGAGCTTCCGTGACGGCCGCTCCGTAGTAAACGCCCGCTCCTGTGTATTGCGAAACGCCGGCCGCGGGATGCTCGCGGTATGCCATCCCGGTCGACGCGAGCACGGCCCGTGTCACGAGCGTGCGTCCGTCGGCGAGCGTCAGATGTTTGTAGCCGCCTTCGACGGACGCGCCCGTGACCTCGACCGGCGCGATGAACTCCGCACCCAGGCGCTGCGCTTGCGTGATCGCGCGTCGCGTCAGTTCGCTGCCGCTGACGCCGTTTGGAAACCCGAGATAGTTCTCGATGCGTGAGCTGCTGCCCGCCTGGCCGCCCGCGGCGTGCCGATCCACGAGCAGTGTCTGCAGTCCCTCCGACGCGCCGTACACGGCGGCGGCGAGACCCGCCGGCCCAGCGCCGACGACGACGAGATCGTACACGTCGAAGGCGGCGGCCATCGAGCGGCCAAGGCACTCCGCAACCTGCCGCGGCTCAGGATTCCGCAGCACGGTGCCATCTTCGAAGAACAGAGCGGGGAGGTCCTGTTCCGCAACGCCCGCCGCATCGAGAACTCTCCGCGCTTCCGGATCGCGGCCGATGTCGAGCCAGTGATACGGCACGAGGCTGCTGGCGAGGAAATCCTTGATGTCGTGGGAGCGCGGCGACCACTGATGTCCGATGAGCCGCAGGCCGGGCGCCTCCGGCAAATACTCGGCCTGCCACGTATCGAGCAAATCGTCGACGACGGGGTAGAGCCGCTCGGTCGGCGGATCCCATGGCTTGGACAGGTAGTAGTCGAGGTGTGCCTCGTTGATCGCCCTGACGGCCGCATCGATTTCGGAATACGCCGTCAGGAGCACGCGTCGCGCGTCGGGGTAGATTTCGCGGACCTGAGCGAGCAGTTCGACGCCGAGCATCCCCGGCATACGCTGATCGCTGATGACCATGGCGAGCGCCGCGCCGCGCGCTTTGAGGTCCTTCGCCGTCTCGAGCGCTTCGGCGCCGGACTGCGCGCCGATCACCGAATAGTGCTCGCGATAATTCGTCCGCAAATCGCGGCGGACCGCCGCGAGCACCTGCGGGTCGTCATCCACGGCAAGGAGAACGGGTTTGTCTGTCATCGTGCTGCCGCTGCCGTGTCCTCCGGGAGCACCACGCGAAACTCCGTTCGCCCCGGCTCCGATGTGACCTCGATCGAGGCGTCGTTGTGCACGACGAGTCGACGGACGATGTCGAGGCCGAGACCCATGCCTTTGCCGACGTCCTTGGTGGTGAAGAACGGATCGAAGATGCGATTCTTGACGTCAGGCGGAATGCCCGGCCCGTTGTCGATGATCCGGACCGCGACCCCACCCGGCTCGCGGTCGGCGCGAACGTCGATCCGTCCCGACGCCGGGACGGCGTCGAGCGCGTTGTCCAGCAGGTTCGCCCAGATCTGGTTCAGCTCGCCGAGGAACCCGTGCACCGCTGGCAGATCCGGCGGCAACTCGACATGGATCGCAACCGATTTTGCGCGCGCCTTCGACCGGAGAACGGTCACCGTGTTCGACAGGCTCTGCGAGAGATTGACGGCCTCCGCCGTCATCGACCGGTCCATGTGCGTGAACCCTTTGATCGCCGACACCAGGCCAGAGATGCGGACCGCTGACTCCTGAATGTCGGAAGCGAGGCCTCGCAGCGAGCAGCCGGCAGCCAGCCACCGCATCACGGCATCGAGTGCTTCTCCCTGTACGACGGCCGCCAGGGCATCGAGCTGGCCAAAGGTGACCGCCGTGTCGGCCAGCGCCTCGGCGTTGCCTTCATCGAGGCTGTGGTCAGCCAGCCAGTCCTCAATCGCCTGCTCGCGGTCGCGCTGTTCGAGTGGCGACCGCACGCCGATCGCAAGATTGCAGGCGCATGCTTCCCGGATGTGATCGATCACGTCGAGCTGCGATGCGGAGAGCCTCAGTGCGCCGAGCGCCTGTACCGCCCGCTGCGCCTCGTCCAGACGGTCGACGAGCATGGCGGCGCTGCGTTCGATCGCGGAGGCCGGGTTGTTCAGCTCGTGCGCGATGCCGGCCGACAGCTTGCCGAGCGACGCGAGCTTCTCGCTCTGGAGATCGCTGGCGTTGAACTGCTTCGCGCGGTCGACCATCACGTGCACGAGCGCCGACGTCACGTGGTGACACTCGCGAATCAGTTCCGGAATCTGGTTGCTCGAGAGCATCAGAATGGACGTCGGTTCCATGGCCACCGTGTCGTTCGGCGGTCCGACGAGGCGCGAGTAAGGCAGCATGCCGGTGATGCTGCCGCCACGCCACTCCATCACTTTCTGCAGCCCGCTCCCGCGATCGACGTTGATCTCGATCCGCCCCGACAGGATCACGAACATGCCTTCAGGGTGCGCGCCTTTCGCGGTGAGCACGTCGCCGGTGGCGAGCTGCCGATGAGTGCCATGCTCGGCGAGCCACTCGAGCTCGGCTCGAGGCACGCCGGCGAGAGCTTTGTGCTGCGCGAGCTGTTCGACGAGATCGGGAGCTGCCATCGGCCGCCTCGGAAGGAGGATGAACTCTCATCGTATCGCAATGACGGTTCGCACGAGCCTTGCACCGGAAACCGTGGAGGCAGCGATGAAACGAGTGATCTGGATAAACGTGGCAATCGGCTTCTGGCTGCTGATCGCCGCATTCACACAGCACGCGGGGCTGATGAGAGGGCTGAAAATGGCCAACGATCTCACTACCGCGGTGTTGCTGCTGGCCTGCTCCCTGTGGTACCTCGAATCGCCGCGCGGGGCGGTCGTGGGCAGCGTCCTGCTGGGGGGCTGGCTCATCATCTCGCCCTTCTTGCTGACCTACGATGCGATGAGCGACGTCTACTCCGGCATCGCCGTTATCGTGGTGGCGCTGCTTGCGGCTCAGCCGGCCTGGCGCGGGACGCCGGTGGTCAGCGATTGATGCTGATGTGACCCAACGGCGCCAGCGCGCGACGGAGCTGGCCGAGGCCATTCGTCACGCGAGGAGCGGCGGCGCGACTTCCTGAATCGGAGTGCTTGACGACAGGTCCGGCGCGCCGACCAGGACCGCCGCCGCCATGTCACCGCTGGCGTTGAGGACGGTGGCGAAGAGATCCGGGATCGCGTCGACGGCGATCAGCATGCCGATGCCTTCGACCGGAAGCCCGATGGCGAGGAAGAGCGGCGCGAGCATGAGAAACGCCCCGCGCGGCACGCCCGGCGCGGCAAACGCGAGGAACGTCGACGCGAACGCGATCGTCGCGTACTGCGCGGCGTGCAAATCCCGCTGATAGAACCAGGCGACGAAGAGTGTTCCGAAGGTCCAGGAGACCGGCGCGGCGAACTTGAACATGGTCACCGCGAGCGGCAGCACGAAGCCGCTCACGTCCTTCGGCAGGCGAAGCCGCGTGTCTGCCCCTTCGACCAGTGCCGGCAGCGCAGCGATCGAGGAACTCGACGAGAACGCGATGAGCTGTGCGGGGAAGAGCGCGGACGCGTACGCGCGCAGCCGCACATGGCCGACCAGCGCGACGACGGGATAGAGAAGCAATGTGAACAGCACGCTGGCCAGCGAGTACGCGGCGATGTAGAAGCCCAGCGCGCCGGCGAGCCCGGCACCCGCGTGCGCGCCAAGCGGCAGCATCAACGCGAACACACCCGCGGGCGCCAGCCAGATGATCCAGCGCACGAGCACGAGCATCGCCTCGCTCAGCGCGCGGAAGAAGCCGAGCAGTGTTTCGCGCGCACTCGACGGGCTCCGCGCGATCGCGAGCGCCAGCAGCAGCGTGAACAGGATGAGCGGCAGCATCTCGCCGTTGGCGGCCGCGCCAGCGGGATTGACTGGAATCAGCGAGATCAGCCAGCTCGAAAAGCCGACCGCAGACGCGCCTGCCGCAACGGACTGCGCGGCTTCCGCGGCGCCCGGCGGCAGTGGTGGCCGCACCGAGACGAGCCGCGACAACCACGAGAACGCCGCGATCCCGAGCGGGATCGCGACTGCCGCTCCACCCGCGAGCATGGCGACGAATACGACGACGGTTCGGCGTCCGACCCGGCCGATCGTCGAGATATCCGACGCCGACGCGACGCCGGTGATGAGCAGCGACACCACGAGCGGGATGACCGTCATCCGGATGGCGTTCACCCAGAGCGTGCCAATGGGGGCGACCGCATCGGCAGCGGACAGGAGCGCCGCGTTTCGCGACGCGGCAATCGCAATCCCACCGGCGAGGCCGACAGCGAGGGCGATAAGTACGCGAGAGCCTTCTTTCATGCCGTTTCTCACATCATCACGTCGCCGCCGTTGATGTCGAGCGACGCACCGGTGATATACGCCGCCTGCTCCGATGCGGTAAAGCAGATGAGATCCGCCACCTCGATCGCCGTTCCCAGGCGCGGCACCGGAAATCCGCTCGCCAGCTTGTCGAGCATGTCGGTCGTCGCGCTCTCGCGCGTGAGCTCGGTATCGATCATGCCCGGACAGACGGCGTTCACCGTGATGCCGAACCGGCCGAGCTCTTTGGCGGCCGCTCGCGTCAGGCCGAGCAGTCCTGTCTTCGACGTCGTGTAATGCGCTCCGCCGAGCGTGCTGACCATCCTGCCGGCGGTCGACGACACGTTCACGACGCGGCCGTAGCGTTGACGTTTCATGTGCGGCAGCACGGCCTTCATGAGCAGGAACGGCGCCGTGAGGTTCACCTCCAGCACGGCCCTCCACTCCTCCGCAGAGATCCCTTCGAATCTCGTCGTGAGCGGCAGCGCCGCGTTGTTGATGAGGATGTCGACGCGGCCGAATCGATTCACCGTCTGTTCGACCACGTGTTCCGGCACGCCGTCCGCGGCGATGTCGCCGTCGAGCGGCAGGACCTCCGGCCCGAGCTCGCGCGCGATCTGCGCGGCGCGATCGGCGCCGCGAACGTTGATCGCGACGGATGCCCCGCGCTCGAGGAGCCGCGACGCCGCGGCCCGCCCCAGCCCGCGGGCGGCGCCGGTCACGATCGCGACGCGGCCGGCGAAATCCCGAACGTCATCGCGGGGCATCGGCAAGGCCGGCACATTCTATCTGCATTTCCGGGAGCGACGCCGTAGGATGGAGATGGCCAGCAGCCAATGCCTCCGGTCAAATCCATCGGCGACCGCCTCGCAGCAATCGTTGGGGCAGTTCGTGCGCAGCCCGACGCGCCGCTTGCGCCGTTGACGACGTTCAAGGTCGGAGGCGCCGCTGACTGGCTCGTGACCGCCGCGACCGCGGACGAGATCCGCCGGGTCGTCTGCGCGGCAGCCGACGCGCGCGTCGCCGTCAGCGTGCTCGGCGGCGGTTCGAACGTGCTCGTGGCCGACGCGGGCGTGCGTGGGATCGTCCTGCGTATTCACGGCGGCAGCATCCGCGAAGTCGACAGCAGACACGTTCGCGCCGATGCCGGCGTCACGATCAACGGCCTGGTGCGATGGACGATCGGCCGCGGGCTCGCGGGGCTCGAAGCATGGGCGGGAACGCCGGGAACCGTCGGGGGCGCCGTGAGAGGAAACGCGCATTTCCGCGGACGCCTGATCGGCGAACTGATCGCGCGAGTGGAGCTGATCGCGCCTTCCGGGTCGCTGGCGACCGTGAGCGGGACTGACATGGAGTTTGGATACGACGAGAGCCGCGTGCAGCGGACGGGCGAGGTCGTCGTCTCTGCCGATTTTCAGGTCGTCCACGGCGAGCCGTCGGCGCTGCGGACGATCGCGCGCGAGTCGCTCGCCTACCGCAAGAGAACACAGCCGCTCGAGACGCCGAGTGCCGGCTGCATTTTCCAGAATCCCGATCCGCGCCGCGACCTCATCCCCGACGGCATCCCCGCTTCCGCGGGCGCACTGGTGGATCGCGCCGGGCTGAAGGGAGCGCGCGAAGGCGGTGCGGCGGTCTCCCCGACGCACGCGAACTTCATCGTCAACGACCATGGCGCGACCGCCGCCGACATCCGGCGGCTGATCGCCCGCTGCCGCGATGAGGTGCGCGAGCAGTTCGGCGTCGAGCTGCGCGAAGAAGTGGTGTATCTGGGAGAGTGGTGACGGAATGTGCGAGGCGGCGCGAGGATGGGATCCTCCTCTGACGGACTCGCCGGTGGGGGCGCGAGCGGGGCGCCCCGCCGCGCGCGGAAGCGCCTCCTCGTCGACACGTCTTTCCGGGCGCTGAGCACGCGGTGGGGCTGCTCGCGCAGGGGACCCGCCGGCACGAGCAGACGTGTTCCACTAGAGAACGAACAGCATGGCAACTCTACGCATCGAAGGCGGCCGCCGGTTGTCGGGACGCATCACCGTCGAAGGCAACAAGAACTCCGCGCTGCCGCTCCTGGCCGCCTGTCTGCTCACATCCGAGCCGTGCCGATTGACCAACGTCCCCCGCATTCGCGATGTGGACGTTCTCCTCGATCTGCTGATCGATGTCGGCGCGAGCGTCGAAGGCCGCGGGACCTCCTCGCTGACGATTACCTGCGCACGCGTGACACGCGACGACCCGAATGCGGAGCTGGTGGGGCGGCTCCGCGGATCCGTACTGCTGCTGGGACCGCTGCTCGCGCGGCTTGGGTCGGCGCGGCTCGCGCCTCCCGGCGGCGACTTTCCGGCCCGCCGCACGATCGCGACACACCTGTTTGCGCTGAGCGCGATGGGCGCGCGTGCGCACGACGAACCGGGACACGTGCTGTCGGCGCCCGATGGACTGACCGGCGCGTCGATGTATCTGGACGAGGCGTCGGTGACGGGTACGGAAACGGCGCTCCTCGCTGCGGCGGCGGCCAACGGTCCGACCGAAATCCGGCACGCCGCCATGGAGCCGCACGTTGTGGACCTCTGCGAGTTCTTGTGCAAGATGGGCGTCGGCATCGAGGGTGCCGGCACGCCCACGCTGCGCATCTCTCCGCCGCGGCAGGTGCGCGGCGCCGCGCACCGCCTCGTCGGCGACTACATCGAAGCGGGCAGTTGGGCTGTGATAGCGGCAATCACCGGCGGAGACGTCGAGGTGACCGGTGCGCGGGCGGTTGACATGGAAGTGATTGCCGCGCCGCTCGTGAAAATGGGGCTCCGCTGCACGCTGGACGACGAGCGGTTCGGCGTCGAATCGGCGCCGCTCACCGCGGCAGGACGGATCACGACCGGGCTCTGGCCGGGCTTCCCGAGCGACATGATCAGCCTCGCAAGCGTGCTCGCGACACAGGCCGAAGGCCGCACCCTCGTGCACGACTGGCTGTACGAATTGCGGCTCTTCGCCCTGGAACAACTGAGCGCGATGCGCGCCGAGCTGTTCCTGTGCGACTCGCATCGCATGATCGTGACCGGCCGCACGCGCCTGAAAGGCCGCGCGCTCGACAGCCGGGATTTGCGATCCGGAATGGCGCTCGTGGCCGCGGCGCTGGCTGCGGAAGGGGAGAGCCGAATTTCACCGGTGGAAACGATCGAGCGGGGATACGCGGCACTCGTGGATCGGCTGCGCTCGCTCGGTGCGCAGGTCGAACGGGAATCGGTGAATTCTCGATAATTCCCAATTCCCAATTCCCGACTCCCAAATCTCACTTCAGCGGCTCTCGCTGAAAGACTGCGATACAGAGCCCAGAATCCTCAGCGTGCTGTGTTCCTGAACGAACGCGACCACGCGAAGGTGCGGCATCTGCCAGGCGCGATCGAGCGGAACGTCCGCGACGGCGTCCGCGGTCGGCAGGGTTGATTTGACCGCGCCAATCGTTTTCATCGACCGCACAACGGACGCGTGCGGAAGCGTTCGGCCGCGATTTTCACCCCGCTCGACGTGCGACGTGAGGCCGTCCTCGACGATCGCGACAACGATGTCGGCGTCTTTCCGGTGATCGAGGCTCGCTGGAATATCCACGTGAACGTCGGTATGCGCACGACCGTCTGCGGCAGCTGCGGTGACGCGAAGGTCCGCGCCCGGACGCGTCGCGGCTCGGGCGATCGCGTCCCGCACGCTCCGTGTGTCGCTGCCGATCGCATCGAAGGCGCCGTCGACCACGACCTGCGGCGTGTAGATATCGCCGTTCCGGAAGACGCGCGCGTCGTAGTCGGACTGGCGGCGTGTGAACCCGGACGAGGAAAAGGGATCGCGCCAGCCAAGGGTGTCCCAGTAGTCGACGTGCTCCTCGAGCGCGAGGACCTCGACGCCCTCGATTGGAGAGGCCGCGGCGAGTCGCTGCAGCAGCGCGTCAGCCGGAGGACAGCTCGAACAGCCTTCGGACGTAAACAGCTCCGCCAGCACCACGTGACGCGCTGGCGGCGTGAGACGCGCCGGCTCAGATCCGACTGCCGCCACTGTGACCGCCGCCGCCGCGATGAGCATGCCAGCCCGCATAGCGGATAGAACTCCGAATGCCCTCTGCATATTCCGGCCGATGGCCGATGGCCGATGTTCGATGTTCGATGTTCGATGGAGGCCGCTACGAGCGGCTTTTCAACACCAGTTGTTCGCGCGTAAGGCGCCGCGGCGCGCCGGGGATTCGCTTCGCGAGCAGCGTCTGATACAACTCCGTCTCGCCCCGTTCGAAGCTCACGGCGGATCCCGCGAGATACAGCAGCCACGTTCGATACGTCTGCTCGTCGACGAACGTCAGGCACGTCTCACGCCGCGCCTGCAGCCTGCGCACCCACTCCGCACAGGTCAGCGCGTAATGCGGGCGCAGGTTCTCGACGTCGATCACCTCGAGCCCGGCTCGCTCGGCGGACCGCACGACGTCGCTATAGTAGGGCAGCTCGCCGCCTGGAAAGACGTGGTCCCTCAGAAAGAACGTCATGTCGTCGTCGGTCACGCTTTCCGGCCGCGCGATGCCGTGGTTGAGGGCAAGCCCATCGTCTTGAAGCAGCCGCGAGAGCCGAACGAAATACGTGTCCAGCCGACGCCGGCCGACGTGCTCGTACATGCCGACTGACGCGATTCGATCGAAGCGTCCGTCAAGTTCGCGGTAGTCCGCGTTCAGAATCGTTACGCGCGACTCGAGACCGCGCTCGCGGGCCTGCGCCGTCGCGCGCGCGAACTGACCCTCGCTCAACGTGCAGCCGGTCGCGATCGCGCCGTAGCACTCCGCCGCGTGCAGCACGAGCCCTCCCCATCCGCAGCCGATGTCCAGCAGGCGCATCCCGGCACGGACGCCCAGTTTGCGGCAGATGAGGTCGAGTTTCGCCGCCTGCGCGTCGTCCAGAGACCCGCCGGGAGCGGTGAAGTACGCGCACGAATACTGGAGACGCTCGTCGAGGAACTGTTCGTAGAAGCCGTTCGAGCGATCGTAATGAAACCGGATGTTGCTTCGCGCACGCGCGCGGCTCTGCAGCCACGACTCCAGGTGCAGGTGCCTCAGTGTGCGGAGCACGAACGATGTCGCCGCGCTCGCCGGGCGGCCGTACCACCAGCGGAGCGCCGCCACGATGTTCCCTTCGATATCGAAATCGCCGCGCACGAACGCCGTCGCCGCCTCGTACGTGCTGCTCTTCTGCAGGAGGGCCCACGCGGCCCTGTCGGGCACCCTGATCGAGAACGTCGGCGAACCGGAATCGCCGGCAATATGCGCACCGCTGCGCGTTGTCACAGCAAACGAAGGAGGGTTTTCGTCGAACGAAACCGCTGGTACCTCGCGAGGCGGGAAACGAACTGGCTCGCCGTGCATCTAATGAAACGGGCATACGCCCGGCTCCCTGAGCGTGAAGTGCAACGGTATTGCCACGCGGCGGGCACCTCGTCACTTTTCCGGCAGTGGCGAGTCACAGACCTGGAGTTCGACTCAATGATTACGGGATTCGCCTCGCTCGCCACTGTCGAGCAACCTGAGCAGACAGACGAGGACGTCATCCGTGAGGTCCTCGCCGGCAACACGGGCATGTTCGAGCTGCTCATGCGCCGGTACAACGAGCGCGTTTACCGCGCCGCCCGGGCAATCGTCCGCGGCGAGCAGGACGCCGAAGACGTGATGCAGCAGGCCTACGTCAATGCCTTCACCCATCTGCGCCAGTTCAACGGAACCGCGCGGTTCTCGACGTGGCTGACGAGGATCGCCATCAACGAATCGCTCGCGCGCGTTCGGCGTCAGGGCCGCTACACGACCTGCGACATCGAGCACGCGAACGTGGAGCCGTTCGTCGGCCGAAACGCCTCGGATAATCCCGAACGGCAGGCGTTCAGCCGCGAGATCCGGACGCTCCTCGAGTGGGCCATCGATGCGCTCCCCGATGGCCTTCGTGAAGTGTTCGTGCTCCGCGAAGTGGAAGGATTGAATACAGCCGAGTCAGCCGAATGTCTGGGCGTCTCGGACGACGTGGTGAAGACGCGGCTGTCGCGCGCGCGCGCCGCGCTTCGGCGGTTGCTCCTGGCGCGGACCGGCGCCACCGCGTCGGAGGCGTTCCGCTTCTATCGACCGCGATGTGATCGCGTGGTCGCGTCCGTGATAACGCGAATCGCCTGTCACCTTTGTCCGGCGTCAGACTCTGATCGCTGAGTCTCCTCACCGCCGCCGTGCCGGTCGGCGGTCCTGCACGGAAAGGGAGTGTCTCGGCCCATGCGAGTCATCAAAGCAGCCTCTGTCGCCTACATGGCGGGCCTCGCGCTCGCCCTGTCCGGGATCGTACCCGTATCCCGCACAGTCGTGAAGGCGGCCAGCCAGGACAACAGCAATTCACCCACGAAACTGGGACAGCAGACGTTCCGTTACGACACCTTCGGCGACGAGCAGTTGTGGACGGACGTCCTGCGCATGCCCGAAGTGATTTCAACCGTCAGCCCGGCGACGGCCCTTGCAGTCGGCCTCAAGGTCGACGTCGACGCGCTTCCGCCGGAAGTGACGTCCGCGCTCGCCGCCGGCCAGGTCAACCTCAACGACCCCGCCGTGACGATCGCGCTCCTGAAGCTCAACGCCGTCGTCGGCGTCAAGGGACAGGTGAGCGACACCGGCCAGCTGACGAGTATCGGCATCACCTGCGCGTTCTGTCACTCGACGGTCGACAACTCGTTTGCAGCCGGGATCGGCAAACGTCTCGACGGTTGGGGAAATACCGACCTGAACGTCGGCGCGATCGTCGCGCTCTCGCCGGCGTTGGACGATGCCACGAAGGCGGAGTTCAGGACGTGGGGGCCCGGCAAGTACGACCCGCGGCACCACGCGTTCAACGGAACGTCGATCATCCCGCTGAACAGCCCGTCGCTGCCGATCGTCATTCCGCCGATCTACGGATTGAAAGGGGTGGGCTTCGAAACCGTCACGGCAGACGGCCCGATTTCTTACTGGAACGCCTATGTCGGCGTCAGTCAGATGGGCGGCCACGGCAGCTTCAGCGACCCACGGATCGGCCTCACGATCTCCCAAACGCCGGACCTCGTCACGCCGAAGCTCCCGAATCTGCTCGCGTATCAACTCAGCTTGAACCCGCCAAAACCGGACCCCGGAAGCTTCGATCCGGCGGCCGCGGCCCGCGGCAAGGATCTGTTCCGCGGTCAGGCGGGCTGCAACACGTGCCACGTGCAGCCGCTGTTGACCGACGTGCTGAGCGGACCGGACAAGACCGTTCCGTTCCTGCACGATCCGTCTGAAGTCGGGATGGATCCTGGGTACGCCGAACGTACGGCGACGGGCAAATACCGGACGACGCCGCTGCGCGCGCTCGCGTTTCACGCGCCGTACTTCCACGATGGCAGTGCGCCCGATCTGCTGGCGGTCGTCAACCACTACGACACGCTCTTCAATCTGCACCTGACGGACACGCAGAAAGCGGATCTGGTGCAATACCTGAGATCGCTATAGCCAAGCCAGTAGCCAGTAGCCAGTTTCCAGTCGCCAGTTTCCAGTCAGTTCTTCTGCTGACGACTCGCGACTGGCGACTGGTAACTGATAACTGGCGACTGGTTACTGGCTACTGGCTACTAGCTACTGACGGCAGCATGCGCTATGCCACAGGCTGCGTGCAGAAGGCGCAGCGCCGTGCGGCGATCGGCACTTCGCTCAGGCACTCCGGGCATTTCTTCGTCGTCGGATCGGGCGGCGCCTGGCCGCGGCGGCGGCGCTCCGTGATGGCGTTCATCGGCGCGATGACGAAGAAGTAAATCGCCGCTGCCACGAGGATGAACGCGACCAGCGCGTTGATGAAGTCGCCGATGAGGAACTCGCTGCCGTTGACGGTGAACCTGATCGCCGAAAAGTCCGGTTTGCCCACCAGTGCGGCGATGAGGGGCGTGAGCAGGTCTTTCACGAGCGCAGCGACCACGGCGCCGAACGCCACCCCGATGACGACCGCGACGGCCAGATCCACCACGTTCCCGCGCAGGATGAACTGCTTGAATCCTTTGAACATCGTCTGCTCCTTGTTGATGCCGCCTGGCGCGGCGGCGGCTCACGCGCCGGGATGATGCTGGGCGATTTTACGCATCGCGATCATCATCGCGACGCTTCCCAGCGTCTTCACGAGCATCGGATGGGCCGCGTAGAACGCACTCATCTGTTCGACGATTCCCGGATTGTGCTGTTCGACGTGCTGCGCCAGCGACTGCACCGCGCTCGGCGGAATCGCGGTCGGCGAGGCGGCTCCGCTGGCGACGCCCGCCAGGCCGGGAATCATCGAGGTGAGTTGCGCGCGCTGCTCCGGCGTGATCGACGACAGCAGGGTGGAGATCATCGCCATCTTCTGTTCGGCGCTGCCGTTGGCGAACAACTGGGAGACCATCTGCGCGAACGGCGGCGTATCGGTCGAGTGCATCGCGGCGGCAATACCCTTCGCGAGCGTGTTCCGATCGACCGACTGCGCTATCTGATCGAAGTGAGCGGACGCGTCTCCGGCAGGCGGAGTGCCTGCGGCGTACTGCGCGAGCATGCCTTTGACGTCGTCGAGCAAACCCATTGGACCACCTCCGACACGTTGGGGGCCACGGCGGACACGCTACGCTAGACAGCGGCTGGGGGCCGCTGGGGCGAGACGGAGTATATGCGAAAGCGCCTGCGTACACCCCTTCCGGTGTGCGTCAGCGGCGAGCCCTTCGAACGTAGACGTAGACAGGCAGGCCGGCCAGCAAAAGCAGAAATCCCCAGTAAACCACGTCGGCCCCGGCACCGCCGATCGCCCAGAGCGAATATGCGAACGCGCCCGCGCACACCAGCGCGCCGCCAGCGTTGAGGCGCATCCGTGGATCCTGTCGCTGCAGCATGAACGCAGCCAGCGAGCAGAACGCGTAGGGAACGAGCGTGCTCAGCGTCGCGAGCAGGATCATGAACGTGAAGAGCTGCACGAGCCCGCGCGAGTAGTTCATGGCGATGAGCGCCGTCGTCAGACTCGCTGCGATGACCAGCCCTGCCGACGGCGTTCCGCGTGACGACATCCGCGCGAACACGGCGGGAAAGAGGCCGTCGCGCGCGGTCGCCAGCGGCAGTTGACCGACGATCAGGATCCAGCCGTTCAGCGCGCCGAAGCAGGAGATTGCGGCGCCGATGGCGATGACGGCGGCGAAGCCGTCGCCTCCCAGCAGCCGTGCGGCGTCGGCGAACGGCGCCGTCGAGTGGCTCAGCGCGTCCGGCGCGACGAGCGACATCAGGCCCACCGTGCTGACGATGTATATCGCGGCGGTCAACACCGTCCCGACGACCGTCGCCCGCGGAATCGTCCGATCCGCGTCCTGCACGTCGCCTGCAGGGATGGTCGCGCACTCGACTCCGAGCATCGCGAACAGCGTCAGCGTGGCGCTCGCGGTAATCCCTCCGGCCACCGCGCTGACGCTCGTGTCCGCCAGCGCGAAGTGCGCGCCGTTGAAATGAATCAGCCCGATCGCGCCGATGACGACGAGCGGGACGATCTTGATGGCGGTGGTGACGATCTGGACCTGCCCGGCCTTTCGGATCCCCGCGATGTTCACGAACGTGAGGACCCAGACGACGCCGACCGCGAGCAGGGCGGCGGCCGCGGGTTTGTCGACGATCGCGGGCACGAACGGGTGAAGGTACCCGACGAACGCGACGGCAAGCGCCGCGTCGCCGCAGATCACGGAAATCCAGTAGCCCCACGCCACCAGAAACCCCGGGACCTCGCCGAAAGCGTCGCGTGTGTACGCGTACAGACCGCCTGTCGCCGGATTGAAGCGCGAGAGGCGCGCGAAGACGAGCGCCAGCAGGACGGCGCCGACCGTCGAGACCGCCCATCCGCCGAGCGCCAACCCGCCGAAAGGCGCGAGCGACGCCGGCAGGAGGAACACGCCGGACCCGATCATGTTCCCCATGACGAGCGCGACGGCGGTCCAGAGTCCGATTGCCCGGGAAGACCCGGGCGCGGTCGTTACCGCGATGTCACGACTCGAACGGGGTTGCACGGTCAGCCGAGCGTGACCCTATCACGAACGGAGTGGTACGTGCCGAAAACGCGCGAGGGTCCCGGCGGGGCGAGCCCGCCGTTATTTGAGAGACCGCATGAAGGCGATGACGTCGGCGGCGTCCTGCTTCGACATGTGGAAACGGGGCATCGGAGGCCGGAGTTGACGGCCATCGCGGCCGATGGCGCCTTCAGTGAGGAGCCGCAGCGCCTGCTCGTCGTCATAGCCGGGCAATCCGGCATTCCGCGGTGCGCGAATCGCCCAGTCGTTCGGCCATGGCGGCCGCACCGGCACAGGGCCGCCGTGGAAGCGCGTGGCTTCGATGATATTGCCTGCGGCGTCGCGATCCGAGTGGCACTCGACGCACATCGCGACGTTTTCCACCAGGTACTGCCCGTGTTCGATGTTCCCGGCGATCCCCTGGACTTCAATCGTCCCCGGCGCGGCCGTTGCCGCGTTCGCGGACGCGCGCACCAGGCCGACGCTTGCCAGCAGCAGCGCGGCGCCGGTGACCACATATGAACTGCGCATTCGAAAAGGCCTCCCCCGAGATTATGTAGAAACGGACCCGGATTTGCACACCCGCCGCGCGTGCTCGATCTGCGGCGGCCTCGCCTCGAACGGTTCGCGCGCCTGCACTACGCGCACAAGCTCGTCCTTTCGATCCTGATCGTCTGCGGCATCATCGCCCTCGTCCTGACGCTTTCGCAGGACGAGCAGACGCTCGAGATCGAGAGCGCGTATGCCGCGCAGGATCCTCAGTTTGCCGGATACATTACGACACTCCTCGGCGTCGAGACGACGAGCGGCAACGAGTACACCCTGCTCACCAACGGCGACCAGTTCTTTCCCGCGATGCTCGACGCGATCAACCACGCCACGCGGCGCATCGCATTCGAAACCTATATCTACGAGAAAGGCCGCGTGGCAAACCAGTTCACGCCAGCGCTGGTGGCCGCGGCGCATCGCGGCGTCCAGGTGAATCTGGTGGTCGACGCGTTTGGGTCGAACCGCATGTCGGAGGACGACATCGAGCACTTGCGACAGGCCGGCGCGCGTGTCGGGCGTTTCGGGAAGGCGCGATGGTGGACGCTCGACAATCTGACCTACCGCACGCACCGCAAGATTCTGGTGATCGACGGCAAGATCGGGTTTACGGGAGGCGCCGGCGTCAGCGATCACTGGCTCGGGAACGCGCAGGATCCGGACCACTGGCGCGATTCCATGGTTCGTGTGACGGGGCCGGTCGCGCGGCTGATGGAAGGCGCGTTCAACGAAAACTTCGTGGACACCGCCGGTCCCGTCAAACCGATGGTCGAGCCGCTGGAGGCGCCGCCGGAGGCGCGGCCGCGCGATGCGGCGTTCGTCCTTCGCAGCTCCGCGAACAACCGCAGCAACGACCTCAAGCACTTCTATCTGCTCGCGATTGCTGCTGCGCGCCACACGCTCGACATCTGCTCTCCGTACTTCATCGTGGACGAGTCCTCGGAGTGGGCGCTCCGTCAGGCGGCGGCTCGCGGCGTCAGGATTCGGATCCTCGTCGAAGGCGACCACACCGACGCGCTCCCCGTGAAATATGCGAGCCGGCAGTCGTACCAGAAGCTGATGGATCTCGGCATCGACATCTACGAATACCAGCCGACGATGATGCACACGAAACTGATGGTCGTCGACAACATATTTTCGATGTTCGGGTCAGCGAACTTCGACAACCGGTCGCTCGAGATGAACGACGAAATGAACGTGGGCGTCACCGACCCTGGCTTCGCCGCGCGCGTCGCCCAGGATTTCGACGCGGACCTGCGTCTGTCGCATCGCCTCGATCCCGCGACATGGCCCCAGCGCTCGCTGCTGGAAAAATCGCGCGAGTATTTCTGGAGCTATTTTGGAGAGGTTTTTTAGCGCTGACAGGGCCCCGCACCTGACGCCTTGAGTAGTTGTTGAAGTTGTGAAGTTGTGTAGTTGATCTCTACACTACTCACATGATCCGCGTCCGCTTCGCCCCCTCGCCAACCGGCTACCTGCACGTGGGAGGGGCGCGCACGGCGCTCTTCAACTGGCTGCACGCGCGCCGCCACGGCGGCACGTTCGTGCTGCGCATCGAAGATACCGATACCGAGCGTTCGTCCTGGGACATGGTCGCCGGCATCGTCGACGGACTGCGCTGGCTGGGTCTCGACTGGGATGAAGGACCCGACGTCGGAGGACCACACGCGCCGTACTTCCAATCGCAGCGGCTCGAGAAATACCGCGAGCACGCCGAGCGGCTCGTTGCCGAAGGGAAGGCCTACGTCGACGAGGGCGCGATCCGCTTCAAGGTGCCGGCCGGCCAGACGACCTTCGGCGATCTTGTGCATGGGCCGGTGAAGTTCGAGAACGAGCACATCGAGAACTTCGTCATCCTGCGATCGGATCGTCATCCGACGTATCACCTGTCCGTCGTCGTCGACGATATCGAGATGCAGATCACCCACGTCGTGCGGGGCGACGATCACATTTCGAACACGCCGAAGCAGGTCCTCCTGTACGAGGCGTTTGGCGCCGCGCCGCCCGCGTTCGCGCACGTGCCGCTCATCCTCGGCCCCGACAAGAAGCGCCTGAGCAAACGGCATGGCGCGACCTCAGTGATGGAGTACCACCGTCTCGGATACGTGCCGGAGGCAATGGTCAATTTCCTTGCGCTGCTCGGCTGGTCGCCTGGCGGCGACCGTGAACTGTTCACGAAGGAGGAGCTGATCGCGCAGTTCACGCTGGAAGGGATCAGCGGCGGCAACGCCGTCTTCAATCCCGAAAAGCTGGACTGGTTCAACCAGCAGCACATCGCGCGGCTCGGTGCGCAGGAGTTGCTGCGCCGGATCGAACCTATGCTGCGCGAGCAGGGACTGTGGCGCGACACGCTGTCGACGAGCGACGCGGGTTGGATCGCATCGGTTCTCGATCTCCTCAAACCGCGCGTCAAAAAGCTGGATCAACTCGTCGACGATCTGAAGCCTTTTCTCGTGGACCAGCCCGACATCGATCCCGCGGCGGCCGCCAGGCACCTTGTGGGCAACGCGAAAGAAGCGCTTGGTGTGCTCGCGTCAGAATTTCAGCAGTCGCCGTCGGTCTGGGACGCCGCGTCAATCGAACCCGTCCTGCGTTCGACTGCCGAGCGCGTGGGTCTGAAGGCCGCCGCACTGATCCACGCGACGCGTGTGGCTGTCACGGGACGGGCGGTCAGCGCCGGGTTGTTCGAAGTGCTTGCGCTGCTCGGGCGAGAGCGCGTGATCGCTCGCGTGAGGGATGCAGTTAGTCAGGCGGCGTGATCGCGTGCGCGACCCGTAATGGCACCGCAAGCGGCAACTGGCAATGCCGCAAGCGGAAAGTGGAGGGGCCCCGGGCGCCCCCCGGTGTGGCGGCGTTGCTACTGGCCGCCGGCGGTATCGCTGTTCATGCCGCCGTTATTGCCGGCGTCCGTGTCGTCGGGCCCGCCCGTCTGCTCGCGACGACGACGATGGCTGGCGATGCCGCCTTTGCGCCCCGCGTCGCGGGCTTCTTCACTCGTCCACTCGTGCGCAGTGCCCTTCTGGTGCGCCGCTTTGCCGCCTTTGCTCGCAATCTCACGCTGCTTGGCCGGATCCATTGACGCGAATCCGCGATCTTCCTTTGCCACGGTATCCTCCTTCACGCTCGCGGGTCCCACCTCCGCTCGCTCTCGTTCGGCGATGTCCTCCGTGCGCTGCCTTCCATCGCTTCGGTCGGGCCGCAGGCGCTCGGGCCGCTGCACCGTGTGAGAACGGCGGCGCGTGGCCGCCAAGGGAACTCTGGCCCAGCCGAACTGCAACGGATATGCCTGCTAAGTCGAACGGGATGAGGTACTTACATTTGAGTATCCAGCGGGACAAAGAAGGGAAGCGGGTTCCGTTACGCGGCCGTGGGTGGCGGCTTGCGGCCGGGGGAACGGTAGAAGTGGAGATGTTTTCGCCTGAAACGGCAACAATCTGCCAACCTGCCGGCGTCGGCAGCTGAACACGGATTTCCGTGTTCCGCGCAACCGAAGCGGCAGGCTACACACCTGAACGCGCGCAACTGAAGGTGCGCGCTACACACCCGCCGCGAACCGTGTACTTGTGGCGCTTCATTGACGTCGCGCCACTGCACTTGCCCGTCGGACGTCAGGACGCACCGGCTGCGGTTTGAAGCTCACCTGTAGCGCATACACTGGGTGCGTGTCCGTTCCGATGACCCCTGAGGATTTCGCGCGGGCGCGTCGCGCGTTGATGCGGCGCGATCCCGTTCTCGCCCCCGTCGTCCGCAAGTACAAGCACCGGACGATCCTCGATACGCCGTCGCTCGATCCGTTCTCCGCGCTCGTGCGCACGATCACGTCGCAGCAGCTCTCGACGAAGGCCGCGGCCACGATTCACCGTCGCATCCTCGATCTCATGCCGGGCGGCGTTGCGACACCCGAGGCAATCGAAAAGACGGCAGACGAGGCGCTCCGCAGCGCAGGCCTCAGTCGACAGAAGATTGCCTACGTGCGCGATCTCGCGAAGCACGCGTCGAACGGCGATCTGCCGCTGCACTCGCTGAACTCTCTCGGCGACGAGGACGTGATCACCGCGATCACGAAGGTGAAGGGCCTGGGGCGATGGTCCGCGGAGATGTTCCTGATGTTCCGGCTTCATCGGGCAGACGTTCTACCCGTCGACGATCTCGGCATTGTCGTCGCGGTCCAGCGGTTGTACGGACTGCGCAAGCGGCCGAAACCCGATCGGCTCCGCAAAATCGCCGAGCCGTGGCGGCCGTACCGCACCGTCGCGTGCTGGTATCTGTGGCGCAGCCTCGAGAACAGCTGAGTCGCCACCCGCGTCAGGCGCCGGCGGCTCCTCCCGTCGCCGCGCTTTCCCACCTCGCTCGACGCCTTCCAATTCCGCTTTCGACAATCGCCATCGTAAATGCTTGGGGAATATGAACTTTGCGGCGATACCCCAGGGCTTGCAATTACAAATCGCAAAACCTATATTACATATCGTAAATGACGCTCGGACAGAAGCTCCGTCAGCTCCGGCAGCTCGAAGGCGATCTTCGAGGGCTCGGCCGCCCGATGACCCAGGCGGAGCTCGTTCGAGCCGTCAAATCAGAGCTGGGCAAGTCGATCAGTCAGTCCTACCTGTCGCTGATTGAGAAAGGTGAACGCAAGCACCTGACCCACGACACGCGTCAGTTGCTCTCCCGGTTCTTCAAGGTGCACCCCGGATATCTCGTCAGCGACCCGCCGGGATTCAGCACGGAGCTGAGTCCGGAGATCGCGTCCATCGAGACATCGCTCGATCGGTGGATGAGCGAGGGTGCGATTCGCTTCTCGTACGACCAGGTCCTCAGCGCGGCGCTCGATCGCATCGCGACGCACGCGGACACGCGCAAGTGCCTCGTGCTCCTGGGCGAGATGCTGTCGATGCCGGGCCTCGTCGATCGTCTCGCGCAGACGTTACTCCCGGAGGAGAAGGCGTCATGAACTGGCCGCAGCTATTCCTCGGCTGCTTCGTTCTCGGATTCGTCCTCAGCGTGATTTCGTTCGCGTTCGGGGTCGTCGACATGCACGTGCAGTTCCCGTGGGAGACACACGTCCCCGTCGGCCATGTCGGCGCCGGGCCGCTGCACAGCGTCGGCCCGATCAACTTCGCGACGATCATGGCGTTTCTCGCCTGGTTTGGCGGCGCCGGGTACCTGCTGACCGCTCAATTCCGGTGGCTCACCGTCCCGGCGCTCGTTGCCGCCGTGCCCGTTGGACTGACGGGTTCGGCGATCGTCTTTTTCCTGATGGCGAAAGTGCTCTGGTCGCCGCACGAGAACATGCAGCTCGTGGACTACCACATGGTGGGCGTCCTCGGCCGGCTCACGCAGCCGATCCGCCAGGCAGGGACCGGAGAGCTGGTCTACACGCAGGGCGGCACCCGCAAGTCGTGCGGCGCGCGCAGCGAGGACGGGCAGCCGATTGAAAAGGGCGCGGAGGTCGTCGTCATCGCCTATGACCGCGGAATCGCGATCGTGCGCCGCTGGAGCGAGCTGTCGGAGGAAATACAGGACTAACTTCCAATTGGGAGTTGGGAATTGGGAATTGGGAATTGCGAATTGGGACTTGGGATTTGGGAGTTGGGAATTGACTGAGTTCGAACAGTTGGAGGCAACCCAATGGGTGTGCAGATGAGTGTCCAGTTCTGGGTGATCGTCGGGCTGATGGTGCTGGCGATCGCGCTGCTCGGATCGTTCCTCGCGTCGCTCTATCGGAAAGCGGGACCGCACGAAGCGCTGATCGTCTACGGCTTCCGTGGAACGCGCATCGTCAAGGGGCACGGCACGGTCATTTTCCCGATGGTCGAGTCGTACCGGCAGCTGTCGCTCGAGCTGATGTCGTTCGACGTGGCGCCGGTGCAGGACCTTTACACGAAGCAGGGTGTGGCCGTCACCGTTGAAGCCGTCGCGCAGATCAAGGTGAAGTCGGATATCGAATCGATCCAGACCGCGTCCGAGCAGTTCCTGACCAAGCCGCAGGACCAGCGCGAGAGCCTGATCCGCCTCGTGATGGAAGGCCATTTGCGCGGCATCATCGGCCAGCTCACGGTCGAACAGATTGTGAAGGAGCCGGAAATGGTCGCCGACCGGATGCGGTCGACGTGCGCAGACGACATGAACAAGATGGGCCTCGAGGTCGTGTCGTTCACCATCAAAGAGGTCCGCGACAAGAACGAGTACATCGTCAACATGGGTCGGCCTGACGTCGCGCGCATCAAGCGCGACGCCGACGTGGCGGCCGCGGAGGCTGATCGCGACACCGCGATCAAGCGCGCCGAGGCGCAGCGCGCATCGGCTATTGCGAAGGCGCAGGCGGATCAGGAGCGCGTGCTGGCCGAGACCCTGTCGCAGACGAAGCAGGCCGAGGCGGTGCGCGACCTCGAGATCAAGAAAGCGCAGTTCCTCGAGACCACGAAAAAGCAGCAGGCCCAGGCGGATAAGGCATACGAGATCCAGACCAACGTGATGCAGCAGCAGGTCATCGCCGAGTCCGTGCGCGTCCAGCAGGTCGAGCGCGAGCAGCAGATCAAGGTGCAGGAAGCGGAGATCCTGCGGCGCGAGAAGGAGCTGATCGCGACCGTGCTGAAGCAGGCCGAGATCGAGCGTCAGCGGATCGAGGTGCTCGCGAGCGCGGAGAAGAACCGTCTGTCGACGGAAGCCGAAGGCGCGGCCGCGGCGACGCGGACCAGAGGCGAGGCCGAAGCCGACATCATCTTCAAGAAGGGGGACGCCGAGGCGCGCGCGATGAACGTCAAAGCGGAGGCGTTCCAGGAGTACAACCAGGCGGCGGTCATCGACAAACTGCTGACGGCGATGCCGGAGATCGTCGCGGCGCTCGCGTCGCCCCTGAGCAAGGTCGACCGGATCACGGTCGTGTCGACCGGCAACGGCTCGTCCACGGGCATGCACAAAGTGACGAGCGACCTCACCGACATCGCCGCGCAGGTGCCGGCGCTCGTCGAAGCGCTCTCGGGAGTGCCGATGACCGACCTGCTCTCGAAGGTGCGCAAGCTGGGTGACAACGCGCCACGTTCAGCCGAGCCGGCGGGAGTGTAGCGCGGCGTGCGGCGTGCGGGGGCGGAGTGGGGCGCCTGGTTACGCCGCGCCGGTGAAATTGTCGGGCGGCCCTCCGCGGCCGCCCAATTCGAAAGGAATACACGATGGCTGTTCTCGAACGTGTGGCCACGCTGGTCCGCGCGAATCTCAATGACCTGATCGATCGCGCTGAGGACCCCGAGAAGATGATCAAACAGGTGATTCTCGACATGGAGAATCAGCTGGTGCAGGTCAAGACACAGGTGGCGATCGCGATGGCGGACCAGCACCTCCTGCAGAAGAAACAGTCGGAGCACGAGGACAAGGCAGCCGAGTGGATGCGCAAGGCGGAGCTGGCCGTGGACAAAGGACAGGACGATCTCGCGCGCGCGGCGCTCGAGCGCTACCAGTCGCTGACGAAGCTTGCGGAGAGCTTCACCAGGCAGCTCGCTGATCAAAAGGGGCAGGTCGACACGCTGCGCCGGGCGCTCGACCAGCTCGATCAGAAGCTCGGCGAAGCACGCGGCAAAAGCGACGTCATGCTCGCGCAGCACCGCCGGGCGCGCGCGCTCGAGAAGGCGAACGACGCGCAGCTCGCCATCGGTGCGAACGGTCCCGTCGCCGACTTCGAACGACTGAAGACCCGCGTGCAGCGCAGCGAAGCCGTCAGCCAGGCCAAGTCAGAACTCGTGGCCGACGATGTGGATCGCCGGCTGGACGCGCTGGAGAAAGACGACGAAGTCGGCCGCCTCCTAGATGCGCTCAAGTCCCGCCGCGGGAAGGCTGATTGAGCGCAACGGTGTGCGGCGGCCCGCGCGTGGGGCCCCAGCGCGGCCCGGCCGCGCCCCCACTCTCGTGATTCGTCGAACGCACTGCGCAGACGTGACGGGTTGCGATGAAGGCATCTGACAACCGGCCGATCAGGGCAGCCGTGTCCACACGCGCCGGCGTCTCGGCTGCTCTCCGACGGATGTCGAGACCCGTCGTCGAGTTCAACGCAGAGCGGTATTTCCGCGGCGACCACGGACTCCGCTTCTACAACGTCGGGACCAGCGCCATGCGTGCGCTCGCCCGCGAGATCCACCGTGCGCAACGCGACGCGTGGTCCGTGGACGATGCAATGTTGTTTGCCGACGCCCTGATGCGCGATCCGTACCTCGAGACGAAATCGGTGGGGATCGAAGTAGTGGCGCGCTATCGAAGGCGCTTTTCGCCGAAGCTGCTGTCCCGGTGGAAATCGTGGCTGGCGGCGAACCTCTCGGCGAACTGGGCGACAACCGATGCGATTTGCGGAATGCTGATCGGCCCATTGCTGGCCGACCGCCCTGAACTCGTCCCGGAGATGCGCGCCTGGGCGCGTCACCGCAATATGTGCGTTCGACGTGCCTCCATCGTCTCGCTCATTGTCCCGATGCGCCGCGGCCTTGGACTCGGCGTGGCTTACGACAACGCGCGCGAGCTTCACGGCGATCCGGCGGATCTGATTCAGAAGGCGGTCGGCTGGGCACTGCGCGAAGCGGGGAAGCAGGACGCGCCCCGCCTCGAAGCGTATCTGCGTACGAATGGTCCTGCGATTCCGCGGACGACGGTGCGGTATGCGATCGAGCGTTTCAGCCCCGCCAAACGCCGAGAGTTGCTTGCCGTTACACGGAGCATCGACCCGCGCTAGCGTGCGACGGCGGCAATACGGGCGACTGGGATGAGGCCCAGAATTGCGCCGCGCATCGCGCCCTGGTGGGAGACGAAGCCATCCCGCACGAGCACTGGGATACCGGGCGCGAACTGGATGCGCGCGTTCCAGACGAATCCTCACCGCCGAAGCGGGACACTCACACGGTAATCGGCTCAGACGATTGAGTGTTCTGCTTCCGCTGATAACTGCCCGGCACAGAGCGGAACGGAATGGCGAGGCGATTCCATCCGTTGATGGTGATAATCGCCATCGAGAGGTTCACCAGTTCCGTCTCGCTGAAATGCTGCCGGACGGCTTCGTAGAGGCTGTCGGGAACATCGTTTTCGGAGATGAGCGTCAGCGCTTCGGCCCACTCGAGCGCGGCGCGTTCCCGGTCGGTGTAGAACGGCGTTTCGCGCCATGCGGACAGGCCGTAGAGTCGCTGCTCGGTCTCTCCTTCAGCGCGCGCGTCCTTGGTGTGCATGTCGATGCAGTACGCGCATCCATTGATCTGCGATGCACGCGTCTTGACCAGCTCGAGCAGCCGGTGCTCCAGGCCGCAGTTACGCACGAACGTTTCCAGACCCGCCATGGCCTGGTAAGCGGCAGAGGCCGCGTGGTAATCGATTCGAGGTTTCATCCCACAATTGTGACTCACACGGCGACCGCGATCAGCCTCAGCCGTCGGTGGTGGCGGATTGGTTCGTGAAGTGGCCGCGCTGCGCCCCACCCGCGGACCGTCGCTTCACGAAGAATCCGCCGAAAAGATCACGAGGGTGGGGGCGCGGCCGGGGCGCCCCGCGGCGCGCCGCAGGCGCCTCCCCGTCGACACGTCTTTTGGGGCGCCGAGCACGACGTGGGGCTGGCCGCGCTGGGGCCCACCCTCTCATCAGTCGGGAATAGTTCCCATTCGCGCGCTCTTTGATCACTCGATTCGAAACGTCCTCGTGCCCGCGGACTGGCCGTTGAGGAAAACCTCCGCGGTGTACTGCCCGGGCGGGAATCCCGCGGCGCTCTGAAGCGAGAAATCGGTGGCTGCGGAGTCTGTGTAGGACACCTGCTTCTTGGGTTCGTCGAGCACGCGTCCCGCCAGCGTCCATCGAACGGCGATGGTGCCGGAGCCGCTTCCCGCTGTAATCACCGAGACGTAGACGCTGTCGTGCGGGGTGAACTGCGCGGCGCTCTCGCGGATGCTGTTATCGGCGTTCAGCGATCGCCCGAGCTGAATGTCGGCGACCCGAAGCGTCTGCGGCGAACCGCACGCACAGATGCTGGTGAACACGAGCGAAATCGCAAGAAGCCGTCGGACGGTGGGCAGGTCTGAAATAATCACCGCCTCAGTGTAGGACGTTCGCTCCAAATTCGCCTGCGGGACGAGGCTGCTGGGCTCGTCACCTCGCGCCTCGCGCCTCACGCCTCACGCCTCGCGCCTCACGCTCGCCGAGCGACCGCCTCACCAAGCCACATCACGTCCGCCGTGTCGTTGTAAATCTGTGTGGATACCCGCGCCCACAGGCGGCCGCCGTAGGCGTGCAGCGCGACCTCGATGCCGTCTTCCACCAGCAGTTCGAGCCGCAGCCGCGTCGCGTCGTCTTCTGTCGCGCCGGCGCCGGACGGGAGGGGCACCGTGACCATCGCCCCGGTCATCTCGCGCGGCGTGTCGAGCGTCGTCTGCCAGCGCTCGGTCAGCGCGAGGCCGGCATCCCAGGCGAGGCCGTGCATATAGGCGACGCAGGCGTCGAAGCCCCACTCCTGGAGCAGCGCAATCGCTTCAGGTGCAGCGAGGAAGCTCGTCGGATCGAACGTCGGCGTGTGCTCGAACTCGTGCAGGAAGCCGCGATCGCGCCCCCACGACACGATTGGCGAGTGGAGAATGGACTGTCGCTCCGGCGCGGCCCACAGGATCCCGCAGCCGCGGGGCGTGAGCATCCATTTGTGGAGATTCGCGGAATACCAGTCGACACCGAGTGCGCCGATGTCGACATGACGCGATCCTGGTGCGTGGGCGCCGTCCACCAGCACCGCAACGCCGCGCGCGTGGCACTCTCGCGCGATCGACGCGACCGGCAGGACAAGCGCCGTCTGAGCCGTCACGTGATCCACGATCGCGAGCTTCGTCGCTGGTGTGATGGCATTGACGACCGACTCCACGACGTCGCCGGAGTCACGCACCGGATAGTCGATCGCAACCGTCTTCAATGTGGCGCCGCTGCGCTCGCAGACGACTCGCGCTGTCGTCCGGACCGCGCCGTACGCGAGATCCGTGATGAGGACCTCGTCTCCGGGCGCGAGCGGGATCGACCCGAGCACCGCGTTGACTCCGACCGTGACGTTCGGCACGAATACCATGTCTTCAGGACGCGATCCGAGGAACGGCGCGACGCGGTCCATGGCTTCACGGAGGCGGGACTTCTCACGCCACGGCGCCGGCATTTCTCCGGCGAGCTCGCGGAGGAGGAAGCGGGACGGCTGGCGTTCGATTTCGTCGCGCAGCGCCTGCTGCTTCTCGAGCACACGCCGCGGCGTGACGCCGACCGTGCCGTGATTCAAGTAGGTCTGTTCCGGGTCGAGCAGCCAGTGAGAGAGCATCGAGCGGCCGAAGGGCATGCGACTGATGATATCGCCGGAACGCGCATGGACCGTGCCGCGCGGCTAATGGTCTGCTCTCGGATTGATCGTTACCGAGGACCGGCAACCGGCCCCAAATAGCGATCGAGCCACTTCGTCACGGCGCTCGCGACGTCACCGCTCGCGAGGGTGTGGCCGGTGTCGAACACGAGGTGGTCCTTCGACGTGCTGCCCAGAAGCTGGAAGAGCGCACGTTGCGACGTCTCGAGCGGCCGCTCGAAATCATAGCGCCCGTTCAACAGCAGCACGGGAATGCGGAGCCGAGGCGCGAAGTTCACGGGATCGATCTCCGGGGCCATACTTCGTGAAAGGCCGCTGCTCTGGAGGATCGCGGCCCTGAGCCGCGGCTCGAGCGGCACCAGAATGATCCCGGCGTCTCCGCCCAGACTGGTGCCGTAGAAAGCGATCCGACCCGAGTCGATGTCCGGTCGTGTCGCCAGATAGTCGATGCTGCGCCCCAAATCACGTGACCACGCGATCCGCAGGTCGCGCGCGGCGGCGGGTCCATCCGCAGCGGGCACAGCCCTCTCGTACGTCCCTTTGTAGACCGGATACATCACCGCACGGCCCGTGGCTGCAATCAGATCCACGATCGTGAGCGACATATCCCGGCTCGAGGACAACCGTCTGGAATCCGCCGACGGAAAAACAACGACGGTCTGGAATGGCGGCGAGACGTGCTTTGGAAAAAACAGGTAAGCGCGGACGCGCTCGCCTGGTCCATAGGCAGCATCGAAGGTGACGATCTGCCGGTCCCATCCGTCGCGAGCGTCATTGGTCTCGGTACTCGCGTTGAGGGGACGCGGATCGTAGGCGAATTGGCGCCGATACACGTCGAAAATCTCATCGGACACCGGCACCCGCGCCGGCAGATCGCCGCGAAGGGTCTCGAGGCGCACGGGTGCGTCCTGCGGCGCGGGCAAGGCTTCGTCGTATCGAGCGACTCGGAACCCGATGTTGTCGGCACGTTCGAACGCGTCGTGCGCATCGTAGTCGTCGAACATGTATCGCGGCTCGTTCCACGCCCCTCCGAGTACATATTGACGGCCGTCGCCGACGGCCGTCGAACACCACTCCTTCACGTTACCGGCCATGTCATACGTGCCGAAGGGTCCGACACCCCGGTATGTGCCGACTGCGGCCGATCCTGTCCCGCTGAAGTTGCTGACGACGAGCACGTCGGCGAAACGGCCGGGTCCGGCGGCCGCAAACCAGTGATGAATGGTTGGCAGCGATGTGCCGGCGAAGGCCGCGTACGCCGCCGCCTCGTACCAACTCACGCCCGTCACAGGAAAGTCCGCCTGTCCGTCACGATAGGTACCGTGGCGCCAGTTCGCCGGGCCGGGACGACCCGTCGCATCGCGAAATCGTGACATCGCGTCGGTCCACGCGACCGCGCGTCCGTGATCGATGAAGGGCCCTTTCCAGTAATCACGGCGGCCGTATCCCCCGGCGTCGACGAACGTTTTGAATTCGCGATTGGTGACTTCGAATCGCGCAATCCAGTAGTCGCGGAGTGACCCAACCAATCCCGGGCGCAGCGGATCGTGTTCGCCGGCCACACGGACCATGCCTTTCGGCACTGCGGAGATGGGCGAGAGTGCGTAGTGCATGGCGGGCGGCTGCATCGACCCGTTGATGTCGGCGAAACCCGGCTTCGTGACGCGCGCGCGAACGACGGTGCGTGGCACGCGAACGTCATTCAACGGCGTCCGGCCGAGTGACACCCACTCGTCTGGGTTTTGATACGGTGCGATCGAGACGTCGGCTCCCTCCGGAGCCGTGTCGATGGTCACGGGTACGGTGGTATCCAGCCAGAGCTGCCGCAGATGCGGATCGTCCGGCAGCGCCGCCAGCGCGCGCCGCGCGAGCAGGAACGCCGCCGAAACATCGCCCTGTGACGAGAGCCGCTCGATTTCCGGAGCCGCAACCGTTCGGGCCCAGTTGGCGCGAGCCGTCACGGTCCACCACCTCCAACCGAGCGCGCCTCCGGCAATCAAAAGAGCCAGTGCGAGCAGCGCGGCCGCGGGTCGCCGCGCCAGCGATCGGAACGGAGGACTTTTTGCCTCCATGGCGTCGATTTCGTTCACCACCTCCGCTGCGGTCGGGCGGCGCGCCGCTGATGCGGCACAGCAACGCTGCACCAGCGACGAGACGGAGGGCGGAACGCCGCGTGTGGACAGCACGAGGGCCCCGTCATCTGTATGGCCGGGTCGCGCGCCGGTCAGCATCTCGTGCAGCACGATCCCGAGCGCGTACACATCGGCACGTCCGTCAACGACAGCGCCCTGCATTTGCTCCGGTGCCATATAGGCCGCGGTGCCAAGTGCGAGTGGATGTGTTGCGGCCGTGCGGTGCGCGTCCTGCAGAGTCGCGAGGCCGAAGTCCACGATTTTCGCGGCGCCTTCGCTGGTGAGGTAGATGTTCTCCGGCTTCAGATCCCGGTGGACGATTCCGCGGCCGTGTGCCGCACGCAGACCTCGTGCGACCTGCTCCGCGATATCGATCGCCGTCTCGCGCGAGAGTGCGCCGCGCCCCAGGCGCGCTCGCAGCGATTCCCCTTCGAGAAGCTCAGTGACGATGTACGGCATGCCGCGGTGGCTGCCGACGTCGTGCACGGTCAGGATGTTCGGGTGGCTCAGCGATCCGGCGCTTCGCGCTTCGTCGCCGAAGCCTCCCAGCGCCGCGTCGGTCCCGTGCTCCCGCGGCAGCAGCAGCTTGATGGCGACGAAGCGGTCCAGGCGATCGTCGCGCGCGCGCCACACCTCGCCCATACCGCCGGCGCCGATGCGCCGGTCGATGACGTAGGAAGCCACCCGCTCGCCGGCCTGGACGGTCCAGCCTTCGATCGAAACCTGTCGCGCGAAAGCATCCAGCGCGGACTCGGCGAGGAAGCCGTCGGAGCGCTCCCATGCCGCCACAAGCGCGGACACCTCGTCGCGGAGCGCGTCATCGCCATCACAGGCCTCTCGCAGGAAGGCGGTGCGCTCACCGTCCCGAAGATCGCGTACCTGATTGAACAGGTCGTCTACGCGCTGCCAGCGTTCACCCGGCATGTCCTGATGTGAGGTACCGATAGAGCCAGGCGCGCGCGAACGCCCAGTCGCCGTGCACGGTGCGCACCGATACGCCAAGCGCCTCGGCCGTCTCTTCCGCGGAGAACCCGCCGAAGAAGCGCAATTCGACGACGCGTGCTTTTCGCGGGTCGCCTTCGGCCAGGCGGTCCAGCGCCGCGTCTACTTCGAGCACGTCCGCCGTCGGTTCCCTCGCCGGTATGTCGATGCCATCCAGCGGCAGCCGGATCGCGCCAGAGCCCCGACGCTCGGCCTGGCGTCGCCTCGCGATGTCCACGAGAACGCGCCGCATCATCTGCGCGGAAACGCCGAAGAAGTGCCCCCGACTTTGCCACCGGGCCGCGTCCCATCCGAGCAGGCGTACGCACAGCTCGTTTACCAGCGCCGTCGGCTGCAGCGTCGGCGCGGCGCGTTCACCAGCCAGGTAGCGCGCGGCGAGCCGGTGCAACTCGTCGTACACCATCGGGAGCAGACGTTCGAACGCCTCCGCGTCGCCGTCGCTCCAGCGGCGGAGGAGTTCCGTGATTTCCGGCGAGCCGGCGTCCGGGAGTCCGGCCATGGAGGGCCGACAGTCTAGCAGACGCGTCGCTTCCCTGATGAAGGCGCAATTCACCGTCAGAACCTGCAAGTCGTTGGCGGCCACTCGCGATACCCGCGACCCGAACTGCTCAGCTCGCGGATTTCGTGCGTGCGCGACCCGGATTGCAGGTTTTCCGCGCAGGCCGCGCCTTAGGAGATGGACGCACATAGATCGAGGAGCCGCCCGTGAAGCCATCCACCGCCCTTTCGGCTGCCGCTGTCGTACTCATGTCAGTCGCGATCATCCACGCCCGGAGTGCCGGGGACGCGCCGTCTGTGACGCAAACCGCGAATGAGGATGCGGCGCGAGGGTTCAAGGCCTTCATCGATGGGCGTCTCGACGGCCTGAACGGCAACGGTCGCGCGTGCTCCGACTGCCACATGCCGACCGATGAATTCCAGCTCTCGCCCGCATCGGTCGAGCAGAGGTTTCGCATCTTCATGCTGCGTCGAGCGCACAATCCGGACGCGGACGATCCGCTGTTCCGGCCGATCGACGCCGACGACTTCCGGGTCAACGGCGATCAGGCCAGCGATTTCTCGACGCTTCGGCAGCACGCGCTCGTTCGCGTGACGCTGCCGCTCCCGTCGAACGTGAGCGTGGTCGACCCCGCGACGAACCGCCCGTCCACACAGCGCTTCGCCGATGTGTGGCGCATGGTGCCGTCCGTCGAAAACGTGGCGCTCACCGGCCCGGACTTTCAGAATCCGTGGTTTCGAGAGCCGAATCGCACCGGCGGCTATCAGCTCGATGCGCGCATGGAGACTCTGCAGGACCAGGCGCTTGGCGCTCTGGTGAACCATGCGCAGGTGCAGGGTGTTCCATCCAGCGCGATGCTCGACGATCTCGCCGCCTTCGAGCGCGGTCTGTTCACGAGTCCTCAGGTCCGCATGCTGGCGGACGCCGTCGCGGCGGGTGCCGCGGAATTGCCGGATCCGGATCCGCCGCTCAGCCCCCTGGAGGAGCAGGGAAAGGCTGTCTTCAATCGTGCCTGCGCTCAGTGCCACGGCGGCGCCGGGCTTTCGACAGCGCAGTCGCCGGTTCTGCGTTATCACGACATCGCGACGCAGTGCCCGCGGCCTGTGGACACCGTCGTTCCCGCACGATTCAACTTCGTGCCGTGCGATCCTGGCATCTCGAAGAACGCGCGCACGTTTGAAATTACGCTTGCCGACGGCACGAAGATCCGCCGGACGACGGACGATCCTGGCCGCGCGCTGTTGACGGGGTTCGTCGGCGGTGCGGCGACTGCCGACGACTGGAACAAGTTCGACGTTCCGGGGCTGCGCGGCATCAGCAGGACGGCGCCGTATTTCCACAACAACAGCGCCGCCACGCTCGAGGACGTCGTCAATCACTACATCGAGTTCTTCAAGCGCGTGCGGGCCAACGCGCCGCCCGGAACCGTGCCGCCGGTCGCGTCGACCGACGGCGTCCATTTCGACCGACCGCCGACGCCGGCGGAAATGGCGGCGCTGGTCGCGTATCTCAAGGTGCTGTAGACGTTTCTGACCGGCCAATGAAGGAGTTTGGAGGCTCTATGAACAGTCGACTGTCGCGTCAGTCAACGGTTGTCTTTTCGTTCTCCGCGGCGATCGTGATTGCACTTGCGATCGTCGTCGTGAAGGCGGCGAGCGGCAGCTTCGTCCCGACGTGGACGGGCTGTTACAACGCCGCCAGCGGAACGATCAACAAGCTGCAGCAGGGCACCACGCCGCAGAAGGCCTGTAACACCGGCGACATTCCGATCATGGTCTCTTCCGGCGACATTACGAGCATCAGCGTCGGCGGCGGACTCACGGGCGGCGGCGACAATGGCGATGTGACCATCACGCTCGATCCCAAATACAGCCTGCCGCAGGCGTGCATGACGGGTGGCATTCCGAAATGGAGCGGAACCGAGTGGGAGTGCGGCGTCGATCACGACACCACATACAGTGCGGGTACCGGGCTGTCTCTCGCGTCTACCGTGTTCAGCGTGCTGCCGGGATACCGATTGCCACAGGGATGCCAGGAGGGACAGGTTGCGGCGAAGACCGCCGCCGACACGTGGACCTGCGCGAACCAGACCGCGCCCGCAATCGCCCATTCCGCGACCGCACCCGAAGGAGCCGTGCTCGACGACGGGAAGTTCTACGGGTTTGGAACGGTTTCAATCACCAGCCCTGGTCTGTACCTCGTCATCGGCAAGGGCACCATTGCTTCGGACGAAAACGTGCAGGACTTCAGGACGGTCACGTGCGGCCTCGCGCCGGGATCTGCGGGGACGTTCCTCGACAGCACGAGGCTGGGATCCAGTGTCCTGGACGACATCAACGAGATTCCGCTCGCGCTGGTCGGGCAGGTATCGTTCACGTCGGCTGGCACCGTGACGCTCGGCTGTTCCGCCGATCCGGGCGCTGATGGCATCAGGTTCGAGGATGCGCACATCGTCGTCGTGAAGCTTTCGTGAAGTGGACTCGGCAGCTCAGACGGACTGACCGTCCGTGACTCTGACGATGGTGAATTCCCCATAAGTGACAACCCCAGCGCGGCAGGTGCCCTGAGCCTGTAGCGTCCATTTCCTGTCCGCGGCAGCGCGGTAATATCGTCGCAATGGCTGCGTCGATTACTGCGCTGCTGCTGTCCTTGTATTTCGCCTTCGCTGCCTTTCCGCCCGCCACTCCTGCCGTTCAGTTCGTCATCGCCGATCGAACGTTGCCGGCCCCGGCGTCTGGCCGGATTGGGCCCGAGGTGACGCAGGGCTCCGTGTCGCTGCGCAACATACACAGAAGCCATTCGGGCGGTCCGGCGGTGGTCCCTTACGTCGCCATCGATCGATGGTGAGCCGGTGCGGTGTCGTGTCAAGATCGTCATAAGGTTGAGGCTGAAATGAGCGCCATGCTCGCCGCATCCATCGTCCTTTTCGTTTGTGCGCTGCTTCAGGCCGGGGCTGCTCCGGCTGCTGCGCCGTCCGAATCGCAGCCCGTCCAGTTCGTGCTGCGCAACGACGCGATGAAGCAGCACGCGACCGTCGTGAACAACGAGCTGACCGTCAGCGCTGGCGTGAACGAGCCGTACCTGTCGTCTGTCAAGGTGGGAGATTTCGAAGCGACGGGAGAGATTGCGATTCCGTCGGACAGCCGCGCCACGCTGCACGTCTATGCGACCGTTGACGAGAACGCACGCGCGCACCGCCGGATGGAGATCGTACTGCCGCCCAGCTCGAATAGGGGATGGCAGCCGATGACCGTGAGCGCAATGGACGGCCATGTCCGCGTGACGATCTCAGGACAGGTCATCGCTGAGCGCGAGGTCGAGGGCGATCGCTTCGGGCTGTTCGGGTTCGAGGTGTCGACCGGCCAGCTCTCGCTTCGCAAGTGGCGCGTGGCGCGCCGCGACTTGCCATCCTCTGCGCCGGCGCCGACCGGGTCGAGCGGCATTGTCGATGCCCGACGGCTGCCTCCAAACGCGCAACTGCCGCGGCTGGTGCACGAAGTCAAGCCGCGTTACACGGAGGGCGCGATGCGCCGGAAGGTGCAGGGCGTTGTCGACATCGAGGCTGTTGTGGAGGTCGATGGCTCGGTCCGCCCGGTGCGCGTGACGAGGAGCCTGGACGAGGATCTCGACGTCCAGGCGTTGGATGCGCTGAAGCAGTGGACCTTCGAGCCCGCGCTGCTCGAGGGGAGGCCGGTGCCGTGCATGGTCACCGTCGAGCTGACGTTCGTGCTGCGCGGTCGGTAGGCTGAGCCTTGCGTGTCCGGCTGCGGCATCGATATAATGAGGGTTTCCCCTGCCTGTTGGGAGGTCGTTCAACGGTAGGACACGTGGCTCTGGACCACGTTATCGGGGTTCGAATCCCTGCCTCCCAGCCAATCTTATTTGGGGCGGTTTATCAGCAAAATCTCTCCTCTTGTCCGGCAATTGAATTTTCTCAGCCCATCGACACTCGAACTTCAGAATTCAACCAGAAACCGCAATCCGCCTCGACCAGAGTCGCGCGAATCCGAGGCAAGTGCCACTGTTGCGTGACATCGGCTCCGCACCAGATTCGACGTGCAGTAGCAGGTCGTCGTCCGCCGAGGCGGCGAGCGTCGCCAAGGATTATCCAGGCGTACGGCACCTGGAAGCGTTGCGTGGTTTTTCTGGAGCAGGAACTCATCCCCGACATCGAGAAGGTTAATACACGGCGCAGCCAGGAATTCTGCAGGACAAGTCATTGAGTGGTCTGTTCACCGTTGTCCCGCACCTGGACCAATGCCGTCGGTGTGGTCCGTGGCCGGCGGCAGTGCGCCGCCGGCCACGAGCAGAGCCTCACGATCGATTGCGAAGCCGATAGGAGAGGGTCCGACGTCTAGAAGATCCTGCGGCTCGTGGTCGTGGCGACGACGACCGCCGGCGACATGACGAGGCCCCGAGTCTCGGCGCCCCGGTCGAACACCACCAGCTTGGTCTGGATTGGGAAGGGTAGCCCTTGTGTCCACAGGGTCAACGTTGCGGTGCAGTCCGGGTTCACGGCATAGGTGCCCGACCCCGGCCGATTCGCCACCGTGCCGCTGAGCCCATGCGAATTGTCCACCTGTGTGAAATTACCCTGGCCATCGAAGGTAACCAGAGCGAGGGCGACGAACTGCTCTCGTGTGTCCGGCCCAGCCGGTCGCTCCCCGACGACCTGCGAGCCGTACGTCCCTCTCAGCATGGCGTCGTTACATGCCTGCCCGTCACCGTTTGGATCGACGCCTTGCGCTGACGTCGATGCGGTCAACGCGGCAAGTCCCACCGTCAGCAGCGCCACACCCAACAGAGTTCCTGGTTTCATTGTGTCTACCTCCGACTGATGACGCGCAGCGCGCGCAAAAACTGCGTCAGACGATCGGTGCTGCCGACTCCGCGGATTTGACTTGGCCCGCCTCACGACGGCATAGTCCTGCCGAGAGGGCCACGTGACAGGTCACACTCCCGGCGCGGGGACACTCCTGCTGCAGGCCTGGGGACGCGGGGACATCCAGGCGAGGGACGACCTGTTCGCGCTCGTGCACCGGGATCTCAGGGTCCGCGCGGCCGCCTGCCTGCGGCGCGAACGGCGTGACCACTCGCTGCAGCCGACCGCCCTCATTCACGAAACGTATCTGCGGCTGGTCGACCAGCAGCGGGTCGACTGGCAGAACCGCGCTCACTTCCTCGCGATCGCGGCCCGCATGATGCGCCGCGTGCTGGTCGATCACGCGCGCCGCCGCCTGGCGATCAAGCGTCCGGCCCACGGCCTGCGCGTCGCGCTGGACGAGGACGTCTCGCTGGTACAGCCGGTTTCCTGCGACGTGCTCGCGCTGCACGCGGCGCTCGAAGAGCTCGAACGGCTCGACGAGCGGCAGGCGCACATCGTCGAGCTTCGTTACTTTGCAGGGATGTCGGAAGACGAGATCGCCACAGCGCTGGCGGTGTCGCGGTCGTCGATCACCCGCGAATGGCAGATGGCGCGCGCGTGGCTGTACCGCCGGCTCACGACTGGTGCGGTTGGCCGGTGAGCCGCCCTCCCGAGTGGTCGCGCGTCAAGGCGGTGTTCCACGCCGCGCTGGAGCAGGCTCCCGCAGTCCGAGACACGTTCGTGGCCAATGCCTGCGGCACCGACATGGCGCTGCGCCAGGAAGTCGAGTCACTGCTCGGCGCTCACGACGCCGCCGGGGACTTCGCCAGGGAGGATGCGCTCGCGGGACTGACAACCGTCGCGCTTCACGAGCTCAGTGCCTCGGACCCTGGCCTCGCGCCGGGTTCGCGTCTAGGAATTTACGACATCGTCGACTTCATCGGCCGCGGCAGCATGGGGCAAGTGTTCAAAGCCGTGGATCCGAGATTGGGCCGGACCGTTGCGCTCAAGGTGCTGGCTCCGGATCTTGCGCCTGGCCCCTCATCTCGTTCGCGGTTCCAGCGCGAAGCACGGACGATAGCGTCACTCAATCATCCCCACATCTGTACCCTGTTCGACGTCGATCACGGCGGCCGCATCGACTATCTGGTGATGGAATACCTGGAAGGGGAGACGCTCGCCGATCGGCTCCGGCGCGGTCCGATCCCGCTGGAATCCACTCGTCGATACGCCATTGAGATCATCCAGGCGCTCGACGCCGCACACAGCCAGGGCGTCGTGCACCGCGATCTCAAACCCTCGAACGTGATGCTGACGAGCAGCGGAACCAAGCTGCTCGACTTCGGCGTCGCCAAGCTGCTCAAGCCGCGCGGTGACGGCGAGTCATCCTCTGTTCCTTCCGCGGAGGAGACAGGTCAGGGGGCGGTGGTGGGGACGGCCGGCTACATGAGCCCCGAGCAGTCGCGGGGACAGCCGGTAGACACAAGAGCGGACATCTGGGCGTTTGGCTGCCTGTTGTTCGAGATGCTGACCGGGCGCGCCGCGTTCACACGTGACAGCGTCGCCGAGACACTGGCGGCGGTCCTCGATCACGAGCCGGACTGGGGGCTCGTGCCGGTCACAACCCCGCGTTCGTTGGTGCGGGTGATGCGGCGCTGCCTCCAGAAGGATCCGGTGAAACGGCTGCGGGATATCGCTGACGCGATCGAGGATCTCGACGAGCCCGAACTCCAAACCGCAGGCCACCAGGCGACGTCGTCTCGTTCCCGCATGTTCAGGTTCGTCCCGTGGGCCATCGCCACGGGGGCGATGGTCGTCGCGGTGATCGCCGGGACCCGAAGCGATCGCGCGCTCGCGCCCGCGGTGGCCCCCTTGCGGCTGTCGATCCTCGCGCCAGAGGGGATGACGCTGGCGCCGCTCGACGTGTCCGGCGCGCCGCAGTTCGCGTTGTCGCCCGACGCCCGGCAGATGGTGCTGGTGGTCGCCGATGCAGCTCGGGTCGCGCGGCTCTGGATCCGCCCGCTCGACTCGACGAGCGGCCGCATGCTCGCCGGAACCGAGCACGCGAGTGCGCCCTTCTGGTCGTGGGATGGATCTGCAATCGGGTTCTTCGCCGATCGCAAACTGAAGAGGGTGTCGGTGCAGAGCGGTCTGGTGCAGGAGCTCGCCGATGCTGCACTGGACGTGCCTGGCGGCGACTGGAGCCCAAGGGGAACGATTCTGTTCAATGGGCCCGGGCGGACGCTGCTCCAGATCTCCGAGAATGGCGGCCCCGCCACCGCGGCCACTGAGGTTGACGCGTCCGCGGGTGAGGTTTCCCACCGCTGGCCGCAGTTCCTCCCTGACGGCCGCCGGTTTCTGTTCCACATCCGAAGCCGCGACGAGAAGCGCAGCGGCGCCTACATCGGCTCGCTCGACACGCCGGGGCACCGGCTCGTGGTCGCATCGGCCACGAGGCCGATCTACGCAGCCGGCCGTCTGCTATTCGAGCGCGACGGGAATCTGATCGCCCAGCTATTCGATCCGGTTTCCGCCACGCTGTCCGGCCAGCCCGTCGCGTTGCCCGACCGCGTCGTCGCCCTCAACGCGGCGGCGTGGCTGCCCGTATCGGCCGCTGCCGATGCGATCGCCTACTGGAGTGGCGACGGTCGGCCGATCTTCGATCTCGACCTGGTCGATCGCGCCGGGCGTGTGCTACAGCACGTCCTGCCGTCAGGTCAATACACGGCACTGGATCTTTCGCCCGATGCAGCACGCGCGTTGATCACCGAGCGGACGGGGCAGCAGGATGTGTTGTCGATGGTCGATCTGCGGACCGGCGACCGGTCCCGCGTGACGCTCGCTCCCGGGCTCGCGCATTTCGGTGTGTGGGCGCCCGACGGCCGGCAGGTGGTCTTCAGCTCGCTCGAGAACGGCGTGCCCCATCTTTATCGCACCATGGCCGGCAACGATGGTGACGTCCCGATCGTGCCGTCGATTCCGCATCCGAACATGTTTCCGACCGGGTGGTCGCCCGATGGCGAGTGGGTGCTCTACACGGCTCCGGGCGGCAAGGCCTGGGACGTGTTCGCCGTGCGTCTGGCTGACTCGCACTCGCGTCCCGTGGTCGCGGCGCCCCGAAATCAGATTCAGGCGCGGCTCTCGTACAACGGCCGTTGGATCGCATACGCCTCGGACGAATCGGGCCGGTTCGAGGTCTACGTGCAATCGTTCGAGGACGGTACGGGTAAGGTCCTGGTGTCGTCGCATGGTGGCTCTCAACCCGCATGGCGAGCGGATGGCCGCGAACTCTTCTATGTCGCTGCGGATGGAACGATGATCGCCGTTGCGGTCAGCAGCGGCTCACGCTTCGAGCACGGCACGGAGACGGCGCTCTTTGCCACGCGCTCACCGGAAGTGCTGGCGCCATTCGTTGGGAGTTACGCCGTGAGTGCTGACGGCAGCCGGTTCTTGTTGCGGGCCGCATCGCTCGGCGCTCCGCCTGCGACGGTCACCGTCGTGGTGAACGGCGAGGCACGAACCGGTCAATAACTATCATCGGCTCGGCGCTGACAGGCGCGCCAGCGCTGTTCGGTGTGCCGCGTGGCTCGCGGCCGACGATGAGCAGACTCGGCATGGCGATCGAGAGCGCGGCGCCGCGCGCGAGCGTACGCGTCTTGCGAAGAACAGTCAGGGGAACGACAGGCGCGTCTTCGCGGTCGACGATTTCTCCACTGGCGTCCGAATGAATGGGCGCCAAACCGGCCGAGGATCGCGCACGGGCGGAACGCCGAGATCGGCCTGACCCTGTTCGAACCGCGCCGGTTTGTGCACATGTCCGTGTGCTAGCATCACGCGACCGAACCGAGGTCAGGAGGCCCACCATGTCAGCGCTCGAGACGATCAAGGCCGCGTACGCGGCGTTCGGCAGGAATGATCCTTCCGTGTTATTCGCTGCCATGGATGCAGCCATCAGTTGGAACGAAGCCGAGGGCTATCTGCTTGCGGACCGCAATCCGTATGTGGGGCCCCAGGCTGTTGGCGAGGGGGTATTCGCGCGGGTGATGGCGGCGATCGATGACTTCACCCTGACGCCCGGCACGTTCATCGAGGGTCGCGACCACGTCGTGGCGCTCGGCAGCTATCGCGGCACCAGC
>DATJFQ010000047.1:0-115652 GCA_035495555.1 Vicinamibacterales bacterium
GGCCGAAGACGGCGAGCGGCTGACGGTGGTCTGGTGGCAGGACGAGGAAACGCTGCGCGCATGGCGCCTGCACGCGCGCCATCTCGTTGCGCAGCGCCTCGGGCGCGAACGCTGGTACGAGTACTACAAGATCGAGGTCGCCGAAGTGATCCGCGCAAAGGACTTCACGCGGGACGGCGATCAGCGTCGATCGATCGAGAATCCGCCGGCGCCCCGCGCCGCGATGTAAAGGAACGCAAGGCAGTACAGAACGGCGGGTTCTCCGCCGTTGGTGATCGGCCACAGCCCGCGCGGGTAGTGCGCGAGAAAGTAGGCCACGGCCATCTCGCCGCTCGCGACAAACGCGGCCAGATGCGTGAGGAACCCGACGGCAATGAGGGTGCCGCAAACGGTTTCGATGATCGCCGCCGCTCCGTAGCGAGACGTGATCGCCACCAGGTGTCCATTGAACAGCCCGAATTTCTGCAGGCCGTGGCAGACGAACATCACGCCAAACACGATCCGGAAGAGCGGATATACGTAAGGAGCAAGACGATCGAATTTCATGGCGGACCGAATTGATTGTACCCGCGACCCGCAGCCGGCCGGGAAACGGGAACGGAATGCCGGTAATTACGCCATCCACGCATCCCGTTCCGTCTGTGTCAGCCCTTCCGGGACGAAGCGAACACCCGTCCCATGTAATCCCAGACCTTGCGGTCCATGAACGGACCTGCCTGCTTCTGCATCGGCGCGGGCCACTCCTTCTTGTTCGCCCACACCTCCTTCAGCCCCTCGTTGATGCCTTGGTGGCCCTGGGTGAACTCGTGGACGAGCGAGTTCCAGCGCCCCCCGAGTGCCTGCGCGCGAGCGCCGGCCGGATCCTCGTTCGCGGCCATGGCCGACTCCACGTCGTGGAACAGTTCCATCCAGCGCCTCGTACCGTCTTCCGCGCGCTGACGCATCTCCGGCGTCATCTCCGCCCGCCGCTTTTCGAGCTCCGCCCATGCCTCGTCGCTGTAGAACTGCTTGAAGTATTCGGTGTTCTCCTGCATCTCAATCACCTCGATGATGCGTCTGATGACGGAGGCGTCCGGTGTTCCGTTGACATGCACCGTCTGCTCGGCGGCGCGGATCGCTTCGATCGCGATGTCCAGACGCCGCCGCTTTTCCTCGAGCGCGCGCCGCTGACTCCGGAGCACGACCGGCAGCGATCGCGCGTCGCGATCGAGCACGGACCTGATCTCCTTCAACGGCAGTCCCAGGAACTTCAGCGCCACGATCCGCTCGAGCCGGTCGAGGTCGCGCTCGGAATACACGCGATACCCGGAGCCGGTCCGACGCGGCTCGAGCAGCGCCAGGCGGTCATAGTGATGCAGCGCGCGGACGGTGACGCCGGCCAGCTCCGCGAACTGCTGCACACGGTAGGTAGTTCCCACTAAGAGCCTCCGTCCAGCAGTGTGAGGCCTTACGTTACGTCAAGGTCAAGGCGAGGCGCGAGGCGGGAGGCGGGAGGCGCGAGGCGAGAGGTGCGAGGTGCGAGGTGCGAGGTGCGAGGCGCGAGGCGCGAGGCGCGAGGCGGGAGCCGCGAGGCTGGAGGCGCGGCGGGAGGCGCGAGGCGGGAGGCGCGACGAGGGAGGCGCGAGGCGCGCGGGCCCGATCGCCTCACCAGCGACGGGGGCGAGGACGGGCGCCCGCTAGCCTAGGAATTGACGACGTCGACGGCGGCTTGCGTGAGGAGCCAGCGGCCGAGGGTGTCGTCCGATGACATCCGGGTTTCGGAGTGGCACTCGCAGACGGAGCGGAGCCGCGCGGCGGCGCGGTCGGGCGCGAATACGGTGGCGTCGTACCCGCACAGCAGCGTGATCGGCTCACGATCGAGCAGCTCGTTCCAGAGCTGCTCCAAGCGCAGCGCGGCGTCCAAGTCGCCGCGGGCCGCAAGGAGATCGACCAGTTCTCCGTAAACCCGGACTCGACCGGCCGGCAGCGAACGCTGCAGTTGACCGATCGCACGTCGAAACAGCTCTCGATCCGGCACGCCGCCGCGCGAGATGTCGTACAGCAGCACCTCAGCATCAAGGAACGCGAGCCTGCCGTCGGTGAGCCGCTGCGAAATCAGAGCAGCCCCTTCGCCGGCGGCACGCACGACCGCTTCCCAGTGTGCGCCGGTGGCGAGCACCGCGACGGGCTCGTCCGCCACCAGGGCCTCGAGCACGAACGTCGCGATTGCGGCCGCTCGGGAAGCGTCCGAATCGAAAAGCGTCACGGCGTGTCTGGAATGGTTCACCTGGTCCTGTCTCGCCATGCGTCCGTGCAACGTCCGCAGCACGGTCGTTGTGCAAATCCAGCTCCGTCGTAACCCTTACGATGCTGTGGAGTTACACGCTCGAGGCGCGGGTGGCTGGGAGGCGCACGGTAAAGGTCGCACCGCGGCCTTCACCGTCGCTTTGTGCAACGATGGTGCCGCCGTGCATTTCAACGATGCTGCGCGCGATCGAAAGGCCGAGCCCGAGGCCGCCGTGGTCTCTGGAAATCCGCGCGTCGGCCTGACGAAATCGCTCGAAAATGAACGGCAGGGCTTCGACCGGAATCCCGCGGCCGGAATCCCGCACCTCGAACTCCACGCTGTCGCCAGCCGGCCTGATCCTGAAATCGACGGATCCACCCGGCGGCGTGAACTTCACCGAGTTCGTCAGCAGATTCCAGCACACCTGCTGCAGGCGATCGAAATCGCCGGTCAGCGGCGGCATGTCAGGGGCCACCTCGCACCGCAGCGCCAGGTTCTTCGCCTGCGCGGCGGGCGCGACGGTCGCGGCGGCATCGGCGGCAAGGCGCTCCAGATCCACGGCGCTCATTTTCAGCCGCAGCTTGCCGGCGATGATCCGGGAGACGTCGAGGACGTCCTCGACAATCTGCGTCAAGGCCTGCGCGTTGCGCTCGATGACTTCGATGGCGTGATCGCGGCGATCGTCGGCCACAGCGCCGCTGCGAAGCATCCGTGAATACCCGACGATGGCGTTCAACGGCGTTCGCAGTTCGTGCGACAGCGTCGCCAGGAACTCATCCTTCAACTGGCTCGCCGCGCGCGCTTCGCCGAACGCCCACGAGTTCTCGATCGCCACCGCCGCGCGATCGGCGACCGTTTCAGCGAACCGGAGATCCGCATCGCGGTAGTGGCGTCCGGATTCCGCGGAGACGAACGTGATCGCTCCGACGGTCCCCTGCCGCGTTCTGAGCGGCACGATCATGTACGACGTGATATTCAGCGCGTAGATCGCGTGTCGATGCTCGTCGGGGATGGGCGCCGCGTCGATCATCTCCCGCGTCAGGTGCTCCATCCGTTCGGAGCGGCCGCTTCGCAGCACGCTCCAGAGTCCCGTTGGGGCGTCCTTCGATTGCGGATACTGCTGGACGAAATCTTCCGCGAGCTGCACGCGTGCCGGATCGATGTGCGCGAGCGCCAGTCGCTCCGCCTCCCCATCGTGCCGCAGCATGTCGATCGCGCACCAGTCCGCAATGTGCGGAACGGCCAGTTGCGCGAGTGTTTTCAGCGTCTGCCCGTAGTCCAGGGAACTGGCGAGCGCCGCCGCTGCGCGCGCGAGGAAGAGCGCCTGCTGCTCGCGATGGAGCTGCTCGGCGTGCAGATCGGCCGTACGGAGGGCCGCACCCGCGACGTCACCGAGCGCCTGTGCCAGGAGCAGCTCGTTTTCGGAGAACTGGTGGCGCGACCGGTAGTAGAAGACCAGCGTCGCGGCCGGTTCGCCGCCAATGCGTACCGGAGCGGCGAGCATCGACCGGATGCCTTCGCGCGCGTAGGCGTGCTGCCGCTCCGACAGACGCGAGTTCTGCATGACGTCCTCGGCGGCGATGATGCCCGACATGTCGCCGATCGACGCCGCACGCCCCTGAAACGACGAGATAATCTCGGCGGCGAACTCGTCGGACACACCGGCGTGCGATGCCATGTACCAGCGCGGCGGCGACGGATTCAGCCGCCACACGGCGTAGCCGTCCGCCTGGACGAACTCTTTTGCGAACGCGAGGATGCCCGGGAGGACGTCTTCGAGCCGCGGAGATCCGAGGAGCACACCCGCGGTCGCAAACAGCGAGAGAAGCCGCTCCGTGGTCGCGTCCGCCATTGTCCGGGTATTCTACGCGCTCCGTTGCGCGTCGGTCGTCCGGCGTAGAATGGCGCCACGATGCGGTTGACCTCGCTTATCTCAGCCGTCGATCTGCACGCCTGCGGAGAGCCCGGCCGGGTGATCGTCGGCGGCGTCCGCGACGTGCCCGGCGCGACGATGTTCGACAAGATGCAGTTTCTCTCGACTCACATGGATGGCCTGCGGCTGCGCATGCTGCGGGAGCCGCGCGGCTATCCGGCCGCGAACTGCAATCTGCTGCTGCCATCGACCCATCCCGACGCGGATGCCGGCTTCGTGATCATGGAGCAGGTGGAGTACCCGCCGATGTCGGGCACAAATACGATTTGCGTCACGACCGCGCTGCTGGAAACCGGCATCGTCGCGATGCGCGAACCCGCCACCGAACTGACGCTCGAAGCGCCGGCGGGATTGATTCGCGTGCGCGCCGACTGCCGGGACGGTAAGGTGTCGCGCGTGACGTTCCGGAACGTGCCGGCGTTCGCCGTGCATCTGGATCGCGAGATCGACGTGCCGTCGCTCGGACGGGTGATGGTTGATGTCGCGTGGGGCGGCATGTACTACGTCATCGCGGACGCACGCGCGTTCGGACTCCGCCTCGTCCCGGACGAAGGCAAGGACATCGTGCGCATCGGCGAGATGATCAAGGCCGCCGCGCAGGAGCAATTGCCGGTCGTCCATCCGGAGAACCCGGCGATCACCGGACCGACCATCGCACAGCTCTCCGGGCCCGCGCTGTCGGGCGAGAACGATTGGCGCAACGCGGTGATCGTCTCGACGGGAACGCTCGATTGGAACGTCCCGTCCACATGGACCGGCGCGCTCGATCGATCGCCGTGCGGGACCGGGACCTGCGCGAAGATGGCGACGCTCCACGCGCGCGGCCAGCTCCCCTTGCAGCGGCCGTTTCGGCACGAGGGGGTTCTCGGAACCGTGTTCACTGGAACACTCGTCGAAGACGCGACTGTCGGCCCCTATGAGGCGGTCGTCCCGGAACTGGCAGGAACGGCATGGATTACCGGGTTCGCACAGTACGCGCTCGACCCTGAGGATCCGTTCCCCGAGGGGTTCACCGTCGGCGACATCTGGGGGGCGGTGCGGGACGGTTCCTCAAAGCTGTAGCAAACTACCGTGGTGTTGTAGGGTTTCGCACGAGCTTGCCTGCTCAACTCCTGCAAATTCGCCGTCCCGCCTTCGGCACGTACCTTGATCGTTCCACGGCACGCGCATGGCCATGGCAATCACCAGACGGGGGCAGGAGCCCGATGACAGCGCTCACCCACACAGTACGGCTGAGCTGCGTCAGTGGGTCCTCGCAGAGCTGCCCCTGTCGGGCGATCAGGCCGCGCACCTCCTGGAGATGATTGAACTGATCGTCGCACGCCAGCGCCAACTGGTCGAGGAGTCGAAACACGAAGCGATGCGCGCGATGTCGGAGGGGTTTGCCGCGAAGATGGAGCGCCTCCAGCGGCAGCTCACCGAAAAAGACGTCACGGTGAGCAACATCGCACGGTACTTCGAAGAAGTCGTCGCCGAACTCACCGAGAAATCACACCGCGACCCGAAGACGAAGCTGCTGAACTTCGATTGGTTCATGGAGCGGGTGGAGTCGTTCCTCGCCGTCGAGCAGCGTGTCCGCTGGTGCGGCGTCGGGGTCGTCGATATCACCAGCTTCAAGTGGTACAACGACACCCTTGGCCACGCCGTCGGCGACCGGATAATCGAGCGGGTCGCGCGCGTGCTGGCCGATCAAATCCGCTCGGAAGATTTTCTCGCGATGGAACGCGGCGGCGAAGCGCGCGACCTCCACGCCCGGTTCGGCGGCGACGAGTTCTGTTTCCTGGTTCCGGACCTCCCGGGCTGCGCCGAGGCGCTCGAAATCGCGCAGCGCTTCAAGACTGCGGTCGAAGCGCACGACTGGACGCAGGACGAGCGCCGCCTGGCGTCGCGGCCGGTACAGGTCGACGTCGGCGTCGTCTGCCTGCGGCTCGGGCCCGTGGGCGAACGCCGCGGTGTCGCGCGGAAGCTTGCGGCGGAACTCATTCAGCGCGCCGACAAACTGATGTACGAAGCCAAAGGCCGCCAGTCACCGCACGTCCACTCGGCCGCGGTGCGCGTGCTGCAGGGGAATCTGGCCGACATTCCGAATCAGGACGCGCTGTTCCGTGACTGTGGGACGCGGAAGGCGGGACGACGATAGCTGAATCCAGATTAACTCCCCAACTCCCAACTCCCCAGTTCCTAATTCCCAACTCCCAAATCCCGAATTCTCGAAACTCCTTTGGGGCTGGGCGGTACAAAGCACCTGTCGCCCGCGAGGTATAATCGGCAGGTTCTACCGCCTCAAATATGGTGGATGTAGCTCAATGGTAGAGCACCGGACTGTGGCTCCGGACGCTGCGGGTTCGATCCCCGTCATCCACCCCAACTCTCTCCTCTTTTCGGAAACTTCTTTCCCATAAAGCGCCGCGCGTTCTCACCGCGAGCGCCAATCCGGGGCAAAACCGTCGCCCGATCGTGGCACCCCGCTGGCATTGAGCAGGGCCCTGCGAAAAGGACACGAACGTTGTCGCACGTGTATATGGATATCAAGCTGAAACGAATGTGGTGCGTGGCGGCGCTGATTGCCGCGACCACCCTGAGCGCAGGGACCGCCGCGGCGCAGACGCTGCAACCGCAGGAGCGGCTCTGCGATCCGACGTTTCAGGATTGCCGCGCGGATCTCCTGACCTATATCGCTCAGGAAACGGTCGAGATCGACGTCGGCGCCTGGATGTTCACCGATGCGCGCTACACCAACGCGCTCGTGGCTGCGTGGCAGCGCGGCGTCAAAATCCGGGTACTGATGGATCCGCGCTGCGAAGACCAGCACGAGCACTGCCTCCCCCAGCAGCAGCAGCTCCAGGACGCCGGCATTCCGATGCGCAACCGCCTCGGAAGCGGGATCCTTCACTGGAAGTGCATGATCTTCGCGTCACAGGGGCAGATCGAGTTCGCCGGAGCCAACTACGCGCCGTTCGAATTCGTCCCCGAAACGCCGTGGGTGAACTACACCGACGAGATCATCTACTACACGAACAACCCGGCGCTCGTGCAGAGCTTCATGCGGAAGTTCGACGACCTCTGGACCAGCACAACCGAGTTCGCGAACTTTGCGAACGTGACCGGCCCGCTGACGCGTTCGTACCCGACCTATCCGATCGATCCGGAACTGAACTTCCCGCCAGACGACAGCTACCGCAACCGCGCGATCGCGGCGTACGACAAGGAGACGCAGGCGATCGACGTACAGATGTTCCGCATCACGGACCAGACGCACTCGCTGGCGATGATCCGCGCCGTCAACCGCGGCGTTCCGGTGCGCCTGATCACGGACGAAACGGAGTATCGCAACCCGGAGCGTCTCTGGGACGCGTACAACGTCGACATGATGTATCAGGCGGGCGTGCAAGTGCGCCTGGATGGCCACCAGGGCATCGACCACGCGAAGGGCGTCAATCTGTACTCCCAGGGGCTGTCCATCTTCGGGTCATCGAACTGGACGTCGCCCTCGTCTGACTCCCAGCGGGAACACAACTACTTCACGGTACAACCCTGGATTTTCCAGTGGATGACGAGCACGTTCAACCGCAAGTGGACCAACGGCCAGGGCTACACGGAGACGAAGCCGTTCGTGCCGCTGCCGCCCGACGTGCCGGCGTACAACGCGCCGGTAAACGGCGCGACCGCACTGCCGACGAGCGGAGTGACGCTCTCCTGGAACGGCGGCCTGTGGGGACAGATCTACGACATCTACTTTGGCACGACCTCGAACCCGCCGCTGCTCGCGGGCAACGTGCAGCTCGGTCCCAGCCAGTACAGCACTGATTACAAGACGTACGCGCTGCCGGCGCTCCAGCCGGGCACGACGTATTACTGGAAAATCGTCTCGAAGACCATGGCCTACGTCCCCGCCAACGGCGTGGTGTGGAGCTTCACCACGGCGGGGTCGGGCGGCGGCGGCGGATCGACGCTCCCGTCCGGGTGGTCGAACAGCGACATAGGCGCGACCGGCGCGCCCGGTACGTCATCGTTCGCGAACAACACCTTTACGGTCACTGGCGCGGGCGCGGACGTGTGGGGCACATCCGATGCTCTCCAGTACGCCTACACGACGATGTCGGGTGACGGCACCGTCGTCGCGCGCGTCGCGTCGGAACAGAACGTCTCGAGCTGGACGAAGGCCGGCGTGATGATCCGCGGATCGCTGTCCCCTTCGTCTGCGCAGGCGTTCATGCTCGTTTCGCCTGCCAAAGGGACGGCGTTTCAGCGGCGGCTGTCCGACAACAACTCGAGCGTGAACACGGCCGGGACGTTTGCCGCGGCACCGCGATGGGTGAAGCTGTCCCGCAGCGGCAACACGATCACGGCATACGAGTCGGCGAACGGATCGACGTGGAACACCGTCGCGAGCGATACGTTCTCCCTGCCGGCAACCGTCTACGTCGGCCTCGCCGTCTCGAGCCACGTCGCCGGGACGACGGCAACGGCAACGTTCGATTCGGTGGCCGTCGGCGGCTCCGCTCCGCCTCCGCCTCCGCCGCCACCGACGCTGCCGACGGGCTGGTCGGATGGGGATATCGGCAGCGTGCCGATTGCCGGGACAGCCAGCTACTCGAACGGGACGTTCTCCGTCACGGGTTCGGGTGCGGATATCTGGGGCACCGCCGATGCGTTCAACTACGCACGAACGCAGATCACGGGGGACGGGACGATCATCGCCCGCGTCGCGAGCGTGCAGTACGCAGACAAATGGACCAAGGCTGGCGTCATGATCCGGGAAACGCTCGCGGCCGGTTCGGCACACGCGTTCATGCTCGTATCACCAGGCAAGGGCCTCGCGTTCCAGCGGCGTCCCGTCGCGAACGGCCAGAGCGTGAATACCGCCGGCAGCCTGAACACGGCGCCCCGCTGGGTCAAGCTGACGCGAACCGGCAACGTGTTCAACGCCTACGAATCCGGCGACGGCGCGAACTGGACGCTGGTCGGAACGGAGACGATTCCGATGGGATCGACCGTCTATGTCGGGCTGGCGGTGACGAGCCATACGACGTCGACGTCGGCGACCGCCACGTTCGATAACGTGGTGATCAATTGAGAGAGAAAACCGACTCCCAATTCCCAACGCCCAACTCCCAATCGAACAGGTTTCGCAACTTGGGAGTTGGGAATTGGGAGTTGGGAGTTGGGAGTTGACACGCGCGCTCAGTTCGACGCGGGGCCTCCCTATCCGCGCGCGCGCCTCTTGGCCGGCGCGGCCTTGGCCTTCGCCGGTTTCTCCATATCCGCCTTCACGGCGCGCTTCTTCTCCGTGCTGACCCGATCGAGGCTCTGTCGCAGCGCGTCCATCAGGTTGACGACCTTTGGCGGCGTCTCCTCGGTCGTGGCCACGACTTCTTCGCCGGCGATCTTCGCGTCGATGATCCGCTGCAGTTCTTCCTGGTACGAATCCTTGTAGTCTTCGAGGTTCAGCTCAGCATCGAAGTTCTCGATGACGGCCTTCGCGAGCTTGATCTCCTCCGGCTTGACCTTCGCGGGGACGCTGTCGAGTTCCTCGATGTTCGACATGCTGCGGATCTCGTTGGCCCGCCGCATGGTGTACATCACGAGCCCCTTGTCTTTCGGCTGCACGGCGACGAGATACTCGCGTCCGTAGAGCGCGAGCTTGCCGATGCCCGCCTTCCCTTTCATGCCTTCGCGCATGACGGCAAAGGCCTCGAGCGCCATCTGGCCGTCGGGCGCGAGGTAATAGGGACGCTCGATGTAGATGGGATCGATCGCATCGGCGTCGGTGAACTGGACGAGATCGATCACGCGCGTGGACTCGGGACGCACCTTGGCGAGGTCCTCTTCGTCCATGACGACGTAGCGGCCTTTCTCGAACTCGTAGCCTTTCACGATTTCGGCGAGCGGCACCTCGCGCTCGCACTTCGGACACCAGCGCTTCTGCTGGATGCGCGTCTGGCACTCGCCGTGGAGCTGATTGAAGCTGATCGTCGCCGCCGAGTCAGTCGCCGGGAACACCCGGACCGGGATGTTCACGAGGCTGATTTTGAGAAATCCCTTCCAGGTCGGTCTCGCGGCCATAGGGCGCCTCCAACCACGAGTGTATCGGACGAACGGTCGATGCCGGCCAGTTCACAGATTTGCGCAGGCTACCGTCCGCGCCACTGGTCGTAGATCTGCTCGCGGACGTGCTGCGCGGTGGTACCCCGCCCGGCGCGGACGACCATCGTCGAGGGATGCGACCCGGCCACGTTGATCCGCCAGCGATCCGGCTGCCGATCGGCCTCGATGGTGACGGGTACATCGCCGGCGCCGAGCTCCCGCAGCGCCAGGCGGGTGATGCGCTCGAGATCGTGCGGCTCCATGGGCGGAGAGGGGATTCTGACACAGATCAGGAAAAACAAGCGCTGAAGCAGTCAGTGGCCAGTTGCCAGTTGCCAGTTGCCAGTTGCCAGTTCGAATTGGGAGTTGGGAGTTGGGAGTTGGGAGTTTAAAATTGATATCTCACCTGCAACTGGAACATCCGTGACGGATCGATGTTCGCGAGCGCCGGGAGCGCCACCGGAGACGACCCTGCGGCGACGAGCTGACCGAAGGTCGGATTCGGCGTGTCCGTGTCTCCGTACAGCGTCTGACCGCGACCGAGCACGTTCACGCTGTTGAACAGGTTGAACCCTTCAAGCCGCAGCAGAAGCGCCCCGGCGGAAAGGCGGAAGCGCTTCTCGACGAACACCGCGACATCCGACGTCGCCGTGCTGCGGAACGCGGACCGCCCGACGACGACACCGTCGACGACGGGACGATCGTTGTTCTGGCCGTCGCCGTTGTTGTCGATGCCCGTCGTCGCGTTGAACGGGCGGCCCGAGGCGAGCTGCGTGACCGTCCCTGCCGTGATGTCGTGCCCGAAGCGGTAGTTGAACGTGACGACCGCGCGATGGCGCTGATCGAGCAGGCTGGGCCCGCGTTCCTCCTCGCCGAGGCGCGCGATGTTGCTGTCGTTGGGATTCACGCCGTTGCCGTCGGGCTCCGTGGTGTTCGTCGAGTTCGACAGCGTGTAGCTGATCGCCGCGAACATCGTGTCGTTCCCGCGCCAGGTCACCTGCGTCTCCAGACCGTCGTAGTCGGCCACGCCGAGGTTCATGAGCACGTTCACCTGGCGCACGCCGCCGTTGACCGGCAGAATCGGCCGTGTGGCATTGGCCGCGGCGACGCTGCGCACCTGTCCCGGCGCGGTGCGATCGAACGGCGCGGGCGCGTTGAGATCGACCGTGCGATCGATGTTGCCCCAGTGCTGGTGCACGTAGTCCGCGCTCACGAACAGCCCTTTGAGGAACTGTCGTTCAGCGCCGATCGACACCATCTGCGTGCGCGGGTTCACGAGCGCTTCGGGATAGTTCGGCAGCAGGCCGAAGTTGAGCCCGTATTGCGCGAACTGCGCGTCGTAGAACGCCCGTTCGCCGGGCTGGATCGTGATGTCGCGCGCCGGGAGCTGCGACGCGGGCAGCGTTCGCGGATCGAAGGACAGCGGCAGGCACGCGCCGGTGAGACACGTGGGGAATCCGAGCTGTCCGGGTACGGCCGTGTACGTCGTGAGGCCGTCGAGGCCGCCGGTCAGCGCCGCGGCCACCACGTTGGAACGAATCTGCGTGTAGTACATCGCATAGCCGCCCCGCACCGCGAGCTGCGGATTGCCGTTCGGATTCCAGCCGAATCCAAGGCGCGGCGCGAAGTTCTTCGTCGCGTCGGTCAACGTCTGCCGGTCGTAACGGACGCCGAGAGACAGCGTGAGATCCGGTCGGAACCGATACTCATCCTGCGCGTACGCGGAGAGCAGCCACTGTTTCTCCGTGTAGCTCGAAATGCCGAAGCTGATCGGCTGCGTGTACTGCTGCACGTCCGCGAGCGTCAACTGATCGAACGGTGCGGTTGTCGTGTTCCGGAAGGTGAAGGTGCCGAGGAGAGCGGTGCCGAACTCCGATCCCGTGCCGCCCGAGGTGTGCCGCGCCGCGCTGCCGCCGAAGCGGAAGGTGTGCTGGCCGGTCGTCCACGTCACCGTGTCCGAGAACTGCGCCTGCCGGCTGTACAGATCGGCTGCACGCGACTGGCCGATCGTGAACGGCACCGAGCCGCTCCGCGAATAGGTCGTCGAGAGCTGCAGCGGTGCCCACCTGGTGACGGGATCGCCGTTCAGGTAGCTGAACCGGATTTCGTTCAGGAGCGTCGGCGCGAGCACCATCGTGTGATTCGTCTGGGCCGACCACCCGGCGCGCGAGTACTGGCGCGCGACCGTCGGCGCGCTGGTGCCGCCGACCGTGTCCTGCGGGTTCGTGTCGTGGAAGCGATCGATGTTGAAGCGGAACATCAGCGTCTGCGCCGGTGTGATCTTGTGATCCACGCGCGCGTTCAGCAGCTCCTGACGATATTGGCCGACGTAACGCAAATCACCGTCCGCCGGCAAGACGAATACGGGCAGGTTCGGAGACAGGAACGACGTGCGGTCCTGCCGCGTGTAGTCGTCCGTCACGAAATAGAACGTTCGATCCTTCGTGATGGGACCGCCGATCGAGCCCGAGAACTGGTGCAGCACGTCGGGAACGTCGGCCGGATTCATGGACTGCAGCGTGCCAGGCGTGGTGCACGAGGCGACCGACGGTGCGCAGAAGTTATCGGTCGAAAACGATTTCGCCTGCCAGGCGCCCGGCCGGCCCAGGTAGAGCGCTTCGCCGCGCGGGTTGTTGGATCCCGACTTCGTGATGATGTTCAGCGCAGGTCCGGCCGTCCACCCGAACTCCGCGGAGAACGCGTTGGTCAGCGCCGACATTTCCTGGACGGCTCCGATCGGCAGCGTGATGAGCGACGTCTGTCTGCCCCAGCCCTCGTCGTCGCTGGCGCCGTCAACGGTCACCGTGGTCTCACGCCGGCCGCCCGCAGCCGTCACGAAATACGTGGTGTTCACGAAGAGATCGCCGGTGCCTTTGGCCTGGCGGAACGTGGAGTTGAGGAGCGGCAGCGACGAGATCTTCCGGCCGAGAATCGGCGTCTCTTCGATGCGCTTGCTGTCGAGCCGCTGGCCCATCTGCGGGTCCGCGCGCACGCCCTCCGCCGTCCCGTAGACCGTGACTTCGGCGGTCTCGGTGCCGACGAGCAGCTTCACCTTCAGCGTCGCGGTCTCGCCGGCGCGCAGCGTGAGGTTGCCGGAGGACTCAGGAGAAAAGCCGGTCTTCGCCACCGCGACCGAGTACGGACCGCCGACCGCCAAGCCGGAAATCGTTGCGCTGCCGTCCGGGGCGGACGTGGCCTCGCGCGTGGCGCCCGTCTGCGTGTTCACGACCGAGATCTGCGCGTCGCGGACCACAGCGCCCGACTGGTCCGTGACGACCACAACGAGCGCGGACGTGTTCGGCGCCTGCGCGAACCCCGGCACCGCCAGGCACGACGAGGCCAGAAGAACTCGAAGGATTCTCATCAGGCCGAGTGTATCGACCGGAACGGATCTACTACCAGAGATAGTGGCGCGGGAGAATTGAGAAAACTCCCAACTCCCAACTCCCAATGCCCAATTTGATTGTTTATGGCACGACGCGGACCAGAGCTTCCATGGCCGCGTGAATCGCGGGGGCCGACGCGATGAAGGCAGCGGCGATCGTCGCGGCACCCGCCGCGGCAAGCAGCCATCGGTAGCTCCGACGTGCGGGCTGATCCGGGTTCAGCAGCAGCCGCACACGGGTCTCGATGCCGCCGCCTGGATAGAACGCGCTGATGCCCGCCGGCAGATTCGGTTCGGGCGCCAGCCGGGCAAGACGGATGAGTGCGTTGGCGAGATCGAAGCGCCGATCGGGATGGCCCGCAGCCGCGGCCGCATCCGCCGCCTCTTCAGCGGCCGCCGACCACGCCGACTCCAGTGCCGCCGCGAACGGCAGCCGCGGACAGCCCCGAAGAAGAAGTCGTTTCAGATTGTCGTACGCGGCCACGTGCGCCCGCTCGTGCGCGACCATCGCATTGATTTCCTCAGCCGAGCACTCGGCCAGCACACGTTCAGACACGAAGAGCGTGGGCCGTAGAGCGCCCACCACCGCCACGGTGGGAAACGGCTCGTCGATGACGAACGCGGGAAGACCGGGGGCGAGATCCGCCGCCGGTCGACCGGAGCCTCTCCAGCGCTGCGCCAGGCGTGCGGTTGCTGCCCACGTGTGCGCGATCCGAATTCCTCCGGCGGCAACCAGCCCCAGTCCCGCTGCCGCGATGAGCATCATCGTCACCGTCAGCGGCTCGTCGGTGTTGGCGGGCTCGTAATACAGAAACGTGGGCAGCACCATCGCGGCGGCAAACGCAAGCGCACCGGCGATCGGCAGCAGACGAAGCCACAGCAGCGACGCCGCGCGGCCGGACGGGGGACGGGCGTTGAAATATCGAGCCAGCACCGGCACGAGCATCGCCTCTGCGACGGCGAGCAGCGATACACCGATGGCGAACGACGAGAGCGTCACCGTTGACGCGAGCAGCCAGTACCTCATCGGCGGCCCTGCTCGCGCCGCTTTTCCTGCACGAGCCGTTCGAGCTCGTCCAGCAGCCGGGCGTCGCGCCGGCTCACTTCGTCGATGAAATATGAGAGGACCGGCTCGGCGTCGGAGCGATCGAGCAACGATTCGAGCGCCCGCGCGGCCATGCCCGATTCGATTTCGTCCCGCGAGTAGCGGGTGCGATATACGAACGCGCGCCCTGTCTTCTCGCGATCGAGGATGCCCTTCCGGTGCAGGCGATCCATCGTCGTCATCAGCGTCGTATAGGCCGTGCCGTCGAAATCGCCGATGAGATCGCGGACGCTCACAGGCGCACCACGCCGCCACAGCGCTTCCATGACGCGCAGCTCGAGCGCGCCGAAGATGGCGGCCGCGCCGGAGGATTTCCTGCGGAACAGCATTCCTCGATAGATTACACGAAGCGGGAGGCGCGAGGCGCGAGGCGGGAGGCGGGAGGCGGGAGGCGCGAGGCGCGAGGCGCGAGGGGCGAGGTGCGAGGTGCGAGCTTCTAAAGTTCGAGTAACGATGTGGCACCGGTAACCTCACGTCTTCCGGCGCCTATGCTTGCGACTCTGGCCGAGGCGCCGCTCGTCGATCCGCGGCTCGTGTACGAGCCCAAGTACGACGGCATCCGCGCCATCGTGGAGGTCGCCCCAACCGCCGGCGGCGCAGCAGTCCGGATCTCGTCGAGGAACGGGAACGACAAGACACGCCAGTTTCCCGGCATCGTCAGCGCACTGAAGGACGCGGGACGCAGAATCGGCGTGCCGGTGATTCTCGATGGTGAAATCGTTGCGCTCGATGAAGCGCGCCGTCCCGCAGGGTTCCAGCGCCTTCAGGGCCGCATGCACCTCACCGGCGACGCCGACATACGACACCAGGACCGCGCACAGCCGGCTGCGCTGATCGTCTTCGATCTGCTGCGCGAAGGAGACGAAGACCTCTGCCGTCTTCCGCTGACGTCGCGCCGCGAACGCCTCGAGGCCGTCGTGTCGAGCACGTTCCCACGCGACGGGGACACGCTGCGAATCAGCGAGCAGGTGCGGGGCGACGCACGAGCGCTCGACGCGCGCGCGAGACACGAAGGCTGGGAGGGTCTCATCGCGAAGGAGGCACGCTCGACCTATCAGGCGGGCCGCCGCTCACCCGCGTGGCGCAAGATCAAGCTCGTTCACGAGCAGGAATTCGTGATCGGCGGATGGACCGAGCCCCGGCAGACCCGATCGTATTTCGGAGCGCTGCTGCTCGGCGTCTTTGACGGCGCCGATTTGATCTACGTCGGGCACACAGGAACCGGCTTCGACGGGAAGGAGCTGGCGCGCGTCTGGAAACTGCTGCAGCCGCGAGCGATTGAGCGGTCGCCGTTCTCGACAAAGTTCAAGACAAACGAGCCCGCGCACTGGGTTCGGCCGGATCTCGTCGCGCAGATCAAATTCACGGAGTGGACGGCGGATGGCAAGCTGCGCCATCCCGTGTATCTCGGGCTCCGCGACGATAAGGCGGCGCGTGAGGTCGTGCGCGAGACGGGTTCGGCCCCGCAAAACACAGCGTCCTACACACCCACGTCTGCCCATCCAAAGCGGACCACGGCTGGCGCGCGATTCTCCCGAGGCCGCGACGGCGATGATGGATCAACGGAAGGTTCCGCGAATACACTTGGATCCGTACTGGATCAACTCCGCGCGCTCGAGGCCGCGCGCCGCGACGGCACGCTCGAGCTCCCCAACGGTGACCGCATCGGCGTCACGAACCTCGCGAAGCCCTTCTGGCCGGCCCTGAAACTCACGAAAGGCGATCTGCTTCGCTACTACGTCGAGGTGTCGCCGTATCTGCTGCCTGCCGTAGCCGATCGCCCGCTCGTCATGAAGCGGTTTCCCAACGGCGTCGGTGGGGCGGCGTTTTATCAGCAACGCTCGCGCGCGGAGAAGCCGCCGCCGGGCGTGCGCATCGAGCGTCTGCCCGAGGGCCTCGATCCCATCGATCAGGGGAACGACTCGCTGCGCTTCGTGGGCGGTACGTTGACGACGCTGCTCTACATGACACAGCTCGCGGCCATCTCGCAGGATCCCTGGTTCTCGCGCGTCGATTCACCGCTGGACGCCGACTACGTCGCGATCGATCTCGATCCGACAGACGACGCGACGTTCGGCCGTGTGCTCGACGTCGCGCGATGGGTACGCGACGAGCTGGCGTCGATGAAGGTGCCGTCCGCGCCAAAGACCTCCGGGTCGAGCGGCCTCCACATCTACATCCCGCTTCCGCCGCACACATCGTACGAATCGGGCATGCTCTTCTGCCAAATCGTCGCGACCGTCGTGGCGTCGCGTCACCCGGAAGCCGCGACGGTCGAGCGCACCGTCGCTCGCCGTCCGCGCGGCACCGTGTATGTCGATTTTCTGCAGAACATTCTCGGGAAGACGCTTGCAACGGCGTACAGCGCACGCGCGAGCGACTACGCGGGTGTGTCGACGCCGTTGACGTGGAACGAGGTCGATGAGGGCGTCGACCCTCGGGACTTGACGATCCGCACGGCGCCCCGGCGCTTCCGTGAGGTCGGGGATCTCTGGGCAACGCTTCGGGACAGCAGACCGGCGAACCTCGAGGCGGTATTCAAAAAGTACGCACGCTGAGGTCGCACGCCGTTAGCGACGACTAACGGCTGTCGATGAGCTCGCGAAGCGACTCCCGCTCTTCCGGACTCAGCGGATCGTGCGGACGATGCGGCACGTCGCCGCTGCCGTTCCCGTTCCGCGAGGGGATCAGAGCAGCGCCGAGGACGAGCGCGGCAGCGGCAAGCGCGCCGCCGATCGTCGCGCCGCGATGCGTCGCGGCCCAGAGCTGCTCGCTGCGATCGATCGCGCGGTCGTCGAACACGCCGTGCGCGCCGTGATCGCCGGCGACGGGCGCCCACAGATTGTCTGGCCGGTTCGGATCCTCCGGCTCGTCCGTCTGCTGCGAGTCGTAGCCGGTGGCCGCGAGATACCGATCGAGCACGCCGGGCGCCAGGCGGTTGCCGATGATGGCCTCGACCGTCGGCATGCCCACCCAGAGCTCGCGCCGGCGATGATGTGCGGCCCAGTGGATTGCCTCGGCCGGCACCTCGGGCTGAAAGATCGGCGGCACGGGCTGCGCCTTCCTGGGCAGGCGGCTCTTCACCCAGCGGAACTGCGGTGTGTTCGCCGCCGGCAACTGCACCATGCAGACGTGAATACCGCTCTCCTCGTGAATCAGCTCGGCGCGCAGTGAATCCATGAATCCCTGAATCGCGTGCTTGGCCGCGCAGTACGCCGACTGCAGCGGGATGCCGCGATACGCGAGCGCGGAGCCGACCTGGACAATCGAACCGCGGTTGCGCGGGCGCATGCGGTGCAGCGCCGCCAGCGTGCCGTGGACGACGCCGAGGTACGTGACGTCCGTGACGCGCTTGTACTCCTCCGGCTTCATCTCCCGCACCGGTGAGAACACCGAGGCCATGGCGTTGTTCACCCAGACGTCGATCGGGCCGAACTCGCGTTCGACTTGTGTGGCTGCCGCGTCGACCTGCTCCCATTCGGCGACATCGGTGGGCAGGACGAGCGCGCGGCCGCCCGCCTCTTCCACCTCCCGACGGGCGCCCTCGAGTCCGTCGCGTCCGCGCGCGAGCAGACCGATCCAGGCGCCATCGCGCGCGAACCGCCGCACGACGGCGCGACCGACGCCTGCGGAGGCGCCGGTCACGACGACGACTTCAGGCCGCTTCGTCAGAACGTGCCTTCCTGTTCGTCTTCTTCGTCGGTGTCATCGAGGTCGTCGGAATCCTCGAAGTCCTCGTCCGCTTCTTCGTCGCCCACGCCGCGGATCCGTTCCTCGTCCAGCGCGTCTGCGTCGGTCGTTCCTTTGCGATCAGCCATGTGGCGGTGTCCTCCTTCGCGGGGTCGAATGGAGCAAAGCGGGTGCCGTAGAATCGAGAGATGGGCTCATCGAAGCCGAAGCGCACGATCGCCGAGTCGGTCGCGCTCTTCGGGATCGGCAAACTGTCGCGCCACATGTTCCTGTGTGCAGGACCCGACTGCACGGACCCCGAATCAGGTGAAGCGACGTGGAATTACGTGAAACGGCGCATGAAGGAGCTGAACCTGTCCGGGCCCGACGGGCCGTGCTATCGGACCAGGTGCGCCTGCCTCCGCATCTGCACGAACGGGCCGATCTGCCTCGTGTATCCCGAAGGGACCTGGTATCACAGCGTGACACCTGAGAATGCGGAGCGCATCATTCAGGAACACCTCATCGGCGGGCGCGTCGTGGAAGAGCTCTGCTTCGCGAAGAACGAACTGTAGCGCGGCGGCTTCGCCGCCGGGTGCTGGGGGCTTGCGGGCCTCGGACGGGTGCTGGGCGGATTAATGGTTCAGCGCGTCGACGGGGTTCAGCGACAGGATGCGCCTTGCAGGCAGGTAACTCGCAGCCGCGGCGGTTATCAACAGCACGAGGACAACCGACCCGTAGGTCAGCGGATCGAGCGGCGTCACGCCGAACAGCAACGCCGAGATCAGCCGATTCAGCACAGCGGCCACGACGAGACCCGCTGGAATCGCGAATGCCGCCAGCAGCAGTCCCCACCGCACGAACGCGAGGACCAGCGCGCCCGGCTGTCCCCCGAGCGCCACGCGTATACCGAGCTCGCGCATTCGGCGCGAAACGGAGTACGACACGACGCCGTACACCCCAACCAGCGCAAGCAGGAGCGCCATCGCGCTCGCCGCGAAGAGCGTCGTCATCGTGAAGGACGTCTGCGCCATTGAGTGGACGTAGATCTCCTCCATCGACTGGACGCCAGCGATGGCGAGGTCGGCGCGGACGGACCAGACGGCTCGCTCGACGTCGCCGAGCAGCGAGGCCGTGCCGGAACGAGGCGTCCGGACCACCAGGGTGATGTTCCGGGCGATATACGAGCGGTTTGCGCGATAAGGATTCTCCTCGTAGGCCGGCCAGTAGACGATCGCCGGCGACGGCTTCCCCGCTCCGTTTTCGCGCACGTCTTCCACCACGCCGACGACGACATGCCACGGCGCCCCGGGGAGCGTCTGGATTTTCCGGCCGATCGCCGCCTGCGCGCCGCCCCACAGCTCACGTGCGAGATTCTCCGAGACGAGAACGACGCGGCTCCCGGCGTTGAGATCTCCCCAGGACAGATCGCGTCCGGCGATCAACGCGGTACCAACAGCGTGAAAATAGCCGGGAGAGATCATCTTGAACAGCCGGAGCGGCGGCATGTCGGACTGCGACAGGCGGCCCCCTTCGGGCACGATGACGTCCCAGTCGGGCAACGTGCCTGCCATGGGAATCGTCGTCGCGAACCCGACCGATTCCACGCCCGCCACGGCCTTGATCCGGTCGACGATGTCGTGTTCGAGAACAGCCACGCGGCGATCGTCCGGCACGAGCACATCCGGTATCGCGATCCGCAGCGTGAGCTGATGCGCGGGATCGGTGAACCCGGGCCGGACCCCGTGCAGGGCACGGAACGTCCGGAACATCAGACCTGAACTCCCAAGCAGCACGAGCGCCATCGCGAGCTGCGCCACGATCAACAGGTTCCGCCCGCGCTGCCGGATCCGGCTGTCGGTCGTCGTCCGGGTCGCGCCGGCGGCAACGTCCGTCAGCGACGGCATGGCACGCAGTGCAGGGATCACGCTGATGGCGAGCGCCGCGAGTACGCCGGCCCCCGCTGCAAACGCGAGTTCGCGGACCCCAAGCGCGATCTCCCCTGCACGCGGCAGCTCGGAGGGCGCGAAGGCCGCGAGCACACGCACGCAACACGCGCTTGCGAATGCCCCGATCGCCGCGGCCGTTGCCGCCAGCAGCAGCATCTCGACCGCCAGCGCACGGACGATTCGCGCGCGCCCCGCTCCAAGCGCAACGCGCACCGACAGCTCGTGCTGACGCTCATCCCGTCGCACGAGCACCAGCGTGGCCACGTTGGCGCACGCGATGAGGAGCACGATTCCCGCAGTGGCCATCAACACGCGGAGGGCCGAATCGACGCTGCCGACGATGTCGGTTTTGAGCGGGCGGATCGCAGGAGTGATCCGCCACGCCTCGTACACGTGCGGATCGACGCCCGCTGGCGCGGGCCATGAGGTCATCCAGAGAGGCAGCATGCGCGCCAGGTCCGCGTCGGCCTGCTGGATCGTCACGCCCGGCTCGAGTCTCGCGATCCCCTGCCACCCGAATCCCGGAAGCTGTGCGCGGCTGCGATCGAAGCGAATCGGCAGAATCAGATCGGGATGCGCATCGGCCAGCGTAAAACGCGGCGGCATCACGCCGACGACGAGCCGCGGCGCGGCGTCGACGGTGAGCAGGCTCCCGATAGCACGCGGGTCACCGCCGAACCGCCGCTGCCAGTATCCGTACGACAGGATCGCCGTCTGTTGTGTCCCGGGCTGCTGGTCGGCCGCATTCAGCAGCCGTCCCGCGAACGGCGCCACGCCGAGCGCCTGCAGGACGCCATCGCTCACAACGGCGACGCGCACTTCTTCGGGCTCTCCGTGTCCCGTGATCGTCGCCGTCTCGCTTCCCCACACGCCGAACGCGTCGAACACGCGGTTCTGCTCGGCATACGTGAAGTACATCGAATCCGACAGACGAAGGTCGCCGGAGACGTCGGCCAGTCCTGGCGCGCCGGGCGCCGCGTTCCAGACCGCGACGACGCGGCCCGCATCCGGATATGGCAGCGGCGCGAGCAGCACCCCGTCGATCACGGCAAACACGGTCGTCGCCGCCGCAATGCCGAGGGCGAGCGTGACGATGGTGATGAGGGCGAAGGTCGGCGAGCGTCGGAGCGCGCGCAGCCCCTGACGCACATCGCGGGCGATCCCGTCGAGCACGGGCAGGCCGCGCTGATCGCGGAGCGACTCCAGCGCAGGAGCGATCTCCACGCGCCTTGCTGTCGGCCGTCCAGCGTCCTCTGCGAGCGCGATGTGCGCGCGGAGTTCCGCCTCGAGATCCGAGTCGGACCGGTCCGGGCGCCAGAACCCGGCGGCGCGCGCGAGCCACTCGCGAAGCAGGTCCATCGGCATCGGCGCTCAGTCCCCAGCGTTCAGCAGCGCGTGCATGATGGCGGTCATGCGGTCCCACTCCGCTTTTTCTTCCGTCAGCCGGCGGCGGCCCGCGCGCGTGAGCGCGTAGTAGCGGGCGCGCCGATTGTTGTCCGTCGTCCCCCAGGTGCCCCGGACGAGTCCACGCTGCTCGAGCCGCATCAGCGCCGGATACAGCGTGCCCATGTTCAGGCGGATCGAACCGGCCGAGACCTGCTCCAGACGCGCGGCGACGGCGTACCCGTGCTGCGGCCCCATCGTCGCGAGGGTCTGGAGGACCATCAGGTCGAGCGTCCCCTGGAGGACGCCGGCCTTCGGCGCGCGTTCATTAGACATCCAAATGCACTATGCGCCGGTCCCATTGGGATGTCAAATGCAGAAGACCCGGTCCCCTTCGCATGTGCGGAGGCGAAGTGGTCGCCGAAGGCCGCAACTGAGGGCGGGCTGTTGCCGAGGGGTGCTTCGGCAACAACCCGCTGCAAGGAGGAAGAGACCCCGAGACTGAATGGCGGACTCCCGTTCAGCGCACCTGACTCCGTAACAGCCTGCGCACACTCTCCGGCAGAACCGGGGGTTTGATGGCGCCTCGCGCCGCACGACCGACGCCGTTGACCGGCGACAGCACGACCGCGTGAATCTCGAACGTCTGGAGGTTGACAGCCGTCACGGCAATCTCGCCTGCCGCGCTGATTCCTCCGGGGCTGATGAGGTACCACGGCGAATCCGCGGGAACCCACGCGTTCAAATCGACGGGCGCCGTATTCGTGTTGGCCCACAAGATCGCACGCTGGTTGAATTGCGAGTCGATGGAGAAGCCGGCGATCTGGCCGCGGTCGTTGATGTTGTTGCAGCACGGGACGGCGGTCACGAATGCGTCCGAAGGATAGGTTCCGAGGTCCTGCAGCCCGGTGCCGTTCCAGACGGACGCGTGAACGGTGCCGTCGAGCATCACGGAGTTCACCGTGATCTGCGCCTGATTGTTGATGGCTGTGGCCACGTTGTCACCCGCTCCTCCAGTCGGGCTGCCGAGGTCGTGAGGCGTGCCGCTCGCGTCCCAGATCACGGCGTGTGGCGCACTTGGCGGCAGGAAGGGCGGCAGCGTGACGTTCGAACACAGTCCCGAGAAGCCGGCGACCTGGCCGTTGTCGTTGTTCGTGAACGCGAACGAAACCGTGTCGCCGGACAACGGACGGAGCGGCGTCGGTTCGCCAGCCGCGGTCCATTTCACCGCTTCGAAGAGGTGGACCTGGAACGGCGTCGCGCAGGTTGCGTCCAACGCACCGATTTCGGAGGCGCCAACCGCCTCCCCTCGGCTGTTGGTGAAGAACGCTTCGGCGTTGTTGCCGCCCGGCAGCGTTCGAAGCGGCGTCAACAGCCCCAGCCGCGAGATCGCCGGCAGGCACTGACGGTGCGTGCCGAACTCGCAGAAGTCCTGTCCGTCGGGATCGGCATTCGCCGTTTCAGAGATCATGACGACGCTCCCGTCCGGCGCAGCCGCCGCACCCTGACTGCTGCAATCCGGACACGCGCCGTCGCCCAGCGTGCCGAGATTGATCAGCGGGCCGCCGTACCAAAGAAACGCCGTCTGGGCGAAGAGATCGTTCTGCCCCGGCGTATTCGCTCCGCCGGTCACCATGCCCGAGCGGTTCATCGAATACGCGAAGCTGTTTGCGCCACCCAGGGTACCGAGGTCCGTTACGACGTAGCGGGCAGTCGCGCCCTGTGCGCGCGCCGGTGTTCCGGCCGGCAGCCCAATCGTCACAAGCATCCCTGACAACACCGCCGACATCCGCAGCAAGCTGCTCTTCATGTTCACTCCTCTTTGTGACGGCGTCGATCGACGCCAGTCGGTTTCTCTCTCCGCAGCCGGGCCAGCAGCGAGCTGACGCAAATCAGCGTCGACCCGTCGGGTCCCGCAGAGCGGTGCACCTCTTCGGCACCCAGCCAGTCCGAGGCGGCACCGGCGTCCGCTCCGAGGATCGCGTTCGTGTTTTCCAGCGCGATCAGTTCGGCGTCAGCGGAACACCGGTCGCACCAGCCGCGGGCACGCCGCGCGTGCACGATCAACAAAGAGCGGGTCTCAATCGTGATCGTCACCTGCTTGGCCATCGGCTGCGCTCCCGGCCCCACCACGGGAGCCGCGCCCACTATGGGGAATCAGGGACACCGAAGTCCTTCGCGATCCAATCGGAACTTCTTGGAATTTCTTGGAGCCACCGAATGGGCGGGAAACGACGGGGAAAAGGCGACGTGCTAGACTACGCGCCACTCTCGAGGTTCATCGACTTCGCCCCAGTGACTGCCAACGCAAGTCGCACGGATTCAGAAACTTACGAATTCGGTCCGTTCCGCGCCGACGGGCCGCAGCAACGGCTGGCTCGAGACGGTCAGCCCATTGCGCTGACGCCAAAGACTTTCCAGCTCCTCCTCGTGCTGCTGCGGCACGGCCGGGACCTCGTCACCAAAGACGAACTCATGCAGGCCGTCTGGCCGAACACGTTCGTGGAGGAAACCAACCTCACCCGCAACATCTTTGCGCTGCGCAAGGCGTTGGGCGAGACGGACGAGGATCGCTACATCATCACCGTTCCAGGACATGGGTACCGGCTCGCCAGGGACGTTCACGTCGTGGACGACACGATCACGGCTGTTGTGGCCGCGACTGAGTCGAAGGTTCAGATACACCTCGAAGAGACACGGCAGAACCCGATGGCCTGGCTTGCGGTGGCCGGGGTCCTCCTCCTGGCAACGGCGGCCGTTGCTCGCGGTTTCCTGAATCGACCGCCCGTCCTTACCGCGAAGGACACGGTGATCCTCGCGGATTTCGTCAATTCGACGGGCGACTCCGTATTCGATGGCACGTTGCGGCAGGGATTGGCGGTGCAGCTCGAGCAATCCCCTTACCTCAGCCTTGTCTCTGACGAGCGTGTCGAGCGGGCGTTGAGGTTGATGAACAGGCTGCCCGACGCGCGATTGACCGCGGAGACCGCCGCGGAACTCTGTCAACGCACGGGCGCGGCGGCGGTGCTCCAAGGCTCCATTTCCGGCATCGGCAGCCGATTCATCCTGGGGTTGCGCGCCACCAGCTGCCGGACAGGCGAGCTTCTCGATGAGGAGCAGGCACAGGCATCGGGCAGAGACGACGTCCTGACGGCGCTGACTGCCCTCGCGAGCCGTTTCAGGACTCGCGTCGGTGAATCGATGGCGACGGTGCAGAAGTACTCGAGGCCGCTGGAGGAGGCCACGACGCCGTCGCTCGAGGCGCTGAAGGCTTACAGCACCGGTTGGCGAATCCATGCCGCGCATGGGGCCGTCGCGGCGCTGCCGATGTTCCGGCGCGCCACCGAGCTCGATCCGAATTTCGCGATGGCGTATGCCTCGCTGAGCCGCCTGTATGCGGACCTCGACCAGTCGGACCTCGCAATCGCCAATGCGAAGCGCTCGTGGGAGTTGCGGGATCGAGCCAGCGAAGCCGAGAAATTCTTCCTGACGGCCACGTACGAGATGCTGGCGACCGGGAACCTCGAAGCCGCGCAGCAGACGTGCGCGGCGTGGGCGGAGGCGTACCCTCGAGAGGCGCGGGTCCATTTCCTGCTCGCGGGAATGATCAACAAGACCCCGGGTCGGTACGACCAGGCATTGGCGGAGGCGCGCAAGGCGATCGAACTCGACCCTGATTTCTGGGCGGGTTATTACAATTCGGGCGTCAATAGCGTCTATCTCGGCAAGGTCGCCGAAGGCGAGAGCGCTCTCCGCGCTGCGCGAGCACGCGGCATGGATGCCGACGAACTCATCATGCTGGCCTACGATCTCGCCTTTCTACAGGGCGACACGGTCAGGCTGCAGAACGAGGCGGCGCTCGCGCGAGAGCGGCCCGGCGGCGAAAACTGGATGTCGGCGCGGGAAGCCTCCGTTGCCGCGTACACGGGACACCTGTCGGCCGCCCGAATCCTGTCCCGCCGGGCGGTGGACCAGGCGCTGCAGGCGTCCCAGCCCGAAAGAGCGGCACTGTGGGAAGCTGGCGCCGCGGTTCGCGAAGCGCTGTTCGGGAACGCCACATCCGCAGGCGAGGGGGCGCTCGCCGCGTTGAAGCTGTCGCACGATCGTGAAGTCGAGTACGGCGCCTCGTTTGCCCTGGCGCTCTCCGGTGATCCCTCCGGCGCCGAGGCTCTCGCGGACGATCTTCAACGCCGGTCGCCAGACGACACATCCGTCCGATTCAGTTATCTGCCCGTCCTGCGCGCGCTGGTCGCTCTCGCTCGCGGCGAATCAGAGCGAGTACCCGAGCTCCTTGAACGGGCGGTTCCGCACGAATTCGGAGTACCGCGCAGCAGCATCTCGGGGCTGTTTGGAGCGCTGTATCCCAGTTACGTGCGAGGACTGGGGTATCTGGCAGCGCACAGAGGCAGCGAAGCGGCCGCCGAGTTCCGGAAGGTTGTGGATCACCCCGGAGTAGTCGTGAACGATCCCGTCGGTGCGCTCGCGCGCTTGCAGCTTGGGCGGGCCTACGCCTTGACCGGTGACAAAGCCAAAGCGCAGGCGGCATACAAGGATCTCCTGGACGTGTGGAAGAACGGCGATCGAGACATGCCGATCCTGCGGCAGGCGGAAGACGAGTACTCGCGACTGCGGTAGGAGCATCAATTCCTCAAGGTTCGACCCAGCGACAGCAACGCATATCAACAGTTGGAGCTCAAAGGGTCTCAGCAGCCCGAACAACAGGATTGAACGCGCTCCTTTCGGACCTGATCTCCTGCTCTTCTGCGTCGCGCCGCGGCACGCGCCCCGGCTGGTCACGCAGGGCCCGAAAGCCCGAAGGTCCCGAAGTGCTTATTGGGTAAAGAGCTGGTTACCACGACAGCCGAATCCACTGTGCGAGTAAACGTGCAGATGCCCGAGCCCGGCGATGCTCTAAGCCAAAGAGACATCAGCTTCGCGGGCTTCGGGCCTTCGGGATCTACGTGGAACGCCGTCGGCGCGCGCATCGTTGCTCCAGCGGCCATGGCGCGATCGTTGTGGGGTCATCGCGGGTTTTCGCTGCGCATACCTGATATAGGATTCACGCATGCGAACCCATCTGGCTCTCGTTTTCTGCCCTTTTCTTCTACTTGGCCTCTCAGGTCCGGCGACCGCGCAGCAGCAGGGGCGCGGGCGCGGCGCCACGCCGCAGGCCGGCGCCCAGGGCGGCCGCGGCGGCGCGCCTCAAGGCCCCACCGGTGATTTCTTCCGCTTCGACCCGACACAGCCCGAGGGCGCGCCGGTCAAGAGCGGACCGCCGGTGGTCACCAGACACCAGATCACCGTGCACGGCGAGACCATCGCCTACACCGCGACCGCCGGGTTCATGCCGATCAAGAACGCCACGACCGGCGAGGTGCTGGGGCATCTCTTCTACACCTATTACGCCAAGGACGGCGCCAATCCCGCGGAGCGGCCGGTCACGTTCCTCTTCAATGGGGGCCCGGGATCCGGCACGATCTGGCTGCACATGGGAGCGTTCGGCCCCAAGCGCGTGAAGCTCGAATCGAACGGACAGACCCCGGCGCCGCCGATCACCTATGAGGACAATCCCGACACGCTGCTCGACGTCAGCGACCTCGTGTTCATCGACGCGATGGGCACGGGCTGGAGCCGCCCGACGAAGCCGACCAACGGTCCGTACTTCTGGGGCGTCGAGAACGACATCGCGGCGTTCGGCGAATTCGTCCGCAGTTTCCTCAACGAGTACGACCGGTGGAGCTCGCTGCGTTTCCTCGCGGGCGAGAGCTACGGCACGACGCGCGCCGCGGGACTCGCGGGGTATCTGACGCAGCAGAAGATCCCCGTCCAGGGCGTGTACCTGCTCTCGACGATCATCGATGCGCGTTCGCGACAGGGCGATCTGTCGTTCGTGAGCCTGCTGCCGACGCAGATCATGACGTCGTGGTATTACAAGAAGCTGGCGCCCGATCTGCAGAAATTGAGCGCAGACGAATTGAGCAGGCAGGCGGTTGAATTCGCCGGACACGAGTACCAGCAGGCGCTCTATGACGGCGCGCGGATGACGCCCGAGCAGCGCCAGAAAGTGCTCGCGGACCTGCACCGCTACACGGGCCTGCCCGAAGGGTTCCTCTCCGCGAATGACCTTCGGGTCAGCCTCGGCCAGTACAGCACGGAACTGCTGCGCGACCAGCACAAGATGACATCACGCCTCGACAGCCGCTTTGCCGGCTATCTGCCCGACGGCGGCGCGCAGACCACGCCGTTCGACTACAGCAACGCGAACATCGACCTGTCGTTCCTCACCGCATTCGAAAACTACATGCGCCACGACCTGAACTGGAAGGATGACGACATCTATTACGTGCTCGGGGGCGGCATCGGCCAGTGGTCGGGCGAGTACAACACGGTGCAGAATCTCGAGGAGGCGTTCGCGCGCAACCCGCGGATGCACCTCTTCGTCGCGATGGGCTACTACGACTTCGCGACGGTCTACGGCGCGGTCGAGTGGACGCTCGCGCAGATGAAGGTGTCGCCGGACGTGCGCGCGCACAACATCATGACCGCGCACTACGAGTCGGGCCACATGGTGTATATCGACCGCCCCGCGTCGGCGAAGATGCACGCGGATCTCGTGAAGTTCTACAAGGCCACGCAGGCGGAGAAATAGCGAGGCGCGAGGTGCGAGGCGGGAGGTGCGAGGCGCGAGGCGGGAGGCGCGAGTGCGAATCGACGATCTGCTAAACTCGTCAGGTTCTCCTCCGCGCGCCCGTAGCTCAGTTGGATAGAGCGCCGGGCTTCGAACCCGTAGGTCGGGGGTTCAAATCCCTCCGGGCGCGCCAATTGAAGAAATACCGTTGAAGCGCCCGTAGCTCAGCTGGATAGAGCGTTGGCCTCCGGAGCCAAAGGTCGCAGGTTCGAATCCTGCCGGGCGCGCCAGATTTCGTAAGAAAGAATCGAATCTACCTCGGCTAATACCAGTCACAGCAACTCACCAGAACCGGCAAAGTTGGTGAAAGCTGGTGGGGCAGGGTCATTCGAGCTGGCTGAGTAATAGTTGCCAGCACTAGTCAGTGCCGGAGGAGCCCGACGAGGGACACTCGGTTGGTGCGCCGCCAGCATCGCGGGCCCACCGGGCCGGTCACGCCTCCGGCGTGTATTCCTGCACCGGACCATCCATTCCCCAGCGTACGCGCCACTCCCCGTTCGTGCTCCGCTGCCACCATTCCTTGTAGCGCAGTTCGCGAGGCGTCGCCCCAGAGTCTCCCGCAAAAATCAGGATCGTCCCTCGAATCACGCGCCGCGCACCTGGATGTCGTCGGCACGCAGTTGCACGCGGAGGCCCGGGCGGAACAGCAACTTGGAGTAGTAGCGCCGCCGTTCGTCGTGCGACTGCACCGGCTTGCGGAGGTTGACGTGGACGTAAGTCTCGCTGTAGAAGCGCACCTCGCGCCTCCCACCTCGCGCCTCCCACCTCGCGCCTCCCACCTCGCGCCTCGCGCCTCGCGCCTCGCGCGCGCCTCGCTACAAAACGACCGCCGCGTCGGATCGCGCCCGCTCGCCAGGCAGCCGGCCGACCGAGGTGCCCGACCGCGGCAGCGTCACCCTGAACGTCGACCCGCGCCCACGGCCCTCGCTCGTGGCGTCGATTGTGCCGCCGTGCATTTCGACGATGTGGCGGGCGAGCGCGAGGCCGAGCCCGAGCCCGCCGTATTCGCGGCTCGTTCCGTTGTCGGCCTGCCAGAACCGCTGGAACACGTACGGCAGATGCTTCGGCTCGATCCCGATTCCCGTGTCCGAGACCGAGATGCGGACGCTGCCGCGATCGGCGGCAGCGTCCACGCCCACGCGCCCGCCGGGGGCCGTGAACTTGACCGCGTTCGACAGCAGGTTCCAGAACACCTGACGCAATCGGTCCCGATCGCCGACAACTTCCAACTCCCCGGCGACGTTCACATCGAGGCGAACGCCCTTCGACGCAGCGGCGGCGCGCACGGTTTCGATCGCGTCGGCGAGGATGGGCGGCAACTGCACCGGCGCGACCACGAGGCGCATCTTGCCGGTGACGATCCGCGACGTGTCCAGGACGTCGTTCACGAGCTGCGTCAGCGCTTCGGAATTCCGCTCCATCGCGTCCAGCGCGCGATCGCGCAGCTCGGGCGCGAGGTCGCCGCGGCGCAGCATGCGGGTGTAGCCGATGACGGTGTTCAACGGTGTGCGGAGCTCGTGCGAGAGCAGGGCGAGGAAGTCGTCCTTCATCCGGCTCGCCTCGTCTGCCGCGCGCTGCAGGCGCTTCTGCTCCGAAATGTCCCGCGCGATCTTCGAGGCCCCGCTCACGGTGCCGTCCGGCCGGAAAATCGGCGAGACGGTGAGCGAGATGTCGACGAGCGAACCGTCCTTCCGCCGGCGCACGGTCTCGAAGTGTTCGATGGCGCGTCCGGCCCTGATGTTCGAGAGGACGAGGTCTTCCTCCGACAGCCGGTCTTCCGGAATGATGATCGTGATCGATTTACCGATCACCTCGTCCGCCGTGTAGCCGAACATGCGTTCGGCGCTTCGATTCCAGCTCTGAATGATCCCGTTCAGATCTTTGCTGACGATCGCATCTTCAGACGAGGAGACAATCGCTGCGAGATGAGACTGGGGGTCACCATCAGAAGCGGTCATGCGATTGTCATTCTATCGAATGGCGGCGGGCAACATCGCCCAGCCGCCACGGCTCAGTCGGCGGCGGCCGTGCTTTGATATCTTCAGAACAGCATGAACAAGGCGCCTACGGTCATCGGCGTGCTGAACAGCAGTGACGACACGGTCGAGATGCTCCGGATGTACCTGGAGCTCGAAGGCTTCATCGTCGTGTCGGCCCACGTGCACGCGATCCGCCGCGGCGAGCAGACGGTCACGGAAGCCATCGGCGAGCACCGGCCCACGGTGATCATCTACGACGTGGCCCCGCCGTATGAACGCACGTGGGCCTTCTTCGAACACCTGCGGACGCTCGACGCGCTGCGCGACTGCCGCTGGGTCATCACGAGTACCAATCCGCAGCGATTGAAGGATCTCGCGCCCGATTCGCGCGATCGCGAAGTGTTCGAAGTCATCGGCAAGCCGTACGATCTGCAGCAGATCGTCGAGGCCGTCAAACGCGAAGTCGCGAAGGCGGAATCCGGGTCCGGACGCTCCGAGGTCCACTAAATAAACCGCGCACTCGCGCCTCGCCCCTCGCCTCGCGTCTCGCCCCTCCCTCGCGCCTTGCCCCTCCCGCCTCGCGCCTCGCGCCTCGCACCTCGCGCCTCGCCCCTCCCGCCTCGCGCCTCCCACCTCGCGCCTCCCCCCTCCCGCCTCGCGCCTCGCGCCTCTATCCTCCGAACTGCACGCGAACACCAATCTGCAGAAGCCGCGGATCCCCAACCGCCGTCGGCCGGCCGAACGAGGCCAACGGCTGCGATGGGTACGCGCCGCCGCCGAAATTGCCGTTCACGGTGACCACGTTCGTGTAATTCGTCAGATTGAACGCTTCGACGAATCCTTCCATCGACCAGCGTGGTCCGACGCTCCACTTCCGGCCCACGCGGAGGTCGAGGGTGAAGAAGTCCGGGCCTTTCCCCGCGTTGCGTGGGACGAACGCGCCGTCGACCACCGGACGCGCGACCGTGCCCCACACGGTCGTCGAGCCGGATGTGATGTTGAGCGGCAGCGCCGAGTACACACGCATGGTTCCGCTGATCTCGAGATCCCGCAGCGGACGGCCCCAGGCGGTGTCCGTCCAGGCGCCTCGCGCCGTCGCCGACCCGCTCACCACGAGCCGGTGCCGATGATCGTCGTCCGAGCGGCCCCAGTCCTCGGAGAGGTCGAACGGATCGATTGGGGAGCTGAAAAAGAACTCGCCCACGTTCGACATCGCGCTCGAGAGCGTGTACGAAACGCGGTACTGACCCCACGTCGACGCGTGGCGCACGATCGAGACCTGCAGGCCCTTGTAGTCAGACGATGCGGCGGAGGAGTACTGATTGTTGTTGGCGTACACCCCGTTCGGGCGACATCCGTTGTTCCCGGCCACTGCCACGCACGCCGGCACATTCTGGTTCACCGAAACAATCAGGTGTCGCCCGCGCGTGTACTGAAGCGACGCCGCCGCCGTCGTCGCCGATCCCAGTTGCCGCTCGATCTCGATGCTCGCCTGCTGGGAATACGCATTCTGCAGGTCGGGCTGCATCGTGGTGAGATTCGGGAGCGTCACCGATGGAACCGGCGCATCGAGGATCGCCGGGAACGCGGGAGCGCCGGACTGGCCCGGCGAGAGCGCAACGATCACCTGACGGAGCTGGCCGACGTCCGTCGTATTTCCGGCCGAGAGCAGCGCGTTGGCCAGCGCGCGCAACGGCACCCGGTCGTAATACAGGCCCGCGCCGCCCCGCACGACCGTCGTGCCGGCCGCTGACGGCGACCACGCGAATCCGATTCGCGGCGCGACGTTGTTCGTGTCGGTCCGGATCGTGTCGAGCAACTGCAGGTCGTAGCGCAGGCCCGCGTTCAACGTGAACGACGGAACGATCTTCCACTCGTCCTGGGCATACACGCCGAGGTTCGGATTCTTCTGCGCAACCGATGACGCGCCGAACGCCTGGGTGAAACCGGCGTTGTTGTACTCGCCTGCCAGGAACCGGTCGAGGGACGAAAACGTGTAGGCGCCCCGCGCGGCGCGCGGGAACGTGATGGAGTCGCGATTCCAGATCGCATCGGCGCCGACGCGCAGCGCATGCGAGCCCGCCTCGTGCGACAGATTGTCGACGAGTTCGACCATGGTGTTCGCCCGCTGCGTCGGTGACACCGATAAGGTGCCAAAGGATGCGACGCCGGCAATCGATACCGCAGGCCCGAGATCGTCCGGAGGCGCGGCAAGGCGGCTTCGCACGAGCTGGAACCGCGTCTCGTTCACGGTGCGAGACGACAGCGTCCCGGTGTTGCTGATCGACAGCACATGATCGCGGTTCGTGAGGCCCGCAGAGGCGCTTACATCGCTCAGTCCCCCGGCGCCGCGCGCGTTCGTCGAGTCGACGCCATAGAACAGATACCGCACACTGATCTGATCCCGCGGGCTGAGGACGTGATCCATCTTGACGAGCGCATTGGTCGTGTCGAGCGGATTGTCGTACGGTCCCGTCGAGATCCGTCCGGCGTACCCGGCCGTCGACAGCCGCGCGTTGATCGCCTCCACGGCAGCCGGATCAATCGTGACGAGCCCCGTCTGATCAAGGGTGCGCCGTTCGGCGTTCGCGAAGAAGAACGTCCGATTTCGCACGATCGGTCCGCCAAGGCTGCCGCCGACCTGCTGCTGATCCATCGGCAACCGCGTGTGGGAAAGCGCGTTGGCCGCATCGAACCGCGAATCGCGGAAATAGCCGAACCCGTCGCCGGCCAGGTGATTCGTGCCGCTGCGCGTGACGACGCTGAAGTAGCCGCCGAGTGCACGACCGAGCTGCGCCTGGCCGCCGGACGTGACGACCTGGAACTGATCGACCGCGTCCACGCTGATGGGCGTCCCGCTCAGCCCCGCCGCATCGTCGTTCGCGGAAAGCCCGTCGATGACGAAGTTGTTCGAGAAGTTCCGCTGGCTGCCGACCGAAACGCCGTCTCCCGGAACTGCGGACGTCTCCGCGAAGAGCTGCGTGCTTCCCGTGTTCGTCGGCGATACGCCGGGCGCGAGCAGCGCGAGGTCCAGGAAGTTGCGCCCATTCAACGGCACGCGGGCGACTTCGCTGCGGCCCACCGTCGCGGCAATCTGCGTTCGCGCGGTCTCCACCAGCGGCGTCTGGGCCGTGACGGTCACCGTCGTGTCGACGCTCGCAAGCGACAGCTTCAGCGGCAGCTCGTACGCGGAGCCTGCCGACAACGTCAGTGACCGGTGCACGTCGGCGAAGCCGGCGAGCTGCACGAGCAACTCGTAGGCCCCCACCTTCAAGTACGTGAAACGAAATCGCCCCTCGCGATCCGTCTCGGTGGTGCGCGTCGCATTGGTCTCGCGCTGACGGAGCGTCACCGTCGCTCCCGGCAGGACGCCGTTCTGGGGATCCACGACGCGTCCGCTGACGGACGCCGTGTCAATCGTCTCTTGCGCCCGCGCCGTTGCCGTCAGTAGCAACAGCAGCGCGAACGCGGACACACATTTCCGCATGACCACACACTCCCGCCGTACATGAACTTGATCTGGCGCCTGACGAACAGGCGCCGGAGAGCATCACGCGAGGCGTTTGGGCGGCGGAGAAATCGGAGGAAGGCTGGTGAAAAGCCGCGCGGGAGAAGGAGGAAGATCTGCCGGTTCAGAGACGACCACCGGGGCCTGCACGCCCGCCGGCGCCAACACGCCAACGAAACCGGGGATGAACGGCGTGCTGCCCTGGGTCGCGCAGGTCAGCCGGCATCCGACGGCCGGCGCTTCGCGCTTGTGCAACGGACACTGACCCGGCGGATGGCTTCCTGCGGGGCAGCAGTCGACTTCGCTGCGTTCCGACGAGGCGGCCGCAGACGACATCGTGCAGGCGGCGAGCGGTGCCGCACAGACCAACGTGAACTGCGCAAGCAGCATCACCAGCGCCCCCGCCGCGAACGATCGCCCCCGGCACCACATCGAAATCATTGTCAGCGTAATTTACGATGCACGCAAGCCGTTACGACGTGCGTAAGGAGACCAGCCGTCCGGTTCCAGGGTACCGGCGGATTCCGGCCGCCTGGCGGCCGATTTCCCTTCGGTTGCGTGCATCCAGCCGCTGCCAGTGCACGAACTGTGACAAAGAGAGCGGCTCAGAATCCGATGTTCGATGTTCGATGTTCGATGCTCGATGCTCGATGTTCGATGTTCGGGTCATTTGGAGGCGCTCGCCGGGAGGGGGGAGTTCACTTGTCTGACTTCCAGCGGTGGAACCTCGACGATCGCGTACGTTCCCGACGCGATCCCGATGCGCGACTTGTCGAACTCCTCCAGGATGAAACGGCTCATCTGATCTTTGACGTCCCGGATGCCTTCGGTGCGCGTGACGAAACGGACTGAGAGTTCAACCCAGTTGTCGGTGATCCGCCAGTACACTTTCGGCTTTACGCTCGCGGCTTTCATGAAGTACCGCCGCTGCAGTTCACGCATCGCGTCTTCCGGGAGGTCGCTGTCGCCGAGCGCGCAGTGCTCCGCCGCGGCAAGCAGGATCTGTTCGGCGCGCCGGCGATCGTCCTTGTAGCTGACGGGGATGTGCATCTCCTCCCAGATGAACGGAAAATCGCGCGAGTAGTTGTAGACCGCCTCGTCGAAGATCATCGCGTTCGAGACGCTGACGATGCGTCCGCTGTACTGGCGCGCTTCGACCCACATGCCGGGGCTCTCGGACTGCTCCGCCGGCGGCTGCCCCATCTCCATGATCGTGGTCTGGATGAACCCGATGCGGATGACATCGCCGCGGACGCCGCCCATCTTGATCCGATCGCCGACGTTGAACATCGCGCCGCGCAGGATCAACAGGTAGCCGGCGGCGGATGTGACGACGCGCTGCAGCGCAAACGCCAGGCCGGCCGAAAACAACCCGAGCGCCGCCGTCGCGCGCGCCGGATTATCGAACCAGATGGAGACGACGCCGATCAGGGTGACGATGAGCGCCGCGATGCTGACGAACTGGCGGGACCAGAAAGCTGCCGAGGTGTCGTGCGGCACCGCCTTGCGGATCGTCCACCGCACGAGGTGGGTGACCGTCCAGAGCACCGCGAGGAACAGGATCGTGAACAGCAGCTTGCGGCCGTTCGCGGCGTTGATCCCGATCAGCTTGATCCCGAAAATCTCGACGGCAACGACCGACACACGCGCGAAGAAGCGAACCGCGTGCCGCCCTGATCAAATTGGGACTAGGGCGTTGGGAGTTGGGAATTGGGAGCTAGGAACCGGGAGTTCCGTAAGCGAACACCAGCCCGCCGCCTTTGACAGCGTCGATGAGCGGCTGTGCAATCTCCGGCCGAACAGCCGGGCAGCCCAGGCTGCGGCCGAGATAACCTTGTGCGCGAGCGGTGACGGGGTTCACATACGGCGCGCCATGGATGACGATCGCCCGCGCGCGCGCGGAGTCGTTCACGCCAGGAGTGAGACCATCGAGGCGCAGCGAATAACCGTTGTGCCCTTCGTAGGCTTCCGCAGTTTTGAACAGCCCGAGGCTCGACATGTTGCTGTCGGGCATGTTGGAAAACGACGTCGCCATCGTCTTTCCGCTGCCGCGCCCATGGGCGACCCATTCATCGAAGAGCAGCGCGTGGGAGCGAAGGTCGTAGACCCACATCCTTTTCTCGGTCGACGGACGGGTGTAATCGATGACGGTCAGGGTGGCGGGCGAGCTGACCTGTCCTTTCGCGACCGCGGCTGAGGCTGCATCCAGCGCGGTTGCGAACACGTGCGGATCGATGTCGCCAAGCGTCGCTGACTCCCAGTCCTCGACGTTCAGGTCCGGAGCCGCTTCGGTTCGGGTGGACGCAGTCGCGGCGCGCGCCATGCCGAGCGCAGGAGAGGACAACAGGGCCACAGCGGCCGCCGCCGCAGCCAACAGGCTGGCTTTTTTCATTTGGTTTGTCGTGGGTACGGGACCGAACGCCCCGTGATGTTCCTATTTTACCAGCCGACTTTGCCGCTCACAAGCTCTTGCGTGCGGGGTTTCCAAGCTCGGCCTCAGCGCGGTCGAGCATCAACAGAGCGCCGGCGGCCGCTGATGAGGCGTTCGGGGAGATGTCACCCGACAGATCTGACGACAGGCCGAGTGCAGTCGAGGCAAAGCCAATCACGCTCTTGAGGAGATCGTGAGCCTCCTGCACGGCACGCGGGGGCCTTGCTCCATCGAGCGTTCCACGAAACGCGGTCAACTGTGATTGCGCCGTCGCCATACGGTCCACCGCCGGAATCCTGCGCGCATCGAGATCGTGCAGCACCTCGCGCAGGACGTCCAGCCGCGAGAGCGCCGGCTCGATGAGAGCCAGATACCGGCGAGTGGCGGGATCCCGCGGAACGAGACGAGCGGGTGGAGACGAGGGCTGCGACGCGGGAGAGGCGCGTTCGGGTCCAAGAGCGGAGGGCTGCGGCGTGTGAGGCGCACTCTGCGCGGCGGGCGGCGCCCCGCTGGAGCCGCGAGGATCGACGCGCGACGCGACCGACGTCAGCGCGATCTCCAGGTGGCCGTTCGCTCGTTGCGACGAATCGAGCGAATACCTGCAGGGTGCCGAGAGATCGATGACGACACGCGTGACCTTCGGGGCAACGCTGTTGAGCGCGGCGCGCACGCTCGTCACCAGCCCATCGTCTCCGCGGACCCTCAGCGTCCGTGAGGAGACACCGTCGAAATCAAGGTAGAGGCGATAGGGGTCCTTCAACGTGCCGACGCGCGGCGCCGGCAGCGGTCCGGTGGCATCGATGACAATCAGCGGCCCCTGACGGATCGCCACCGTCGAAATCGCGAGCGCCGGCGTCGCGTGCGGCGCCGGCACTTGACCTCCGGTCGTCAGCACGGCGTTGAACAGCGCAGCAGCGAGCATCCCATGCATGAGGTCGACGGCGGCTACTATCCCATGCCGCTCTCCGGCGCGCAATCGGTTGATCCATAATGCGGCGCGGCCCCCCGGTATTGATCAACTATGCCCGACGATCCAGACGAGACTCGCCTCTCGGGCGGAGCCGACGAGACGGGGGCCGTGACTCCGGTGGCCGCGGCTGCTGGCGGGCGGGACGCGCTGGTGCCCGGCACAGTTTTCCACGGCCGCTATCGCATCGCGGGATTTCTGGGACGCGGCGGAATGGGATCGGTCTACCGCGTGTGGGATACCGAGCTCGGCGTCGACGTCGCGCTCAAAATCGTGCGTCCGGACCTCACCGCCGATCCGGAATCCGCGCGCGATTTCGATCGGCGTTTCAAGCAGGAACTGCTGCTCGCACGGCAGGTCTCTCACCGCAACGTCCTGCGGATCCACGATCTCGGCGATGCGGACGGCGTCAAGTACATCACGATGTCGTTCGTGGACGGGGCCGATCTCGCGGCCCTGCTTCGCGACGGGCGCATGCCGTTCGACCGCGCGCGCCGCCTCGGACGCCAGCTCGCGTCGGGGCTTGCGGCCGCCCACGATGCCGGCATCGTGCACCGCGATCTGAAGCCGCAGAACATCCTCATCGGTCCCCACGATCAGCTCTACATCTCGGATTTCGGGCTCGCGAAGTCGCTGGAGGCGACTGCCGCCGCCCTGACCCGTCCCGGAGAATTCCTTGGCACCCCGCGCTACATCGCTCCCGAGCAGGTCGAGGGTGGCGTCGTCGATCACCGGGTGGATCTGTACGCCGTCGGCCTGATCCTCTACGAGATGCTGACCGGTGACACTCCGTTCGACGCGCCGTCGGCCATCGAACTGATGATGAAGCGCGTTCGGGAGCGGCCAAAATCGCCGCGCGCGCTCCTGCCGGAGGTTCCGGAGGATCTCGACCGCGTCGTCATGCGCTGTCTCGAACGGGATCCCGCAGCGCGCTACGCGGACGCGCACGAAATCGAAGCCGATCTCGGCGGCCCCGCGTCGACCAGAGTTCGATCGACGCCAGCGGCGCCGGAGCGGATTGCCGTTCGCTCTTCACGACGGAGGCAGTACGCCGTCCCGGCTTTCGCAGCAGCGCTCGCGCTCGTGGCGCTGATTGCCGTCCCCATCGTGCGCCGGACGCGCGGGACCGCCGCACCCGCAACGGCGGCCGGCGCTCCGGCGGCCGCCGCGCAGACACGGATTGCGGTGCTGCCGTTCAAGACGGTCGGCGATGCGCCGGCGCTCGAATCCGCAGCGGCCGGCATCGACGAGTCGCTCAGCTCGAAGCTGTTCGCGGTGAAGAATCTCGCCGTCGCCGGCGATGCGGCCGTCCAGCGCGCGTCCCGGAAGACGTCGCTCGTCGATATCGGGAAGGATCTCGGCGCGAACCTGCTCGTCACCGGATCCATCCAGGGCAGCGCCGACAGAATTCGCGTCACGGCGCACCTGCAGGACGTCGCGGCGAACCGTGAGATCTGGTCGCAGGAATTCTCCGGCGTCGAGGCAGACCTGCTCACGCTCGAAGACAGACTCTTCACCGCCCTGGTCGGGCAGCTTCGCGTCAAGCTGACGGACGCCGAGACAGCACGAACCATCGCGCACCCGACCGAGAACATCGACGCGTACGCCGCGTACCTGCGGGGCCGGCGGGCAATGCGAGGCGAGCAGAACGTCGTCAACGTGCAGGCGGCGATCGACGCCTACAAAGAGGCGCTCGCGCACGACCCGTCGTTCGCCCTTGCCTACGCCGGCATCGCGGACAGCTCGCTGCGGATGTATCGGGCGACACGGGAGCCGCACTGGGCGGCCGAAGCGCTCTCGGCCGCTCAGCAGGCCGAATCGCTGGACGACAAGCTCGTCGAAGTGCACGTCGCGCTCGGCAACGTTTATCAGGCCACCGGCCGCACGGCAGAGTCGATCGTCGAACTGAAGAAGGCCACGGAGCTGGCGCCGAATTCAGACGACGCGTACCGGCGGCTGGGACGGGCGTTTCTTTCGGCCGGACGCCCGCAGGATGCAATCGACGCGTACCGCAACGCGGTCGACGTCAACCCGTACCACTGGGTGAACAGCGACACGCTCGGCGCCGCGTATCTGCAGCTCGGGAAATATCCGGAGGCCGCTGCCGCGTTTCAACGCGTCATCCAGCTCGCGCCCGACAACGTGAACGGCTACAACGACCTCGGAGCGCTGTATCTTCGGACCGCGGAGTACGACAAGGCGCTCGATGCGTTTCAGCACGCGCTGAAGCTGCAGCCGATTCCCAACACCTACACGAATCTCGGGATTACCTACGCGTATGCCGGCCGCTTTGCCGAGGCGGTGCCCATGTTCGAGAAGGCGGCGGACATGCAGCCCAATGCGGAGAACTACGTTGGCAATCTCGCCGACGGGTATCGCTGGGCAGGCGAGCGCGACCAGGCGCGGGCCGCGTACGACAAAGCGATAGGCCTTGCGCTGAAGGCGATTCAGGTGAATCCGCGCGATGCGGCCACGCGCGGTAATCTCGCGCTCTACTACGCGAAGCGGGGCGACACCGCCACCGCGCAGCGATTCATGAAGGAAGCGCGCGCGATCGATCCGAAGAGCGTCGATCTCCTGTACAACGAGGCGGTGCTGTCGGCGCTCGTCGGCGACAAGGACGGGGCGTTCGCCGATCTCGGGAAAGCGCTGGAAGCGGGGCTCCCCCTGTCGTCAATCGAGACCGACCCCGACATGCGGAGTCTCCGCAGCGATCCGCGGTTTGCGGCGCTCAAATCGCGCACGCAGTGAGCGCGCGGGGCGCGGCGTGCGGGGCGCGGGTTGCGGGAGGGTCGCCGCGGAATGGGCGCGGCGTGCGGAGCGGCGGAAGCGGCGCGCGGAGGGCGATGCGCGGCGCGCGGTGACCGAACGTGGCGGGGCGAGGGGAGGCGACCTGACGTTCAACGACCAACTATTCGAGCCTCGTCTCGAATAGTTGGTCGTCGATCAATACAACGACGCTACTGCTTTTGAATCGCGAGCGTGCCGCCGTTGAAGTTCTGTCCGGGCAGGTAGGTCAGTCCGGTGCCGGACAGGTTGGTGACTTTGAACGTGGTGGACGTAGCCTTCTTCGAGAGCTGCGGGCTGGTGATTTGGCACGCTCCGGATGAATCTGTCGTGCAGGTCCGTGTCGAGCCGCCGTCCCAGCTGCCGCTCACGGTGACGCCCTGCCTGCTGCCGCTGGTGACCGCGATGGTGATCGTTGCCGTTGCCGTCCACCCGTTCCTGCTGGCCGTGGCCGCGCCTGTCAGGCCGCTCACCCACACATCGTTCTCGACCTGCGCGTTCTGCGTCGTGGCGAAGGCGATGTTCGAGTAGCCGGAAGCAAGGCTCCCGTTGAACGCTTGAACGCGATAGCTGTATCCGGTGTTCGGCGCGAGACCCGTGTCGTCCAACGATGTCGCGCCGGCTCCGGGCGTGGCAATCGTGGTGAACGTGCACGACGAAGTGATGCAACGCTGGACTTCAAAGCTCGTGACGTTGCTCGACGCTTCCGTCCACGCAAGGTGAATCGTGGATGAAGACATAGCACCGGCTGTCGCCGATGGGGCCTCGGGCGCGGTGGCGATCGTGCCGCAGTTCCCCAGCCGGAACGACCCGATGTTCGTACGCCAGCCGGCACTTGTCGCGCCGGACGTGTAGTACTCCGTCGTGAACCAGAAGGTGCAGCCATCACTGGGATCGACGGCGAGCATGCTGTAGTCGCCCCACCGCCCGGACGTGTGACTCTGGTAGCCTGACCCGGTCTGCAGCGTGTTCTCTGCAACCGTCAACTGACCGGGTGCATCGCCCGACAAGCGCCCGCTGAACCTGATCGACGGATACGTCGACGCACTCGACACGCTGTAGCCGACACCGAGGTTGCCGTCCTTGTCCATCGCCACGCTGCCCATCCACCGGTTCAGCGTGTCGTTCGGGGCAAACGTGCCCTGTTGAGCGAGCGTCGGCGCCGTGCTCGGGTTGTCGATCTCGTACCAGCGGACGCCCGCCCGATCCCCCCCGACGTTGACGGTGTGGTTCGTCACGAGGCTTTCGTGGTTACCGAAGTTGCGGTATTGCAGGCGGTACATCATGCGATCGGCGAGGGCGTCGATCTTGACGGTGGTCCCCGCCTGCGGGATGCAGTTTCGCGACCCGTTGCACATGTTCGAGTTGAAACTGCTCGTGGGCAGCACCGCCTTCCGGGTGAATGTCGACGCGCCGCTCGGATTGCTCCAGTCGACGTGGAACTGCCACAGCTGCAGCTCGGTCGGGGCGTCGTCGAACTGAATGTAAGGTTCCGGCGCTCCGAGCGGCGGTAGCGTCGACCCGTCGATATCCGCGGGCAGCATGGCGCCGAGCGAGGTGTTGCTCGCCATGTCGAAGTAGACCATTTCCGCGGTCGGATCGGCGTTGAGCATCTTCGTTCGGTTGAACGCGGCGACGCCCTGACCAGCCCACGCGCCACTCGTCGAGAACTGGTTGATCGACATGTAATAGCCGTCGCTCCACACCCCGAACTTCGGGTAGTCGTTCATCTTCGAGAACGAATACGAGTACAGCGCCCACTTCCCGGTCGGATCACCTGTTTGCGACACCGCGATGCACTGATAGAAGGGACCTCTGGGATAGTTCGGCAGCGCGAACTGCGACATGAACCAGCGTCCAGCCGCTTCGTCGTAGAGCACGATCGGGTCACCATCGTTGTCTGCTGCACACGGACCGCCGAAGGTCTGCCACAGCGTACGGCCGCTGGCGGGAGCCATCGCCGGAGTGCCGTCCTTATGGAAGATCGCGAACGTCAGGTTCACCCACTGAACGTAGAAGTCGCCTCCGACGTCGCCGTTGGTGTCGGGCGGCAGCACGCCGTCATTGTTCCCGAGGCCTTCGAAGCCATTGAGGCCCACGATCGCGTGCTCACCAGGCAGGTTCGTCTGCAACGCGCCGTCTTGCGGCCCTGGCGATGTCTTCGGGCCGCCGCGGATCGGCAGCGGCGCGTGAGGCGAGTTCTCGTGCTCCACTCCCGGGGGAATGATCGGCATGTCCCGCAACGGCGGCGTCACAACATGGTGCTGCGGCAGGATGATTGTGGGCCGGTGCTCGACGGCCGTGGGCGGCTGCGGCGGCTGTTGGGCCGCCGCGCCGACGGACCCGGCGAGCGTGACGAAACCTGCGATCAGGAAGGATCGGTGCATACGGAGTGGTGTCCTCGATGGTTGTTAGGTACGCCGCCTGCGAACGCGGCGCACCAGCGCCGCGCCCAGGCCGCTCAGGAGCAAGGCGCTCGTCGCCGGCTCAGGGACGGGGTTGACGGCGGTTACGTCAAAAGCGGTATTCGGCGCGAAGCCGCTAAAGGTGATGACAGCGTCTTTCGGCGAGCAGACGATGAAATCGGCAGTGGAAATCGGGCTTCCACACGTAATCTGGATGCCCGTTCCGCCGAACAGCCGGAACACATTGTTGCCGAGCGGCAGAATGTCCGAAAACGCCGAGCCCTGGAGTATGTCGATGCCGTCTGTGGGCACGCTGGATATTGCAAGATCGATGGACGTTATCGACGACCCGTACAACGGCGTCGAACCGGTACTGTCGACGATCCGGCCCACGCCAAGGTTGTTGTCTGGACAGGCGTTTGAGGTGACATTTGAACCTGTCAGTGTCGTGAACTGAAGTCCGAGCAAGTCGCCGGTGCCGCATTCTGCGCCTGCGACGCTGATCGCTGCGCCGCTCGCGAAACGCGCACTGCCGACGACTGCCACGAGAAGGGCCAAGACGATACGCCGCATACGCACACCCCCTGAACGCCGGTCGATCCGCTCCCGACAAGCAAGACCGGCGCCTCAGCCGCGGATTGCGATTCCCGCGCATTTCGGTCCTGCACCCGCGTAAATCGCGCGTGACGGCGACAAAACTTCTCCGCGGCCCAGACGTCTGGAGCTCAGCAGCAGTTCAGCCTCCCGCCGCGCACCTCGCGACTCGCCCCTCGCGCCTCGCCCCTCCCGCCTCGCCTCGCGCCTCCCGCCTCCCACCTCGCGCCTCGCGCCTCCCGCCTCGCGCCTCCCGCCTCGCGCCTCCCGGCTCCGGGCCTCGCTGGTAACATGGCGGGCACCCGATGCCAGTGAAGACCGCGAGTCCTGCGACCAGGCGCACCGTGCTCACGTCGCTCGGCCAGCCGAAGGTCGCCGTCATGCTGATGCTCGGCTTCTCGTCGGGGCTGCCGTTCTTCCTCACCGGCAACACCCTCGGCTACTGGCTGCGCGACCAGGGGACAACGCTGCAGGCGATCGGATTCCTGTCCTGGGTCGGTCTCGCGTATTCGCTGAAGTTCCTCTGGGCACCCGTCGTCGATCGGCTCGACGCGCCGGTGTTCGGGCGGTTCGGCCGGCGGCGCAGCTGGATGCTCCTCACGCAGGCGCTCATCGCTGTCGGCCTGCTCGGGATGGCGTCGAGCGGGACGCGTCATGGTCTCGCGACCATCGGGGCCCTCGCGCTGATCGTGGCGTTCTCCTCGTCCACGCAGGACATCGTCATCGACGCGTGGCGCATCGAAGCGGCAAACGACTCCGACGAGCTCGGACTGCTCTCGGCCGCCTATCAGCTCGGGTATCGGATCGCGATCATCATTACCGACGCGCTGATCCTCATTTCCGCGAACCATCTCGGCTGGCGGATTTCGTACGGCGCAATGGCCGTCCTGATGGCGGTCGGGATCATCGCCACCGTCGTCGCGATCGAACCGACGCGATCGGAAGCGCCGGACGTCACGGGCGCCGGACCGCCGCGGCTCGCCAGCATCAAGGGGTTCACCCAGGCCGTCGTCGGTCCGTTCGTGGAGTTCTTCCGCGCGTATGGGTCCGTCGCGCTGCTGATGCTCGCGATGATCAGCCTCTATCGCCTTCCGGAATACATGATGGGCCCGATGGCCAATCCGTACTATCACGATCTCGGATTGTCGAAGGACGTCGTGGGCACCGTGCGGGCGTCGATCGGACTCGTCGGTTCGCTGCTCGGGATCGCCGCGGGCGGCCTGAGCGCGGTGCGCATCGGGTACTTCCGCACCCTCATCGTCGGATTGTTCATGCAGAGCGTGGTGATCGCCGCGTTCGCGATCCTGGCCTACACCGGTCCGGACGTCCGCGTGTTCGGCGCGGTGATGGCGTGCGACAACTTCGGGGCGGCGTTTGCCGGCGTCGCGCTCGTCACTTACATGTCGACGCTGACGACGAGAGGGTATACGGCGACGCAGTACGCGCTTCTCAGCTCCGCCTATACCTACGTCGGAAAATTCGCGAAGGGGTTTTCCGGCGTGATGGTGGAATCGCTCGCGTCGGGGCGCACGCTGCTCGAGGGATACGCGTTGTTCTTCATCGGCGCGGGGCTGCTCGGGATTCCCGCGCTGATCCTGTGCGCGATCCTCGCGCGCGCCGAGCGCCGCCGCGCGGAGCTGTGAAGCCGAAGGGGGTCAGACCCCGAATTCGGCGGCCGCGGGGCCCGATGGGGTCAGACCCCGGCGCAGCAGCCGCGATTCGATGGCGGCGAGCGCGTCACTGCAGGAAGCCTCAACCTTCAGCGAGATGACGTCGTCTGCGCGCGTGCGTCCGAGATTGACCGCCGCGACCGGCTTGCCGCCGCGGACGGCCGACTGCACGAAGCGATAGCCGGAGAAGACCATCAGCGACGAGCCGACGACCAGCAGCGCGGCGGCGGAATCAAGCCGGGCGAACGCCTCCGCGAGCCGCGCCGGCGGCACGCCTTCGCCGAAGAAGACGACGTGCGGCTTGAGAATTCCGCCGCACGCGCCGCAGGGCGGCACGTCGACCGACGCGTAATCGACGTCCACCAGGGCAGCGTCTCCGTCGGGCGCGACCGCGGAGGGCGTGAGATTCGTCAGGTGCGGGTTCGACGCTTCGAGCCGCACCTGGAATTCAGCGCGGTCGCTCAGCACGCCGCACGACAGGCACTGCACCGTGTCGAGGCGGCCGTGCAGATCGATGACGTCCGCGCTGCCCGCGCGCGTATGCAGGCCATCGACGTTCTGCGTCAGCAGGCCGGAGACGAACCCTGCTGCCTCCAGCCGCGCCAGCGCGAGGTGGGCGCGATTGGGTCTCGCATGCGATATCCGGCGCCACCCGACGAGACTTCGCGCCCAGTAGCGCTGGCGTGTGGCTTCGCTCCCGATGAACTGCTGATACATGACCGGACGCGCGTGCTTCCACTCACCGTTCGCGTCGCGATAATCGGGGATACCCGACTCGGTTGAGCAGCCGGCGCCGGTCAGCACGAGGACGCGACCTGAGGTGTCCAGAAACCCCGCCAGTCGTTCGATCGACGCCTCGAGCTTCACACATACATTCTGGCCTGTCAGCGTCGGGAAGTGGGAGTTGGGAGTTGGGAGTTGGGAGTTGGGAGTTGATGCGAGACCCCCCATGTCACCCGACCGTCGTACCGAAGAGCCGGCCGACGGCATCCGTCACAGCCATCGCCACCGCCCCCCAGATCGCCACCCGCGCAGCGCCAACCCAGAGCGGCGCCCCCCCGAGCCTCGCCGCTGCCGCGCCGAGCGCCAGCAGACACACGAGCGAGATGATCGAAATGAGCAGGACGAGCGAGTGCAGCGGCGCGATGACGATCATCAGCACCGGAACGCCGGCGCCGACCGCGAACGTCGCCGCCGACGCCATCGCGGCCTGCAGCGGACGCGCCGCGAGCTCGGCGGTCAGACCCAGCTCGTCTCGTGCATGCGCAGTCAGCGCATCCTTCTTCATCAGTTGTCGCGCGACGGTTCGCGCAAGGTCTGTATCGAGCCCTCGTTTCACGTAGATTTCGGTCAGCTCGTCTTCCTCCGCCTCCGGCTGTGTCGCAAGTTCCATCCGCTCCAACGCAAGATCCGCACGCTCCGTGTCCGCCTGCGAACTGACGGAGACGAACTCTCCTGCCGCCATCGAGAGCGCGCCGGCCACGAGGCCAGCCACGCCGGCAACAAGAACCGCGTGCCGCGACGCACCGGCGGCGGCGACCCCAACGCCGAGGCTCGCCGTTGACACGATGCCGTCGTTCGCGCCGAGCACGGCCGCGCGCAGCCAGCCAATCCGTTCACTCCGGTGCCGTTCAATAGGCTGCATCGTACGCTCCTGAAGGGGCGATGATAGCGTGATGCCGCCAATGCGCGTCGAGTATCAGCAGTCCGTGTCCGACGTGGTGGCGGCACTTGGCACCGATGCTCGCCGCGGCCTGACGACGGCGGATGCATCCGCGCGTCTTTCGCAGGTCGGCCGCAACGAACTGGCGTCGTCACCTCGAACACCCGAGTGGAGGAAATTCCTCGCGCAGTTCACGGACGTGCTTGTCGTCCTTCTGCTGGTCGCGACAGCGGTTTCCGCCGGGCTGTGGGCTTATGAGCGCGAGGAACCGCTCCCGTACGAAGCGCTGGCGATCAGCGCCGTCCTTCTCCTCAACGCGGTTATTGGATATCTGCAGGAGCGCCGCGCCGAATCAGCGCTGGCGTCCCTGCAGCAGATGTCGGCGGCGCACGCGCATGTCGTGCGTGACGGTGCCATTACGACGGTGCCCGCGACCGAAATCGTTCCCGGCGACGTCATCGTCGTCGAGGAAGGGGATACCGTACCTGCGGATGCGCGCCTCATCGAATCGGCCGCGCTCAGCATGGCGGAAGCCGCGCTCACCGGCGAGAGCCTGCCCGTCGCGAAGGACGTCGACGCCATTCACACTGACGTCGCGCTCGCCGACCGCACCAACATGATCTACAGCGGCACGTCAGCGACGTACGGCCACGGACGGGCGGTCGTGACCGCCACGGGGATGCAGACCGAAATGGGCCGCATCGCCGCGATGCTCGCGCGGGCGCCGGCTGAACGCACGCCGCTCCAACGCGAACTCGATCGCGTCGGAACGCTGCTCGGGCTGATCGTCATCGCTATCGCGGTGGTCATAATCGTCACGATCGTTGTCGTCGACCGCGTTCGCGGACTCTCGGCCCTGTTCGATGTGCTGATCCTCGGCGTTGCGCTCGCCGTCGCCGCCGTTCCCGAAGGGCTGCCCGCCATCGTCACCGCAGTGCTTTCCATCGGCGTCCAGCGGATGGCGCGGCGGCGCGCCATCGTTCGCCACCTCAGGGCGGTGGAAACGCTCGGGTCGGCGTCGGTGATTGCCTCCGACAAGACCGGGACATTGACGCGCAACGAAATGACCGTTCGCGAGGTCGTCACGGCCAGCGGGCGGGTAAGCGTCCAGGGCACCGGCTATGCACCGGTTGGAACGGTCTGCGATGCCGCCGGCAATCCGGTCGCGGGAGGACTGCTCGTGGAGGTCGAGCGCGCGCTCGCGGTCGCAGACCGCGCCAACAACGCGTCGCTTCACGAGGAGCACGGACGCTGGATCGTCGAGGGGGATCCGACCGAAGGCGCGCTCATCGTCGCGGCACGCAAGACCGGGCTGCAGGACGAGCTCCTGAGCCGCCGGTTCACGCGCGTGGGCGAAGTGCCGTTCTCCTCCGAGCGGAAGTTGATGAGCACGCTGCACACCGACGCGGAGACCAGCGGACGCGTGCTGCTCTTCACGAAGGGGGCGCCGGACGTCCTGCTCGAACGCTGCACGTTCGAGCAGGTCGGGGACGGCCATCGGACGCTCACGAGCGCGCGACGGGCGGAACTGCTCGAGCTCAATGACGCACTGGCGGGCAGCGCGCTGCGGACCCTCGCCGTCGCCTATCGCGCTTCCGTCGATGGCACACTCACGCCGGATGCGCTCACATGCGATGTCGAGCATGATCTGATCTTCGCCGGCCTGATTGGCATGATCGATCCGCCGCGCGACGAAGCGCGCGACGCGGTCGCGCGTGCGAGGACGGCCGGCATACGGCCGATCATGATCACCGGAGATCACCCGCTGACCGCGACCGTCGTCGCGCGCGAACTCGGCCTCGCCGTCGGGCACCCGGCCGTGACCGGCATGGAACTCCATCGGATGCGTGATGACGAGCTGCAGCGAATCGCCTCGGACACGTCCGTCTACGCGCGCGTGAATCCGGAGGACAAGTTGCGCATCATCGAGGGGCTGCAGCACGCCGGCCAGATCGTCGCCATGACCGGCGACGGCGTCAACGACGCCCCGGCGCTGAAGATGGCGGACATCGGCATCGCCATGGGGATCACCGGGACCGATGTGTCGAAGGAAGCGTCGGACATCGTGCTGGCCGACGACAATTTCGCGACGATCGTGGCGGCCGTCGAGGAAGGCCGCGCGATCTTTGCCAACATCCGGAAGTTCCTGCGGTACCTGCTCTCGTCGAACATCGGCGAGGTCATGACGATGTTCTTCGGCGTGGTGCTCGCGCGCCCGATCGGGCTGGACACGCAGGATTCAGTGGTTGCGCTGCCGCTGCTCGCGACGCAACTGCTGTGGATCAACCTCGTCACGGACGGCGCACCGGCGCTCGCGCTCGGGCTCGATCCGGCCGATCCTCGTCTCATGCACCGCCCTCCCCGCCCGTCGCGCGAACGGGTGATTACCGGGCGCATGTGGTTCGGGATCTTCTTTGTCGGGATCGTGATGGCCGTGGGTACCCTGTACGTGATCGACGCGTCGCTGCCCGGCGGATTCGTGGAAGGAGCGGGCACGGTGCAGTACGCGCAAACGCGCGCATTTACAGTGCTGATCCTGTTTCAATTGTTCAACGTGTTCAACGCACGCTCCGACTTCAACAGCGCGTTCAGCGGCGTGTTCTCGAATGGCTGGCTCTGGGGCGCCGTGATCCTGTCGCTCGTGCTGCAGTTGCTCGTCATCTACGCGCCCATGCTGCAGCGGGCGTTCTCGACGCAGCCGCTGGCCGCCGCGGACTGGCTCGCGTGCGTAGCGGTGGCCAGTTCGGTGCTGTGGCTGCGCGAGGCGGAGAAATTCCTCCACCGCCGGATGGCACGTGCCTGAGACTCGCGTCAACGGTCCGTCGGTCCGCGAGCTCGCAACGCAGCTCTTTTCGCGCGCCTCCGGCGCGCCGCTGCGTGAAGGCAATCGCGTCGTCCTCTTGAAGGACGCGCGGGAGAACTATCCGGCCTGGCTGCGCGCGATCGAGGGCGCCCGGTCAACGATTCACTTCGAGATGTACATCATCCACGAGGATGCGCAGGGGCGGATGTTCGCGGACGCGCTTCTCGAGAAGGCGGGTGAAGGCGTCCGTGTGCGGTTGCTCTACGACTGGATGGGCGGCGTCGGGAAGACCTCGCGCGCGTTCTGGAATCGCCTGCGCGCGGGCGGGATCGAGGTCCGCTGTTACAACCCGCCCCGCTTCGATCGTCCGCTGGGGTGGTTGAGCCGCGACCATCGCAAAGCGATCATCGTCGACGGTGCCGTCGCGTTCGTGACCGGGCTGTGCGTCGGTCAGGTGTGGGTGGGCCGTCCCGATCGACAGCTGGATCCGTGGCGCGACACCGGCATCCAGATCGAAGGACCTGCGGTGGCTGATGTGGAAGCGGCGTTCGCGGATGCCTGGGCGGCCGCCGGCACGCCGCTTCCGGACGACAGCATCGGCGAGGCGCCGCCGCCGGCGGGATCGCTCTCGCTGCGCGTCGTTGCCACCGTGCCGAACACCGCCGACATCTTCCGTATCGATCAAATGATCGCGGCCATGGCGCGACGCACGCTGTGGCTGACCGACGCGTATTACGGCGGAACGGCGGCGTACGTTGCTGCGCTGCGCGCGGCCGTCCGCGACGGCGTCGACGTGCGGCTGCTCGTTCCCGGCGCGTCGGACATTCCGATGGTCCGGCTGTTCTCCCGCGCAGGCTATCGGCCGCTGATCGACGGCGGCATCCGCGTATTCGAGTGGAACGGCTCGATGATTCATGCGAAGACGGCCGTGGCCGACGGGCGGTGGGCCCGCGTGGGCTCGACGAACCTGAACCTCGCGAGCTGGCTGGGCAATCGCGAGCTCGATGTGATCGTGGAGGACGAGGGGTTCGCGCACCAGATGGAGGCGATGTACCTCGACGATCTGGCGAATGCGACCGAAGTCGTGCTGCAGCGCAATCGGGTCCGTGCGCCAGGCGCGCCCGCACGTCACCGCTCGGGCGGCACCGCATCGAGCAGCGGTGGACGCGTCGCGGCTGGCGCGGTCCGCGTCGGCAACACGGTCGCCGCCGCAATTACGAACACGCGCGTGCTCGAGCCGGTCGAATCCACCATTGCACTGATGACAGGCGCCGTGCTCGCAGCAATCGCCGTGCTCGCGCTGTGGTACCCGCGCGTCATCGCGTACCCGCTCGGCGCAATCGCCACGTGGCTTGCCTGCGCGGTGCTGATTCGCGGCTTGCTGTTGATCGTTCGGCGGCGGCGCGGGGCACGAACGCACAGCCATCCGGCTGCCCCGGGGCGCCCGCAATCAACTCGCGACCAGTGATGTCAGTGCCGCGCCGCTTTAGGATACGCGGATAGACAACGACCGCTGAGTCCCCGCGGGACCCAGCGGCCGGCCAGGCTACGAGCCGGGTTCGAGGACGACTTCCGAGGAGACGCGTTTCACGCCAGGGACGGCATCCGCGACTTCAACGGACTGCACGTACGCGGCGTGCGACTTGGTCTTGCCCGACAACAACACGACGCCGTTGTTCACGGACTCGACCTTGATCCCGCTGTCCTTCAGGACCTTGTGATTGTCGAAGGCATTGTCCAGCGCCTTCTTGATCTCGTCGTCCGACTTGTTGACGACTTTCCGCTCCGAGCTGGGAACCACCTGCAGCAGGTTTTTCACCGACTTGACGCCGTCGACTTTCATCGCAACGTCCTGCGCTTTGGCCTTCTGTTCCGCCGTGGGCACCTGCCCGTGCAGCGTGACGATGCCTTTGACGGTGTCGACGTTGAGGTGCGCGGTACGGATGCCGTCCGTGGTCATCAGCGCCACCTTCGTCTTGGCGGTAATCCATGAATCCGGCTGGTCGGCGCGCGCGGGTGCGGCGGCGACCATCAACGCGACGGCGACGAATACGATTGCCCGTGGCAACGACAACGTTCGCATCGTGACCTCCTATCGGCTGGCGAACGGCCGAGTTGCTCGACCGCGCAGCCTCGTCTTGTAAAGAGGAGCAAAGGTCGGGCCCGGTGGAACGGGCAGTCCGGCCGCCAGCTCGGCCTTTCGCGCTCTTCGTCTGGTTTCGGAGGCGTGCCGTCGAGCTCAGCCTCGTGCGGGCGTCGGCATCGATCGCACGGTGACCGTCGCGCCGTGAGACCACTTCGAATGGCAGCCGCCGCACAGCAGAAACCCGAACTCCTGCGTACCGGACTTCAACCCGAGCACTCGCGAGCCCGAATCTTCGGCGGGGATGAACAGCGCGCCGCAGACGCCGCACGGGCGCTCGTCCGCGGCCGCGTCGTGACGCAGCGAAATCGTGACCTCGGCCATCCCACCAGTGTATGCGCAACCGCGCGTGCGTTACGCTTGGAGAAATTCGAGAAACAGAGGTTGTCCATGGAGAAAGAAGACAAGTGCCCGTTTTCGGGTTCGACCAGACCGCGCCCGACCAATGGCGAGTGGTGGCCGAATCGGCTCGACCTGAAGATTCTGCAGCAGGGACATCCACGCGCGGATCCCATGGGACAGGAGTACCACTACTCCGAAGAGTTCAAGACGCTCGATCTCGATGCCGTCAAGAAGGACATCGAGCAGGTGATGACGACATCCCAGGAGTGGTGGCCGGCGGACTTCGGCCACTACGGCCCGCTCCTCATCCGGATGGCCTGGCACAGCGCGGGCACGTACCGCATCAGCGACGGCCGCGGCGGCGCCTCGTCCGGCGCGCAGCGGTTTGCGCCGCTCAATAGCTGGCCTGACAACGTGAACCTGGACAAGGCTCGGCGGCTCCTTTGGCCCGTCAAGCAGAAGTACGGGCGGAAGATCTCGTGGGCCGACCTGATGATCTTTGCCGGCAACTGCGCGCTCGAGTCGATGGGCTTCAAGACGTTCGGGTTTGGCGGAGGCCGCGAAGACGATTGGGATCCGGCGGAGGTCGACTGGGGCGCCGAGCGCGAGTGGCTCGGCGACTCGCGCTACACCGGCGAACGTGAACTCGATCTCCCGTTGGCGGCCGTGCAGATGGGTCTCATTTACGTCAACCCCGAGGGCCCCAACGGCAATCCGGATCCGCTCAAAGCGGCGCGCGATATCCGTGAGACCTTCCGGCGCATGGCCATGAACGACGAAGAGACCGTTGCGCTAATCGCGGGCGGCCACACGTTCGGCAAAACCCACGGCGCCGCCGCGGGGACCTACCTCGGCCCTGAACCGGAGGCCGCACCGCTCGAAGCGCAGGGCCTCGGCTGGAAGAGCAGCTACAAGTCAGGCGTCGGCAGCGATGCGATCACGAGCGGCCTCGAGGTGACCTGGACGACGACGCCGACCAGGTGGGGCAACGGCTTTTTCAAGAATCTGTTTGAACACGAATGGGAGCTCACGACGAGCCCCGCGGGAGCAAATCAGTGGGTCGCGAAGGACGCCGGCGCAATTATTCCGGACGCGCAGGATCCCTCGAAGCGTCACAGGCCGACGATGCTGACGACCGACCTGTCGCTGCGGTTCGATCCCGTCTACGAAAAGATCTCGCGGCGCTTCTACGAACAACCGGACGAATTCGCGGAGGCATTCGCGAAGGCGTGGTTCAAGCTGACGCATCGCGACATGGGTCCGATCACCCGCTACCTCGGTCCGCTCGTGCCGAAGGAGCCGCAGATCTGGCAGGATCCCGTTCCGCCGGTCACGCACCAGTTGGTCGATGCGGCCGACATCGCGGCGCTGAAGGAGCAGATCCTCGCGTCCGGCCTGTCGATCGCGCAGCTCGTATCGACGGCATGGGCATCGGCGTGCACCTATCGGGGTTCCGACAAACGTGGAGGGGCGAACGGCGCGCGCATCCGTCTGGCGCCGCAGAAGGACTGGGCCGTCAACGACCCGGCCGAACTCGCGAAGGTCCTGGCGACGCTCGAGCGGATCCAGCAGGAGTTCAACCAGACGCAGAAGAACGGTACGAAGCAGATCTCGGTTGCCGATCTGATCGTGCTTGGCGGCTGCGCCGCGATTGAACATGCGGCGAAAACGGCCGGCCATGACGTCAACGTCCCCTTCACGCCTGGGCGCACCGACGCGTCGCAGGAAGACACCGACGTCGAGTCGTTCGCGGTGCTCGAGCCGATGGCCGACGGGTTCCGGAACTACCTTCGCCCTGGACACAAACGCGCCGCAGAGCACCTGCTGGTCGACAGGGCGACGCTGATGACGCTGAGCGCGCCGGAGATGACCGTGCTCGTCGGGGGCCTGCGCGTGCTGGGCGCGAACGAGGGGCACTCCGACCAGGGCGTGTTCACCGACACGCCGGGCGTGCTGACGAACGACTTCTTCGTGAATCTGCTGGACATGGCCACCGAATGGCGACCCACGTCCGCAGCGGCGGAAACCTTCGAAGGTTGCGATCGCAAGACCGGCAAAGTCAGATGGACTGCCAGTCGGGTGGACCTCGTCTTCGGGGCGCACGCGGGACTGCGGGGGATTGCGGAGGTCTACGCGTGCGACGACGCGAAGGAAAAGTTTGTTCGGGACTTCGCCGCCGCATGGAACAAAGTGATGAATCTCGACCGATTCGACGTGGCGTCTGCTGCAGGCCAGGTGGACACGGAGCACAGGGTCGCGATCTGAGAAGCCGGCGGTATGATGCGGCGATGACGAAGAACCTGCCCGTCGGAGCCGTGCTGCTCTTTGCCGGGACCTTCGCGCTCGCCGTTCATGCCGCCGCACCCGCGCCCCAACAAGGACGCGGACGTGGTGCTGTCAATCTGCCCGACGGACCCGGCGAGGAACAGGTCGAGAAGTACTGCACCCCGTGCCATCAACTGAACAACATCCCCAACTCCGGCGGCTACACGCGCCAGGGCTGGCAGGAGCTGATCTCCACGATGGTGGCCCTGCCCAAAGATCAGTCCGACGTCGTGGTCGGCTATCTGGCGGCGCACTTTCCCGAACAGCCGAGGCCGAAGGCGGTCGTGATCCCGGGCCCCGTCAAGATCACGTTCAGGGAATGGCGCCTTCCGACGCTGGGATCGCGGCCGCACGATCCGCTGGCCGCGGCGGACGGCACGATCTGGTACACGGGCATGTTCGCGAACGTGCTCGGACGTATCGACCCGGCCACGGGCCGCATCAAGGAATTTCCGATCGACACGCCGCAGTCGGGCCCCCACGGGCTCACGGCGGACGCCAGCGGCCACATCTGGTTCACGGCGAACTCGAAGGGCTACATCGGACGGCTGGATCCGGCAACGGGACGCATCACCGAGTACAAACTGCCGGAAGGCGCGCGCGATCCGCACACACCGCTCTTCGATCGCAACGGCACGTTGTGGTTCACCGTGCAGGGCGGCAACATGGTCGGAAGACTCGATCCGAAGACCGGCGACGTCAAGGTCGTGAGCTACCCGCAGCCGCGATCGAATCCGTACGGCATGGTCTTCAGCTCGGAGGGCGTGCCCATCGTCTGCGAGTTCGGCACCAACAAGATCTCCGCAATCGATCCGAAGACGATGACGATCAAAGAATGGACGCTGCCTCACGCCGAGTCGCGCCCCCGGCGGATCGCGATCACGAGCGATGATGCCGTGTGGTACGCCGATTATTCCCGAGGCTATCTCGGCCGGCTCGACACGAAGACCGGCCAGGTGAAGGACTGGCCGTCCCCGGGCGGACCACAGTCGCGGCCGTACGGCATCGTTGCCGTTCACGACGTGATCTGGTACAGCGAATCCGCGGTCCGGCCGAATACGATGGTCCGGTTCGATCCGAAGACGGAGACATTCCAGACCTGGATCATTCCTGGAGGCGGCGGAGTGGTCCGCAACATGTCGGTCACGCGCGACGGCGACATCGCGATCGCGGAGAGCGGCGTGAACAAAGTGGGGCTCGTCGTCATCGGAAAGTAAATGGAACCGGACATCCGGCGGATGCGGAGCGCTGACGCGGAAGCGGTTGCGGGGTTGTGCGGCCAGCTCGGATATCCGTCGACTCGCGATGAGATTGCACACCGCTGGGCGCGCCTTGCCGGCGATCCGGCCCACGCGGTGTTCGTCGCCGTCGACGACGGCCGCCCTGTCGGCTGGATCCATGTAGCCGTCCGGCCGCTGCTCGAGTTCGACCTGTCCGCCGAGATCTGGGGGCTCGTCGTCGACGAGGCGTCGCGCGGAGCGGGCGTCGGGCTGCTCCTGCTGAACAGCGCGGAGCGGTGGGCTGCGGAGAACGGCTGCCGGGCGGTGCGTGTGCGCTCGCGAATTGCACGTGCCCGCGCGCATGCGTTCTACGAACGCCACGGATATGTGAAGTCGAAGACGCAGCACGTCTTCGAAAAGCCGCTCGGGCCGGGTTGATAGCCGTCGTGCCGGGCCTCGATGGTTACTGCTTTCGAGCCATCGACGGTTTTCTCAGCTTGCGGCGGCTTTCTTCTTCCGCATCTGAACTTCGCGGCCGCCATCGACGAAGTCCACGCGATCCATCAGGGTGTTGATCAGGAACACACCGCGTCCGCTCGACTTGAACAGGTTCTCCGAGGTGAGCGGATTGGGAACGGCTGCGGCATCGAACCCGGTCCCGGGGTCGCGGACGACGATGACGACTTCTCCGGACGCTTCGACCATCAGGCAGCACTGCACGTGTTTGGTCTCATCGTTGTGGCAACCGTGTCGAATGGCGTTCGCGATGGCTTCCTGCACCGAAAGTTCGACGGCGATCACGTCGTTCTCCTGCCAGCCTTTTTCACGCAACACCGCCGTGACGCCTTCGGCGACCCGCGGAATGGCGGATGGGTCCGCGGGGATTGTGAGATCCAACTGACACGTCGAGCAGAACGGAATCAGCCCGCTCAAGGTGGCCACTTCGGCTTCGGCCCGATCGCGCGCGGCCAGCGCGTCTCTGAGCTCGTGCAGATTGCGGCGGAGTTCGAGCTGCCCTTCCACCTGGCGGCGGAGCGCATCGAGCGCCTCTCGCTGGCTGTCGGTCAGGGTGCGGGGAACACGGTCGATCACACAGAGCGTACCCAGCGCCTCCCCTTCACGGGCCAGCAGCGGCGCGCCGGCGTAGAAGCGGAAGAACGGGCCGCCGGCGACGAACGGGTTGTCGCGGAACCGCACATCCTCGCGCGCGTCCGGGATGATGAAGAGGCCCGACTGCTCGATGGCGTGCGAACAGAACGACACGGCGCGCGAGGTCTGCGTGACCGCGATGCCGGGATGGGCTTTGAACCATTGCCGGTCCGCATCGACGAGGGAGATGAGCGCGATCGGCGTCTCGCAGATGTGCGACGCCAGCAGCGCGAGATCGTCGAAGGCGATCTCCGGCTCGGTATCGAGAATGCGGTATTGACGCAGCGCGGCGAGCCGCGAGCTCTCGTCGTGCGAGACAGTGGCCATGAATCAGGTCCTCGCGTTGGGTTCGAAGCTTCGGATGGCTGCGTCTTCGTCGTCGAACGTTTCAATGATGTCGGTCAGCTTGGCGATGCTGAGCACGTGGCGGCTGCGTGGAGACGGCCGCAGGAGCTTGAGGTCTCCACCCCTGCCGCGCAGGCTCACGTACTTGGAGGCGATCACGCCGACACCGAAGCTGTCGAGATGGGTGACGTGGCGCAGATCGAGCAGCAGTTTCAGATGCCCGCCGGCCACGAGCTCAGTGATGCGCGCCCGCAGCAGCGCCGCGCCTTCATAGAACATCACCTGAGGCGGGACCTCCAGGATGACGACGTCGCCGATGGAGCGCTCTGAAATCGAGATCGCCACGACCGCAGGCGGATTATACGCGAGGCGCGAGGCCCGGGGGCGGAGGCGCGAGGCGGGAGGCGGGAGGCGCGGGGCGCGAGGCGGGAGGCGCGAGGGGGCGATGGGGGAAAGGATACAGTGGGAGGTTATGGCTTTTCAGTGGCTCCCCGCCGCGGTCGAGGACAGGCTCGAAGACGTCGACACGCCGGCGTTGATCCTCGATCTCGAGCGCTTCGAGGCGAACCTTCAGCGAATGCGCGAGGCGGCCGCCCGTCTCGACGTGCGCGTCCGCCCGCACGCGAAGAGCCATAAATGCCCCGAGATCGCGCGCCGCCAGATGGGTGCGGGTGCGATCGGCATCTGCTGCCAGAAGGTCACCGAAGCCGAGGTGTTCCTCGCGGCCGGCATCGACAACGTCCTCATCACGAACGAGGTGGTGGGCGGACGCAAACTGGAGCGGCTGGCGCAACTCGGCCGACGCTATCCCGCTGCGCGACTGGGCGTGTGCGTAGACGACGTGGAGGTCGTGCATCGACTGGCGGGGACGTGTTCGAGGGAAGGCGCACGCCTCGATGTGTACGTCGAGATCGACGTCGGACAGAATCGCTGCGGGGTGGCGACTCCGGCAGAGGTCCTGACGCTGGCGCACGCGATCGTTGCCTGTCCGAGTTTCACGTTCATGGGTCTGCACGCGTACGCGGGGAGCGCACAGCACCGCCGCCGAGTGGCCGAGCGGCGCGGGGCGATTGAGGCCGCAGCCCGGAAGGCGGACGAGGCGAGGGCCGCGCTCAGCGCCGCGCGCCTGCGCTGCGAGATCGTGACGGGCGGCGGCACCGGGACGTTCATGTACGAGGCGGCCAGCCGGATCTACAACGAAGTGCAGCCCGGCTCGTACGTGCTGATGGATACCGACTACGCGCGGAACGATCAGGACATCGATGCGCCCCGGTTCGATCACGCGCTCCTGATCCTGGCCACGGTCATGAGCGTGCGTGGCGATCGCGCCACGCTCGACGCCGGGCTGAAGGCGTTCTCCACCGACTCCGGCCTGCCGTCGCCCGCGTTTGACGGATGGCGCGTCGCGAACATCTCCGATGAGCACACCGTGCTGCACCGCATTGGCGATAGACCGTCGTTGCACCTGGGCGAAAAGGTGCTGCTCATCCCCAGCCACTGCGACCCGACGGTCAACCTTCACGACTGGTTCGTGGCCGTGCGTGAGGGTACGGTCGAAGCCCTGTGGGCAATCGACGCCCGCGGCGCGGTGTTTTAGCCTGCCGGCGTCCGGGACGCTGCTCGCGGACATCCGATTCATCCTCCCGCTGAAATGCGCTGGCTCAGTACGTATCGAAATGGTATCCGAAATGGCGCAGGCGATCGTAGGAGAGGGACAACCACCGTCCGTTCTCGTTTTTCAGAATGCGCTCGATCTCGTGGGCGTCGACAGGGGTTCGGGCGATCGCGAGCCTCACCGCCGCTGACGATATCGCGTACGAACCCTGCGGCGAGCCGCTGATTCCGCGCCACGCGGTGAGCGCTTCCGATCGACGATGGCCCTGCCAGTAGATCGCGCCTCTGAGAAACCGTGCGTCGTTTGCAGCCGGAGTGTTGGACAAATCGTCCGCGACTCGCCCGAGAATCGTCAGTCGCACGTGGTCGTAGTACGCATCGATCTGTTGACGGCCTATCAACCCGCGTCGCGTCAGCTCGGCGCGGTATGCCTGCCGGATTCGAAGAAGAAGCGCGTACGCGTCGGGATTCGACCGGCGTGTCAGGTCGAGTTCCGAAGGCGGATCAGTCTCGAGCAGCACGTGCAACGCATCCTGCTCTGCCTGCACGATCGTGTCGAGCAGCAGGAGCAGCTCTGCGCTCTCCTCTGTTGACGGATGCGACGCGGCGTACGTTCGAATGAAGCCGATGAAGCTGACGTGATCGGCAGCGAGTGCCAACTGCGTCCAGAGCCGTGGATCGCGCGAGTCCTTGTCGACGTAGGGCTGCAGCGCGTTCTGCTCGCGGTAGCCTCGCAGGATTGCTGGGAGGCTTCCTCCCGGCCCGTGCGTCGCAATCAGCTTCGCAATGATCTGGAAGGCCTCCCACCGGCCGCGTCGTGCCCATGAGCGGTCGACGATGGACTGGATCGCACGCTCGTCGAGGAGGAGCTGCGCGGCTGGATGAGGCCCCTCATCTGAGGCCTCGTGCTCCAACGAGGGGGCGCCGACCGACGCCGGATTCGGAAAAAAGCTGTCGATCGCGAGTCCGGGGATGAGAGCCGGGAACAACAGGTGCATCCGCGCCGCGATCGCGTTCACATCGATCCGAAGGTGCGGCAGCGTGAGCGCCTTCAACCCGTTGCGGACGTCGGCGGAGGCCGGTTCCACTCCGTTGACGCGCTGCAACCCGGGAAACTTCGGATCGTCGCGGGGCGCGACCACGAACGCGCGAATGGTGGAATCGGGAAGATCGCTGTGCACATGGAGAGGCCAAACGAGGACGGCCGCGAGCAGCACGTGCAGCATGACCGACGCGGCAAATGCCATCCCGGGCCGCCGGATCCGCATGTCGATTGCATTATGAGCAGATATCTGCTTATAATCAAGACCGATGAAGCGAAAGAAGGGAGCGCTCGTTCCGCTGGAGATCGGAATCCTTTCGGCGCTCGCGCTCGCACGAAAAGACCACGTGTCTGAGACACACGGATTTCAGATCGCCAAGCTGCTGCAGGACGGCGCCCGCGCGCGCCTGCTGACCGCGCACGGAACGCTGTACCGCGCGCTCGGCCGCCTCGAACAGATGGGGCTGCTCGACAGCCGCTGGGAGGATCCACACATCGCCGCCGCTGATGGGCGGCCGGTGCGACGCTTGTACCGGCTGACCGACGCAGGGCTGAGCGCGTTGGCGAGACGGCGCGCCGAGACGCGAGCGCCCCTTCGGCGACGACAGCTGGCTCGCGCATGACCGACATCTGGCTGCGCCTGGTCGAGCGACTGGTCCGCACCTGGACGCGGCTTTACACGACAGGCGTTTCGCCTGACCTGCGCGATCGTCGACGCGCGGAGATCGACTCGGACCTATGGGAGTCGCGCCACCAGCCGCAGGGACCGTATACGGCCGCGCACTTATTGTGGCGCCTGCTGTTGGGAGTTGGTGACGACGTCGCGTGGAGGAGCTCCTGCCGTCCTCGGTCGACGGTTACTCGAACCGCGGTCGCTGGTCTGATTGCCGCGATGATCCTCGTGTCGGGGCTGTTGCTCGCCATGGGCCGCGCCATGGTGCTGCCCGAACCTGCGCCGCCCGCCCCACACGTGCGTGCGCTTCCTCCCCCACCGCCACCGCCACCGCCGCCCTGTGCGCCCGAAGGCAGCGGATACGAATCGCCGTCGCCCTGCAGTCGTAACCCTGCCTGACCGCAGCCTCACGCCGGCGTGCTCGCTGCGCCAGCGACGTGCCGCTGTACCGGCAGATCGATTGTGAAGATCGCGCCGCCAGTGGGGCGGTTTCCGGCTGTAACGGAGCCGTGCATCCCTTCGACGAGGTGTTTGACAATCGCGAGGCCGAGACCCGTGCCGCCTGAGTCGCGGGACCGCCCGCGGTCCACGCGGTAGAACCGCTCGAACACACGTGCAAGTGCATCCGGCGGAATACCGGGGCCTTCGTCGGCCACGGTCAGGAGGATGCGGTCGTGAACTCGTTGCGCCGCAAGGATGATGCAGGCTGCAGGCGGTGAATAGATCACGGCGTTCTCCAGCAGGTTCTTGACCGCGTCCTGGAGCTGGTGCGGGTCAGCCTCGACGATGACGGCCTCCGCCTCGACGGTGATCTCAACCGACTGCCGCCGTTCATCAATCTTCGGTTGCAGATCGGCGACGGTGACGGCGAACAGATCGCTCACGCGGCACGGTTGGGCCGACGGCGGATCCTGTCCCGCTTCGAGCCGGGCGAGCCGCAGCAGATCCGTCGCCAGCGCTTCCATCCGTTGCGTGTGCCGGGCGATGATTTCCAGGAACGTGCGCCGATCGTTGGACGCGACCGGCTCGTCCTGGAGCGCCTCGACATATCCCCGGATCGCCGTCAACGGTGTCCGCAGTTCGTGTGACACGTTGGCGACGAAGTCGCGCCGAATCTGATCGGCACGATGCAGATCCGTGACGTCGTGCAGCACGAGCACGGCGCCCGCCGTCGGCACGGGCGCGGCGCGCGCCACGAACGCTCGTCCATCCTCCCCGATGACGACGGGGGGCGCGGGCGCATCTACCCCGCCTCCCAGCGCCGCGTCGAGCTGCGAGGCAATGGCCGGCTGCCGCACGAACTCGAGATAGTGGCGCCCTGCCGTGTCTCGATTCGCCCGCAAGAGCCGCTGCGCCGCCGGATTCACGAGCTGCACCCGCCCGTCGGAGTCGACGACGATCACACCTTCGTCCATGGCCGTGAGAATGGCCTCCATGCGGGCGCGATCTCTGGCGGCGTCCGCAGCACGCTGTGCGATGCGCGCCATCGCGTCGTCGAGCACCCGCGCGACGGTTCCGACTTCATCGTTGTCAGGACTGACGTCGGAAACGGGGATCGCTTTCTCTTCCGCCGCGTAGCGACGGGCGGTGTCTGCGAGACGACTCAGACGCCCGGCGAGCAGCGATGACGCGAGCCATGCCATGCCTGACGCGCCCATCACCGAAACCGCGAGCGCGTAGAGAGCGGCTCGCCAGATCGTTTCGAGCTGGCGATCGATTTCGGTGAGCGGCAGCGCCAGTCGAACGATGGCGATCGATGGATGGCGGACCGGTGCCGCGACGTACAGCATCCCGACGCCGAGCGTGGCGCTCCAGCGCGATTCGATCCCGATGCCGTACTGCCTGGCGTCGAGCACCTCCGGCCGCTGGCCGTGGTTCTCGAGCCGCGTGAGCGTGGCTGCGGTTTGAGACGAGTCGCCCACGACGCGCCCGTCGTTCGCGATCAGCGTCACCCGCGCATCGATGTCCCTGCCAATCGCCAGAGCTTCGTCCTGGAGTTCCGCCTCGGATCGGACCGATGCGTCGCGCGACAGCAGCTCCGACGCGAGCCGCGCCTCGCTGACGAGGCCGCGTTCGATTCGGGCATAAGTCTGGCGCCGCAGCGAGATGGCCAGCCACGTCGCGCCAACCAGCACGACGACGCCGGCGATGCCGAACGTTGCCAGGAACACCTTCGCACGATATCCGTATCGCATCAATCACGACTCGGGGTCCAGGAGCTTGTATCCGAATTGATGGATCGTCGCGAGCGAGGCTTCGATCAGGGGAAGCTTCTTCCGCAGGCGGCGCACGTGGACGTCCACCGTGCGCGTTCCGCCCACATACTGATAGCCCCAGACGTCGGTGAGCAGGCGCTCGCGCGAGACCACGCGCCCTCGATGCCGCACCAGATACTCGAGCAGCAGGAACTCCTTCGCGGTGAGGGCGACCTCGACGCCTTCGTCCGACACGACGTGACGATCGGTGTCGATCGTCATGGTGCGGTAGCGCAGCACCCGCTCCTCGGCGCGGGGTGCGACGCGGCGCTGCACGGCGGCGACACGCGCCACGAGCTCCTTCGGGCTGAACGGCTTCGTCACGTAGTCGTCCGCGCCAAGCTCCAGCCCTCGAATCCGGTCCGATTCCTCCGCGCGCGCGCTCACCACGATAATCGGCGTGGCGGCCGTCGCTGTGTCGCTCCGAAGCGCGCGGCAGATATCGAAGCCGTCGGCGCCAGGCAGCATGAGGTCGAGGACGATGAGGTCGGGCGGCGCCCCTTTGAGTCGCGCAACCACGCCGTCGCCGGAGGACAACACCTCGGTCGTGTGACCCGCCTTCTGGAGCGACAGCCGAATCAAGTCCGCGATATCGCGGTCGTCCTCGACGATCGAGATCCGGCTCATGCCGTCCAGTATATCGGCGGCGAATCGCGGCAGATCCGGCACAAGACGGTGTTTACATCGATTTAACACGAGCGCAACAGCACCGAAAAACGGGGCGTCTACGATGACCTCGTGATGATTTCACGACTCTCGATCGCGATGGCGCTGCTCTCATCCGCAGCCGCCGCGCAGACACCGCAGGCGCCGGCCCGAGCCGGCGGTGATTCCAGCTACCCGACCGTCGGCGTCGGCGTCCTCACTTACATCCAGTACGACGCGGAGCTGATAAACCGCGACGGCTACAACGCGTTCGACATCACCCGCGGCTACGTGAACATCAGCGGCGTCATCTCCAAGCACGTGCGTTTCCGGATGACGCCGGACGTCCGCCGCGTCACCGACGGCAGCCTGTCTGGCAGCCTCGCGTTTCGCATGAAGTACGCCTTCGCCGAATTCGACGACGTGCTCGGGCGCGGCTCGTGGGTGCGGATCGGACTGCACCAGACGCCGTGGCTCGACTTCGAGGAGAGCATCAATCGCTACCGCGTTCAGGGACAGATGTTCGCCGAGCGCGAGGGCGTCATCCCCGGGTCGGCCGACTTCGGCGCCGGTGTGTCGACGCCGCTGCCCGGCGGCTACGGCGAAATCAACGCCGGCGTCTATAACGGCGAGGGTTTCGGCAGCGGTGAGATCAACAAGGACAAGAGCGTTCAGGCGCGCGCGACGATTCGCCCGTTTCCGCGGATGCGGCTCGCCAAAGGCCTGCGCGTGTCCGGCTTCTACGATGCGGGGTGGTACTCCGCAGGCTACCCGCGACGGCACGGCATCGTCATGGCGAGCTTCGAGCATCCGCATCTCGCGGCGACCGCGCAATGGCTCTCCGGCACGGATCGTCCGCTCACGCGGTCGACCGACGCACATCTGCAGGGCGCCTCGGCGTTCATCGAACTGAGACAGGGCCACGAGGGCTGGGCGGTGTTCGCGCGGACCGATCACTTCGATCCGGACACCGGCATCCGCGACAACTCGGATCGACGGCTGATCGCGGGCACGGCGTACTGGTTGCTCTGGGCGACGTCGCGTGTCGGACTGGTCGTCGACGACGAAGACGTTCGGTTCGACCGGGCACGGCAGCGTCCGAACGAAAACCGGATCCTCTTTCAAGTACAGGTGCAGTTCTGATGAAGACGACCACTCGCGCGCTCACGATGGTGTCGCTCGCCGCGATCGCCGGATGCGGCGGAGCCGCCAACCGCTCTACAACGGCCACCGACGACGCCGGCACGATCACGGTCACCGGCGCGGGCGCGACGTTCCCCGCGCCAATCTACACGAAGTGGTTCCACGAGTACGGGCTCCGGCGCAACGTGCAGATCAACTATCAGCCGATTGGTTCGGGTGGCGGAATCCGTCAGGTCCTCGCCGGCACCGTCGACTTCGGCGCCAGCGACATGCCGATGACGGACGAGCAGCTCGCGACGGCGGGCATGAAGGTCCTGCACTTTCCTACCGTGCTGGGTGCGGTCGTTCCGACCTACCGCGTGGCAGGCGTGAGCACGGATCTGAGATTCACGCCGGCGGCGCTCGCCGGCATCTTTCTCGGGCGCATCACGAAATGGAACGACCCGGCAATCGGGGACGCAAACGCAGGAGTTCGTCTGCCCGACGCGGAGATCGTCGTGGTCCACCGTTCCGACGGCAGCGGCACTACGTTCGTCTGGACGGACTATCTGAGCAAGGTCAGTCCTGAGTGGCTCGACACGGTGGGCCGCAACACGTCCGTCAACTGGCCGGTCGGACTCGGTGGAAAGGGCAACGACGGCGTGGCCGCGCTCGTGAAACAGACGCCGAACTCGATCGGCTACGTCGAACTGATCTATGCCGTACAGAACTCGCTCGGCTATGGTTCGGTCCAGAACGCCGCGGGAACGTTCGTCAAAGCCACAGTACCGAGCGTGACCGCGGCGGCCGCCGCCGCAGCGGCGAGCATGCCGGCGGACTTCCGCGTGTCGATCACGAACCCGAGCAGAGCGGATGCCTATCCGATCTGCAGCTTCACCTGGCTGCTCGTACCGGTCCAGATGAGAGACGCACGCCGCGGGCAAGCTGTCGTGAGTTTTCTGAACTGGATGCTCACCGACGGGCAGACCATGGCGGAGCCGCTGTCGTATGCCCCGCTCCCCGCAGAAATCATCGCGCAGGAGCGACGGGTCGTCTCGCAAATCCGGGTTGGCTCCTGATGCGGGACCGTTTCCTGGCGCGCCTGCGGAACGGCGACGAGATGGCGTACCTGGTAGCGCTGTCGTTCGGACTGTCGCTCGTGCTGATCACGGGGCTGATCGGGTTCGAACTATTCAGGAACTCTGCGCTCCCTCGGCAGCGGTTCGGATGGTCGTTCTTGTTCACGCACACCTGGGATCCGGTCGCGGATCGCTTCGGCGCCGCGCCGTTCATCTATGGCACCCTCGTGACCTCCGCGCTCGCGTTGATCGTTGCCGTGCCCCTCGGCGGAGGTGCGGCCATCTTTCTGGCGGAACTCGCCCCGCGCCGAGTCGCGGACGTGCTGATACTCCTCATCGAGGTCCTCGCGGCCGTGCCGAGCGTCGTCTACGGACTGATCGGTCTGGCGGTGCTCGTACCCGCGATGCGGATCTATATCCACCCCGCACTGCAGCGTGTCGGCGGCTGGACGCCGTTCCTCAGTGGTCCGTCTTATGGGGTCGGCATCCTGACCGCGGGCTTGATTCTTGCCGTCATGATCCTGCCGTTCATCGTGTCCGTTGTCCATGAGGTGCTCGTGGCGGTTCCACGCGATCAACGTGAGGCGGCGCTCGCGCTCGGAGCGACCCGGTGGGAAAGCACCTGGCAAATCGTGCTGCCCTACGCGCGCGCCGGGGTGTTCGGCGCGATCTTTCTCGCGCTGGGCCGTGCACTGGGCGAGACCATGGCGGTGACGATGGTGATTGGGAACCGTCCCGAGATCTCCGCGTCGATGTTCGCGCCAGGCTACTCGATGGCCGCGGTGATCGCGAACGAGTTCACCGAGGCGACCGGCGATCTGTACCTGCAGGCGCTCGTGGAAATCGGTCTCGTGCTGTTCGTCCTCACGATGATCATCAACGCGTTCGCGCGCATTCTGATTCTGGTGACCGCCAGGAAGGGGGGATTGGCGTGAGCCTCACGACACGGATCGCCATCCGTCGGAGAACGATGAACGCGGCGATGCTGGGACTCACGGCGGCATGCGCGACCGTGGCCGTCGGCCTCCTGTTCTTCATCCTGGGATACCTGGTGTACCAGGGCGCGTCGTCGTTGAACGTGGCGTTCTTCACGCGGCTGCCCGCGCCTGTCGGAGAAGCCGGCGGCGGAATGGTCAACGCCATCATCGGATCGGCAAAACTGCTCACGCTCGCGGCGCTCGTCGGCATTCCCGTCGGCTTCCTGGCGGGCGTGTACATCGCCGAGTATTCGTCGCGCCGTACGGCGATCTTGCTGCGGTATACCGGGGATCTGCTGAACGGTGTCCCTTCGATCGTCATCGGCATCCTCGCCTACTCACTGGTCGTGCTCCCGATGGGACACTTCTCCACCATCGCAGGAGGCATCGCGCTCGGGATCATGATGGTTCCGATCACCGTGCGCGGTACGGAGGAGTTTCTGCGCGCCGTCCCGCCCTCTCTCCGCGAAGCCTCGCTCGCCCTTGGCGCGAGGAGGTGGGTCACCATCGCGCGGGTTGTGGTGCCGGCGGCGAGTCGGGGAATCTTCACCACCATGGCGCTCGGACTCGCACGCGTCGCGGGCGAGACAGCGCCGCTGCTCTTCACGGCGCTCAACAACCGGTACTGGAGCCATGGCTGGACAGAACCCACGGCGTCGCTGCCGGTCATGATCTATACGTACGCCACCTCGCCATACGACGACTGGATCCGTCAGGCGTGGGCGGCCGCACTGGTGCTGGTCGCCGTCGTGCTCGCCGCGAACGTCGGTGGGCGTCTGCTGCTCAGCCCGCGCCGGACGGCTGCGAGATGAGAGTTCGTCACGTGCAGGCTCCGGTCCCGATCGCCGAACCGCCGGCACGCCGCGAGTCCGCTCCCGCCGCTGGCGCGGTTCGGCCGCCCCGGATCTCCGCCCGCGACGTGAGCGTGTTCTACGGAGAGACGCAAGCGCTGGATCACGTGTCCCTGGAGGTCGCCGCCAACCGCGTGACGGCGCTGATAGGACCCTCGGGCTGTGGCAAGTCGACCTTCCTGCGCACGCTGAATCGCATGAACGACATCGTTCCGCGGATGCGCGTGACCGGTCGCGTCCTGCTGGACGGCGCGGACGTGTACGCGCGCGGCGTAGACGTCGTGCAGTTGCGGCGGCGTGTCGGAATGGTCTTTCAGCGATCGAACCCGTTCCCGAAGTCGATCTTCGAGAACGTCGCGTACGGGATACGCATCAACCGGCTCGCCGGCTCGCGGTCGAATCTGCACGATCGCGTCGAGCAGAGCCTTCGGCGCGCGGCGCTCTGGGGCGAAGTCCGCGATCGTCTGCACCATTCGGCGCTGGAGCTCTCGGGCGGCCAGCAGCAGCGTCTCTGCATCGCACGGGCGCTCGCGGTCGAACCCGAGATCGTGTTGATGGACGAACCGGCGTCGGCGCTCGACCCGATCGCCACACAGCGCATCGAAGAGCTCATTTACGACTTGAAACGCGAGTACACGATCGTCATCGTCACCCACAACATGCAGCAGGCCGCGCGCGTCTCTGATGCGACGGCGTTCTTCTGGCTCGGCAGGCTGGTCGAATTCGGCGCAACGGAGGTGCTGTTCACCAACCCGCGCGAGCGCCTGACTAACGACTACGTGACCGGACGCTTTGGATAGCCATGACAGACCAGGCCGCCAATACCCGCCACTTCGCGGAAGAACTCGAGACCCTGAAGCACCGGCTGCTGGCGATGGGAGGTCTCGCCGAGGATCGGGTCCGCACGGCGGTGCGGGCCCTGATCGAGCGAGATTCCGCCTCGATGACGGACGTCGTCGCTCGTGACGGCGACATCAACAGCCTGCACGTCGAGATCGACGATCGCTGCTTCAAGCTCCTGGCGCTCCATCAGCCCATGGCGGGCGACCTGCGGACCATCGTCGCAGCAGCCAAGATCAACAGTGATCTCGAACGCGTCGGCGACCTGGCCGTCAACATCGCGGAGGCTGCTCTGCGCTACGTCACCCATCTTCCGGTCAAGCCGCTGGTCGACCTTCCCCGCATGGCGTCGATGGCTCAGGACATGCTCCACGATGCCCTCGACTCCTTCGTCGCGCTCGACCTCCAGCGGGCCCAGGCCGTCCTCGATCGCGACGACGCGCTCGACGAGCTGAAAAACCAGATTTTTCGCGAGTTGCTGACCTATATGCTCGGGGATCCTCGCACCGTCGAGCCGGGCATCGATCTGATTCTCATTTCGCGCCACCTGGAACGTGTCGGCGATCACGCGACGAACATCGCAGAAGACGTGATCTTCATGGTGGCTGCGCGCGATGTGAGGCATGCCGCCCCGTAGGGCCCGAGCGCTACATATCCGCCGGGTTGTCCATCGTCAGGAGCCGATAGAGGTAATCCGTCAGCTCGCGCAAGCGTATGCCTGCGGAGTCAGCGACGCGCTGGCTGCTCGTCGGCATCGCCGGCACCTCCACTGCCCCTCTGACAATCAATGCCGCGGCGATGATCGCCTTCGCCTGTGCTTCCATTGAATCCATCATCACCTCCGCGAATAGGGCCGAAGCGGAACGATCGACCGGGGAATGCCGGAGCGGTGGTATCCTGTCTTCCGCCGCGCATTTCGCTCGGGCCCGCCATCAGATACGTCGCATTGCAGAATGCAGGAGTCGTTCAGCCGGGCGCGCTCACACTCCGCCGCCCGCCGCGCTCGGGCCGTCGCTGGTGAATCCATGACCGACCATCGTACGCGTGGAATCAAGAAGGCGGCGCCGGCGGCCAAAGCCGCCGTCGTGCGTCCCGAGGAACGCCGCGGCACGCCGAGCTCGGGCCGAATTGTCGCGCTCGTGCTCGGACAAGGCCAGGGCTTCATCCGGTCGGCGGACGATCTGAAGGTGTTCTTTCACCGGAGCGACTTGTGCGAGGGCACGTCGTTGCACGATCTGGCCGTCGGTGATCGCGTGACCTTCGAGCAGCTCGACGATGCCATCAGCGGACCGAGAGCACTGCGGGTGCAGCGCGGACGCTCCCGCCGTTGATCGCGCTCGGCCACGACGCGTGCCCACCGGCCGCGCGGGGCTAGACCGCGACCCAGTTGTCGATCTTGCTCAGACTCACGCCGACGATGCACTCACCGGCGCGCGCGCACACATAGACCGTGGACCCGCGGGTCGTCGACCCGATCACCCGCTGAATCTTCGTCTGCGGCTGATGGCACACCGGACACACGTGGATCGCTGACGCCGCATCCTTCTGTTTCGGCTGCATCATGTGTCACGACCTCCGGATGCTGCAGGTCACGTGGGTGGCGGCGCTCACCGCGTTTTCTCGGGGCGCTCCGCGTTGTAGAGCACGCTGGCAATCGTCTCGTCCGGTCCGGCTTTCGCAACCAGCATCACGACGATCGCGAGCCCGAGCGCGAAAGCGAGTCCTACGGCAAAAGTGAGTGAGGAGAACATGCGAACCTCCGGTTCCTGCGCGGGGATGGTGCCGAAGGCTTTGATGAGCCAGGCTGCCCGCAGGGACGGCAGGAGGTGTCAGGAAAGCTGACGAAGCATAGCACGTTTCGCCCGAGCGTCGTCCGCACACGGCGCGTCGACGCCACGTGCGGCTGCCGCACGAACGGGAGCTGGCGTCACAGTCCGAGACGCGCAAAGTTCGCGCGGATCACGCCGTAACACTCGCACGCGGCTGCTTCGAGCCGCTTTCGCCGCAGGATCTGGATCCGTCCGTAGCGGCTCGCAATCAATCCCTCTCGGTGAAGCCCGCGCAGGACGACGGTGACGGTGGGGCGCTGGACGCCGAGCATCACGGCCAGGAATTCCTGCTTGAGCGCGAAGGTGTCGTCCTCCAAGCGGTCGCGGGTCTGGAGCAGCCAGCGGCACGCGCGCTGCCTGACGCTGTGCAGCGCGTTGCAGGCGGTGCACTGCATGATCTGCAGCAGGTTCGCTCGAGCGTAGAGACTGATGACCGTCCGAAATGGACCGGCGTTTGCGGTCTCCGTGGCAAAACGGGCGGCAGCCATCGCGGGCAACGGGCCATTCGAGACCTGCTGGAACGTCCGGCCGATGCCGGTCCGATCGCCGAAAAACACGCTGAGGCCCAGCATGCCTTCCCGCCCGACCGTGGCAACTTCCACGAGCGAACCGTTCCGCATTTCGTTGGTGACGGAGAACACACCGCTGTTGGGGAAGTAGACGTTCTCGACGCGCACCCGCGGCGCATGCAGGGTATGACCGGTCGTGACGGTCGTCATCGTGACGTATTGAAGCAGCCGGTCGTACTCGGCCCGCGGCAGGGCGGCGAGAATCCGATTGTGCAGACGACTCCCGTCAGGCAGGCGGCGGAGCGACCGTGCTCGTGCGCTGGGCATCCCTTCTCCTCCGTTGAGCGACCCTGACCGAATCGATCAGGTGCTTCGATGAGGCTGGAGGGGCGCAGCGGTGCCTGCGGACGCAGCTCAGAAAAGCGGCAGACGAGCGTATCACGCCATTTCGCAACAACATGCGAAATGTACGGTAGACTACTTTTTGCCCGCCAGACTGGTACCTCACCACGTGTGACGCCGCCATCGCGCGATCAGCCGCGCAGGAGAACAAAGGAAACGGCATGATCGTTCATCTCGTCAACCCAAGTCATTTATCGTTCGGCGTCGGCGTCATCACACCTCGCTGGCTGTTCGTGCTGGCTGGCGCCACGCCCGCCGCCTATGGACGGCCGGAAATCAGCGACGAGACCTTGGAACGGTTCGATGTGGAGCGGCTCCAGCCCGGCGACGTCGTGGGCATCGGGATCCACACCGGCAACGCACTCCGCGGGTACGAAATCGGACAACGTGCGAACGCTCGTGGCGCGACGGTCGTGTTCGGAGGCATCCACGCCACGTTGTTTCCGGAGGAAGCCTTCCAGCTCGGGGCCGCCCACGCCGTCGTTCGCGGCGATGGCGATGTCGTGTGGCCGCTCGTCCTCGAACACGCGTCCCGCGGCACGCTGCAGCGTACCTACGAAGGCGGACGCGTCGACGCCGACCGCTTCGTGCCCGCCCGCTGGGATCTCCTGCCGGAAGGCCGGTACATGTGGGGTTCGGTGCAGACGGTTCGCGGATGCCCGAAGCACTGCTCGTTCTGCTCGGTCTGGCGCACGGACGGGCAGAAGCCCCGTCAGCGCGGCGTGGACGCCGTCGTCACGGAGATTGCGGACCTGCGCCGCCGCGGATTCCGCTTCGTCGCGCTCGCTGACGACAACTTCTATCCCGTGACGCTCACCGACCTCGCCATGGCCGAGCGGCAGGGCAACGTTGCCCGCCTCGAGCAGTTGCGATCAATCCGTGCGGAGCGTTTCGAACTGATGGCGAGGCTCGCGAAGCTCCCGCGCGACATGGTCTTCTTCACGCAGATCACCATGGAAGCGGCAGAGGACGAGGCGTTCCTCGATGCGATGCGGGCCGCGAACATCAAAGGCGCGCTCGTCGGCGTCGAGGCGGTCACGCCCGAAGGGTTGAAGGACGTCTACAAGGGATTCAACGAGGTCGGGGAGGCGCTGGTGCAGCGGCTCCGCAAGTTCCGCGAGCGCGGCGTATACGTGCTCGGATCCTTCATCTTCGGCTTGCCGAGCGACCGGCCGTCGACCTTCGCGGCCACGGCAGATGTGGCGGAGCGCGCCGAACTGGCGTTCGCGCAGTTCGTCATGCTGACCCCGTATCCCGGCACGATTGATTTCGAGGCCTGGGAGAAGAAGGTCGGGACCGAGGTGAAGAAAGTCGCGGGGATCCCCGTCACGCGCCACTGGCTCATCCCGCAGGAAAATCGACCGAAGGTCTACACGCCGCACCCGGTGATGTCGCCCGACGAGATCCGCGCACGCACCCAGGCGGTATGGGACCGCTTCTACAGTCTTCGTCGGGTGTGGGAGCGCTCCCGCTGCACCAAATCGCTGCGCTCGCGCCTGGCCTTCGTACTCATTTCAAAGCTGTATCGGCAGATGTACGCGAACACGGGCATCGCCACCGACAGCGCGCGCGTGACGCGGGCCAATCGGTGGGCGCGGCTCATTGCGCGTCCGTGTCGACGCCTTTTTGTCGCCCGCCCGCTGGCAGAGTTGCCGACCGCGTAACCTGGCTGGCTGAGGGCCGGCCCGCCAGTGCCGGTGCACTGCACGCCTGTGCCGGCCTCACCCACTCCGCTGCCCGCGCAAAAACACCCTGCTGCGCTCTCCCGCCGGCGCCGTGCCTCAAGAAGTAAACGAGGGCGCGGCTCCGCGAGGACGCCGGGCGGCGCCCGACGCCCCGCCGCCGCGAGGCGCACGGCGAGACGAGGCCGCCCGATGCGGCGGCGCGCCATGTGTACGAGTGCTCGGGCGCGTCACGCCGTGCGCCGGCAGGGTCTCGGCGGGGGCGGGCCCGATCCGTTCGAGCGGTGCCCCGACAATCCCCTGGATCTGCCGCAGAAGTCCCGTTTCCGACGTCGTCACCAGCGAGACGGCGCGCCCCGATTGTCCGGCACGGCCGGTTCGACCGACCCGATGGACGTAGTCCTCGGGAACCAGCGGCAGATCGAAGTTCACGACCAGCGGCAGATTCGTGATGTCGAGGCCTCGTGCCGCAATGTCTGTCGCCACCAGCACGCGGAGCCGGCCCGTCTTGAAATCGGCGAGCGCACGAGTTCGCGCGCTCTGGCTCTTGTTGCCGTGAATGACGCCGGCGCGCACGCCGTGATCCGAGAGCGCGTCACCCACCCGATTGGCGCCGCGCTTGGTCCGGCAGAAGACCAGCGCCTGGTCGGTCGTGGATTCGGTGAGGATCCGCGTCAGCGCCTCGCGTTTGCGATCGACGCCGACATGATGGACGTGATGCGTCACCGTCGCGGCAACCACGTGCTCAGCGGACACGTCGACGCGAACAGGATCGTGCGTGAATTCGCTGGACAGACGAACGATCGACTCGGACAGCGTGGCCGAGAACAGCAGCGTCTGCCGCTTACGCGGCACCCCGCCCGCGATGCGGCGCAGTGCGGGGAGAAATCCCATGTCGAGCATCCGGTCGGCTTCGTCCAGGATGAGGACTTCGATTGCGGAGAGATCAACCGTGCGCCGCTGCATGTGGTCAATCAGACGGCCCGGAGTCGCCACGACGATGTCGGTGCCCTGCCGCAGGGCTCCGGTCTGCGCGCCCATGGCGACGCCGCCGAACACCACGGCGGCGCGGAGCCGCGACGGTGCCGCGAACGCCGACAGCGCCTGATGGACCTGGACGGCGAGTTCTCTCGTCGGAACGAGGACGAGCGCGCGGGGTTTCAGCCGCCCCTCGCGTGCGCCTGGCCCGCGGAGATGATCGATCAACGGCAAGCCGAAGGCCGCGGTTTTGCCGGTGCCGGTCTGGGCACGCGCCAGAACGTCGACGCCGCTCAAGACGAGCGGAATGGCTTTGGTCTGGATAGGGGTGGGTGTGGTGTAGCCCAGCCGCGGCAGCGATGCACACGCCGCTGCGCTGAGTCCTAATTTCAGGAACATGCACGGTCTTTCAATGCCCAGGTGCGCTTTCCCAGCGGCGCTGTGGGTAAGTGTGGACGCGTCGATCGCCGGCATGGCGTGATCACGTCAACCGAAGCCTGCGGCTTCGGGCGGATTCGACTTGTAGCTAGGCTGGATGTAAGCAGAGCCGGTGGGAAGATCCGAGAGTGCAGTATATCACACCGCCCGCATCGTTGGGCTAGAATGCGGCACTCACATCCCGACCGTCATATCCCGAGGACATTCGCATGAATCGTTCGTTTGTGGCCGCTCTCGGCCTGGCCGCCCTCGCCACCGGCGTCGTCACTGCCCAGAACCGGCGCGTGCTGACAACCGCTGACTACGACCGCGCAGTCAAGATGCTCGCGCCGAATCTGACGGGACTGGTCGTTGGCGACGTCGTCAACGTGAACTGGCTGCCAGACGGACGTTTCTGGTACACCCGCACCACCTCGAACGGCAACGAGAACATCGTGATCGATCCCGTGAAGAAGACGCGGGACATCGTGCAGGCACCGCCTCCGGGCGGACAGCCATCCGCGGAAACCGCGGGACGCGGGGGACGAGGAGGCGGCGGTGGCCGCGGAGGGCGCGGCGGCGGACGCGCGGGCGTGACGCTCTCGAGGACGTGCGGCCCCAACGCGACCGGCATGACGGGACCGCCTCCCGCGTCGATGTCGCCTGACGGAAAGAAAGCCGTTTTCATCTGCGACTGGAACCTGTGGGTGAAGGACGTCGCCAGCGGCCAGGAACGGCAACTGACGACCGACGGCGTGAAGGATTTCGGTTACGCGACGAGCAACGCCGGGTGGGCGACGTCCGCCGCACCCGCGCTGTCGTGGTCGCCAGATAGCCGGAAGATTGCGACGCAACAGCAGGACGAGCGCAAGGTCGGCGACATGTACCTCGTCGAGACGCCGGTCAACGGCGGGCATCCGGTGCTCCGCGCCTGGAAGTATCCCCTGCCCGGCGATCCTGATGTGGCGATGATCAGCCGGGTCGTCATCGACGTGGACACGGGGAAGATCAAGCGGCTGCTCATGAAACCGGATTTCCATCGCGGCATGTCCGAAGACAACATCGACATGACGGAGTACCTGTGGAGCCCCGACGGATCGCAGCTTGGCTTCGTCTCGACCGATCGGTTCCACAAGACCTCGACGTCGAAGGTCGTCGACACCGCCACGGGCGAAATCCGGACGCTGTTCGCCGAAGCGGAACAGACGCATGTGCAAACACGCGTGCAGTGGCAAATCCTGTGGGATACGCGGGAGGTCGTCTGGTACTCACAGCGCGACGGCACCGCCAATATGTATCTGTACGACCTCGACAGCGGAAAGTTGAAGAACCAGATCACCACCGGCGCCGGTCCGGTGACCCGCGTCGACCGGATCGATCGCGACACGCGAACGATGTGGTACGAGGCGGACGGCCGCGAGAAGGATCAGGACCCGTACTTCACGCACCTGTACCGCGTCGGACTCGACGGCAGGAACAACGTTTCACTCACGCCCGACAACGGCACGCATGGCGTTCAGATTTCTCCCGACGGGAAATACGTGGTCGACACCTTCTCGCAGCCTGACGTGGCTCCCGAAACAGTGCTTCGCGACGGCAAAACGGGCGCGCTGATCATGCCGCTCGAGAAAGCCGACATCTCGAAGCTCCTCGCGACCGGCTGGAAGCCGCCGATGCAGATCAAGATGAAGGCAGCCGATGGGAAAACAGACATTTACGGCATGCTGTTCCGCCCCACGAACTTCGATCCGTCGAAGAAATATCCGATCATCAACAACGCGTATCCCGGCCCGCAATCGGGCAGCGTCGGCTCGCGCGCGTTCACCGTCGCGCGCGGCGACAAACAGGCGCTTGCGGAACTCGGGTTCGTCGTCGTCAGCATCGATGGCACGGGGACGCCGAACCGTTCGAAGGCATTCACGGACGCCTATTACGGCGCGATGGGACGGCACAACACGATTCCGGATCAGATCGCGGGCATGAAGGAGCTGGCGCAAAGATATCCCTGGATCGACATCGACAAGGCTGCGATGTGGGGTCATTCCGGCGGCGGCTTCATCACCGCAGACGCGCTGCTGCGCGCGCCTTACAACGACTTCTTCAAGGTCGGCATTGCGGAGTCCGGCAACCACGACCAGCGGCAATACGAAGACGACTGGGGCGAACGCTATCAGGGTCCGCTGGTGAAGAATCCCGACGGGACCGACAACTACGCCGCCGAAGCGACCCAGAACCAGGCCGCCGGACTGAAGGGACATCTCCTGCTGATCCACGGGACGATGGACAACAACGTGCCGCCGTACAACACGCTGCTCGTGGCCGATGCACTGATCAAGGCCAACAAGGAGTTCGACATGCTGCTGATCCCGAACTCCGGCCACGGGTACACGCCGGCGAACTACGTGATGCGCCGGCGGTGGGACTATTTCGTCAAGTACCTGCTCGACGCGGAGCCTCCCCGTGACTACGTCATCCCGGCCGCGCCCCGCGGGCGCGCCGGGGCACCAGGGGGAGGCGAGTAGCGGGAGGCGGGTTGCTCTTTACAGCGTCAGTAGTGAACACGCACCCGGTACTTGACGACCGCGGTTCCGTCCGAAGCGACGGGCACGCGGAATTGCAGTGCCCACGCGGCTGTCTTCGTCCACGGATGCGATGAATTCAGCACCTGCCAGGTGCCGCCGATCGGTTCGTTCAGTTCGACCGTAATCGGCGCCGGCTTGTGATTGCGCAGCGTGATCGCGTATTCGAGTTCGTACACGGACGGCGCACTCTGGCGGAAGTCGGTCTGATTGCGCTCGCACACGACGTCGAAGGCGGTGCCGATCCTGACGTTGATGTCTTCGTCCTTCGGCGTATGGTCGATGCGATCTTCACCGACGAACTGCAGGCCGCCCTTCGAGTCTGCCTGATAGACGCGCAGCGCGCCGGCGGGCATCGGCATCCCCAGCCCGCTCTTCGCGTCGTTCTTGAACTGATACAGCACCTGCACCGCGTCTTTCAGCGGCGCGCCCGGGTGCGACCCGTTGCGGTAGTACCACGCCTGCCCGTCGACGACATAGCGCTTCGTCACCGGCACGCCGGTGCCCGACAGCAGGCTGAGCTGCTTGGTCTCGTTGTTGTTGATGCTCGTCTTGCGACCCAGCGTATACAGGTGATATTCCGAGAGCGACTCCTGCGCCATGGGCGCAGCCGCCGGCGCATTGGCCATCAGCCTGTCCTTCATCAGCGCCCTGCCGGTCTCCTCGCGCACGCGGTTCAGATCCCCGGCCACCAGCTGCAGTGACGCGTGCCGGAACGCGGTGCCGCTGCCGTTGGTGAGCGTCACCCACCCGTCGAGATCGGCCGCCTTGTCGTCACGCCCGACGGTCAGCACGTAATCCGCGTTCCATGCGAGCTTCTGGGCGAGATACGTGGCTTCGACCCGCTGCCGTCCGGCGCCCGTGTTGTCGAGCGTCCAGATCAGCGTGGGCCGCGTGTAGAGCGTATCGGGCAGCTCCGGAAACCGCAATTGGCTCGCATCGATGCCGGTCACGATCTCGTTGCCAATCCGCCAGACCGGGCCGTTGTTGAAACTGAGGAGACGCGCGGTGACCTCTTCGTCTCTGCTCGTGCCGTTGTCCGTTCGCCTGCGCACGAGCGTGACATCGCGGCCGACGTACTTGTGCAGCAGCCGATCGGGATCGAGCAGGTCGTACTCGTAGTTCTGCTCGAGCACTCCCAGCCGGCCGGGTTCCGTAAGGGATCGGAAATGCACCGTCGCCGGATTGACGGTTGCGGCGATATCCATGAACCGAAGATCGAAGGTTCCCGTCGGGAGCACGATGTTCCTGACGTCGCGCACGAGCGCGATGTCCGAGTTATAGACCGTGACGGCGAGATCCGTTTGATCGTCGAGCGTCGACGATGGCTGTCCGTCCGACGGCGCCGTTACCGCGTGGCGAACCGGGGCTGGGTGGGGGTGAACCGGCGTCCAGGCAACCCCCGCGAGAACGGGGACCAGCGCGACGCCAACACACAACTGTGCACGCATGACATGGCTCCTTCTTCGGGCCGCCGTCGGCGGTCCACAGGGCGCCTGAATGCGCCCTTTCCCTTAGAACGGAGCCGCGGGATTTTCTTGCGCGGGGGCCGGAACCCAGGTCAAACCGCCGTCATGGGTGACGAATCGCCGGCCGCCACGGGTCGTTGCCGTGGCGGTCTGCCCGTCGACGGCGGCAATGCTCGTCACGTCCACGCCTCCAGGAATGGAGCGCCAGTGCCACGAGGCGCCATCGGTCGTCACGACAACGATGCCGCCGGCGCCGCCGAACCAGACGACGTTCGGGGACGGAGACGAGCCGGCAAGGAGGTGCGCGGAAGCGCCGAGGCGCTGCTCACGCCAGGTGGCGCCTCCATCAGTGGAGCGGCCGACCGCAGCGTCGCCGGTGATGCGCCACAGCGATCCGTCCGGCGAGCGGACGACCAGAGGGACGGCCACGGCAGCGGCCAGCGTGTCCGTCTGCAGGAGACGCTGTTCATCTTTCAACTGCGCGTCGCGATTCGCCGTCAACGGCACGCTGCCAGCGGCCGCACCGGTCGCTGGCTCGTTCGTGGGAGCCGCCGCCGGGGATGCCTCGGCGCGCGCGTCGAGCGTTTTGCGCAAGGGCTCCTTCGATTCGGTGACGGACTCGTTGACTGCCGCTGGCGCGGAGCGCTTGTTGACCGGCTCCGCTGATGGGGCCGCGGGCTTTCGCTCGTGCGGGGCGGTCTGCGGCGGCCTGCCCTGCTGTGCTTCAGCAGGGCGTGCAGGAGCGGGAGCTGGTGCGACACTCGAAGGAACGGGCGGGATATCGGCGCTTCGGTCGGCGACGTTGATCCAGACGAGCACCGCCGCCGCGGCCACGAGCGCGGGCGCGAACCATCGGACGAGCCTCAGGCGATGCGGGCGCGGTGCCGCGACGGGCTCCGCCTGCGCCATCGTCGCCAGCAGTGCCTGACAGCGAGTGCAGGTCGAGGCGTGCCTCGCCGCCTCGCGCTGTTCGGTTGACGTGAGCGTTCCATCGAACCACGCGGCGACCAGCTCCGCGTCGAGGCAGGACCCCTCAGGCGGCCGCGGCTCGAGACGAGCCCGCAGCAGCCGCGCGATCGTATCGTCGGGGTCGTGCTTCACGGCGTGCTCCTCATATAGAACGATCCGGAACGGATTCCTTGCCAAGCAACCGCTCGAGGTCGAATTCGCCAGCGTCTGAGGCGGCGGTCGCGAACGCTTCTTCGATCTCTGCCGCGGACAGCCCTGCGCGCTCCATGCCGCGTTCGATGGCGTCACGCAGGGCCCGGCGCGTCCGGGCAAGCTGACGTGACACCGTCGCTTCGTGCTCGCTGAGGATGCGTCCCGTCGCCGCGAGCGTGAGCTGCCGCTGGTAGTAGCAGGCCAGCCGCAGGCGGTCCCGCGGGGCGAGCGCATCGAGCGCCGCCGACAGCGCGTCGTGCAGCAGCATGTGCCGTCGAGTCTGCGCGGGGTCGACGTCTATCGCCGGCTCCGCGGAGGGACGCTGCAGCTCCTCGTCTGGCAACGGCTCGAGACGACGGGCCGTGCGGATCCGATCGACATGCCGCTGCGCGAGCACGGCGCGCAGCCACGTCGCCAGGCTGCTGCGGCCGTGATACTGACGCAGCAGCGATTGGCGCTGTGCTCCGCTGACGCGCGTCCCATACAGGTCGGCGTAGATCGCGTCCGCGAGCTCCCGCGCGCCGCCTGTCGGGTCGAGCGCATCAGCCGCCCGGTACAGCACCGGCCGGAACTTCTCGATGAACGCGTCCCAGGCCGGTTCATGGCCGCTGGCGCACGCGAGCGCAAGCGCGAGATCGTCGACATGAAGGCCCGTCAGATACTGCTCGACTTCGCGCGATGTCGGTTCACGCCCGGCGAACGCCCGTTCCGCGCTCGTGCGCAGCGCGGCGGCAAAGTCGGACGCGGAGACGCCCCACTGTTCCGCATCGCATCGGCGATAGAGCGTGGCAACGAGCGAATCAGGAGTCGGTTGCACGGGCCCTGGCCTGCAGGTATTGTGCACCGGTCGCGGGCCGTGATCGTGCACTCGCACCTCGAGCCCGCCCCCGCACTCGCCGCGCCTCCCGCTTCGCCCCTCGCCTCCGCCTCCTCCGCGTATGATGCTGAGCGTATGCCAGTCCGGATTCTCGCGCTCGTCTCAGTGCTCATCGCGCTCGTGCCACTCGGTGCTCAAGTCCCACGCCAGGACCAACGGCAGGCCGGCGACGCGCTGCGGCCCGCAGTGATGGGTCCTTCCGGCGGCGTTTCCGCCGGCCATCCGCTCACCACCGCCGCCGCATTCGAAGTGCTCCTCAAAGGCGGGAACGCGTTCGACGCCGGCGTCGCGGCGCTCCTCACTGGAGGCATCGTCGAACAGGATCTCTACAGCCTCGGCGGAGAAGCGCTGGTACTCGTGTATCCGGTCGGCGAGAAGAAGGTCACGTCAATTGTGGGCCAGGGCTGGGCACCGCACGTTGTCGACGTCGATTGGTATCTCTCGCGCCACAAGACGCTCGAGGGGGAAGGGCTCGATCCCGCCGTCGTTCCTGGCGCTATCCACGCGGCGCTGACCATTCTCGATCGGTGGGGGACGATGAGCTTCGAAGAGGTGGCGGCGCCGGCGATTCGCTACGCGGCCCACGGATTCCCCATGCGGCCGAGCACGGCGCGGGCGGTTCAGCGGGAGTTGCCGTTCTTCGAGCGCTGGCCGGGAAACAAACAGTATTGGCTGAAGCCTGATGGGTCGCTCTATAAGGCGGGCGAGACGATTCGGTTCCCCTCGACCGCCAGAACGCTGGAGCGGATGGTCGACGCGGAGCGTGCGGCCAAATCCCGAGGACGATCGGCTGGCATCGCCGCGGCGCGCGATCGCTTCTACAAGGGAGATATCGCGGAGGAGATGGTGGCGTTCCTGCGGCAGCACGATGCGCCGTTCGACGCGAGCGATTTCGCGGACTTCTATGCCCGGGTCGAACCGCCCGCGAAGACGACGTATCGCGGCTACACGATCTACAAACACGGGTTCAACAGCCAGGGCCCGATGCTGCTCCAGACGCTCAACATCCTGGAGCAGTTCGACCTGCAGAAGATGGGCTACGGATCGGCGGACTACCTTCACACGATAGCGGAGGCGATGAAGCTCGCGTATGCCGACCGCGACACGTACTATGCGGATCCCACGTTCGTTCAGGTGCCCGCTGAGGGCCTGCTCTCGAAAGAGTATGCACGGCAGCGGGCGGCGCTGATCGATCCGCGCCACGCTTCCACGGCGTTCGTCGCGGGCGATCCGCTGCCGTTCGACTCGAAGGTGAAGACTTGGAGCTACTGGAAAGCGAACGAACGCGCGGCCGACGGTCCGGGTGCGGATGAATCGGACGATTTCGCCTCGCGCGGCCTGGACTCGGCCGGCGTCTCGAAGGACACGACGCACATCTCGGTCATCGACAAGGACGGCAACATCTTCGATGCCACGCCGAGCGGCGGCTGGATTCCCGGTGCGGTCATTCTGGGAGACACGGGCATCGGCATGAGCGTTCGCGGAGAGCAGTTCTGGCTCGACAAGACGCGCGCGAACCAGCTCCGGCCGCACGCGCGGCCGCGCTACACGTTGACGCCAAGTCTCGTCTTTCAGGGCGACCGTCCCATGATGGCGCTCGGGACGCCGGGAGGGGACAATCAGGAACAGACGATCCTGCAGGCGCTCCTCTCGGTGATCGAGTTCCACGACTACTGGTATCCGAACCTGCACGCCGCGTTCGAACGCCCCCGCGTGCAGACGCTGCATTTCTTCGGCTCGTTCTGGCCGCACTCTCCGGGATTCAACAGGCTGAACGTCGAAGCGACGGTTCCCGACACGGTCTACGACGACCTGCGCGCGCGCGGCCACGACGTGAGCCGACTGCCGGCGTTCGGCATGTCCGGGTGCGCCACGGCGGTGATGATCGATCCGGCGACCGGCAATCGTTTCGCCGCGGGCGATCCGCGGCGTGATTGCTATGCGATTGCGTATTGACCGGGGGGGGCGCCGCATGTGGGCGGCGGAACCCCGTCCAGGGTTACGACGGGCCGGGTCGTCCTTCCGCCATCGCGGTTGCTTCTACCGGCAGGCCGACGCGCGCCTCGGCACCGAGGACGACCGTCACCTCATGCACTTCCCCATCGTCGGACAACGGGATCGAATCCGGGTCCACCGGGACGCCATCGAGCGTCGCCGATGCGATGCCGGAACAGCGGTGTTCCGGGTTCAGCACGGTGAAGCGATACTGCGTGCGACCCGCACGCCACGTGAGTGAATAGCGCGGCCACGCCGACGGAACGCAGGGGTTGACGGCGATGGTCGCGCCGTTTCTCCGCAAGCCCAGCAGTGCCTGGATGGCCGCCTGGTACATCCATCCGGCGGAACCCGTGTACCACGTCCACCCGCCGCGGCCGATGTGCATCGGGTGCGCGTAGACGTCGGCGGCGACGACGTACGGTTCGGCGCGATAGCGTTCGGCGTCCTCCGCCGTGCGCATGTGGTTGATCGGGTTGAGCATGTGGAACAGTTCCATGGCCTCGTCGCCGAGCCCGAGGCGCGCCAGCGCGATGACCGTCCAGAGCGCGGCGTGGGTGTACTGGCCGCCATTCTCGCGAATGCCCGGCACATAGCCTTTGATGTACCCGGGGTCGTGCGCCATGTGATCGAAGGGCGGCGTCAGAAGAAGCACGATCTGGGCATCGCGGCGTACGAGGTGCGCGCGGACAGCGTTCATCGCGCGCTCCGCGCGCCGCGGCTGCGCCGCGCCTGACAGCACCGCCCACGACTGCGTCAACGAGTCGAGCTTGCACTCTTCGTTCTGCACGGAGCCGAGGGGCGTTCCATCGTCGAAATACGCGCGGCGATACCAGTCGCCATCCCAGGCCAGCTCCAGCATGCCGGTGAGCCACCGCGCCTCTTCGCGGTACGCTCGAGCAAGATCGTCGCGCCCCCTCCGTTCGCAGATCGGAGCGAATTCGTTCAGCACGGTGACGAGGAACCACCCGAGCCACACGCTTTCGCCGCGGCCCTGGTACCCGACTCGATTCATCCCGTCGTTCCAGTCGCCAGACCCCATCAGCGGGAGCCCGTGCGCGCCGTGACGCATCGCGTGGGCGATCGCACGCACTGAGTGCTCGAAGAGCGGCGCGGTCTCCGACGAAATCCGCGGCAGCACGTAGGCTTCTGCCTGATCGGGCTCGAGCGCCGGCGCTTCGAGGAACGGGACGACCTCATCCAGCACGCGGTCGTCGCCCGTTTGCGACACGTAGCTGGCGACCGCGTACGGCAGCCACAGCATGTCGTCGGAACAACGTGTTCTGGTTCCCCGTCCGCTCGGCGGATGCCACCAGTGCTGGACGTCGCCTTCCCGGAACTGTCGCGACGCCGCGTGGAGCAGGTGCGCGCGACAGAGGTCGGGCCGGGCATACATCAATGCGAGCACGTCCTGCAGTTGATCGCGGAACCCGAAGGCACCGCCCGGCTGGTACGGACCGCTGCGCGCCCAGATGCGGCAGCTCAGCGCCTGATACAGCAGCCAGCGATTGACGATCAAATCGAACGAATCGTCGGGCGTACTGATCTGGACGGCGTCGAGCATCTCGTCCCACGACCGCTCTACCGCTTCCAGCGTTTCCTCCGCCTGCCCTGCCGAGCAATACCGCCCCGCGAGCTGTATGGCGTCCGCACGGTCGCGACCCTCCCCTGACGCAAACACCACACGTTGTGATTCGCCCGGTTCGATTTCGACCACGACGTGCAGTGCCGCGCAGGGATCGAGTCCCGCGCCGGTACGGCCCGCAAGCTGCTCGCGGAAGAGCGCCGCCGGCGCGCTGAGCGTGCGGTTGCGGCCAACGAACTCGGCGCGATCGCCGGTGTGAGATCGCGCGGTACCCGACGCGCGCCAGAACGCGACGCGGGCGCCGAAGTCGGCGTTGTACGGATTGCGCGCGAGCATGGTGCCCGTCGATTCGTCCATCTCGCTGATGACGAAGCGCTGTTCGCCCGCGCGCGGCGGACCCAGGCACAACTCGGCGTAGCCGAAGATGCTGAGGCGGCGTTTCGCATCAGAGGTATTCGTCAGCGTCAGGACAGCCAGCTTTACGGGATCCTCAGGCGCCACGAACACCGCGAGTTCCTGGTCAAGGCCGGCGACAGCATGGTGGTAGCGCGTGACGCCGGCCGCATGCCGGATCACCCAACGGCCCGCGTCCGGGCGCCGCGGCAGCGGTCCCGGTGTCGCTCCCCACACGGCGCCGGAGTCGTCGTCCCGGACGTAGAAAGCTTCGGCGGTCGGATCCGTCAATGGATCGTTCGCGAACGGCGTCAGCCGGTTCTCGCGGCTGTTCCCGGCCCACGTGAACGCGGACCCGGAGCTGCTCATGATCGTGCCGAAGCCGGGATTGGCCAGCACGTTCGACCATGGCAGCGGCGTCTCGCGTTCGCCCTCGAGGACGACGACGTACTCGCGGCCGTCTCGCGTGAAGCCGCCCAGCCCGTTGTACATGACCAGCGGCGGCACCTCCACCGGCGTCGATGCGGGCTGCGGTGGGTCGATGTGGGCAGAGGGTGGTACGTCATCCCCGGAGTACAACCAGGGAGACGGGCGCTCCAGTTGCGACGCGAGATCGCCGAGTTCGCCGACGAGGACGACGCGGGCCACCGCCGAGAGCAGCCGGCGATCGGGTTCGGCCATTCCGTCCGCGCGAAGCAGAAACATGCCCCCCGGCTTTCCGACCCAGCCCGCCCAGGGCGGCTCCTGCACGAGCATCGACAGGAGATTCTGGAGTTCGTCGAGATAGTCAGCCGGATGCTCGTTCAACAGAACGACGTCGGCGCGCAGCCCTTTCACCCGCCAGTATTGCTGCGCGGTGAGCAGTTGCCGTGCGAGCGGCATCGAGGTGATGTCGGTGATGCGCAGGAGAACGATCGGCACGTCGCCCGAGATCCCGAACCCCCAGAGATTCTGCTGGGTCAGCGTATTGGCCTGGAGATCCGGCGGGCTGATGCGCGACAGATCCGATCCGAACACTCGCGAGGCGAGGCGATCGAACAGTATCGCGTGCTCGTCACTGACACCCAACTGCTGGAGGGTGATGTGCACGTGCGTGAACGCCATCGAGAAGGCGCGCGCGGCGGCGCTGCCGTCGCGGTACTTACGCGCGAGCGTCAGCGCGGTCGCCCGATCGGGCGCGATGCCGGTTCCGAACGTCACCCGGACGCGTGCGCCGGGCGCGAGCCGAATGCGTTCCCGCAGGGCGGCGATGGGATCCAGCACCGCGCCCGTCGTGCCTGATAACGCGCGGCCCTCGAGCGCGATCGGATTGGCGGGCGATCGGCCGCGGCCGAGGAAGCGAGCGCGATCCGTCTCCCACTCGACTGCACCGCCGAGCCGCGGCCCGTCGACGCCGAGCACGTGGAAGCCGACGACCGGTGCTTCATCGGCTGCGCGCGGCCGCCGGCTGAACACCAGCCCGGCGCTCTGCGGATCGAACTCCGTCTCCACGAACAGCTTCCCGAATGCCGGATGTGCCAGGTCGTCCTCGGGACGCGCCAGGACGATTTCCGCGTAGCTCGTGACCTCGATTTCGCGCGTCTGATCGCCGTGGTTGATGATCGTCAGCCGGCGCACCTCAACATCGTCCTCCGACGACACGGTGATCTCGAGCTGCGTCTCGAGTTCCGTCTCGCGCCGCCGAAAGGTGATCTTGTCGAGATCGAAGGTGGCCTCGAACCGATCGGGCTCCTGGCAGCCAGGCAGATACGTTGCGGACCAGACGCGGTCCGCCCAGGGATCTCGGATGTAGATGTAGTGAGCGCCCGCGTCGGACGTGGGATCGTCGCGGCGGCGGGTGACGGCCATGTCGCGCCACATGCTGAACCCGCCCCCGGCGCTCGTGACGGCCGCGGTGTAGCGGCCATTCGAGAGGAAGTGCGTGTGCACGCTCGTCGAGTGCGGCGATCGATAGCGTCTCGCGGCGAACACGGGAAGCGACGGCGGCCTGGTCGTGCTCTCGGCGGGGCGCGGCTCGGACAGAATCGCCTCACGAGGCACGCGCTCCTGGAGGAGCAGTTCCGTCGCCTGCACGCGCGGGTCCGAGTGAAACCGCCAGACGAATACATCGCTGCAGATGACGTTTGCAAGCGCCACCAGCGACATGCCCTGGTGATGCGCGAAGTACGCCTGCACCACGGCGGGGCGCGCGATCGTTGCCGGCGTGGCATCGATGTCGCGGTTCCGCGGGTTGTAGTCGAGCGCCTCGAAATAGCCGAAACGGCCCTCGACGCCGAGGCGTGAGAGGCGCGTCAAGTTCTCTGCCGCCAACGCAGGCGTGATCAGACTGGCCAGTGCGGTCGCGTACGGCGCAATGACGAGTTCCGTGGCCAGTCCGCGCTTCAGCCCGAGTCCCGGGACACCGAACGCGCGGTATTGATAATTGCCCGCGGAATCGGTGAACGCGTACGCCGATTCGGAAATCCCCCACGGCACGTCGCGCTGACGGCCGTACTCGATCTGACGGCGGACGCTCGCGCGGCAGCTCTGATCGAGGAGCGTTCCCGGAAACGTCCGCATCAGCAGCAGCGGCATCAGATACTCGAACATCGTGCCGCCCCAGGACATGAGCGTCGCGCGGCCGTCCACGTTCGTGACGAGGCGCCCCAGATGGAACCAGTGGTGCTGCGGAACGTCCCCCTTCGCAATGGCGATGAAACTCGCGAGGCGCGCCTCTGAGGCCAGCAAGTCGTAAAACGAGCTGTCCAGCCGTCCCGGGCCGTCCGCGTCGGCGAGGCGATAGCCAATCGAGAAAATGCGCCGCCGCCTGTCGTACAGGAAGTCGAATTGCATCGCATCGGCGAGCGCGGACATACGACCGGCGAGCGCCTGCAGCGATCCCGCATCGACCGCGTGCTCCTCAGACGATTGCTCGAGCGCCTGGCGCACCGCCGCTGACCAGTAGCTCACGTCGCTTGCGGAATGGGACGGCTCCGCACGATCGAACGCAGCCGCGGCCGTCGCAAGCTCGGTCCCGAGCGTCTGGATCACCTCGATAGCCTCGGGTGGATCCCTGCGCACGGCCGCGACGATTGCACGTGCAAGGCGATTGATCTCCGTCACCGTTTGCCGGGATCCCGATCCGGCGTTGCTCGATGACGACGCGACTGCCAGCAGGTCGGCGGTGTCGGCGAGACCTCTCAGCCGCTGCGCGCGCGTCCGAGGCTGCGATTCGATCTGGAGCAGGCCCTGGGCGAGCGCGATCAGCGCGCCGGCAAGGTTGCCGCTGTCGACCGTCGAGACGTACTGCGGATGCAGCGGCGCGCGCGTCGCCGTGTCGTACCAGTTCAGGAAGTGTCCTCGATGCCGCTCCAGGCTTTCGAGCGTCGCGACAATCGCGCTCAGCCGTCGGACGAGGCTGCCGGTCGTCAGATATCCGAGATCGTGCGCCGCCATCGCCGACAGCATGCTCATGCCGATGTTGGTCGGCGACGTGCGGCGTGCCAGCTTCGGCGTGTCGCCTGCCTCCTGGTAGTTGTCGGGCGGCAGCCAGCCGTCCGCTTCAGTGACGAACGTTTCGAAATAGCGCCACGTCCGACGTGCGGTGCGCCGGAGCACGGCACGATCGTCGTCGCTGAGCGGCCGGACCCGGGCACCCACCGGGACGCTCAGCCAGTACGCGATAAACGGCGCGACCATCCAGAGCAGGAGAAACGGAGATGCGGCTGGAAGTGCGGCCGGTTCCCTGGTATCGATGACAACGCCCACAGCCGCTGCGATGAGCGGGCTGGCCGCCATCTCGGCAACAAACCGGCGCAGGCGTTGTCCGCTCAGTCCGACCGCGCGGGCGGCAGCGGTCGCGGCCGTCTCCCACTCGAGCATCCGTCCTCTCCTGACCCCGAGGCGCACGAGCGTGACGATGATCGCGTGCGCGCTGTCGAAGGCATGGAAGGCGAGGAGCGTCAGGCTGAGAAAGATCTGCGCGAGCGCGGTAGCGGTATCCCTGCGGAGATTCGCGAGGAAGACCGGGATCGACTGGGCGCGACTCGGCCCGACCAGCAGGCGGGCGACGACGGGCAGGAGCTGCGAGGCCACGACGCCGATGACCGTCGCCGTCCAGAACCAGCGCGGCCCTGGCAGCACCGTCCACCCGGCGATGAGGAGCGCCAGCAACGTCGGGCTGACGAGGCTGCGCCGCAGGTTGTCCAGGATCTTCCAGCGGCCGATAATCGGCAGCGTGTTCCGTCTGAGCCCGTGCGCCGATGGCACGAACGGAAACAGCCAGTAAAAGATTTGCCAGTCGCCGCGGATCCACCGGTGCTGCCGCCGGGCGTGCGACAACACGCTCGACGGGTATTCGTCGACGAGCTCGACGTCGGATACGAGCGCCACTCGCGCGTGAAGCCCCTCGAACAGGTCGTGCGACAGCAACGCATTTTCGGGCACCAGGCCGTCGAGTGCGGCCATGAAGGCGTCGACGTCATACAAGCCTTTGCCGGTGAAGATGCCTTCGCCAAACAGATCCTGGTAGGTGTCGGAGACGGCGCTCGTGTACGGATCGACGCCCGTATGCCCTGAGTACAGCCGGGCGAACAGGGAGCCCGCAGCGCTCGTGAACGTGACGCTGATACGCGGCTGCAGGATGCCGTACCCTTCCGTCACCCGGCCAAGGCGCGGATCGAACGTCGCGCGATTGAGCGGATGCGTGATGATGCCGATCAGCTCTCGTGCGACGCCTCGTGGCAGCCGCGTGTCGCTGTCGAGCGTGATGCAGTACCGGACCTGCGGAAGCACCGTCAAATCGCCGGCCGCCGGAATGAAGCTCGTGTTGGTCGCGCCGCGGAGCAGGCGATTGAACTCTTCGATCTTTCCGCGCTTGCGCTCCCACCCCATCCAGAGCCGTTCGCGCTCGTTCCACTGGCGAAGACGATGGAACAGAAAGAAGCGATCCGCGCGCCCGTCCGCGTACTTGACGTTCAGCGCCGCGATCCGCGCGCGGGCCGCTTCGAGAATCTCGGCGTCGTGCGGCAGCGTCTCGGACGTGGCGTCCCGGAAGTCGCTGAGGATGGCGAAATGGATGCAGGGGTCGACGTTGCCGAGGGCCTGCACTTCGAGGTGTGCGACGAGATCCTCGACGCGCTGCACGCTGTCGAAGATCGTCGGCACGACGACCATGGTGCGCGCCGAGGAGGGGATCGTGTCGTACTCGAGACGCGGGAGCCGGCGGGGCGGAATCAGATAACTGATCAGCCGCTGCACAACCTGGATGGTCAGCTCGCTGGCCGGCACGACCGTGAGGAGTGCGACGAGCATCAGCGGAATGCCTCGCCAGCCGTACCACGCGGCATAGAGGACCGCCACCAGGACGAGAAGCGCGGTGCCCGCGGCGATCGTTCCGAGGTAGCCCGGCGTCGCGTACGCGAAGAACAGCCGCCGCGCGCGTCCGCTCAGCGTGGGCTGCCAGGCGACGCTCCGCTCGAACTGTCGCCGTCCGGCGCCGATCAAGTGGTAGCCGACGTGCGAATCGCGCGCGTCTGGGTTCCGCACGTGGCTCTGACGCGCGCGTTCGACGCTCTTGAGCGCGACCAGCAACTGACCTTCACCGGTCGGTACGGCCAGCTCCTCGATCGCGTGGCGATAACGGTCGCGGCTGCGGAAGTCCATGCGGCCGTAGACCGCCGCCGGATCCCGCTGCAGCACCTGCTCGACGAGACTCACACTCTCGAAGAACTCGCTCCAGTCGAACGTGGAGATGAGGCGAAGGCTGCCAATGAGGTTGGCCATCCCGGCCTGCTCCGACGCCTGGCTCTGGCCTTCCGCTCGAATCGCGTCTTCGACGGTTTCTCCCCGCGCCGCGAGCGCTTCGTCCAGTTGACGGTGCAGCCGGGATGCGATTGGACCTAAGGCGCGCGACCGCTGAAGGAGGCGCGTCACGAATGCGTGATGGACGTGCGCCGGCCATTCCTCGGCCGGGCTCGGGACGCCATCGACCGGTGCCGCTTCGACGGCCATCGCGAGCCGATCCGCGGCCAGCCGCTGCGCGCGCGTGGCGGCCAGTTGGTCGGCTCTGATGCGGAGATTGTCGAGCAGCGCGAGCTTGAGGACGCTCGGCCATGCCCACAGTTCGCCCATCGTGAGCGGCGCGACGGACTGGAAGGCGCTGACGAACCGCTGAAGCCGCTGGGCCTCGAGCCGGCCGCCGCTGGATCCAATCAGTTCGAGCGCGAGCGCGTAGATGCGAGGCAGCCCCGCAAACTCGTCGGCGGCGACGCGAGGAAGCCGTTTGAAAAAGGCCGGCGGGAGATCGTGTTGAATATCGCGCGCCGCCGCCGAGATGATGTGGAAGTTATCGAGCAGCCATTCGGCCGCCGGCGAGACCCCCTCGCGCTGCGCATCGTCGGCGAGGTCCGTGTACACCGCGCGGAGCACCCGCATGTGATCCTTGACCTGACGGAGGTGCGCCCGCCCGCTGCCGCGTCCGGTCGGGGCGATCGACAGCAGCGCCGCCAGACGCCTGGCGTGCTCCTCGAGCGACTCGATGTTGAGCAGTTCTTCGGCACCCGTTGACAGGCGGGGTCGCGTGAACACTGGATGCCTCATTACCCAACCAGCATGACACGTCGACGGACCCAGGGCCGCTCAATCGCCAGCTTTCCCGAAGAGCCGTGTCACGACCTCTTTCGCCTCTGCCTGGATCTGTTCGAGGTGCGTGCGGTCGCGGAAGCTCTCCGCGTAGAGCTTGTACACGTCTTCGGTGCCCGACGGACGGACGGCAAACCACCCGTGGTCGGCGATGACTTTCAGTCCGCCAATGGATTCGCCGTTGCCCGGCGCCGTTGTGAGGACCTCGCGAATGGGTTCGCCGGCCAACTCGCTGGCGTCGATCTGATCGGGAGAGAGCCGCAGGAGACGCTGTTTTTGCTCGGGCGTCGCCGGCGCATCGATCCGTTCGTACACCGGGGCGCCAAGCTCGCGGGTCAGTTCGATGTAGCGCGCTCCGGGATTTATGCCGAGCGCTGCCGTGATCTCTGCAGCGAGGAGGCCGAGCACGATGCCGTCTTTGTCCGTGGTCCAAGTCGTCCCGTCGATACGCAGGCACGATGCGCCCGCGCTCTCCTCGCCACCGAAACCGAGCGTGCCGTGCAGCAGGCCGTCCACGAACCACTTGAATCCGACGGGCACTTCGAGGAGACGGCGTCCCACACTCTCCGCCACGCGGTCGATGATGCCGCTGCTGACCACGGTTTTCCCCACCGCAGCGTGGGTCGACCATCGCGGGCGGTGTGTGAACAGGTACGAAATCGCGACCGCCAGGTAGTGATTCGGATCCAGCAACCCCGCCGTCGGTGTGACGATGCCATGGCGGTCGGCATCGGCATCATTGCCGAAGGCCACGTCGAACTGATCCCGAAGCGCGACCAGCGGCACCATGGCGAAGGGTGACGAGCAGTCCGTGCGGATCTTGCCGTCCCAATCCACGGTCATGAAGCGGAACGTCGGGTCGACCGCATCGTTCACCACCGTCATCGTGAGGCCGTACCGCTCGGCGATCGAATGCCAGTAGTGGACGCTGGCGCCTCCCAGTGGATCGACGCCAATACTCACGCCGGCACTGCGGATCGCTTCGACGTCGACGACGCTGGCAAGATCGTCGACGTAGGGCGTCATGAAGTCGTAGAGATGCGTCGTGGCTGCGCGGCGCGCGCGGTCAACGGGCATGCGACGAACGGCGCGCAGGTCGTCGGCCAGGAGCGCGTTCGCGGTCTGCGCGATCCAGCCGGTCACGCCGGTATCCGCGGGGCCGCCGGTTGGGGGGCTGTATTTGAAGCCGCCATCCTCGGGCGGGTTGTGCGACGGCGTGATGACGATCCCGTCAGCCAGCCCGGACTGACGACCGCGGTTGTAGCGCAGGATGGCGTGGGAGACCACCGGGGTCGGCGTGTAACCGCCGGTCCGCTCGATCATCACGTCGACGCCGTTGGCGGCCAGCACTTCCAGCGCACTCGCAACGGCGGCCTCGGACAGGGCGTGGGTGTCCATCCCCATGAAGAGCGGGCCGTCAATCCCATGACCCTGACGGTACGAACAAATGGCCTGCGTGATGGCGAGGATGTGCGCCTCGTTGAAGCTGCGTGTGAACGCGGAGCCGCGGTGCCCCGACGTGCCGAACACGACGCGCTCTGTCGCGACGGACGGATCCGGGCGCTCCACGTAATACGCCGTGACGAGCCTTGGAATGTTGGCCAGCATCGCGGCCGGAGCCGGCTTGCCAGCGAGTGAGGAAACGAGTGCAGGAGACAGAGGATGCTCTTTTCGTCGCGACCGTTATCGGACCGATGATGTCACCATCCAGCGCGAGAGAGAAGAGTTCCTGCTCATCGGCGGGATGCCTGCCGACGAGCGTTAGACTGGAGCCATGCAACGCTTCACGCGCCTGACGACTGCCGCGCTGTGTGTCTGCCTCGGTGCGGCGGTCCGAGCGCAGTCAACGCACATCGACCCGTGGCCGCGAGAGCCGGAGGCCGTCAACGTCCCCAGACCGGCGCCTGCGCCGCCCGCGATCGCCGAATTGGTTGGCGCATACGGGCCCGAGTCCGATCCCGTCTACGTGCTCGAACATGACGGACAGCTCTTCGCCATCCGCGGCCACGGCGCACCGCAGGCGATCAGCACGGGTGATTTCACGCGGGACGCGAGTGGGATCGGGCGCGTGCTCACGCTGGCCGGCGCGAAGTACTCGCGCCTGCCGCTCGGCCCCGCGGCCGGGTCGGCGCAGCTCCGCGTCGAGCCGGTGCGTCCCGTGCCGGCCGTTCTCGCCGAAGCAGCCACGCAACAGCCGCCGGCGGAATCCGGAGTCATTCGTCCGTCCGACCTCGTCGAGCTCGTCACAGTCGATCCGTCCATCAAGCTCGATATCCGGTATGCGACGACGAACAACTTCCTGGGGGCGGCGTTCTATTCTCAGGCGCGCGCGTTCCTGCAGCGCCCGGCCGCGGATGCCGTCGCGCGCGCGTCGGCAGCGCTGCACAAGATCGGCTACGGCCTCCTCGTACATGACGGATATCGCCCGTGGTACGTGACGAAGGCGTTCTGGGACGCGACGCCGGACGACAAGAAATGGCTCGTCGCGAACCCGGCATCGGGTTCGAAGCACAACCGCGGCTGTGCGGTGGACCTCACGCTCTACGACCTTGCAACCGGCAAGGTGATCGAGATGCCGAGTACGTACGACGAGAGCACGCAGCGCGCCTATGCGTTCTATCCCGGCGGCACCGATCTGCAGCGGTGGCACCGCGCGCTCCTGCGCCGCACGATGGAAGCAGAGGGCTTCACCGTCAACCCGACCGAGTGGTGGCACTTCGACTATCGGGATTGGAAGGAGTACGCCATCGGCAACATCCCCTTCGAGCAGATCAAGTGACGGCCCGACGGGCGCCCCGGGCTCCGGCCCTCGTGAAAGTTGAGGTCCGAGACGGCGCGTATCAATTGCGAAGGGCCGCGACCGGGTTGAGCCGCGCCGCACGGCCGGCCGGCAGGACGCACGCCGCCAGCGTCACCCCGATGACGATCACGACAGTGGTTCCGAGCGTCAGCGGATCGCCTGGCTTGATGCCCACGAGCAACGTCTTCATGCCAACGGTGAGGAGATAGGCAAAGGCGAGACCCAGCGGCAGCCCGATCGCGAGCTGCATCACCCCGCGGCGCAGCACAATCCATGCGACGTGCGCCTGCTGCGCGCCCAACGCCATGCGCAACCCAATTTCCGTCCGCCGCTGCCCGACCGCGTACGCCGTGACCGCATACATCCCGATGGTCGAGAGCACGAGCCCGAAGATCGCGAACAGCACGAACAGGCTGCCAAACACCCGGAAGGGCCAGCGCTGCCGCGCCAGCAGTTCGTCCATCGTATTCACCTGAAACACGGGCAGGTCGGGGTCCATGAAGCGTACGGCGTCGCGCAGCGCCGCCGTGAGCGTCGTCGCGGGCTGATGACTGCGGATCGCGATCATGTAGTTGCGCGTTGACGACCTCTCGAGCGGGCGGTAGACGACGGGATCCAGGTCGTCGCGCGTCAGGTCGCTGTGCCGCACGTGAGGAACGACGCCGATGATCGTGGCCCAGACCGTGTTTTTGTCGTCGTCGCGCAGCATGATGCGCCGCCCGATCGCGTCGCCTCCGTTGAGGAATCGATCGACGAACCGGCGATTGACGACGACCGCCTCCGAGCCCATCTGGCCATCGCGCTTCTCCAGCACTCGCCCGGCGGACGGCGAGATCATGAACGTCTGGAAGAACCCCGGACCAACACTGGCGACGTGTGTCTCGCGCGGTTGATCGGCCGTGGCCCTGGGTTGCCCCTCGATGTCCAGCGTCATCGTCCCGATGCCATCGCCGGGAACGGCCGTTCCGATCGACACGGCTTCGACGCCAGGCAGTGCCCGCAGCCGTTCGTCGAGTCGATCGATGAAACGCATGCGGGTGGCGGGATCGGGATATTTCTGCTCCGGCAGCGCCAACCCGGCGGTAAGCACGTTCTCCGTCCGTGCCCCGAGGTCGGCCGTGTACAGGTTGAGAAAGCTGCGAATCATGACGCCCGCGCCGCCGAGCAGCGCGACCGTGAGCGCCATCTCGACGATGACCAGGCTGCTCGTGAGCCACCGGCCGCGTCCCGAGGTCGCGCCGCGCGCGCCGTCTTTCAGGGCGTCGTTGGAGTTGGTGCGCGCGAGTTGCAGCGCGGGCGCAAGGCCAAAAGCGAGGCCGGTGCCGACGCAGACGAGCGCGAGCCACCCGAACACGCGCCAGTCGAAGGTGAAGACGATCCAGTACGGCTTGCCGACATCTGCGACCGCGCGGTCGAATAGCGTCACGCCGAGATACGCGAGACTGAACCCCAGCACGCCACCGAGACAGCCAAGGAGCACGCTTTCGGTGAGGAGCTGCGCAATCACCGCGCGCCGGCTGGCGCCGAGTGCCATTCGCACGGCGATTTCACGGGTACGCGCGACCGCGCGCGCAATCAGAAGGTTGGCGACGTTGGCGCACGCGATCAGCAACAGCAGGCAGACGGCGGCCAGCAGCATCAGGAAGACCACGCGGATCGGTCCGCCGTTCTGCTGATCGTTGAACGTCTGGACCAACGCGCCCGAGTGAGCGTTCGAACCGGGATACTCCCGCTCGAGCCGTGCGGCAATGGCCGACATCTCGGTCTGAGCTTCGCCCATGCCGACGCCCGGCTTGAGACGTCCGAAGACGCTGAGCGTTCTGGAGTCCCGCTTGTCGTCCGCACGCGGCTGGATGGGAATCCACGCTTCGCTGATCTCCGGGAACTGCACTCCCGGAGCCATGATGCCGACGATCTCCGTCGGCACGTCGTTCACGCGAATCGTGCGGCCGACGAGTGTGGCGTCGCTGCCGAACGTCCGCTCCCAGACGCCATGCCCGAGGATCATGACGGGCGTCGCGCCGGGCTTCCCATCCGCGTCGATGAAGTCCCGGCCGAGCGCCATCGGCTGGCCGAGCAGGGCAAAGGTGTTCGTCGTCACGCGCGAGCCACGCAGCCGGATCGGCGCGGCTCCCCCGCCGCTGAGATTCATCGACAGATCGGACGTCGCAGCCAGCGCGCGGAACGTGGTCGCACTCCTCTGCCAATCCTGGAAATCGAGCCACGACGTCGGCCGGGTGTCACGGCGCTGGTTGTCATACGTCGACACCGCCACGATTTCGTTCGGCTTGTCGTAAGGCAACCCGCGCAGCAGCACCGCGTTCACCAGCGTGAACACGGTCGTATTCATGCCGATCCCGAGGCCGATGGCCAGAATGACGACCAGCGAGAAGCCGGGTTCGTGCCGCAGGCGCCGAATCGCGTAGCGCAGATGGTTTGACACACGAAGGGATACGGCCGCGAGATGCCGGAGGTTCAAGCGGCCTCCGCGCCACTTCTTTTCGTTCCACAGGCGATGCCATGAAACCGGCACCCGCAGCACCGGGGGACGGGTTACACTCAGGCGGCGATTAACACGGACGGGAGCTCGCATGGCTAAGCGCAAGACGGCAACAACTCGACCGGCTAACACGACCACGAACAGCAAAGCAGACACGATGGCGGGCACCCTGGAGCAGCGGGCCATGGCGCTTGCCGAGGAACTCGGTCGAATCGCCGGGACGTTGCACGCGAAGGCGGAAGGCTTGATGGATCGGGCGACGCTGGCGAAACAGATCGCGAGCGTCCGGGACAGCGCAGCCGAACTGCTCGAACAGGTCGGGGGCATCGCGAAGGCGGCTCTCGAAGAGCCGTCCGCCACTCCCGTGCGCCAGACCACGCCTGCTCGACAGAACACGAAGGGAAGGAGCGGTGGCGTGGTCGATGCGCCCGGCAAGAGACACCGGAAGCCGCTGCCGCACGATCCCGATGCACCCAGGGCGGCCAGCCAGGCCGCCAAGCTGCGAACGGCAAAGACGATGGTCAAAACGAACCAGCGTCGCGGCCGCGGCTGATTGCCGGCATCCGGCACCGTCTCAGCCCGCCAGCTGCGCGTCGGGACAGCCAACCGCGGCCAGCGCGCGGAAGCGGCCGGCATCTTGCGTGGCACTCTAGCGCCGCATGGCTGATTCCCTAGATCGCATGATCGCGCCGTGGATTCGATTCGCCGGGTGCGTGCTCGTCGTCGCGGTGCTGTATTGGGCGCAGGCGGTGTTCGTGCCCGTTGCCCTCGCGTTGCTCATCACGTTTGTCCTGTCTCCACCCGTAACGTTTCTTCAGCGGTGGATCGGACGGGTCCCGGCGGTCCTGGTCGTCGTCGCGCTCGTCTTCACGATCATCGGGCTGGCCGGCTGGGGCGTCGCGACGCAGATGTCGAGCCTGGCGGGCGATCTGCCCCACTATCGCGCAAACATCCGGCAGAAAATTTCCGACGTCCGAGGGGCGGGGCGCGGCGGCTCGGTCGAGCAGGTCGAACAAACGGTCAAAGACATCCAGACCCAGATCGCGTCGCCGGAGGCTCCCAAAGGAACGGTTCGTCAGCCGCTGATCGTGCAGTCGCAGCAGGTGTCGACGCTGTGGGACTTCCCGTCGTGGCTCGGGCCGGCGATCGCGCCGCTGTCGACGGCGGGCTTCGTAATCGTGCTCGTCATCTTCATGCTGCTGGAGCGCGAGGATCTGCGAGGACGCGTCATCGGCCTCGTGGGCCACGGCCATCTCGCGGTGACGACGAAAGCCTTCGACGAGGCCGGGAGCCGCGTCAGCCGGCAGCTGCTCATGCAGACGCTGGTCAACGCCGCGTACGGCGTCGCTATCGGCGCCGGACTATGGTGGATTGGCGTTCCCTACTCGCTGCTGTGGGCCGCGCTCGGCGCCGCGCTTCGGTTTATCCCTTACCTCGGGCCGATAGCGGCAGCGGCCGGCCCAATCCTGGTGAGCCTCGCGGCGCTCGCGGGGTGGACGCGGCCGCTCGAGGTCGTCGGCCTCTTCGTCGTTGTCGAGCTGTTCACGAATCTGGTGCTCGAAACTGTCCTCTATGCGGGCGCGGCAGGTGTGTCGCAGGTGGCGCTGCTCGTGGCGGTCGCCGCGTGGACATGGCTGTGGGGGTCGATGGGTCTGTTGCTGGCCACGCCGCTCACCGTGTGCCTCGTCGTGCTCGGGAAGCACTTCCCAGGTCTCGAGTTCCTGTCCACGCTCATGGCGGACTCGCCGGCGCTGTCGCCCGACGTCCGCTACTACCAGCGCCTGCTCGCGCGGGATCAGGGGGAGGCGGCGGACATCATTCAACGCCACGTGGCGTCTCAGCCCCCCGAGACCGTGTACGACGCCGTGATGCTGCCGGCGCTGACCTACGCGGAGCGTGATCGATTCGAAGGACGCCTGTCGGCCGATGAGGAACAGGCGGTCGCGGACGAGACGCGCGAACTGCTTGCCGATCTCGAGACGCTGCTGCGGAGCTTACCGGCACCGGAACCCGGCGAAGCTGAAACAGACGAACAGCCTTCAACCGCCGCCGCCTCGTCCGCGGATCTGTCGCCCGCGGTTCCCGTGGAAGTGCTCGCGTATCCCGCAAACGGGCCGTCGGACGCCATCGCCCTGCAGATGCTGGCGCAGCTCGTAGACTCCGCCTCCATCCGCTTGAATCCCACGTCGATCCGGCCGCTCACGTCCGAAGTCATCGAAGTCGTTCGGTCGCGAGGTGTTCGTCTCGTGTGTATCGCCGATCTGCCGCCGAGTCCGCCATCGAAGACGCGATATCTCGTGCGCAAGCTGCGCGCGGCACTACCCGAGGTCCGGATTCTGATCGGCCGCTGGGGCCCTGAAAGCCTGTCGGACGAAGAACGCGCGTCGTTGATGGACGCGGGCGCGAACCATGTCGCGACGACGCTCATCGAGACCAGAAACGAGCTGCGCAATCTTGCTGTGTACGCGGGGTAACGAGTCCGAAATTGCCTGGAGCGGAGATCGCGGGAAGGCGCCAGCGGCACCCTCCCGCGACATAGTGCGGATGGGCTCAGGATTCGCGGACGTTTTCGGCGCGCGGGCCCTTGGGACCCTGTCCGGTCTGGAACGTCACCGCCTGCCCCTCGCGGAGCGAGTCGAACGACTGACACGCCGACTGATGGAAGAAGTACTCCTGACCGGACTCGTCGGCCACGAAGCCGAAGCCTTTTTCCGAGACGATACGCTTGATAGTGCCCTTGGATGACATGTGAATCTCCCAGTTCATCTGAACTGAAAACGCCTGGCGGACCATGGCGCGGAAAAGCCCGCGCCCGGTTGCGACTCGTTGCGTAGGCCAGAAAGGGATTCGTGCGGCCCACAGGACGGGTGGGCGAAGCGAATGCAGTTCAGACTCAGCGAAGAAGCGGCGTGTTGACCAGGATCCAGTATGCCAGATATTGGCGCGCCGCGCCCGCTGACCCGACGGACGCCGGACCGCGCTCCTGCCGGGGCGGACATAGTATCGTCGTGCCTGATGAAGGCGGACCCATCGAGCGAGCTGCGGTCGCTGTTCGGTGAGATCGACATCTACCTCTTCGATCAACTGCTGCGCGGACGTCTCGACGGCAGGCGGCGGATCCTGGACGCCGGCTGCGGCAGCGGACGCAACCTCCCGTTCCTGCTCTCGCGCGGCTTCGAGGTCTTTGCCATAGACGAGGACCCCGCGGCCGTCCGAGCAGTGCGACGGCTGGCGGAGCGGCTCGCGCCGGCGCTCCCGATCGACAATGTCCGCGAAGGAACGCTGGATGCGCTGCCGTGGTCTGACGGCCAGATGGACGCGATCATCTGCAGCGCCGTCCTGCACTTCGCGCGCGACCGCACGCACTTCGATCGCATGCTCGACGAGATGTGGCGGGTGCTCGCGCCCGGCGGACTCTTTTTCGCCCGTCTCGCCTCGAGCATCGGCATCGAGGCTCTGATCGACCACACCGTTGGCCGTGTGCGGCTTCCCGACGGGAGCGATCGATTCGTGGTCGACGAACGCTTTCTGCTGGATAAGGCCCGCGAGCTGGGCGCCACTCCGCTCGATCCAATCAAGACGACCAACGTGCAGCAGCAGCGCTGCATGACGACGTGGGTCGTGCAGAAGCACCGCTGATCGCCAGAGCCGGCTGTTCACGAGTTTGAAACCGGATCGCTGATTGGCGGGCTGTGAGAAGCCGAAACGGTCGACGTCCGATCCTTTCCCTGATCGCTGCAGTCGTTCCGGCGTCCGCCGACCCCGTCACCGTCGTCAGCGCGACCCGGTTCGTGCTGCCTGCATCGCTGCTGTTGCTCGGAAGCGGCGTCCTGACGCGATCTCATTCGTGCGGTGCGCCGCTGCGGGCAGCGCGTGCAGCGCCGCTCCCGTCGGTTGTGTCCGGCCGGCGGGCGATTCCCGCGGCGGCGTAGATTTCCGGTTCGTCCAGCGTCTCGTGCAACAGGAGTTCGGCGGCGATCGCGTCGAGTTTCGCGCGATTCTCCCTCAGGATCCGTCGCGCCTCCGCGTAACACTCGTCTGTAATCCGCCGGACTTCGTCATCCACGATGTCGAGCATGCTGCCTGAGACGCCGGCCATCCGTGGATCGCCGTCGGCAGGCAGAACGGATAGCTTTCCGACGCGTTCGGACATGCCCCAGCGGCCCACCATCGATCGACCGATGCCCGTCACCACTTCCAGATCACGTTCGGAACCGGTCGTGACCACGCCGAACACCTCGTGTTCCGCGGCCATGCCGCCGAGCGCGCCGATAATGCGGCCGCGCAGATAATTCGCGTCGTATCCGTAGCGGTCGGCTTCCGGTGTGGACAACGTGACGCCGAGCGCACGGCCGCGGGGAATGATCGACACCTTGCGAACCGGATCGGCGCCGGGCAGCATCATGCCGAGGAGCGCGTGGCCGGCTTCGTGGTACGCAGTCCGCCGTCGTTCGGTCTCGGGCATGACGACGCTGCGTACGGTTCCAAGCTGGACTTTCTCGAGCGCGTCGGTCAAATCGCGCTGCGAGACCTCGCTCTGGCCAAGCCGCGCGGCGAGCAACGCCGCCTCGTTCACGAGATTCGCGAGATCCGCTCCCGTCGTGCCGGGAGTCGCCCCAGCGAGCGCGTCAAGGTTCACGTCGCCTGCGAGCGGGACCTTGCGCGTATGCACACGCAGGATCGCGGCCCGCCCCTTGCGGTCGGGCGGATGGACGACGATGGTGCGGTCGAACCTGCCGGGCCTGAGGAGTGCCGGATCGAGGACGTCCGGCCGATTCGTGGCCGCCAGGACGATGACGCCTTCGGCGCCGGAGAATCCGTCCATCTCCGTCAGGATCTGATTCAGCGTCTGCTCGCGCTCGTCGTGTCCGCCGAAGGCATTGGCGCCGCGCGTGCGGCCGATCGTATCGATCTCGTCGATGAAGATGATCGCCGGCGCGACTTTGCGCGCTTCGGCGAAGAGTTCGCGGACGCGGCTCGCGCCGACGCCAACGATCATCTCGATGAACTCCGATGCGCTGGCGCTGAAGAACGGCACCTTCGCCTCGCCGGCCGTCGCGCGGGCCAGCAATGTCTTGCCCGTCCCCGGCGCGCCGGTCAGGAGCACCCCTTTCGGCGCACGGGCGCCCACGCGACGGTACTTCGCGGGATTTCGCAGGAAGTCGACGACCTCGTTGATTTCCGCCTCCACTTCGTCGATGCCGGCCACATCCTCGAACGTCACGCGGACGGTTTCGGGATCGACGGGTTTGCGCGGGCGTCCACCAAGGACGCCGCCGCCCATCGCTCTCTGTTGTCGCCGGAACATCCAGAGATAAAACCCAAACAGCAGCAGGATCGGTCCAATCGAGAACAGGAGATTCGTGAGAACGCCACGTTCCTCGACGAGAGGCCTGGCTCGGACCGTGGCGCCTCCCGCTGTGAGTTCGGTCAGCAAGTCGTCGGTCGCGAATGTGGGACGCTCGGTCGTGAACCAGGAGTACGTCTTGTCTTTCTGATCCGGCAGGGGGACCGATTTCTTCAGCGCGCCTTGAATCGTGTCGCCGCGCGCAAACACCTCGGCGACGTTCTTCGCGGCAACCTCCGCCTTGAACTCCGTGTACGCCACCGCCTGCGGCTCCCGCATGCGGTCCTGATAGGTGAAGATCGCGAACAGGATGACGTAGCCGAGCGGCCACGCGAGCCAGCGGAACCAGCGGGACCGCCGATCCTTCGCCGGACCGGTGGGAACACCTTCAGTGCGCCATGGTCGAGACGCCGGCCGGTCGGATGCCGGCGGCGCGCTCGCGGGTGACTCGAGCGGCGGGCGCTCCGCATCGCTCATAACAACCTCCCGGCAGAGTCCCGGGGGCGGGGAATCGTTTCCAGGCACCGGGCTGCCGTCGACAATTTCGAATCCGTTTGCGCCGCGTGTCGTTCACGACCAAGTTCCGCGGACGCGCGCCTTGCAGAGACGCTGAGCGGAGTCATCGCGCGTTCGAGCGCGAGGAGCGGCGCGCGCGCTTTTTCGCCAGCACGCCGAGGCGCGGTGCATCCCAGGGCACGATCAGAATCGGCCACGCCGCGCGCCGCAGCACGCGCTCCGCGACCGATCCCTCCCTGAATCGTTGCCAACCACGACGCCGGTTCGACCCCAGGATCACGATGTCCGGCTTTCTGGAGTTCGCGTGCAGGACGATCACTCCGGCGGGGTCGCCGTGCTGCTGATCCACTCGAACCTTCACGCCTGCGGCCTCTGCCCGTTCCCGAAGCTCGCGTAAGTAGCGGACCCGTTCCGCCGCGCGAGCCGAGAAGGGAACTGTCGCGGGTACCGCATGCAGGATGAAGAGCCTGGCGTCAGCCAGAACGGCCAGGGCGAGGGCGCGCTCGAAGGCTCTCTCGCTGGCCTTCTCGAGATCGACGGCGCAGAGGATACGCGAAAGATTGCCCATGTCAGCTCCCGGACGCTTCGGTGATGCCCCCATGCGGAATCAGGACTGCGCGGCCCGTAATCTGTCCGGCTTTCAATTTCTTATAGACGGCGGCGGCCTGGTCCAGCGGAAATTCCGACGTCTCCGCATGGATTCGATGGTCACGCGCCATCGCGATCACTTCCATCAGTTCAACGCGAGAACCCCAGTAAGGGATGCTCATCGAGGTGCCGTACGGCGTGCTGCCGTGATGGAAGTCGTGGTGGCCGCCGCCCAGGCCGACGACCGTCCACACGCTGTTGCGGCCGAGGAGTTGCGCGCCGAGGTCCAGGGTCGGCTGCACGCCGACACAATCGAGAACGAGGCTCGCGCCGCGCGGTCCGGTGATTGTGCGGATCTGCTCGGCCGCTTCCGCCCCGTTGCGGTTGTTCACGACGTGATCCGCGCCAAGGCCCTTCGCCTGCGCGAGTTTCGTGTCGTCGACGTCTGCCGCAACGATGCGCACTGGAGCGAGCACCCGCATGAGCTGAACGGCCATGTGACCGAGACCGCCAAGACCGAGGACCACGACCGTGCTGTCCCCGTGCAGCTGTGGCAGCGCACGTTTGATCGCGTGATACGGCGTCAGCGCCGCATCGCTGAGCGGTGCCGCCTTTGCGGGTGGCAGCGCGCCGAGAGGCACCAGGAGACGTGCGGAGGGAACCAGCATGTAATCGGCCATGCCTCCGTCGAAGCCGAGGCCGCCACCGAAGCCGCCCATCTGCGCCCAGTTCTCGCAATAGTTTTCCATCGAGAGCTGGCAGGCATGGCAGTGACCGCAGCCCCACGGACCGTAGACGGCAACGGGATCTCCCTCTTTGACGCGTGTTACTCCTTGTCCCAGCGCGGCGACCCATCCGGCGTTTTCATGGCCGAGCGTGAACGGAGGCGTGAATCCCAGGTCTTCTTCCATGATGTGCAGGTCTGAGTGGCACACGCCAGCGCCGCCAATTTTCACGAGGACCTGCCCCGGAGCTGGCGACGGCTGTGGAACATCCTCGATGTGAGGCGCTTGGCCGACGCCCATGAATCTCACGGCTTGCATAAGTCCTCCTCGATCGATTCGGAGTGACGACAGTCTGCCTATTGTGACCCTGTTCGTGCATGCTCGGCGGAGGAATCCCGGCACGTACCCGCCGGAGATTTCGTTCAACCTGCGGCACGCCCGACGCGGTTCGGTTGTCGCTGTATGCTGCTCGCAACATGCGCAGCGTTCGCCGCCAATCGTTGCCCAGATTATTTCTGGTGTCCGTTCTTGCGTGCGGACTCCTTCCCGGGTGCGCCAAAGGGGCACGCCACGAACTCGCGGGCGATTGGGACGTGTACGTCGCGCTCAGCGCGCAGCCCAAGTTCGGCTTTGAGGGCTGGCGCCGAATGGGTTTCGCGCATTTCGCCGGCGCCGACGCCGGCAACGCCGGTTTCCTGAAGCGGCGTACAGGCGAACCCATGCTGACGGTGAACCATGTCGACGTGAACGGCGACACTGTGGTGCTGACCCAGGACTCGAACGTCGTCATGCATGCGGCCTGGCAGGGTGACGCACTCGTCGGGCTCGAGTACAACGGCGGCAAAGTGATGGACCGCCGGTTTCGCCTGGTGCGCCGCAGCACGCCGGGCGTCGTCGAACACGACTACCAGGTCTGGAACATGCCGGCCTCAAACGCCCGATACGAGGTCACTGAAGACCCGCTCGTGTTGATGCCGACGCGCGATGGCGCACGGCTGGCGACGTACATCGCGCAGCCGGTGGGGCCCGGGCCCTTCGGGGTGGTGCTGCAGCGGACGCCGTATCGGCGCATTCTTCACGAGGCGGGCCGGTGGTGGGCCTCGCGCGGGTACATCTTCGTCGCGCAGCACGTGCGCGGGCGCGAGGAGTCCAGCGGCGACATCGCGGATTTCGGCGACTACACGACCGACATCAACGACGGCTATGACGCCGTGGAGTGGGCGGCGCGGCTGCCGCATGCCAACGGCAAGGTCGGCATGATCGGACATTCAGACGAAGGGCGGCTGGTCTGGTTCGCCGCGGTCAGCAACCCGCCCCATCTGGCAGCCATCGCGCCCACGGCGGCTACCGCCGACCCGTGGATGATCGTTCCTTACGCTGCGATGGCGTTCGGGCCGATCAACGTGGACTGGGCGTGCCTGATGCGGAACCGCACCATGGACACCCACACTGCCGATCTGGACATCGGAGAAGCAATCACGCATCTGCCGCTGACCACGCTGCCCGAGCGATTAGGATGTGGCGACGTGCCGCTGTGGGACCGCTGGATCGCGCATCCCACGCTCGACGAGTACTGGCGTCAGCACGCGGTCACGACCTACATCGACAAGGTGAGGGCGCCGGTCCTGTCCATGGCCGGGTGGCACGACGATTCGCGCGGGCCGACGTACTACACTGACGCGCTGCTCAAAGTGCCAAACCATCCCAACTGGCACCTTGTCATGGGCGTCGGCGCACACAAGGGCGTGGACTACGTGGCCGGCGATTTCGGGCCTGACGCGCGCTATTCGTACCGCGACCTCCAACTCCGCTGGTTCGACCATTACCTGCTCGGCAAGGACAACGGCGTGGACACGCGGCCGCACCTCGACATCTTCGTTCAGGGCGACAACGCCTGGCGCACCGAGAACGAGTGGCCGCTGGCGCGTCAGGTGCCAACCAACTGGTACGTGTCGTCCGCCGGCCACGCGCAGACCAGCAGCGGCGACGGCGTGCTCGCCACCGAGCCGCCGACCGGCGCCTCGACCGACACGTTTACGTACGACCCCGGCAACCCGACGCCCTATCTCATTGATTCACGCGAGCTCGAAGAATCCCTCAACGAGGATTACACCCAACTCAACGCGACGCGCCCGGACGCATTGGTGTTCACGTCGACGCCGCTTACCCGGCCGCTCGAAATTACGGGTGAGATGTCGGCGGTGCTCTGGGCGGCGAGCGATGCGCGCGACACCGACTGGACGATCATGCTGCTCGATGTATGGCCGGACGGCCATGCCGAGCGAGTCCAGGACGGGCTGGTTCGGGCGCGCTTCCGCGAGGGGATGGACAAGGAGGTGCCGCTCGTCCCGGCGCAGGTCACTCGCTACGACATCGACCTGTGGTTCACGTCGAAGGTGTTCGAGCCGGGGCACCGGCTCCGGGTGAGCATCGCCTCGGCGTTATTCCCGAAGTACGACCGGAACCTCAATACCGGCGGGAACAACGAACGGGAGACGAAGTGGGTGGTGGCGCACCAGACGGTCTATCACGACGCGGCGCACCCGACCCACGTGGTGCTGCCGGTCATTCCGCGGTAACTCGCAGACGCGGATTCCATCTGGCCGGTGATCGACTGCTCCGGCGATATGATGCCGGCGGGAGGAACTATGACCCACGCGCTCACCGTCGCATGCTCCGCCGTGTGTCTGGCGCTGGTCATGCCGGCCCATGCGCCGCAAGACCATCAACACCCGGGCGGACCGTCTGAGAAGCTGGGCACTGTGCATTTCGAAACGTCGTGTACGCCGGCCGCTCAGCCGACCTTTGACCGGGCGGTATCGCTGCTGCACTCGTTCGAATTCGGCGCGGCGATTACCGCGTTCGAGGCGACTCTCCAGCAGGATCCCTCGTGCGCGATCACTGAGTGGGGGATCGCACTCAGTCGCTGGATGAATCCGTTTGCGGTCGGCCTGCGCACTCCCGAACAGCTGAAGAGCGGGATGGAGGCCGTCGAGCGCGGCCGAGCGATCGGACCGGAAACCGATCGTGAGCGTGCCTACCTCGAGGCGGTTGCGCAGCTCTACGAACGACGCGAACGGCCGCAGCGCGAGCGCATCGAAAGCTATCGCGATGCGATGGGCGAGCTGTCGAAGCGGTATCCGAGCGACACCGAGGCGGCGATTTTCTACGCGCTGTCCTTGACCGCGGCGGAGGACCTGAACGACAAGACGTACGCCGGCCGGCTCCAGGCCGTCGCGATCCTCGAGCCGCTCTTCAAACAGCAGCCCACCCATCCTGGCCTCGCTCACTACATCATTCACAGCTACGACGTGCCCGCGCTCGCGCCGCGCGCCCTCGACGCCGCCAGGCGCTACGCCGAAATTGCGCCGTCGGCGCCGCACGCGTTGCATATGCCCTCGCACACGTTCACTCGTGTCGGCATGTGGCAGGAGTCGATCGACACCAACATCGCCTCCGCGGCTGCCGCGCGGGAGCAGCACGTGACATCGGAGGAGCTCCACGCGAGCGATTATCAGATGTATGCCTACCTGCAGACGGGGCAGGACGCCGCGGCGAAGCGGCTGCTCGATTCGTTGCCCGGCATGATGTCCCGATTTGGCTCGCAGTCGGTGGCGTCGGCTGCGCCTCCCGCCGCCGCGTACTATGCGATGGCCGCGATCCCGGCGCGGTGGGCGTTGGAGCGCGGTGCGTGGGACGACGCGCGGACGCTGCAGATCCGTCCGACTGACTTGCCCTATGCGGCCGCGGTCACGGCGTACGCTCGCGCCATCGGCGGAGCGCGCGCCGGGGACCTCACGACCGCGAGGGCTGCGCTGGCGCTGCTCGATGAACTTCGTACGCGACAAGCCTCGATGAACGAACCGTACTGGACCGAGCAGATTCGGATCCAGCAGCAGGGCGCGGCGGCATGGATTGCGTTTACAGAGGGTCGGCACGCCGAAGGCATGGCCGCCATGCGGGCGGCCGCGGACGCCGAGGATCGCACGGAGAAGGCGGCGATCACGCCTGGGCCGCTTGCGCCGGCGCGCGAGCAACTCGGCGAGATGCTGCTCGCAACGAACGACCCACGCGGAGCGCTGAAGGAGTTCGAGGCAACGCTCGTGAACGAGCCGAACCGGTTTCGCACGCTCTACGGCGCGGCCCACGCCGCACGACTGTCCGGCGATGAGTTGGCGGCCCGGAAATATTACGGGAAGCTGGTGCAGGTCTGTGCTCGCGCGGACGTGCCCGGCAGGCGGGAACTCCAGGAAGCGCGCGGCGCGCTGTCGCGGTAGCGGAACGATCCGGCACATCTTCAAGCGGATCGCCCAGAGCATTTATTCCATCGCGCGTCGGGCGGCCGCGCGGGCGGTGACGGCATGCACGATCAGGTCGACGACGGCGTCAACGCCCATCGTCGCCGCATTGACGGCGAGATCGTAGCAACGAACGTCGGTCCATTCGAGATTGGCGAGCGACCGGATCATCCGACCGCGGTCACGATCGGATCGCAGCACCGCCTGTCGTGCGGCATCCCGGCTGGCGAGTTGATAGACCCGCTGGACGCGGTCCACGCGCCAGTCCTCCGGAGCGTGAACAAACACCGTGATCACGTCAGGACGCTGCCTGAGCGTTTGTGCCGCTCCGCGACCGACGATCACCGGCGCATGCGCGTCGACGATCTCCTGAATCAATCGGGTCTCGGTCGCGAAGACGTCTGCTTCGTAGTCGTCCATGACCGACGGTGCGCAGTAAACGCCGTCGGCGGCTCCGAGCGCGAAAGCCCGTTCGATGAGGGCCCAGAATGATGAGGGCGGTTCTGCCGGGGCCGCGTCGCGCTCCTTCAGATACTGTGCCGCCACGCGAAGCAGGTCGCGGTCGATGTAGCGTCGCCCGAGCTGTTCTGCGACCCGTTGGCCGATCAACGATCCCCCTGTCCCTCGCTGCCTCGAGATAGCTACGGTCGGACCGTTCTGTTCCACGGCGGATCTCCTGAAGTCGGGCGAGGCCGGCTACGCCTGTACGGCAGACGTTGCGGCGTCGCTCGATTGGTGTGGCATGAACATACATTGGCGACTTCCTGAAGTCGAATATGCCGTGGTACGGACAGGCGGGAAGGGCGTGCAGAGGTGGGGGAATTCGTCGAAAAGCTGGGTGAGGCGCCCGCAAAATCAATGGCAGGCGCCTCGCGCACCTGGTACGTACCTACCTTGCTGCGTGAGCGCTCACGATCGAGCACAAGAAGTAGCTGCCAGTGTCGATCTCTTGTGCAACTCCGGCGGCGACTGCTGCGTCCACAGCGGCCTCGGACGTCATCGGCAGCCGCGCCGCGTACGCAGCCTGGGTCGCCGGCAAGGAGTTGGCCGGCCTGATGAGGAAGACGTGCCAGAGCGCATTGAACTCGCCGTGACCGGGATCGGACGGGATCGAGTCGAGCACGTGATCATGGTAGATGGGGTTTCCATTGTGAACGCAAGGGTTGCACAACGGCGGCGCCGGCCACAGTGCATGATCCGCCGGATATATCACGGCGTAGAGGTCAGCGGCGGCGTGAGCCAGTGCGGCAGGGTTCTGCGGCACCTCGATGTGATTCATGGTCACGATGGTGCCGTTGTAATAGGCGAGCTCGTACGCAGGTCTGCCACTGACGCCGGCTGCGGCGATTGCGGAGACCAGTGCATCAGGACTGCTCGTTGGAGAAGCGGCCGCCGCACCAGTGAGGGTCGATGACGGACTGGTCGGGGACGGCGTTTGGCTGCATCCAACGACGAAAGCGGTTCCGACGACGGCGACAGTACCGAGCCAGGAGCGCACAGACATTGAGGCCTCCTTGTAACCGAATCACCCCGGAGCGGCGAAAACTGGGATTCTAAGGGTCGATTTTGGAGTCCACCGCGGAACGCGGTAGGGCCAATCGCGCGCGGTGGCGGCGAAGCCGCTTCGAAGCACATGTGACGCTCGCAACGGCCCCGCGCCCGTGTTCTATTTGAGAAGCAATTCGCGTGCGTACTTGGTGCCGACGACCTCGCGGTACTTCGCGCGATCCTGATAGCCCTGCATCTGCGCCTGATCGTTCCCGTCCACCTGTTGCGCGAGGGCATCGGACTTCTCCGTGTTGGTTTCGACGCTCGCGAGGCTGGTGTATTCGCGGAGGATCAGCACGTTCCATGCGCCGCCATCGTCCAGGGTTCGCAGGACCTTATACGACTTCTCGAATCCGGCCTTGATCTGCGCATCCTCGCCCTTTTTGAACTGGCCGTCGAGATATTCCATGTAGCTCTGGTCCATGCCTGGCGCCATCTTGATCATGGTCACCGTCCAGACGGTTCCAGGGGTGAAGAACTTGTGCACTTGTCCAATAACGGGCACAGCGGCGAACGTGGTGAGGACTCCGATCAACGCCAGTGTTTTCAAACTTTTCATTGGTATTCTCTCTCTCTTGTCTTGACGCGTTCATGCCCGGCGCGTTGCGCTCCGCTTTGTTGTGGTGCACGCGATTTCGCGGCAGCCCATGCGAGCGTCGGCTTCGTCTGTCTTCGTACGGAGGGTTCAGTAGCAGCACACCATGACACATGTGCGTCCGGGCGGGATGTCCAATACCGCACACTCGGGCCTCGTCCGCTCTCGAATTTCATGGCGTGGTAGTGTTGCGACGTTCTTCACACCTCGGTTACAGCAAGGAGAGTGTTCCGTGAAATACATGCTGACGTGGCGGACGCGCCCGGGGCTTTACAAGGCGGCGTTTCAGCACTTTCAAGCAACCGGCGGGGCGCCACCCAAGGGAGTGGAACAGGTGGCGCGGTATCACGTGCCCGGTTCCGTTCTCGGCTGGCACGTCCTGGAAACGAACGACTTGACTGCCCTGGCCGAACACGTAAACAGTTGGGGCGATCTGATTGACATCGAACTGAATCCGATCGTCGAGGATGCGGTGGCCAGCGACGCCGCGGCGCGAGTGTTCGGTAAGTAGCAGTCCTCCGCGGGCCGTCCGAATAACGGCGCACTCGAGTGCGGGAATGCCACCCGCACCGTGCCGATAACGCCGGACCCGCTACGAGCGCCCCTGCCACGCCGGTCGGCCCCCTCTTTCATACCACTGACGCTCGTCTCCCCTCGGCCGGAGACGCGGATCCTCCGTGGTCAACGTGGCAGCAGCGCGGCGATCATCGCGTCCGCGATGAACTCTCCATAGCGTCGGACTGACCAGTGCCGTCGCAGGACCAGCAGTTCGTACAGCTCCGGCGAGCTGTACGTCCACAGAACGTCCGTCGCGGCATCGAGCGTCATCGTCTGCCGCAGATGTCCGTTTTTCAGCAGCGTCTGCGCGTTATGGGTCATTCGCGTCAGCCTCGCCGCATCCATCTCCTCCTGCAACCTTGCCAATTCCGGATCGCTCGCCGCCGCCTGGCGCACCAGCAACAGCACGGGCGCCACTCTCGGCGCCACCTCCATGGCCAGGACACTCCATCGCCGGATGATGTTGCGTGGGTCGCGCTCGTTCGACTGCATTCGATCGGACCGGCGCTCGGCGTGGATCGGCCCGTCGCCGGCGAGTGCCTTGTCGCGGATCGCACGAACCAGCGCGACCTTGTTGCCGAAAACCTTGTAGACCGTCTCTTCCGACACGCCGGCCTCTGCCGCGATCCTCGAAATCGTGGTCGCCGGGAATCCGTCCCGCACGAAGAGGTCAGTCGCCGCCTCGATAATCGCCGCACGCCGCCGTTGCGCCGCTTCCTGACGTCGCCTGGCGTCATATCGACGCGTCTGCTTGACTTTCGCCGCCACCGGGTAGAGCATAACATTTGGTTACAGTGACACTGTATCTATCAAGAAGGGCACGTCATGCACAACGGGACGACCGGTCGCGCCGTCGGGACGCTCGCGCGCCTCGAGCGCGCCACGAACGCTCACGACCTGAATGAGGTGGTGGCCTGCTTTGCGGCAGACTATCGGAATGAGACGCCGGCACACCCGGAGCGTGGCTTCACCGGTCGCGAGCAGGTGCGCCGGAATTGGGAACAGATCTTCGCCGCCATCCCAAACATCACCGCGAAGGTGCTGCGTTCGGCCGTCAACGGTGATGAGGTCTGGAGCGAGTGGGAACACCGGGGCACGCGTCGGGATGGGTCGGCGCATCTGATGCGCGGCGTCATTATTTTTGGCGTGGGCCACGAACTGCTGACGTGGGCGCGCTTGTATCTCGAGCCGGTTCAGGAGGGTGGCGGAAACGTCGATGCTGCGGTTCGCGGACAGGTCGGTGCTGCGGGCCCGCTCACCGACAATCGATGATCCTGATCGCCGGTGGAACCGGTCGCCTGGGTACGCTGATCGTGCGACGGTTGGAGGCGCGAGGTCTTGCCGTTCGCGTGCTCACGCGCGATCGGGGGCGCACCGCTCATTTCGAGCACAGCCAGGCCGACATAGTCGAAGGCGACGTGCGCGATGGTCGCACCCTCGGTGCGGCGATGGCGGGCGTGAGTACCGTCGTGTCGGCGATTCACGGTTTTGGCAACACCGGCGATGTGTCGCCGGCCTCTGTCGATCGCGACGGAAATCGCCGTCTCATCGATGCGGCGGTGGCGGCAAACGCCGGAGTCGTGCTGATGTCCATCGTCGGCGTGTCACCAAGACATCCGATCGAGCTCTTTCGGATGAAGCACGCCGCTGAAGAATACCTTCGAGCGAGCGACACGTCGTGGACGATCGTGCGGGCAACAGCCTTCGCCGAATTCTGGCTCGATCTGCTCGACCAGACAGCAGCAACCTCCGGTCGGCCGGTCATATTCGGCCGGGGCGCCAATTCGATCAATTTCGTGTCGGTCTCCGATGTCGCTGATCTCGTGGAGCGGGTCGTGATCGATCCGTCAACGCGTGGCGCGACGCTTGAAATCGGTGGCCCGCAGAATCTGTCGTTCAACGAGCTTGCCGCAGGGTTGCAACGGGCGTCGAAGCGCACGGTCGCGGCCCGGCACGTTCCTCGCGCGATCCTGCACCTCCTTGCGGCCGTGCTCCGACCCGTCCAACCGAATCGTGCCCGTCAGATTCGTGCGGCCATCACGATGGACAGCATCGATTTGACCTTCATGGCGACAGACCTCCATCGGCGGTTCCCTGAGCTTCCCGTCACTTCGCTCGCGGACATCCTCGCCCATCGCTAGCTGACTCCGGCGGCGACGCGACTGATTCCTCTCGGGCCGCTTCCCTGGTGAGCCAGTTCCATCGTCCGGTGTGGCGAGCCCGACGTCGGCGCTCGGGAGGTGATCCCCGAAGCGGATGACCGGCGTGATCCGGACCAGCCCATTTGTCATATCGACACCTTGCCGCGCGTTGGGCAAAGTGTCGATCAACCGCGGGTCCACTCTACATCCGCGATGAACTCTGTGCATGCGCAGCCTCCGTCGTGCTCACGTACCCGCCCCGAATCGGCAACTACGCGGATCTTCAGCAGTTCGAACGTCTATTCCCGACCAGACCTAAATCGGCGCCGCAGCAGGCGAACCCGCCCACCAACGCGTTTTCACTAGCAAACCCGGGGAACACCTGTTGCAACAGGACCCCGCAACCACTATCCCACCGAAACTGCTGGAACCAGGTACCCCCGCGACATTGGTAACACTAAATCCTCCCGAACACTGCATCGGATGTCAGGGCCACGGGACAGTGGTGGTGCAGACGGTCGTGTGCTGCACGACGGTGAAACGCATGTGCACATGTAGGGCGTGCGGCCATGAGTGGACGATTCGATTTCCGGAGGACCGGATCTCGGAGCGGCGTGCGGGGCCGAAGGACAGACGGCGGGTCACTCGCAAGGAGCGTCGGACAAACGACAAATAGAGCAGTGCGAGTGCGCCCCGTCGGCCTGCAGGTTTCCTCTCGAAGTGCCGAAAAGAGCTGTGTTCTTCACCGCGACCGGGAGTTTGTTCCTTTGGCGCAAGTGCTCATCGTCGAAGACGACCCGGACATGCAGGCGCTCGAGCGTCTGGCGCTCGAATACGAAGGCTACGAAGTCGCCACGGCGAACGACGGCATCGAAGCGCTTTCGAAGCTGCGGGACGGCTCGCCGTCGTTGATCCTTCTGGATCTCATGATGCCGCGCATGGATGGCCTGACGTTCCTGGCGGAACGCGACCGGCAGGGCCTCGGTCGAGATGTCCCGGTCGTGTGCATTACTGCAGCGGGCCCTGAAATGGTCAAACAGGCACAGCGCCTTGGAGCATGTGCGTTCCTTGCTAAACCAGCAGATTTTCACGCGCTTTCCGCCGTCGTCGCCGAGTATTGCGGACTTCCACGCTCTGAGAGGTAGCTACAGCACCACCGTGGCGCCTGCTGCCAACCCAGACGCAACCACTCCGCGTCACGCACACTGAATCAACGAGCCGACTTGCTGCGGCGTTCCGGGGCAGTCTTTCGCGGACGGCCACCAAGTCGACCATTCGCTCGCGACGCCTGTGCCTTTGAAGGACTCCGTCTCGCTCCCACCAGCGGCTGCGACACCGACCATGTCGACTCGAGTGGCCGTTCGTGTGGTGACCCGCGCGACGCGGACCCGCACGTCGGGACGGCTGTCTGGATGTGCCTTCACATATTCGGTGAGTAGAGCAGCAATCGCGTGTTCAGCCTTTCGATGTGTATCAGTCGCGGCGTAGACGGGAAGTCCAGCCACATACGCACTGATCGCACCGCTCGCCTCGCGCTCAAACACGATAGGAAAATGACCAGTCACTCGACACCTGCCTCGCGCAGAATGCGATTACCGAGGCGCCCTGCATCCTTCTTCGTGTGCGCAGCCACCCAGACCTCTTTACCGCTCTTCGGATGCCGCAGCAGCATGTGAGTTCGTTTCCCGGACCGTACCTCCACGAAACCTGCCGCTTTCACCTTGCGGATGACCTCCGCCCATGCCACAGAAATGATCGCGACTTTCCGCGGCAGCATCCTGCCACGCCCAGAGCCTCACCGCTTCATGCCATCTTGGACGGCGCGCCGAGGCGCGGTCGCGTTCCCGGTGCGAATCGAGCAGCGGTGGAATCGCCTGGACGACATCGACGCGCACGAATCCGCAACCCAGGCGCAACCAGAGCTGTTGGCACCGATCGAAGAGTCGGCGATTTGATTAAGAAAAGGTGGTGAGCCGCGTAGGAATCGAACCTACAACCCGCAGATTAAGAGTCTGCTGCTCTGCCAATTGAGCTAGCGGCCCACTTCACGAGGCGTGCAATCGCTGATTCTACCAGATCCGGCGCGACACGATACGCTCCCAGACGCTCCCGAGTACAGGGGCAACGCCGCCCGGAGTTGCGGGCCTGACACGCCGGGTGCATGATGCGTCACATCTGGACCGCGATGGACCCGCTGCTGTCGATCGCGGTGACGCCGCAGACGAAGGCTGACCAGGAGAGGCTGGCCGCCGGACTGCAGCTCGCTGGGGCGTTGCAGAACGCCGCGCGGCAGGCGTGCCCGATCCTGCTCGAGCCGGTCATGGCCCTCGAGGTTCGAGTGCCCCGCGTCAGCGTCGGCGCGGTCATCGACGCTTTGCGGCGCCGGCAGGCGCGCATTACCGGCCAGGAGGTCCATGACGACGGGACGACCGAATCGGCGACAGACGAACCCTGACGGGCTCTCTCAGAAATCGAGCACCGCGTCGAGTCCCCGGTGCAGTCCGACGAGCCTCGACACCCGCCGGATCGCAAGCAGTGCACCATCGACGTACGGACGTGCGCTGGCGCCGGCGTCATGGCGGATCGACAGCCGCTGGTCTGGCATGCCGAAGATCACTTCGGCGCTGATGACGAATCCCGGGAGGCGCACGGAGTGCACCTGGCTTCCGCCCAGCGTGGCGCCGCGTGCCTCGCGGTCTCCCACAGTACGGTCCACGGATATTGTCGGCTCCGGGGCACGCACCCGGGCGAGCCGCGACGCCAGCTCGCGCGCGGTGCCGCTCGGAGCATCCGGCTTGTCGTCATGGGCGTAGTCGATGATCTCCCATTGGGAAATCAGCTTCGCCGCCATTTCCGCAAACCGCTGCATGAGGACGACCGTGAGGGCAAAGTTGCCGACGGCGAGGACGCCGCGCTGACGCTCGCGCGCGAGCGCATCGATCTCTTCGAGGTCGTCGTCCGTCAACCCCGACGTGCCGATGACGACGTGGGCGCCGTGCTCCAGCGCGGTGCGCACGTGCGACTTCGCAGCATCGGGTTTCGTGTACTCGACGAAGACGTCGCAGGGCTGCGCGAGCGCCTCCTCCGCCGTCGCGTACACGGGAACATTGAAACCTGGGGCGCCAACGATCGAACCCAGCATCTCGCCCGCGTGCGTGCGGGAGATCGCTGCGACCAACTCAACGTCCTCGGCCTGCCGATAGATCGCGCGCGCGAGCTCAGAGCCCGCCCACCCCGTCGCGCCCGCCAGGCACACGCGTGTCGTCATCCGTGAAATCACGTCTATCAGGAACAGTCAGCTCTCCCGCCTCGCGCCTCGCGCCTCCCACCTCGCGCCGCGCGCCGATCCGCCTGGTCTTGCGATGGGGCCCCCGCTCGGACAGCCCGCTTCGTGCTCGGCGGCCGGAAAGACTGTCGACGAGGAGCCGCCTCCGCGCGAAGCGGGCGCCCGTCCTCGCCCCCATCGCTGGTGAGGCGTCGCGCTCCCGCGCCTCCCGCCTCCCACCTCGCGCCGCGCGCCGATCCGCCTTGCCCTGCGATGGGCCCCCGCTCGGACAGCCCGCTTCGTGCTCGGCGGCCGGAAAGACATGTCGACGAGGAGCCGCCTCCGCGCGAAGCGGGCGCCCGTCCTCGCCCCCATCGCTG
>DATJFQ010000048.1:0-2768 GCA_035495555.1 Vicinamibacterales bacterium
GGGACAGCCGGTCACCGACCTCGAAGCGCCGGACTTCACGCTGTCCGTCGACGGACAGGCCCGGCACATCGTCTCGGCCCAGTTCGTGCCCGTCAAGCGGGCGGCATCCGCTGCCGGCGACCAGCAGGACGACTACAGCACCAACACCGCGGCCGTCGCCGGACGTCTCATCGCCGTCGTCGTCGATCGCGGCAGCATCGCGCCGGTGCGTGCCAAGGACGTACTGACCGCGGCGGCCCGTTTCGTCGACGGGCTCGAGCCGGCCGATCGCGTCGGCTTCTTCACTGTGCCCGACGGGCAGACGATCGAGTTCACGGCGAATCACGCGGCTGTGGCCTCCGCGCTGCGGCAGGTCGACGGCCATGCGATGGAGTCGATGTCGCCGCGGCACGTCGGCGTTTCCGAGGCGCTCGAATTCGAGCGCGGCAACCGGATGGTGATCGACGAAGCGATGGATCGCGAGTGCGGGGCTCTCGGAACCGCCACGGCGGGTTCGACGGGATTCTCCGAGCAGGCCATCTGCCGGAGGCTCGTCGAGGATGATGCCGCGATCGTCGCGTCGCAGGCCCACGAACGCGCGCGGCACACGGTGATGGGACTCGAAGCACTGCTCGCGCGACTCGCGTCGAACGACACGCCGAAGACGATCGTACTCGTCTCCGAAGGACTGATCATCGACGGCGAGCGGCTGATCGCGAGCGGACTCGGTCGTGCGCTCGCGACCGCGCATGCCACGATCTACGCAATCAAACCGGAGACGAGCGACACCGACGCGTCCCGCTCGCGCGTGCCGCAGACAGACATGCGCGATCGGACGGTCCGCGAAACGGGCCTGACCCTCGTCACGCATCTCGCCGGCGGTGAGATGTTCCGCGTCACTGCGGATCCGGATGCGTCGTTCGAGCGGCTCGACGCGGAGTTGTCAGGGTATTACCTGCTCGGGTTCGAGCCCGTGGCCGGCGATCGCGACGGCAAGCCCCACAACATCAAGGTGTCGACCTCGCGGAGCAGCGTGCAGGTGCGGTCGCGATCGCAGTTCACCGTCGATGCGGCAACGCCGGCCAATACGGAGGGTGGCATCATGGCGCTGCTCCTGAGCCCGGCGTTCGCGACCGCGCTCCCCTTCGCGGTCACGTCGTACGCGTTCCAGGATCCGGACTCGCCGAAGATCCGGCTGCTCATCGGCGTCGAGGTCGACGCGGCGGATGCGCGCGGCGACATGGCGCTCGGCCTCGTCGTACGCCGCGCCGACGGCGCCACCGCAGGCTCGTTCTTTCAGCCCACGGTGAGTTCGACACAGGTCAATCCCGAAACGGGCAAGGTGACCGTCTTCACGTCGCTGCTGCTCGATCCCGGCACCTACACGATGAAAGCCGCGATTGCCGACGCATCCGGCCAGCGCGGCAGCCTCGAGCGTCCCGTGCGCGCCTTCCTCACACGCATCGGACGTTTCCGCGCGACGCAGCTCATGATCGGCGGCAACGTTCCGCATGGGGAAACGCCGCAGACGATCGTGCCGACGGTGAGCGGCGCTGTGCACGCGCCGCTGCACGCATACATGGAGTTCTTCGCGGACGCGCCTGGCGCCTTCGACGGCATGACCGTGCGGCTCGAAGTGGTGCCCGACAACGGCGGTCCTATCGTCGACAGTGTTCCGGCCATACTGCAGCCGGCGGGAAACGACCCGCTCACACGGGCGGCCGCGGGGTCGATTCCGCTCTCGTTCCTTCCCGACGGACACTACGTCGCCCGGGCGATTGTGACGGCCAACGGGCGTAAGATAGGCACCATGACACGGCCCTTCACGCTGGAGGCACTGCGGTGACTCGTACGAGGCGCGCCGGGCGCACGGCTGCCCGAATCGTGGCGGCCGTCGTGGCCGTCTACGTTGTCTTTCTAACGGCGATGTTCGTCGTGATGCGGCAGCCGCCGCAGCGGTTCGGGCAGATCATGCGGCACTTCCCCATGCCGGCCATGATGGTCATTCCGTTCGAACCGATGTGGAACGTGGCGCGTGGCGGCGCGCTCAACGTGGGAGACATGGCGCCGGACTTCACGCTGCCCAGGACAGATCACTCGCGCGACGAGCGGCTGTCCGCCTACCGCGGCCGGCCGGTCGTTCTCGTGTTCGGCAGCTACACTTGACCGCCGTTCCGGCGGGAGGTTCCCGCCCTCAACCAGCTGTATGCGAAGTATGGAAACGCCGCCGCATTTTTCGTGGTGTACATCGGCGAGGCGCACCCCGACGATGCGTGGCAACTGCCGAGCAACATCAAGGACAACGTCGTGTTGGCGAGCCCGGTGGATTTCAAGCAGCGTGAGAAGGTCGCGGAAATGTGCGTCGTCCGTCTCAGCATCAAGCTGCCGGCAGTCGTGGATCGCTTCGACGACTCGACGGAGATCGCCTATTCAGGGTGGCCCGATCGTCTCTACGTAATCGACCGTGATGGTCGAATCGCCTACAAGAGCCGCCCGGGACCCTTCGGCTTCAAGCCCGCGGACGTGGAGGCAGCCCTCCAGTCCATGATTGGCGCGGCCGCTCACTGACGGCCAAAGGGCCCGAGAACGGCCTGTTTGCCGATGCCTTCAACCGTGAAACCACTTTGCTGCTCGAGACTGCCCGCGACAGCCCACGCCCGCAATGAGCGTGTGCGCGGCCGCACGGGCATCCTGCGACAGGCGCTCTGCGCCGCGCTGATCGCAGGCGCCGGAGCCCATGCGGGCGCGCAGCAGACGCAGCGGCCCCCGCAGCCGCCGCGATTCGTCTC
>DATJFQ010000049.1:0-41889 GCA_035495555.1 Vicinamibacterales bacterium
CATGGATCGGTATCCGGTCGGCGCGCGGATGCAGGGCAAGGTGGTGAGCCTCACCGACTACGGCGCTTTCGTCGAGCTCGAAGCGGGGGTCGAAGGCCTGATTCACGTCTCTGAGATGTCATGGAGTAAACGTGTCAAGCATCCGTCGAAGATTCTCAACGTGGGCGATACCGTCGACGCGATGGTGCTCGGTGTAGACGCTACGGCTCGGCGAATTTCGCTCGGCCTCAAGCAGGTCGAGACCAACCCGTGGCACGACCTGGCCGACAAGTACCCCGTTGGATCGAAGATCCAGGGCAAGGTCCGCAACCTGACCGAGTTCGGCGCCTTCGTCGAAGTGGAAGAGGAGATCGACGGCCTCATCCACATCTCGGACATGTCGTGGAGCAAGCGCCTGAAGCACCCGTCGGAGGTCCTGAAGAAGGGCGACACGGTCGAGGCGATGGTGCTGAACATCGACGCCGAGAACCAGCGGCTCTCGCTGGGGCTGAAGCAACTGCAGACCGATGTGTGGGACGAGTTCTTCACGCAGCATCACGTCGGTGATCTCGTCGAAGGCAAGGTCGTACGAATGACGAACTTCGGCGCGTTCGTAGAACTGGCCGAAGGGATCGAGGGGCTGATTCACGTCTCGGAGTTCGACGACTCGCACCAGAAGGGCAAGGAAGACAAGCTCGATCTGCAGGTGGGCGAGACGTATCAGATGAAGATCATCAAGCTGATCCCCGGCGAACGGAAGATCGGCCTGAGCATCCGTGCGCTGAAGAACGACGAGTTCCGGGCGGACTGGGAGGCCTACACCGAAACGGCAGGCCGTCCCGAAGTGACGCTGGGCGACCACTTCAAGCATCAGCAATAGCGCTGCGCGCTGATTGCTGATGCCGTGCTCGGTGCTCGGTGCTTGGTGCGGGTGCACCCACCGAGCACTGGCACCGAGGACTCAGCACCGAGCACTGCGAGCGAAGCGCCAAGGGAGCGACTATGAACGCCGGCAGCATGACCAAGGCGGAACTCGTCGAGGAAGTATCGCGCGTGTCCGACCTGACCAAGAAGCATTCCGAGGTCATCGTCGACACGGTCTTCAAGGCCATCATCGATGCGCTGCACCGCGGCGAGAAGATCGAGCTGCGGGGATTCGGGAGCTTCCGGCTGCGCCGGCGCGAGCCGCGCAAGGGGCGTAATCCGAAGACGGGCGATAAAGTGGACGTGCCGCCGAAGAAGGTGCCGTATTTCAAACCCGGCAAGGAACTGAAAGAGCTGATCAACCGCGAGGAGGAAGCGCCGGCGCCGCAGACGCCCCCCGCGGCGTTGAGCGGCTCGGATCTGGCCGGTGTGTGAAGATGCCGTCGGCACCCGCCCTTGACGATGGATCACCTATGGAGTCCGTGGCGGCTTGCGTATATCACCGGCGAGCGCACCGACACGGGCTGCGTGTTCTGTCGGGCGCTCTCCGATCCTGACGCGGCGCCGCTCGTCGTATTTCGCGGGACGACCTGCTTCGTCATCCTCAATCTGTTTCCCTACAACAACGGTCACCTGATGGTGATCCCCAACCGGCACATCGCGTCGCTGAGCGCCGCGGCTCCCGAGGAGCTGTCCGAACTCATTGATCTGACGCGCCGGGCGGAACTGGCGCTCACTGAGGCCTATCAGCCGCACGGCCTCAACATGGGGATCAACATCGGCAAGCCCGCCGGCGCGGGCATCCTCGATCACGTCCACATGCACGTCGTGCCGCGATGGAACGGCGATACGAACTTCATGACCGTGGTCGGCCGCACGCGCGTGCTCGCCGAGGAGCTGCCGGCCACCGCGGATCGCCTGCGGCCGATTTTCGAGCGCCTGGCGACTCCGACGGGGTAGCGGGAAAAAAAGGGGACAACCGCGTTTTTTCGCAAAAAAAGGGGACAGCCGTCTCATTTTGGTACGGCTGTCCCCTTTTTTTGCGAAAAATGGCGGTTGTCCCCTTTTTTCGCTATCGTGCGGGGATGCGACTCGATTTCTCCGACGACCAGCGCGCCTTCCAGAGGGACGTCACCGCCTTCACGAAAGACCGCGTCGCCCCGCAGGCGGCCGAAATCGATCAGCACAACCGCTTCCCCCGCGCGCTCGTCCGCGAAATGGCGCAGCGCGGCTTGCTGGGGATCACGATCGCCACAGACTGGGGCGGCGGCGGACGCGACTATGTCAGCTACGCCCTCGCCCTGGAGGCGCTGGCGCGGGGCAGCGCTGTCACCGCGGTGATTGCGTCCGTCAACACATCGCTGGTTGCTGAACCGCTGGAGCGGTTCGGGACCGATGCGCAGAAGCAGACCTGGTTGCGGCGCCTCGCGACCGGCGAGTCCATTGGTGCGTTTGCGCTCTCGGAGGAGCACGCCGGTTCGGATGCCGCCAACCAGCAGACCATTGCGAGGCTCGACGCCCGCGGCTACACGCTGAACGGGCGCAAGGTCTGGGTCGCGAATGCCGACGCGGCGGACCTCGTGCTCGTGTTCGCGGCGACGCAGCCGGCGAGCCGGCCGACGTCGCATTCCGGCCGCAGCATCGGCGCATTCCTCGTACCGATGGACACGCCCGGCATCACGCGCACGCCGTCCGGCGATTCGCTCGGCGTACGCGGCCTGGGCTGCATGGATCTCGCGCTGGACGACGTGCAGGTCAGCGCTGATGCGCTGCTCGGAGGTCCGGGCGACGGCTTCCACCTCGCGATGTGGGCGCTCGACGGCGGCCGCATCGCGATCGCCGCCCAGGCGCTCGGCGTTGGCCAGGCGGCGCTCGACGCGGCGCTCGCGCATGCGAAGCAGCACGAAGCGTTCGGACAGCCGATTGCGAACTTCCAGGCGATCCAGTGGATGCTGGCGGACAGCGCGACGGAACTGGATGCCGCGCGCATGCTGACGTTGAAGGCCGCCGACGCGCGCAGCCGCCGCGAACGGCCGACACTCGAAGCCGCGATGGCCAAGCTCAGTGCGTCGGAAGCCGCGCACCGCGCCGCGGATCGTGCGATGCAGATCCATGCCTCGCACGGGTACCAGCGCGGCTCCGTCGTCGAGCGCCTGTTTCGCGACGTCCGCGCCGCCGAAATTTATCAAGGCACGTCGGAAGTGCAGCGGATGGTCATCGCGGAGCACATCGGCCTTTCGGCAGCGTCCTGAACATGCACACACGAGCCGTCATCCGACAGCGTCCGACGGTACTGCACGACGATCGAGATGACGCCGCGCAGCCGCGCGCGTCCCTGCTGCAGCAGCGGTCATTCCCGCGCCGTTCGGCATGAAGTCCCGCGCGCCGCGCGGCACCGCCGTCCTGGTCTTCTGCAGCGCGCTCGCCCTGTACACGCTGACCGCCGGCGGCAGCCTGACGTCAACCGATGCCGTCGTCACGTTCGATCTCACGGCCAGCCTCGTCGAACGCCACTCGATCGCGCTCACCGAGAACGTGCTCGGCCTGGAAGCGAATCGCGGCGTCGACGGCCGCGTCTATTCGCAATACGGGATCGGCCAATCCATCTACAACATCCCGTTTTATCTCGCGGGGAAGCTTGCGATGAGGCTGGCGCCGCGGCGGATCGGGAAACCCGACACGCTGTTGAAGGCGGCGGTCGCGATGGGCAGCGCCGTTGCCGCCGCGATCACGGTGTGGCTGATTTGGGGGTTGTCGCGTCGTCTTGGCGCGAGCTCGCAGGCTGCCTCCGTCGCCGCGCTCACGGCGGCCATCTCGTCGCCGCTCTGGCCTTACTCGAAATTCGGCTTTTCAACCGCGCTGACGGCGGCAATCCTCGCGGCGGCGGCGCGGCTGCTGGTCGAGGCGGTCGCGCGCGCGAAGGCGCGTTACGCTGCAGCCGCCGGCGCGGTGCTGGCCTTCGGGTGGCTCACGCGCCACGAGATGACGGTGGTGCTGCTGCCGTTCGTTGGTGCGGTCGCGCTTGGCGCCCGCGAATCCGGACGGCGCTTCCCCTGGAGCTCCGTCGCCGCGCTTCTGGCAGCGACGTGCGTCGGGGGGCTGATCTGGGCTTGGTATAACTTCGTCCGCTTCGGCTCGCCCCTGTCCGTCGGCTACTCGCCGTTGCTGGATTTCTCCGGCTACGCCGCGTTCCTCGCGTCCCCTGCCGGATCGGTGTTCGTTTTCGCACCCATCATCATCGTGTGGGCGATCGGCTCGAGCGACGCCCGATTCTCGCGCTCCACGCGCATGCTGCTCGCCGGCCCGCTGGTCGCGTCCTACGCGTTCTACGGCGCGCTCGCGGACTGGCCCGGTGGCCGATCGTACGGACCGCGATACCTGGTTCCTGCGCTGGTCCTGCTGGCACCGGGGGCCGCGGCTTTGTGGGACTCCTCGCGCAGGAAGCGCCAACTCATCGGGACCGCCTGCGTGGCAGCCGCCGTGCTGCAACTCCCCGGTGTGCTCGTCGATTACGCAAAGGTGAGCACCGACTGGGCCCGCACCCATACGAGAGAAGAAGTTGCGCAGCGGAACTGGCGCTGGCCGTCGTCGCCGCTCGTGCTGAATGCGGAAGCGGCATTCGAGGCCGTGCCGGCCAATTTTGCATTCCTCAGCGGCGTTCGCGTGCCGCCTCGGGTCGCGACGACCTCGACCGCGAGCGATCGAGATTTCGGCCAGCAGTTGTCGTTCAGTCTCGATTTCTGGTGGTTGTACCTCCTCTATCTGCACGCGATTCGGCCGGCGGTCTCGGCTCTCATCGCGGCGACCTTGTGTGCGATCGCGGTGGTTTCCGCGCGGTTGGCGTGGAACGGTGGATGACTTCTTGCACTTCGGCGCACGGCAGGAGGTGCAATGGCAGCTACACCCTTCAGTTCGCGACTGCGTTATCTCGATGCGGATGACCTCGACGATTCCAACGTCGATTTCTCGACACTCGATGTCCACGGCTCGGACGATACCGATCTCGGTGATCTCGACGGCTTCATCGTGGACACGGAGTCCGGCCGCGTCGTGTACGCGGTGGTCGACTCAGGCGGCTGGTTCCGATCGCGGCACTTCGCGGTGCCGATCGGTCATGCACAGCTCGACGCGGGGCGTCGCCGCCTGAACGTGCATGTCACGCGCGACGCCGCCGAAAAGTTCCCCGACTTCAATCCGAAAGATCTCCGCCGCTTCACCGACGACGAGATGCGCGCGTTCGAGCAACGGACCGCCGTCGTCTGTTGTCCAGACGACCCGACCGACGTGTCGGGCGCGATGCAGTACGACCGCATTCGCCATTACGCGCAGCCGGACTGGTGGCGCCGCGAATATCAGCGCCAGGATCGCTACCGGGATCTCGACGGGTGGGAACAGCGCGACGCGGAGAAGCATCGCCAGCGTGAATCGCTCCGCACCTCGTCTGATGCGGTTCGCGACGCCTACAATCGTGATCTCGTCACCGCTCGCGAAGGCAGAGACCGTCGCCGTGATACGACCGAGCCCGTCGAGCGATCACGCGATGAGCTGCGCGGCGGCGAGCCGGGGGACGTCAGTCCGCACTTTGACGGCCGGGCGCAGCCTGGTGACGTGCTCGGGATCGAAACGGGCGGAGAGCGGACAGGGATCGGGGATACGGCGAGGGACGAAGACAAGCGGCGCCAGGACGGTGAGCGCGCCGGACGGGAGGAGGGAAGATAACTCCCAATTCCCAATTCCCAACTCCCAATTCAACTCCCAAATCGCAACTCCCAATTCCAACTCGGGAAGAATTGGGGGTTGGGAAATCCATTCATCCGATGATCTGTTTGGCTATCGTCTGGAGCTGCAGATTGGATGTGCCTTCGTAGATCTGCCCGATCTTTGCGTCGCGGTAGAGCTTTTCGACGGGGTACTCTTTCACGAAGCCGTTGCCGCCGAAGAGATTGACGGCCAGTGAGGTCACGCGCTCGGCCACTTCCGACGAAAAGATCTTGCAGATGGCCGCCTCGGTCAGGAACGGCTTGCCCGCGTCACGCAGGCGCGCAGCGTTATAGACGGTCAGCTTCGCGGCCTCCACGTCTACGGCTGCGCGCGCGAGCTGGTGCTGGACTGCCTGAAATTCGGCGAGCGCCTTTCCGAACTGTTTCCGTTCTTTCGTATACGCGATCGCGTGGTGCAGCGCGCCCGCCGCAAGGCCGATCATCTGGGCGCCGATGCCGATCCGTCCCTCGTTGAGCGTCTCGATCGCGGTCTTGTAGCCTTTGCCAACCTCGCCGAGGACGTTCGCCTTCGGCACCCGGCACTCCTCGAGGATCAGCTCGCAGGTACTGCTCGCGCGGATGCCGAGCTTGTCTTCCTTCTTGCCGACCGTGAATCCGGGAAAACCGCGTTCGACGACGAATGCGGTGATCCCGCGGTAGCCCGCCTCCGGATTGATCGTCGCGAACACCAGGAAAATGTCGGCTTCGTTGCCGTTCGTAATCCAGAGCTTGCGTCCGGTCACGACGTAGTCGTCGCCGTCCTCCCGCGCGCGGGTCGCCAACGCGAACGCATCGCTGCCTGATCCGGCTTCGGACAGCGCGTACGCGCCGACGGTGGTGGACGAAAGCTTCGGGAGGTAGCGGCGTTTGATATCGTCGTTGCCCCACCGCATGACGGCGTTGATGACGAGCGTGTTCTGCACGTCCACCAGCACGCCGACCGACGGGTCGACGCGCGAGAGTTCCTCGACCGCGAGCACGGAGTGGAAGAAACTCGCGCCGGCGCCGCCATAACTCTCCGGGATTTCGATTGCCATCACCCCGAGGTCGAACAGCTTGTCGACGAGCGCCCGAGGGATTTTCGCGTGTTCGTCCATCTCGCGCACGAGCGGCCGGATCTGCGCTTCGGCGAACTCGCGGACGCTGTCGCGGAACAGGACTTCGTCTTCGCTCAGCAGCGTGAGCGGCTGCGGCCGATCAATGGTTTCTTCTGTCACGCCAAGATCTTATAGCAAGGCCCTTCGCCCGGCCGCATCGCCCATCGCCCATCGCCCATCGCACATCGAACATCGAGTATCGAACATCGAACACGCGCTCGCAAAAGGTCTATCCTTATGATCAGGGCCATCCGGCGCCCCTGATGACGGTCGGTTCGATATGCACTATTTCTCCCGCACGTCGCTCGCATGTATCGTTGCGTTCCTGATTGGCAGCGCAGTGGCCGCCGGCCAGACGCCAGCTCAGCCGCCCTCGCAACAGCCGACGCAACAGCAGCCGGCCTCGCAGCAACCGCCGTCGCAGCAGCCCCAACCGCCAGCGGGCCAGCGTCCGGTCATCCGCAGCGGCATCAACTTCGTGTCGGTCGACGTCATCGTCTCCGACAAGAAGACGGGCGACGTCGTCATGGACCTGACGAAGGATGACTTCGAGGTTCGGGAAGACAAGAAGCCGCAGGCGATTCAGACGTTCGACACCATCAAGATCGATCCGATTACGGAAGCCACCGCGACGCCACCGCGGCCGATCAAGAACGAAGACGACGAGGAGCGCGAGGCGAAGAAGCCGGACGTGCGGCTGTTCATCATGCTGCTGGACGACTATCACGTCCGGCGCGGCAACGACATGGTGGTGAAGAAGCCGCTGATCGATTTCGTGCAGAACCAGCTCGGGCCGCAGGACATGGTGGCGATCATGTATCCGCTGACGCCCGTCAGCGCGCTGAGCTTCACGCGAGACCACGACTCGCTGGTCAGCGCGATCAACAACTTCCAGGGCCGCCGCGGCATCTACGATCCGAAGAACGAATTCGAGGAGCGATACGCGTACGCGTCAGCGCAGCAGGTGGAGAATATCCGGAACGACGTCACCATGGGCGCCCTCAAAGGCGCGGCGGTAAAGCTGGGCGGCATGCGCGACGGCCGCAAATCGATCATCTTCGTCAGCGAAGGCTTTACGAGTACGCTGCCCGCCCAGTTGCAGGATCCCGTTGCCGCGCTTCCCGGCTACGGTAATCCGATGCGGCAGTCGCCGGGGACCGACGTCACCTCCCCGCGGCAGCAATCGATGGACTTCTTCAACTCCGTGGACCTGACGGGACGCCTTCGCGAAGTCTTCGATACCGCGAACCGGAATAACACATCGATTTACGCCGTGGATCCGCGCGGCCTCGCGACCTTCGACTACGACATCCAGGACGGCGTCAGCACGACGACCGATCGCAAGTCGCTCAACGAGTCCCTCGACACGCTGCGCGTGCTCGCCGACAACACCGACGGTCGCGCGATCGTGAACCGCAACGATCTCGGCGCCGGCATGAAGCAGATCATTCGCGACTCGAGCGGCTATTACCTGCTCGGCTACACCTCGTCCTCCGCGCCAACCGACGGCAAGTTTCACACGATCGACGTGCACGTGAAGCGGCCGGGCGTCGAGGTCAGGGCGCGCAAGGGGTATTGGGCGTACACGCCGGAAGACGCGGCGAAGGCGACGTCGGCGCCCGCCCCCGGTCCGCCGCCGGAGATTTCGAAAGCGCTGAGCGAACTGGCGGAGCCCGCTGCGGGACACGCGGCGAAGTTCTGGATCGGAACCGACCGTGCCGATGCCAACAACGCGCGCGTGACGTTCTCATGGCAGGCGCTGTCGCAAAGCGCGGCGAACCGCAACTCCGATGCGACCGCGACGAAGGTGACGCTGACGGCCACCGCGGCTGACGGACATCCGGTGTTCCGAGGCTCGATCCCGGACGACTCGGCCTCGAACGCAGGACCGGCGACGAACTCCGGGCCCGCGACGACCGCGCCGCAGCCGTCCACCGCGGCCGCGGCATCCTTCACGGCGCCCCCCGGACCGCTGCAGCTCCGCATCATGGTCATGGGCGCGCGCGGGCAGGTCATCGACTCTTCGGAGCAGGACATCACCGTGCCGGACTATTCGCACACGCAGGTGTCGATCGGTACGCCGCGCGTGTACCGCGCGAGAAGCGCGTACGAGATGACGCAGGTGCGCAACAACCCGAACGCCGCGCCGACGGTTGATCGCGAGTTCAGCCGCACCGAGCGGCTGCTCGTCCGGTTCGAGGCCTACGCCGCCGACGGAACCACGCCCGCGGTGACGGCAAAGCTGCTGAACCGCGCCGGGCAGTCGATGGCCGACGTGCCGGTTCAGGGGGTCGCCGGAAAGCCGTTCCAGATCGACCTGCCGCTCGCCCCGCTGGCGGCCGGGCAGTACTTGCTGCAACTCGACGCAAAGACGTCGTCAGGCGCCGCGCAGCAGATGGTCGCGTTCGCGATCAACCGCTAAGAAGCCCGCAAAGATCTAAAGATCAAAAGATCAAAAGATCAAAAGATCAAAAGATCACAAGATCCTCGGATGCGAGGGGGCCAAAGACGGAAGGACTTCCGATCTCGAAAGGAGTTCGATAGCGGGGACTCCTGGCGCGCCTATGCGTACATGCCGCGCATCTTCGTCACCGTGGCGACGCGGCTGATCGCGACGATATACGCCGCGGTGCGAAGGTCGGTCTTGTAGCGGATCGACGTGTCGAGGACATCCTTGAAGGCTTCGACCATCTTCGCCTCCAGGCGGTGATTCACCTCGGCCTCCTCCCAGAAATACCCGTGGCGATCCTGCACCCATTCGAAGTACGACGTGGTGACGCCGCCGGCGTTGGCGAGGATGTCGGGGATCACGAAGATGCCGCGGTCGTGGAGGATCTTGTGCGCGTCAGGCGTCGTCGGGCCGTTTGCGCCTTCGGCGATGACCTTGGCCTTGATCGACCCCGCATTCTGGCCGGTGATCTGATTCTCGAGTGCCGCGGGAACGAGCACGTCCACGTCCAGGGCGAAGAGCTTCGCGTTGTCGATCGACTCGCCGCCAGAGAAGCCTTCGATGGTCTTGTGCTGTTTGGCGTAATCGATCATCTTCGTGATGTCGAGGCCCTTCTCGTTGTACACGCCGCCTTTCCAGTCCGTGACGGCGACGATCGTCGCGCCGATTTTGGCGAGGAGGTCTGCGGAGACGGAGCCGACGTTCCCGAATCCCTGAACGGCAACGGTCGCGCCCTTGATGTCGAAGCCGAGGTGCTTCGCCGCTTCGCGCGTCACGATCATCACCCCGCGGCCGGTCGCTTCGCGGCGTCCCAGCGATCCGCCCATCTCGATCGGCTTGCCGGTGACGACCGCGGTCGCCGTGTGCCCGACGTGCATGCTGTAGGTGTCCATCACCCACGCCATGATCTGATCGTTGGTGTTGACGTCCGGCGCCGGCACGTCCTTCTCGGGACCGATGGCGTCCACGATCTCGGCGATGTACCGCCGCGTCAGCGCTTCGAGCTCGCGCCGCGAGAGCCGGTTCGGGTCGACGATGATGCCGCCCTTGCCGCCGCCGAAGGGCACGTGCGCGACCGCGCACTTCCATGTCATCCAGGCCGCCAGCGCGGTCACCTCATCGAGCGTGACGTTCGGATGGTATCGAATGCCGCCCTTGGCCGGTCCAAGCGTGATGTTGTACTGAACACGGTATCCGGTGAAGACTTCGATTTCGCCATTGTCCATCTGGATGGGACAGGACACCGCGATCTGACGCTTGGGGTGCGTCAGGACCTTCCAGATCCCCTGATCCAGCCCCAGCAGGCGCGCCGCTCCGTCGAACTCCTGGAGCATCGCGTTGAAAATGCTGCCGCCTGATTCCATGAACTATGTCCTTTGATGAATCCACAAAACAGTCCAAGCTACTGTGCCGTCCCGGAAGTGTCAAGGCGCAACCATATATAATCTCGGGATATGAAGACCGTTGCCGAGAGCGGTAAACAGCGCTGGGAGCGCGACGTGCTCGAGCCGGCGCTGAAGAAGTCGCCCGAACGGCCGGTTCCGTTCACGACGATTTCCGGACGTCCCATTGAACGGCTGTATACAGCCGAAGACCTGTCGGGCTTCGACGCATCGCGCGACCTCGCGACGCCAGGTACTTTTCCGTATACCCGCGGCATTCATCCGACCGGCTACCGCGGCCGCCTCTGGACCATGCGGCAGTTCGCCGGGTTCGGGACCCCCGAGGAGACCAACGAGCGCTACAAGACGCTGCTGCAGGTGGGCGGGACCGGCCTCAGCGTGGCATTCGACCTGCCGACGCTGATGGGGCGCGACCCTGACCATCCGCTCTCGCTCGGCGAAGTGGGGAAGTGCGGGGTCAGCATCGTGTCGCTCGCGGACATGGAACGCCTGTTCGAGGGCATCTCGCTCGGCGACATCACGACGTCGATGACGATCAACTCGCCGGCGCCGATGATCTTCGCGATGTATCTCGTCGTCGCCGAGAAGCAGGGGGCCGACTGGCAGAAGCTGTCGGGCACGATTCAGAACGACATCCTCAAGGAATTCATCGCGCAGAAGGAGTACATCTACCCGCCGCGCGAGTCGATGCGGCTCATCACCGACATCTTCGCGTTCTGCGCGAAGGAAGTGCCGAAGTGGAACACGATTTCGGTGAGCGGGTATCACATCCGTGAGGCGGGGTCGACGGCGGCGCAGGAGCTGGCGTTCACGCTGCGCGACGGCATCGAGTACGTGCAGTACGGCGTCGATGCCGGCCTCGACGTGGACGTGTTCGCGCCGCAGATCTCGTTCTTCTTCAATTCGCACAGCGACTTCTTCGAGGAGATCGCGAAGTTCCGCGCGGCCCGGAAGCTCTGGGCCGAGGTCATGCGCGATCGCTTCAAGGCGAAGAACGAGCGTTCGTGGAAGCTCCGGTTCCATACGCAGACGGCGGGCGTCTCGCTCACGGCGCAGCAGCCGTACAACAATGTCGTCCGCACGGCCCTGCAGGCGCTCGCGGCCGTGCTCGGCGGCACGCAGTCGCTGCACACGAACTCGCTGGACGAAGCGCTGGCGCTCCCGACCGCAGAGGCGGCGACGCTCGCGCTGCGGACCCAGCAGATCATCGCGCACGAGAGCGGCGTGACCCGCACGGTCGACCCGCTCGGCGGCTCGTATTTCGTCGAGAAGCTCACGCTCGACATGGAGCGCGAAGCGAAGCAGTACTTCGATCTGATCGACCGGATGGGCGGCATGGTCGAAGCGATCGAGCAGGGATTCCCGCAGAAGGAAATCGCAGAAGCGTCGTACCGGTTCCAGCAGTCGGTCGAGATGCGCGACAAAATCATCGTCGGCGTCAACGACTTCGTGCAGGAGGACGAGGAGCCGATCCCGATCCTCTATATCGACGACTCGACGGCCGACCGCCAGCTGACCCGGCTCGAGGAGTTGAAGAAGGGCCGCGACAACGATGCGGTACGCCGTACGCTCGATGCATTGCAATCGGCGGCCCGGACGCACGCGAACACGATGTACCCGCTCCTCGATTGCGTCCGCGCGTATGCGACCGTCGGGGAGATGTGTGACGCGCTACGGGAGGTCTGGGGCGAGTACGAAGAGGTGCCTCTGATCTGACGTCAATAACCAGTGGCCAGTAACCAGTAACCAGTAACCAGTAACCAGTAACCAGTCGCCAGTCTCCAGTGGCCAGTCGCCAGTAGCTGCTGGATCCGAAACTGCGAACTGGCCAACTGGCAACTGACAACTGTCAACTGATTACTGATTACTGATTACTGGCAACTGGCAACTGGCAACTGGCCACTGGCCACTGGCGATTGTTTATTGATGCAGAAGATTCGCGTTGTTATCGCAAAGCCCGGGTTGGACGGCCATGATCGCGGCGCCAAGGTGATCGCGCGCGCGCTGCGCGACGCCGGCATGGAAGTGATCTACACGGGGCTGCGGCAGACGCCGGAGCAGATCGTCGGGGCGGCCCTTCAGGAGGACGCCGACGTCATCGGCTTGTCGATTCTTTCGGGCGCGCACATGCACATCTGTCCGCGGGTGATGGAGCTGCTGCGGGAGAAGGGCCTCGAGGACGTCCTCGTCGTCATCGGCGGGATCATTCCGGACGTCGATATCCCGAAGCTCCAGCAGATGGGGATCAAGGGGATTTTTCTGCCGGGCAGTCCCATGCAGCAGATCATCGACTACATCAACGCGAACGTGCGTCGACGCGCAGAAGCCATCTGAGATCGTTCACAGGACCTGACCCTCCTATCAGCGCCTGACCGATGCCTCACAAGCTGTTGATCGCCGACGACAGCATCACGATCCAGCGGGTCATCGAGCTGACGTTCGCCGACCAGGACATCGACGTGATCGCCGTCGGCAACGGCCGCGCCGCCATTGAACGCGCGGAGCTGGAACGGCCCGACATCGTGCTCGCCGATGCGGCGATGCCGGAGCGGGACGGGTACGAGGTCGCAGCATTCATCAAATCTCACCCGGAGCTCTCGCACGCCCCCGTCGTCCTGCTGGCCGGTGCGTTCGAGCCGATCGACGAAGCACGAGCGCGCGCGGCGGGCTGCGACGGCGTCCTCGTCAAGCCGTTCGAGCCGCAGATGGTGATCAGCCGGGTGAAGGAGCTGCTCGCGGGCAACCGTCCTCCCAACATGTGGGCTGCCGGCCCGACCGCTCAAGGTCCGCTGCGTCCGGCGGTGCCGCCGAGTCCGAGAGAGAGCACCGCCGTGCCCGGCGGAACGGCGATGGTACCGGCACGTGCGGAAGCGGCGCCCCAGGAGCCGAGCGGGTCGACGCGGACCGAGGACCCGCTCGAGGCGTACTTCGATCGTCTGGATGCCGCCGTGACGGCGCATGCTGCGGCACCCCGGCGTCCCGAGCCACCGGTGGAGTTGTTCCGGTCCGAGCCGCTGGGGGCGAATGCGCCGCCCGCGCCGCCGCAGCCGGGCACGACGACGGCCGGCTCGTCTGCGCCGTCGCTCGCCGATGCCTTCGCGGCGCTGCTGACCGCTGAAGGACGCGTGCCCTATGCACGTCCGGATTCGCCGGAGTCGAACGCCGCGCCGCCGGATCCCGAAGCGCTCATCGAAGCGATCGCCCAACGTGTGCTCGCGCGCCTCGAAGACTCGAAACTGCGCGCCGTCGTCCTGGACGCTGCGGAACGCCTGGTCAGGGAAGAGATAGAACGACTGAAGAGAGACTGAACAACTCCCAACTCCCAACGCCCAACTCCCAACGTAAACTCCCGAGCGGCGCGGCGTTGGAAATTGGGAATTGACAATTTGGGAGTTGGGAATTGGGAATTGGGAGTTGTCTTGAACGTTCCAGAAAAACCAGCCCTCGAAGGACTCGAAAAGAAATGGATGGAGCGGTGGGCCGCCGGCGGCGTCTACAGGTTCGACCGCTCTCGCCCGCGGGCTGACGTCTATTCGATCGATACGCCGCCGCCGACGGTCAGCGGCTCACTCCACGTCGGGCACGTCTTCTCGTACACGCACACGGACGTCGTTGCGCGCTTTCACCGGATGCGCGGCAAGGCCGTCTTCTATCCGATGGGATGGGACGACAACGGTTTGCCCACGGAGCGCCGCGTTCAGAACTTCTACGGCGTCCGCTGCGATCCATCGCTGCCATACGACCCGGATTTTCAGCCGCCGGCCAAGCCTGACAAACACGCAATCTCCGTCTCCCGGCCGAACTTCATCGAGCTCTGCGCCCGCCTGACGGCCGAGGACGAGAAGGCGTTCGAATCACTCTGGAAGTATCTCGGGCTCTCGGTCGATTGGGGTATGACGTACGCCACGATCGGACGGCACGCGCAGAAGGTGTCGCAACTCTCGTTCCTCCGCCTGCTGAGCAAGGGCCTCGCGTATCAGCTCGAGGCGCCGACCCTCTGGGACGTGGATTTCCGTACAGCCGTCGCGCAGGCTGAACTCGAGGATCGCGAGCAGCCCGGCGCCTATCACCGCATCGCGTTCGCAAGAGGGGTCGGAGACGCCGCCGTCTACGTCGAGACGACGCGGCCTGAACTCATCCCTGCGTGCGTCGCCCTCGTCGCCCATCCAGACGACGAGCGGTACAAACCGCTCTTCGGCACGGAAGTGACGACGCCGCTCTTCGGCGTGCGTGTTCCAATCAGGCCGCACGAGCTCGCAGATCCCGAGAAGGGCTCCGGCATCGCGATGATCTGCACCTTCGGCGACGTGACGGACGTCGTCTGGTGGCGCGCGCTCTCGCTTCCCGTACGCGCGATCATCCAGCCGAACGGCACGCTCCGGCCCGTGCAGTGGGGCAGCGAGGGATGGGAATCGACCGATGTTGCACGTGCGCAGGAGGCGTACGATCAGCTCGCAAACCTCTCCGCCCTCAAGGCCAGGACGAAGATCGTCGAGTTGCTGCGCGCCAGCGGTGATCTCGTTGGCGACCCACGGCCCATCACGCACGCCGTCAAGTTCTACGAGAAAGGCGATCGCCCGCTCGAGATCGTGACGAGCCGCCAGTGGTTCATCAAGACGATGATGTTCCGCGACGCGCTGCTGGCGCGGGCACGCGAGATTCGGTGGCATCCGGCCTACATGCAGGCGCGGCTCGAAAACTGGATTAACGGGCTCAACGGCGACTGGTGCATCAGCCGCCAGCGCTTCTTCGGCGTGCCGTTTCCCGTCTGGTATCCGGTTCTCCCAAACGGCAGCCGTGACTACTCGAATCCGATCGTGCCCGGAGAGGATCGCCTGCCCATCGACCCATCGACCGACGCGCCGGACGGCTACACCGCGGCACAACGCGATCAGCCCGGCGGTTTCAGCGGCGACCCCGACGTGATGGACACCTGGGCGACATCGTCTCTGACGCCGCAGATCGCGGGCGGATGGACTGCAGACGACGATCTGTTCGCCCGCGTGTTCCCGATGGACGTGCGACCGCAGGCGCACGACATCATCCGCACGTGGTTGTTCTCGACCGTGCTGCGATCACATCTGGAGTTCGACACGCTGCCGTGGTCCAACGCGGCGATCTCCGGATGGATTCTCGATCCCGATCGCAAGAAGATGTCGAAGTCCAAGGGCAACGTCGTCACGCCAATGGCGCTGCTCGAGGAGCACGGGTCGGACGGCGTGCGGTACTGGGCGGCGAGCGGACGGCCGGGCGCGGATACGGCGTTCGACGTCGGCCAGATGAAAGTCGGCCGCCGGCTGGCCATCAAGCTGCTGAACGCCTCGAAGTTCGTGCTGGCGAGCGCGGAGCCGCGCGGTGACATCTCCGCGCCGATCGACCGCGGGCTGCTCACGATGGTGGGCCGCCTCGTTCGCGAGGCCACTGCCGATGTGGACGATTACAACTACGCGCGTGTCCTCGAGCGGACCGAGTCGCTGTTCTGGTTCTTCTGCGACAACTATCTCGAGCTGGTGAAATCACGCCGCTACGGCGACCATGGACCTGAAGGCGCTGCGTCGGCGAACTCGGCGCTCCTGACGGCGCTCTCCGCGCTGCTGCGGCTGTTCGCGCCGTTCCTGCCGTTTGTCACTGAGGAAGTGTGGTCCTGGTGGCAGCCCGGCTCCATTCACACGTCCGCGTGGCCGGCGGCGGAGGAACTCTTCGGGCCTGCGGGCGGCGAAAACGAGGATGGTGCGCGAACGCTGGAACTCGCGGCAACCGTCCTTGGCGAGATCCGCAGGAAGAAATCGGAAGAGCAGCGGCCGATGAAGACGCCGGTTGCGCGCGCCGTGGTGCAACTGCCCGATTCCGATCGACAACTGCTCGAATCCGCGAGAGCCGACCTGTGCGCCGTCGCGCTGGTTCAGGATCTCCTGATCGAAACGGGCGAGACACTGACCGTTGATGTCCAGCTCGCGGCGCCAGAGGCATCCACCCAGGAGCGCGCATGAAGACCGTGCCATTCGAGGCGCTGGATCCGGCGCTCTACCGCGAGGTCGTCCGGCGCGCGCTTGCCGAAGACCTCGGCTGGGGCGACGTCACGACGGAAGCGATCGTTCCGCGCGGCACGCGCGCCAGAGGATCGATCGTGGCGCGCTCGCCGTGCGTGATCGCAGGACTGGAAGTTGCCGCGGAGACGTTTCGCCAGATGGATCCCGCGTGCGAGTTTCACGCGCTCCTCGCGGACGGCCAGTCCTGCGAGGCCGGCGCGCGTCTCGCCGGGATTCAGGGCCTCGCGAGCTCGATGGTGACGGCCGAACGCACGGCGCTCAACTTCCTGCAGCGGCTTTCCGGCGTCGCGACGCTGACGCGTCGCTTCGCAGATCAGGCAGCGGGGCGCGTCGTTGTTCTGGACACGCGCAAGACGACGCCGACGTTGCGCGCGCTGGAGCAGTATGCGGTCCGCGCCGGCGGGGGGGCGAACCACCGCGCCACGCTCGATGACGGCGTGTTGATCAAAGCGAACCATGCCGCGCTCGCGGGCGGCCTTGGCGAAGCCGTCCGGCGTATGAAGACGGCCGACCCTGAGATGTCGATCGAAGCGGAGGTCCGGTCGATCGCCGAGGCCGACGAAGCGATCAGCGCGGGGGCGCACACGCTCGTTGTCGACCGGCTGCCCATCGACGAGATCCGCGAGATCGTCCGGCGGGCCCGTGGGCGTGCGCAGGTCGCGCTTGCGGGGGCGATCGATCTGGAGAATCTCGATGCACTTGCCGCGACCGGCGCCGACTACGTATCGGTCGGCGCGCTGACGCTATACGCGCCAGCGGCCGACCTGCGATTCGATCTCGAACCGTGAGAGCCGCGACATGAGGCCGGCGCAGCCGCAAGTATCAACGCCGCTCCGCGGAGACGGCGGTCTGGAAGCGGATATCACACGCGCGCTGGCGGCGACCGCGAATACGCGCGGCGTGTTCGGCGCCACGTGGGAATACTTCGACGAGATCGGTTCCACCAACGACGCGGCGCTGCGGGCCGCCGAACGCGGCGTCGCCGAAGGGCATGTGTTCATCGCCGGCGCGCAGACGGCCGGGCGCGGCCGGCTCGGGCGAACGTGGCACTCGCCGCCCGAAGCGGGCCTTTACGTGTCGACTATCATCCGCCGCTCCGCCCTCGCGCCCTGGATCACGCTCGCGGGCGGCGTGGCAGTCGCCCAGGGCATCCGTGAATCGACGGGCCTGCCGGTGCAGCTCAAATGGCCGAACGACGTCGTCGCGGTGACGGGCACCGCCTTCCAATCGCGCCGCAAGCTGGCGGGGATCCTTGCTGAGGCGTCGAGCGGCGCCGACGCCATTCAGTACATCGTTCTCGGCTTCGGCATCAATCTGCGCCAGTCGGCGTTACCGCCGGAACTCGAAGGACGCGCGGGATCGCTCGAAGGAGAACTCGGTCGACCAGTAGACGGCGGCGTCGTGCTTGCCGCGGCGCTCGCTGCCCTGCATCGCGTCACGGAACAGGTGACCGCCTCTGGCCCCGCGGCGCTCCTCGCGGAATGGCGGCGGCTTTCGCCGTCTGCTGAAGGCGGTCGGGTCGAATGGGATGCGTCGAGCGGGACCCGCACGGGCGTGACCGCCGGGATCGACGCTGACGGCGCGTTGCGCGTCATGACGCCAGAGGGGCTCGAACGGATCGTGTCAGGAGAGGTTCGATGGAAGTAGCACCGCGGCTGCTCGCGCTCGATGTCGGCAACACCAACGTCACCATCGGCGTGTTCGAAGGCGACCGCCTCGCGCACAGTTGGCGTCTTGCAGCGCTGCGTGAGCGGACGGCGGACGAACTCGGCATCTTCGTCACGCGCCTCTTCGAAACGGCGCATGTGCCGATTCCCGAGCTGGCAGGAATCGCCGTCGCCTCGGTCGTCCCGCCGCTGACGCGGCCGATCGAGGAGATGTGCGAACGCTATTTTCATCACGCGGCATTCATCGTCGATGCGACGAATGCGGGGATGCCGGTCCGTTACAGCCCTGTGTCCGATGTGGGCGCGGATCGGATCGTCAATGCCGTCGGTGCATGGGAGAAGTACGGGCGGTCGTCGCGGATCCCGCTGATCATCGTCGACTTCGGCACGGGGACGACGTTTGACGTCGTGTCTGCCGCCGGAGAGTACATCGGGGGCGTGATCTGCCCGGGGATCAACATTTCGGCGGAAGCGCTGTTCCAGCGTGCCGCGCGGCTGCCGCGCGTCGAGGTGCGGAAGCCGGCCGGCGTCATCGGGCAGAACACCGTCGCTGCGATGCAGTCGGGGCTCTTCTTTGGTTACGTCGATTTGGTCGACGGTCTGGTCCACCGGATCCGCGCAGAGCTGGATGGTGGCGCGCAGGCGCTCGTGATCGGAACCGGCGGTCTCGCCGAGATCATTTCCGGCGAGAGCCGCGCTATTCAGCGCGTCGACGCGAATTTGACGCTCGACGGCCTCCGCCTGATATGGGAGAAGCGGCGGGATGCACGCGTCTGAGTACTGCCGCGAACTCGAAACCTACCTGTGCCGGAAGAACGAAGGCCATCTGATTCGGATCGTCGGCCCGGCGTTCGAGCAGGTGTGCGGGTGGGCGGAACGCGGCGTCCCGCTGGCGGTGGCGAAAAAAGGGATCGACCAGTACTGCGAACGGTATTACGCGAAAGGGCCGCGACGCCGGCCCGTACGAATCGAGTTCTGCGAGGCAGACATCCTCGACCTGTTCGACGCCTGGCGGCGCGCCGTCGGCGTATCGAACGCCGAGGGAGAGGATGACGATCATTCGCCGGCACGCCGCGACACGCTTCCCGCGCACCTCGATCGCGTGATCGCGCGCCTCACGGCGCTCCGGGGGGGAAGCGGCAGGTCGGCTGCGTTTGACGCTGCGATCGCGGACGCGGTAGGGCAACTCGATATGATGCGCGCCGCGGGACGGCGGGCCCGCGGTGCCGAGCGAGCGTTGCTCATCGAGCGGCTCGCGGCCGTCGACGCACGGCTGCTGGAGATCTCGCGCGCAGAACTGCCTGCGGACGAAACACGCGCACTGAGCGCCGCGGCCGACGCCGAAATCGCCCCGTTTGCGGGACGCATGTCGCCGGAGGCCCGTGAGACCGCGACGACGGCTGCGTTCGATCGCCTCGTGCGCGATGCGATCGGACTCCCCGCGGTGACATTCGAGTAGTCCATGCTCGCTGAAGGGCAGCAGATCGAGCTCGCGATCGAGAAAGTAGCGGCCGGCGGCTGGACCATCGGCCGGCATCACGGCCAGGTCGTGCTCGTCCGGGGCGCCATTCCCGGCGAGCGCGTGACGGTGTGGATCGATCGTGCCGAGAAGCGTCTGGCGTACGCGAACACGCGCGACGTCCTCGAGCCGTCACCTGACCGGCGCGTGCCGCCGTTCGACCCGCGCTGCGGCGGCGCGGTGTTCGCGCACGTCGCCTACGAACGCCAGCTCGCGTTGAAAGCGCAGATTGTCGAGGACGCGTTCGCCCGCGTAGCGCGCGCTCCGCTGGACGCCGCACCGTCCGTTGCGGCATCCCCGGAGGACGGCTACCGTATGCGCGCGCGGCTTCACGTGCGAGGCGATCGCGTGGGCTTCTACCGCGAGGGCACGCACCAGCTCTGCGACGCCGCCACCACCCGCCAGCTCGCGGCGGGCACAGTGGAGGCCGCCGCGTCGATTGCCCGAACGCTGCACCGGCACAGTCCCGAGTCGCTCACTTCGCTCACGATTGCGGACAACATCGCCGCGGACGAACGCGCCGCCCATCTCGAGTTGTCGAGCAACGCACGCCTGGAGGAACGTGTGCTGGCAGAGGCGAGCCGCGATGCCGGCGTCCGCGGAATCAGCGCACGCACGTCAGGTGGCGCCGTGCTGACCGTCGGCGATCCGGCGGTAACGGATCCGCTGAGAACGTTGGCGGGGCCGGGTGCGGAAGGGGAGATTCGGCGGCATGCCGAATCATTTTTCCAGGGAAACCGCTATCTGCTCCCGGACCTCGTCCGCGCCGTCACGACCGCCGTGTCCCCGGGCGGCCATACCGTCGATCTATATGCGGGTGTCGGGCTGTTCTCTCTTGCGCTCGCCGCGGCCGGTCATTCCGAAGTGACCGCCGTCGAAGGCGACCGCAGCAGCGCGCGCGACCTGCGCCAGAACGCGCGGCTGTTCGCGCCGCGGGTGCACGCGAAGTCGCTGAGCGTCGAGGACTACCTGTCGGAGTCGAATGGCGGGATCGATGCGCTGATTGTCGATCCGCCGCGGTCGGGCATGTCGAAGCCGGCGCTCGAAGGCGTTCTTCGCGCAGCGCCGCCCCGAATCGTCTACGTGTCCTGCGATCCGCCGACCCTCGCACGTGACGCACGCCGCCTGTTCGACGCCGGCTACGCGCTCGAGTCGCTCCGCGCGTTCGATCTCTTCCCGAACACGGCTCACGTCGAAACCGTCGGCGTGTTTTCAATGGGTTGACCCGCTGAAGGGGCCGCCATTCGCCCTCGCAAAGGGCGTCCTACGCAGCCGTCTTCCGCCTGGCTGCCGCCGCGACGAACTCGCGGAAGAGTGGAAGGAACTCGCCAGTCCGCCAGAAATTTTCCGGGTGCCATTGGACGCCGAGGCAGAACGGCGCATCCGGCCGTTCGATCGCCTCGACGATGCCATCTGGCGAGACCGCCGAGACGACAAAGGACGGTGCGACCGCGCCGACCGCCTGGTGATGGCGGCTGTTTACGGAGCAGGTTTCGGGGGATTGAGATCCTGCCAGCAACGACGCGAGTCGAGTTCCCGGCTTCACCTCCACGTCGTGCGCGCGCGCATCGCGCTGATGCGTGACCGAGTGCTCGATGGTCGTAGGCGCCTGGGTGGGAATGTCCTGCACGAGCGTCCCGCCGGCGGCGACGTTCAGCACCTGGACACCGCGGCAGATCGCAAACAGCGGCGCGTCCGACGCCAGGGCGGCGCGGGAGAGCGGCACCTCGAACGCATCACGTTTCGGGTCGGTCTCCGTGGATACGTGCTTCGGCTGATCGTAGAGCGCCGGCTCGACATCGGCGCCGCCCGTCAGCAGGATGCCGTCGACGCGCTGCAGCACGTCGGCGGGATCGTCGTCGTTGCTCAGCAGAACAGGCTCGCCGCCTGCGGCTCGCACTGATTCCACGTAATCGTCCATCCGCGAGCAGGGAGTAATACCGATTCGAGGTTTCGATTCCATATGAAGGGTTGAGCTTCGCCTGCTACATCCGGTCGGGAACCGCGCATCCCATCAGCGCCAGTGCGGCTGTGAGTTGCCGCCGGTAATACGCGACTGCCGCCGCCCGCCAGAGGCGCACGTCTTTGCGCTCCTCCGCCAGCACGGGAAAGCGATGATAGAAACCGTTGAACTGCTGCGCGAGCGCGAACGCCCACTTTGCGAGCACCGAGAGTTCCAGCGTGCGCACCGCCTGATCGACGATTTCGTCGAGCCGCGCGGCTTCCAGTACCAGCGCCCAGAGTTCGTTCGCGTCGTCCGACCCGTCGGCGATCGCGTCGGGCGCAGCCGTTGCCAGCGCGTCACGCACGGATTCCGGCGTCAGCCCTTCACGCTCTTTGAGCTTTGCGAAGATGTTCGCCGCGCGCACCGCCGCGTACTGCAGGTACGGGCCGCTCTCGCCTTCGAAGCTGAGCGCCTCGTCCACATCGAACACGATCACCTTGCCACGTGAGAACTTGACCATGAAGTAGCGGACCGCGGCTGTTGCGATCGTCGAGGCTGTGCGATTGATGTCTGCGGCGCTGAACTCAGGGTTCCTGCGCGTGACTTCGTGCGCGGCCTTTTCCGCCAGACGGTCGAGCAGGTCGTCCGCTTTCACGCCAAGACCCTTCCGCCCGGATACCTCGACGAACGGCTTGGTGTTGTCCGCGTTTTGTCCGTACCCGAACTCGCGCGCGGTGGCGTGGGACAGCGCCACCATCTCGTACGAGTAGTGAATCGATCGCCGTGCCTGCTCCTGAAACCCGAGCGCGAAGAGGGCCTGCTTCAGCAGCTTCTGCAAGTACGACTGACGGGTGTCGATTACGTTACAGACCGTCGACGCGTGCCCGAATTCAGGCGCGTTCGGGCTGGCTGCTGCCCCGTCCGCTGTGGTCGACCACAACGGCGTCTCGCCCGGGTAGTCCGCAAAAATACGATAGTAGAAGTCTTTCCCGAGAACGCCGAACTTCCACATCTGGTTCGCCATGTCCTTGCCGACATAGGTAACGGTCCCGTCGGATCGGACGATGACTTTTTCCCGCTGTTCCTCCTGGCTCTCGTCCGTGGTGGACGATGCCGCGGTTTCGCCGGCATCCTCGTCTATCCGCATCACCCAGCAGCCCGCGAGCTTGCCTTCGTTCTGCAGGAACACTTCGCCGCTCCGCTTCAGGAAGTCGAACGCATGCGCCCAGAAGTGGAGCCGCAGGATGTCGCCTTCCCACGTCAGCAGGTCGTAGCGGATGTTCATCCGGCGCATCGTCGCCAGGTGACAGCGGACGATCCGATCGGCGACGAAGGCGCCCATCATGGCGGCCTCGTTCCCGCCGTGCTCGATCGCGTGCAGCGTGGCGGTCCGGATCTTCAGGCGGTCCTTGTCAGCTTCGTACCACTCGGTAACGCGCGCGTACAAATCCCAGCAGTAGTAATCGAACCGCGTGGACTCCGCCAGGGCGCGGACGTCATCGAGCGTCTTGTGCTCGAGCTCGCGGAACCCGACGACGACGTCGGCGACCTGGACGCCCGTATCGTCGATGTAGTTTTGAATCTCGACACGCTCGCCCTGGAACCGCAGCAGCCGGCCGAACGCATCCCCGAGCGCGGCGTTGCGAAGGTGACCGATGTGCGCCGCCTTGTTCGGATTGATCGCGGTGTGCTCGACGACGACTTTCTCGCCGCTGCCCGCCGGCTGCTCGTCCCCGGCCGCCGTCCATTCGCGAAGCCAATGGACGCGGTCCAGAAAGAAGTTGAGATAGCCGTTGGGCGCCGCTTCCACCCGGCTCACACCGGGCACGCCTGCCAGGGCCGGCGCGAGCTCCTGCGCGATGGCCCGAGGCGCCTTTCGGAGCCGCCTGGCGAGCGAGAACGCCAACGGGACGGCGATGTCGCCCAACGCGCGGCGCGGCGGCGTCTCGAGCGGAATGTCGACGAGCACCGGGTCGTCGGCGGCGACGTCGAAGACGCGCTGCACGGCCTCGGCAATTCGAGTGCGTACCTGCTGATGAATGGGAAGAATCACAATTGTTCCGTGATACGATCGGCGGACGGTTTCATCGATTCTGTTTCACTTCCCCCGGGCGCGCGCGTAGTCATGCGGCGTGTTGACGTTTTCGAACAGCCGACCGTCGTCGAGGCCTGCGAGTGCAGCGCCAGCGATTTCGCGCACACGCAATTCCGCGATCATCTCTCCGACACGCCACGCGTGGGCGTCAAGCCTGCGCTTCAGGATCGGCGCGGCGCGTTGCGCATATATCGCGCACAGCGGCTCGAGCCCCCGCGCGGATCGCGGCACGACAGCGTCGGCGTCGTCGTCCATCGCGCCGACGAGCGTCTCGAACAGCGTCGTCGAGACGAACGGCATGTCGCAGGCGACAATCAGCACCCATGGGTGCCGCGCCGAGACCAGCGCACTGTAGATGCCGCCGAGAGGGCCCGCGCCCGCGACCCGATCGCCGACCACCGGAATGCCGAGCCCAGCGTAGCGTGCTGCGTCGTTGCTGATGATCAGGATCTCGCTGGCGACGGGCGACAGGGCCTCGAGCTCGCGATCGATGATGCGCGAACCGCCGATGACGAGCGCCGACTTATCCCTTCCATCGAAGCGGCTCGCACGGCCGCCGGCGAGAATCGCCGCGGTCACGGCACGGCCCGTCGCACACACTTTCGACATTATGTCGCAAACATCCAGAGATGAGTGAAGCCCGGATCGGTCGCGTGCTCGTCGCGAGTCTGCATCAGTCGATTGCCGATCTGCTGCCGACGCGCCTGGAGTTCTACGAGAACTGGCTGAATCCGGCCGGCTTGCGCGAAGGGACGATCGGGCTCGCGCCGCTGTCGGCCGTGCTGAGTTTCCTCCGCAACGAGGGGGACGCGTACGGGCTCGTCACGATGCGCGCTGGCGAATACGCGGCCGCGTGGACGTTCGACAACGTGCCCCCGTTCGAGCGGCGATTCGTGCGGTCGCTGCCCTTGACGCTGCGAACGCGGATGGCGCTCCGCACCGGACGAACGCTCGTTCGCTCGACGTATCCGGGATCCCGCGCGATCACCCGGATGAAAAAAGGGTCGATCAGCATCGATCTCCGCGGCTCGCTGTTCTGTGAAGTCCGTGAGGCGCGGCCGCTTCCGTTGTGCGGCTTCTACGCATCGGCGATACAGCGCACGCTGCAGTTGTTCGACGTCCCTGCAGACGTGCGCGTGAGCCAGTGCCGCGCCGAATCACCGGGTCAGCGCGCCTGTCTGCTGTCGGTCTCCATGTCGGGTCGCGAGGCCGGGGACGCCGTCGCCGCATGACGATGGTCTGGGTCGCCGTGATCGGGTTGCTCGCACAGCAGCCACCAACCTCCGCCACCCGCGTTCGGCCGGTTCCATCGCTGCCGTCGGCGCGCATTCTCGTGGTGCCGTTCGACACGCCGCCAAACGACGGCGGAAGCTACTGGCTGGGCGACGCGGCCGCCGTCCTGATTGCCGACGACGTGAATGCGCGTGGGCTTGGCGCGATCTCGCGCGCGGCGCGGACGCGCGCCTACGATCAGTTGCATCTGCCGCCGAATACGGCGCTGACCGAGGCGACCGTCATCAAGGTGGGCCAGATCGTCGGCGCCGCGCAGGTGATCGTCGGCAAGGTGCAGGTCGACAACGGCACGTTGACGCTGCGGGCGCGCGCGATTCAGTTGGAGGCTGGCCGGGCATCTCCCGAGGTCTCCGACCAGGGGGCGTTGTCGGATCTGTTCGTCATCGCGCGCAACGTCGCGCGCAAAGTCGTGCCCGGGGGGACGGCCGCCGCGCCGCTGCATACGCCGCCGCTTCAGGCGTTCGAGCAATACGTGAAGGGCCTGATCGCCGAGCAGCCGGGAACACAGGCGACGTTTCTGGAATCGGCGCTCGAGAAGGACCCGCAATACGACGCTGCGCGGCTCGCGTTGTGGGAGGTGCGGGACGGGCAGGGCAATCCGGCGGCAGCGCTCGCGGCTCTCAAAGGCATCGATGCGGCGTCGCCTCTCGCCCGGCGCGCGCGTTTTCTCACCGGCGTCTCCCAACTCGAGCTGAACAAGTACGACGACGCGTTTGCGACGTTCAAGCAGCTCTACGAGGATCGGCCGGATGCGGCCGTCCTGAACAATCTCGGCGTCGTGCAGCTCCGGCGCGGATCGACGCCGGAAACTGGGAAGCCGGTCTACTACTTCACGAAGGCCACCGACGCGGAGCCGGACGACACGGATCTCCTGTTCAATCTCGGCTACGCCTACGCGGTCGACAGAGATCCCCAGGCCGCCATTTACTGGCTGCGTGAAGCCGTGCGCCGTAATGCCACGGATGCCGATGCGCACTTCGTGCTGGCGGCGGAGCTGGATGCGGCCGGGAACACCGTCGAAGCCGGTCGCGAGCGGGAGCTGGCCGGCCAATTGTCCGCGAAGTACGCTGAACGCCGATCGGACGCGCTGCCCCGCGGCCTCGAGCGCACGCGCTACGATCTGGAGAACCGGCGCTTCACGGCGGTGGATCAGGCGCTTTTCACGACCGCGCAGCAGGATCAGCGCGACGTCGCGCAGTATCATCTCGACCGCGGGCGGCGGCTCTTCGAGCAGGAGCACGATCGCGACGCGCTGTCAGAGCTTCGGCGCGCGGTATTCCTCTCACCCTACCAGGCGGAGGCCCACCTGCTCATCGGGCGGATTTACCTCCGCGGAGGCCGTCCCCGTGAGGCGGTCGACGCGCTGAAGATTTCCGTGTGGAGTCAGGACACGGTCGCTGCGCGCGTAGCCCTCGGGGACGCCTATCTTCGCCTCAAGGACCTTGCGGCCGCCAGAACGCAGCTCCAGCGCGCGCTGGCGATGGACCCCGCGTCTCCCGAAGCGCACCAACTGGAGGAACGCCTCAAAGCCGGAGGCCGCTTGCCGCCCCCCGTTCGCCGTTTGCCGTAAGCTGGATAAGTGAAGGTTCGCCTTGTGCTCCTGGCCGCGGTATTGGCGACGGGCGCCAGCCGGCTGGGTGCGCAATCGACGGCTCCGATCGTCGAAACGGCGACGGTTGACGCGATCATTCAGCCGGTCACCGCCGAATTCATGCGCTCCGCGATTGCGCGGGCGGACGCCGAGAAGGCCGCGCTGATCGTGTTCACGCTCCACACGCCGGGCGGCCTGCTCGACGCCACTCGCGACATCAACAACGCGATCATCAGCGCGAAGACCCCGGTCGCCGTATTCGTCGGACCGGCAGGCTATCGGGCCGCGTCCGCCGGATTCCTCATCACCATCGCGGCCGACGTCGCGGCGATGGCGCCTGGGACGCACATCGGCGCCGCGCATCCGGTGAACGGGAACGGGGAAACCGTCGATCCCGTGATGGCGAAGAAGATGGCGTCCGACGCCGCCGCTTACGCGAGGACAATTGCGGCCCAGCGTCACCGCAACGTCCAGCTCGTGGAGCAGGCGGTGACGGAAAGCCGCTCGTATACCGAGCAGGAGGCGATGAATGCGTCGCCGCCGCTCATCGACGTGATCGCCAACGACGTCCCGGATTTGATTCGAAAGCTCGACGGACGCACCGTCCGCCGCTTCAACGGCGACACGGTGACGCTGGAGCTGGCCAGCCCCACGCTGCGCACCATCGAGATGACGCGCGCGCAGCGCGTCCTCAGCGCGATCGCGCACCCGCAGATCGCCTACCTCCTGCTGACGCTGGGGACGCTCGGCCTCACGATCGAGCTCTGGAGCCCGGGCGCGATTCTGCCGGGCGTCGCGGGCGGCATTTGCCTGCTGCTCGCGTTCTTTGCGCTGCAGGTGCTCCCGGTCAGCTACTCCGGCGTGCTCCTGATCCTCCTCGGGTTCCTGCTGCTCGTGCTCGAAGTGAAGGTCACCAGCCACGGGCTGTTGGCCGTCGGCGGCATCGCCAGCCTGTTCTTCGGCTCGCTGATGCTCATCGACTCCCCATTGCCGGAGATGCAGATCGGCCTCGACTACATCATCCCGGTCACGCTCGGCCTCGCCGGGATCATCCTGTTTCTCGTCCGGCTTGCGGTACGCGCGCAGCGCCAGCCGTCGGTCACCGGCGCAAGCGGGATGCTGAATACCGTCGCAGAGGCGATGACTTCGATCGTGCCCGGCGGGGTCGGCCGGGTGAGCGCCCATGGTGAAATCTGGACCGCGACGTCGGAGGACCCCGTCCACGCCGGCGACCGTGTCATTATTACGGCGGTTACGGGGCTGTTGCTGACGGTGAGGCGGCTCTGACGTGAGCGAGGCGCGAGGCGTGAGGCGCGAGGCGCGTAATGTCGAATGAAGAGTAAGAGGATCAGATGATTTCACCCGCCTTGATCGTGCTCGTCATCATCGCCTTGTACGTGTTCAGCTCGATCAAGATCCTGAACGAGTACGAGCGTGCGGTGGTCTTCCGGCTTGGCAAACTGCTGTCGCAGCCCAAGGGTCCGGGCGTGATCCTCGTATTCGCCCCGATCGACCGGATGGTGCGCGTGAGCCTCCGCACGATCGTCATGGACGTGCCGCCCCAGGACGTCATCACCCGCGACAACGTCTCGGTGAAGGTGAACGCCGTGGTCTATTTCCGCGTCATGGATCCGAGACGCGCGATCGTCGAAGTCGAGAGTTTCCACTACGCCACGTCCCAGCTCGCGCAGACGACGCTCCGAAGCGTGCTCGGGCAGGTGGAGCTCGACGACCTGCTGTCCGAACGCGAGCGCCTCAACCAGCAGCTCCAGCAGATCCTGGATCTGCACACGGATCCGTGGGGCATCAAGGTCTCCGCCGTGGAGGTCAAGCACGTCGATCTGCCGCCGGATATGCAGCGCGCGATGGCGCGGCAGGCGGAGGCCGAGCGCGAGAAGCGTGCTAAAATCATCCACGCAGCTGGGGAGTTGGAGGCTTCGGAGAAGCTGGCGCAGGCGGCCGCGGTCATCGCCACCGAACCCGTCACGATCACGCTCCGGTACCTGCAGACGCTGACCGAGATCGCGTCCGAAAAGAATTCCACCATTGTGTTCCCGCTGCCGATCGAGTTCATCTCGGACCTGATGAGCGGGCGCAAGAAGACGTAGGTGAAATGAGTCAACTCCCAAATTCCCACTCCCAATTCCCAATTCGCGATATCGAGTCGCCGTCTTCTTTGGGAGTTGGGAATTGGGCATTGGGCGGTACCGGCTGCGTTTTTTAGCAGGTCCTGAGCTGTGACTGAACTCACGCACAACGACGCGGAAGACGGTTTTCACGAGATTCAGCTGAGCGGAAAACAGGTCGTTTTCGCGTTCATGCTGACCACCGCTGCCGCCGTGTTCATTTTCCTGCTCGGCGTGCAGGTGGGCCGCAACGCGAAGACGCCCGCGCGTGCGGAGGAACCCGTCGACACGTCTGCACTCGCGTCTCCGGCGCCGAATCAGCAGCCGGCCGCGCCGCCAAACGCTGCGCCGCCGGTCACGACCGCGCCTGCCGACATTCCTGCACAGCCCGCGGCGGGGAACGACAAAGCAGCGGCGAACGACAAGTTCACCTATCAGAAGCGCCTCGAAAGCGACAAACCGCTCCCTGAGACGCTCAAGCCGAACGCGGAGGACGCGCCGCAGCCTGCGCCGGCAGTTGCCGCGAATCATGCGGCGCCTCCGAAAGCCGCACAGAACACCACGCAGGATCCGCCCGCGCCCGAAAGTCACCCGGCGCCAGCGAAGGCCGCTGCGCCGTCCGGCGCGCGCCCCGGCGTGTGGGTCGTGCAGCTCGTTGCGCTGAAAGATCGCAGCGCCGCCAGCGCCGTCGTCCAGCGGCTCTCGGCGAAAGGCTATCCGGCATTCGTCGTCAGTCCATCAGCCGGCGCGCCGTCCATTTATCGCGTGCAGGTCGGCCGCTACAACGACCGCCGGGAAGCCGAGCAGGTGGCGCGCCGCCTCGAAAAAGAAGAGCAGTTCAAGCCCTGGATTTCGCATTAGCCACGCTGTCGGGCGTCCTCCTCGCCGCCAGCTTTCCGAAATTCGGCCATCCCGCGTTTGCCTGGATCGCGCTGGCGCCGCTGCTCGTCGCGGTGACGTCGCGTCCGCCGTCTCCCCGCCGCGCGCTCGCGCTCGGCATCACCACCGGCGCGTTCTACTTCTGGGGCACCCTCTACTGGCTTGTCCAGACGATGGCGACGTTCGGTGGGCTATCGACCCTGACGTCCGCGTTCGCCGCGCTGCTGCTCGTGGCCTATCTGGCCTTGTTCCCTGGTTTTTTCGCCGTGTTCCAGGCGGCGTTTGCGCATCGATGGGGGCGCGCCGCGGTCCTGCTCGCTCCGGCGTCGTGGGTGGCCACCGAGATGGGCCGGACCTACATCTGGGACGGCTTCCCATGGGAACTCCTCGGATATAGCCAGGCAACGGTCCTTCCCGTCGCGCAGATCGCCAGCATCGTCGGGGTGTATGGGCTCTCCGCGCTCGTCGCCTTCGTCAGCGCGGCAGCGGCGTACGCCGCGCTCGGCTCGTCGTCCACCCGCTGGCGTCCGCTCGCATCGGCGCTGCTGATCGTGCTCGTGATTGGCGTCTGGGGCGCGTTTCGCGTGCGCGCGCACCGGCTGACGACGGTTGGAACGCCGATTCACGTCGCCGTGCTGCAGGGCAACATCCCGCAGGAGCAGAAGTGGGACCCGGCGCAGCGCGGGCTGATCATGGATCGGTACATCAACATGACGCGCGAAGCCGTCGGCCGCGGAGCGCAATTCGTGCTGTGGCCCGAGTCGTCGACGCCGCTGCCGTACGAGCAGGATCCCGCCGACGGCGCCGCGATCCGCCGCATCGCTCAGCAGTCCCACATCACGCTCCTCATCGGCAGCGACCAGGTCGAGCCCGTGCGCGCAGTCGACTCGAAGGCGCCCGAGGTGCGGTACTACAACGCCGCGTATCTCGTGCAGCCGGACGGGACGACGGGGGCGATCTACCGCAAGATTCATCTCGTCCCCTTCGGCGAGTACGTGCCGTTGAAGCGCATCCTGTACTTCGTCGGCCCGATCATCGACGCCGTCTCCGACTTCACGCCCGGCGACAGCATCGTCATGCTCCCCGTCGCGGGGCATCTGGCGAGCACCGCGATCTGTTACGAAGTGATCTACTCGAGCCTCATTCGCAATTTCGTGGAGCACGGGAGCGAGTTGCTGACCACGATCACCAACGATGCGTGGTACGGATGGTCGTCCGCGGCGTTTCAGCACTGGGAGCAGGCGTCGATGCGGGCGATCGAGGAAGGCCGGTATCTGGCTCGCGCCGCGAACACCGGCATCAGCGGCTTCGTCGATCCCTACGGGCGCGTGATGCAGGCGTCGAACATGTTCCAGAGCGCCGTGATGGTTGACGAACTGCGATTCATCCACGAACGGACGATTTACAGTTACATTGGCGATTTGGCCGGTTGGCTCGGCGTAGCCGTGACTGGACTCCTCTTGGTGGTCGGCCGCCGGCGTCGGCTATGATCTCCATCGAACATCGTGCATCGAACATCGAACATTGTCCATCGATCTCTATGACTACCCAGCAACTCGACGAGCAGCTCCGTCAGTATCAGGACCTCGCCAAGCGCGCGGCCGATCTGCGGAGCTATCTTTGACGCCGCCCGCCCCGCAGACGAACTGACGAAAATCGAGCAGCGTGTCGCCGACCCGGACTTCTGGAAGGATCAGGCGGCTGCACAGAAGCTGCTGCAGCGCCGCCGGCGCCTCGAAGACGACAAGTCGCTAAGCGAATCGCTGAAGCGTCGCGTCGACGACCTCGCGGTGCTCGCCGAATGGGCGGAGGCGGGGGAACCGGTCGGCGCCGATCTCGCGGCGGCACTCGAGGACCTCGCTCGCGAGGTGGACGCGGGGGAAACCAAGAAGATGCTGGGCGGCGAGCACGATCGCAAGAACGCGATCGTCACGATTCATCCCGGCGCGGGCGGCACCGAGTCGCAGGACTGGGCCGAGATGCTGTTCCGCATGTATCTGCGATGGACGGAGCGCCGCGGCTTCAAGCGCGACGTCATCGAGGTGCAGCCCGGCGACGAAGCCGGCATCAAGAGCGCGACGTTCACCGTGTACGGCGACTATGCCTACGGCATGCTCCTCGCCGAGGCCGGCGTCCATCGCCTCGTGCGCATCTCGCCGTTCGATCAGGCTGCGCGGCGCCACACCTCGTTTGCGTCGGTTTACGTCTGGCCGGAGCTGCCGGAGGACGTCGACATTGCCATCGAAGAGAAGGACCTGCGCATCGACACTTACCGTTCGAGCGGTGCCGGAGGGCAGCACGTCAACGTGACGGACTCGGCGGTCCGCATCACGCATCTGCCGACCGGGATCGTCGTCTCGTGCCAGAACGAGCGCTCCCAGCACAAGAACCGCGCGCAGGCGATGAAGGTCCTGAAGGCGCGGCTCTACGACCTGAAGACGAAGGAACAGCAGGCGAATCTCGAAAAGCTCGGGGGCGAAAAGCGCGACATCGCCTTCGGGAGCCAGATCCGCAGCTACGTGCTGCATCCGTATCAGATGATCAAGGACCACCGCACGAAGGAGCAGGTTGGCGACGTCAACCGCGTGCTCGACGGCGACATCGACATCTTCATCAAGACGTATCTGATGAAGAAGGCCGCCGGCGCTCTATCGAGCGCGGCGCCAGACGAAGAGGTCGAATAGAAGCAGCGCGTCAACTACACAACTTCGCAACGTCCAACGCCTCAAGGCGCCAGTGGAGATCACACCGGTGGCGATGCGAGGGGCCCCAGCGCGGAACGTCGTGCTCGGCGCCGGGAAAAACTGATGACGGGGGAGGCGCCTGCGGCGCGACGTGGGGCGCCCCGTCCGCGCCCCATCGCACAGAGGCCGCTCGCCGTCGATAGGTATTTCCGCCGCCGAGCACGAACTGGGTCCCCCTCCGCCGCGAAGCGGCTTCGGCGAGATTGCGCCGGAGCACAGTGGATTCTCTGCCTGGGCGAAGGCGGAGCTGGCCGAGCTGGGGCCCCATCGCATCAGCGGCGATGCGCGAGGACGAACGCGATCAGCACAGTCGATTAGCGACTCGAAAAGGATCCCGGCTGTGTGCCCGCGATGAAGGCCTCGTTGATCGACCCGGGCGCACCGGGGTCGACTGCGGCGCCGGAGTCCTTGTCGACGGACACGAAGACGATGTTGCCTGGCGGCTCGAACTTCGGTGGATCTTTCCGGTCATCGATGTACGCCTTCATGATGTCCATCCAGATCGGCAGCGCCGCGCGCGCGCCTTCCATGCCGCGGCCGAGTGTCTTCTTCTGGTCGTAGCCTACCCAGACCCCGATGGTGATGTCGGGATCGAAGCCGATGAACCACGCGTCGGTGTAGTCGTCTGTCGTTCCCGTCTTGCCGGCGATCGGCCAGTCAATCGATGCGGCTTTGGCCGCCGTGCCGCGCTGGACGACGCCGCGAAGCAGATTCACCATCACGAACGCGGTATCGGCCCGAATCGCGTCCTTCGGCTCGGGTCGGTTTTCCTCGAGCACGTTGCCTTCGCGATCGGTGACCTTCAGGATCGAGTACGGATTCATCCGCACGCCCTGATTGGGGAAGACGGAGTACGCGCTCGTCATTTCCAGCAGCGTCTCTTCGGCAGATCCGATGGCGACGGACAGGTACGGCGGGAGTGGCGCCGAGAGGCCGAAGCGGCGCGCATATCCGATCACCTGCTTCGGTCCCAGCGCATCCATCAGACGCACGGCCGGGATGTTGCGCGAGTGCTCGAGCGCCCGGCGGAGCGTGATCGGCCCCCAATAATCCCGTTCGTAGTTCTGCGGCGAATACGGCGGCTGCCCCGGACCGGTGGGGAAGCTGACCGGATCGTCGTCGATCATCGACGTGGGCGTGTACCCGCGGTCAATCGCGGTTGTGTAGACGAACGGCTTGAACGACGACCCGACCTGACGGTACGCCTGCGTGGCGCGGTTGAACTTGCTGCGGTCGAAGCTCCACCCGCCGATCATCGTTTTGATCTGGCCGGTGTGGTTGTCGATGGCGAGCACGGCGCCTTCGACGAGCGGCGGCTGGTCCAGGGACGCGGTGGCCGTGTGCTCGGCGTTGTCCAGCGTCAGCAGCTTCGCCTCGACCAGGTCGCCTTCGTTGACGAGCTGTGCCGGGGTCTTATGCGTCCACGCGTATCCCTTTTTGTCGATCGAGACCCGGTAGGCGCCGGCTCTGAGATGGATCTCGGTGGGCGCCGTCGAGACGACCACCGCAGGGACGATGTCGTTCACCTCGAATGGACGGTCCCAGCGGGGATGTTTGAAGCTTTCGATGCTGTGATGTTCGGCGATCACGTTGCGCTGCGGCTTTCGAAAGCCATGGAGGTGATCGATCTGCCGCACGCCCGCGTCCAGCGCCCGGTTGGCGGCCTCCTGCAGCTTCACGTCGAGCGCGGTCTGCACACTGAGCCCGTTCTCGTACACGGCCTTCGCGCCGTAGCGTGACTCCAGGTCCTTGCGCACTTCCTCGAGGAAGTACGGCGCGATGCTGTTGGTCGGCTTGGTGGACGGCGCAAGGACGATTGGACGCTTTTTCGCGGCGTCAGCATCCTTCTGCGAGATGAACCCATCGTCCGCCATCTGCTGGAGGACGTAGGACTGCCGCGCCTTCGCCCGTTCCATGTTGACGGTCGGGGCGTTGCGCCAGGTCTGGAAGAGTCCCGCGATCATGGCGGCTTCGTCGACGTTCACGTCCTTCGCCGACTTGCCGAAATACGTGCGCGCCGCAGCCTCGACGCCGTACGCGCCCTCGCCCAGATACATCTGATTGGCGTAGAGCGCGAAGATTTCATGCTTCGTATACCGCTTCTCGATCTGGACGGCGACGAGGGCTTCCTTGATCTTGCGCTCCGGGCTCACGTCGCCAATTTCGTAGCCGACTTCCTGGGGGAAGAGTCCCCGGGCGAGCTGTTGCGTGATGGTGCTCGCGCCTTTGGGCCGCGTGTGACGGCCCGTGATCATGCCGCGGATCTTGCTCAGCACGTCGCGCGCGCCGGCCATCGCGATGTGCGGGATGCTCAAGCCGAAGTGATGCTCGAAGTCGACGTCTTCCGCGGCGAGAATCGCGTTGCGCAGCACCGGTGACATCGCGTCGTACGGCACGACGACGCGCCGCTCCGTGGAGAACTCGCCGACGAGCTCGCCGTGCGAACCATATACGCGAGTAATTGTGCTGGGCGTGTAGTCGTCCAGCGCGGAAATTTGCGGGAGGTCACCCGCGAATGCGAAGACGACACCCGTGGCCGTGCCCGCGATGGCCGCGAGCACGAAGAGGATCACGACTACCGCATTGCGGGCAAGGCGAACGACGTAACGCAAAGGAGAGATCCTCGCAATTCACTGATGGCCCCCGCCGCCGCCGCGGCGCGGGACAGCAACCGCGCCGCCGCGTCCTGACGCCGGCGCACCCCCGCGTCCGGTCGATGGTGAGGCGATCGCGCCGCCGCGCGCTGCGGGTTGCGGTGCGGCGGGTGCCGGCGCACGGCGGATCATCACGGCGCCTGACGGCGGAGGCGTCACCATTCGGGGCGTCGCGCGTCCCGTGCCGGGCATCAGCCTCGGGTCGCTTCTCTGGATCGCGTTCGGCTGATACCGAGGCGCGTCGTTCGGCTGATAGTGCGGCGAGTAGTCGGGGGCGTAGACGGGATTCATCTGACGCGTTCGAGCGGGTGCCCCCGGGCTCGCCGGCGGCCGCGTCCGATACGATGGCGCGGGCGTCGTGCTGGCGACGCCGCCCCGATAAACAGGGATTGACGCCGTCGAAGGCGTTCCGCTGCGTCGCACCGAAGACGGCGTCTGAGCGCGAGTCGCCGCCGTATCACGCCGCGCGGCCGTGTCCCTGGTCGCGACACGTGAGGGCGCCACTGGACGGGCGGTTTGCGACTGGACGATGGCGTCCCCGCGATTGACGTAGCGGGGAACGGCGATGTCGCGAACTGAAGGTCCGCCGGCGCGCACCTCGAACGCGGGGTGCGCAGCCGCAGACCACGTCGACGTGCGCACGACCCGTTCGGGAACGAATCCACGGCCGAAATGCGTTGCGGACACGACCGTCCATGCGTTCCACGGAGAAAACGCCCTGCGGCTCACGTTCGCCGTAATCCCGAGCACCGGACGGTTGTCGAACCCGAGCGGACACCAGCTCACGTAGCCGGGCGCATACGCCCACGAGACGAACGCCGGCCCCCAATGCGATTCGGGGATCCAGAACCACACGCCGGCCGAGAAGCCCCACCGGCCGTAGTGGTGCGTGGGCCACGCGAAGGCGTCCGCTCCGATCCACGTCCAGCCGTACCGCGGATACGACATCCACCGCCCGTTGTAGTACGGACGCCAGCCGGCGCTCACGCGCGGGTACCAGACATAGCCGTAGGGCTGCTGGTACTGCCAGTCGCCGTAACTGTCGAACGTGGTCGAGTACTCGCGGAGATCTGATGGCAGATATTGCGCAGACGCGCCGCGCTGTTCCGGCTGCCCTTCGACCCACTTATCGAAGTCGTCCGCGGATGCGGTGTTGAACGCGTACGTCTCCGAGGGGAGATATCCCGCGCTCGCGTAGGCCGACTCTCCCGGACGAACGCGCGTGGACCCGTCATCGGTGAACAGGTCTGCGGCGCCGTATACGACGGCGAGTTCGACCTGCGCCTCCGGCGCCCCGCCGGACGCGCTGGTTCCATGCAGCATCGTGATTCGGTACTCACCCGCTTCGCTGATGCGAACAGAGCCTGCGGGGGAATCCACACGGAAGGCGGCGGCGTGCATCGGCGCAGGTATCGAGAGCCGCACCCGCCCATCCTCGAGGCTCACGAGATCAGCAGCTTGCACACCTACGGACGTGCCGCGATCGAGCGCGAGCGTGCCGCCGCCCGCCAGCATCAGTTCGAGGCGACCGTCGTCTGTGCGGAGATGATCGCCCGCAACGACGGGCATGTTGAGCGGAGCGGACTCGACCTGGCCCGAGCGCTCGAGGGTGACCTGCCCGTCAACCCGCGACACATGTGCGGGCGCGACAGAGATGTCCTGAGCGTCAACGGGCGCGATGAATGCAGAACAACAAGCGAGGACCGCAAGACAGGACAGTGCTCGGCGGACCATGGCGACCTCTTCCGTTCCCAGGCTGGCAAGCCTCAGTATAGCACCCGGATACCGGCAGTTCGGTCCGGCACCGTAGGATCTGCTTGACAACTTAAGGCTCACATTTTATATTCAAATCATTGTAAAGCTTTAGAGGCGAGGACTAACACACATGAGCAAGATTATCGGCATCGACCTGGGGACGACGAACTCGGTCGTCGCGGTGATGGAGGGCGGCGAACCGGTCGTCATCACGAACCCCGAAGGCAGCCGGATCACGCCGTCCGTCGTGGGCTTCACCAAGTCTGGCGAGCGGCTGGTGGGCCAGGTGGCCAAGCGGCAGGCGGTCACGAATCCCGAGAACACCGTCTTTTCGATCAAGCGCTTCATGGGCCGTCGCTATGACGAGGTCAACGAAGAGATGAAGATGGTGCCCTACTCGGTCGTGCGCGCCACCAACGGCGACGTCCGCGTCGTCGCGGGCGGCAAGGAGTACTCGCCCCCCGAAATCTCCGCGATGATCCTGCAGAAGCTCAAGCAGGCGGCGGAGGAATACCTCGGCGCCCCGGTGACGAAGGCGGTCATTACGGTCCCGGCGTACTTCAACGATGCACAGCGTCAGGCGACAAAAGACGCCGGGCAGATCGCCGGCCTCGAGGTCATGCGCATCGTCAACGAGCCGACGGCCGCGGCGCTCGCGTACGGGCTCGACAAGAAGAAGGATGAGACGATCGCCGTCTACGACTTCGGCGGCGGCACCTTTGACATCTCGATTCTGGAAGTCGGCGAAGGCGTCGTCGAGGTCAAGGCGACCAACGGTGACACACACCTGGGCGGCGACAACCTCGACCAGCGCGTGATCGACTGGATCGTGTCCGAGTTCAAGCGGCAGGAAGGCATCGACCTCTCCAAGGATCGGATGGCGCTGCAGCGGCTGAAGGAAGCGGCGGAGAAGGCCAAGATGGAGCTCTCCACGGTGATGGAGACCGATATCAATCTGCCGTTCATCACCGCCGATCAGACTGGTCCGAAGCATCTGCAGTTGAAGCTGACGCGCGCGAAGTTCGAGCAGCTCGTCGAGGACCTGCTGCAGAAGACCGTCGGACCGACGAAGCAGGCGCTGTCCGACGCCGGCGTGGACTCGAGCAAGATTGACGAAGTCGTGCTGGTGGGCGGTTCGACCCGCATCCCGCGCGTGCAGCAGATCGTCAAGGAACTCTTCAGCAAGGAGCCGCACAAGGGCGTGAACCCCGACGAAGTCGTCGCGGTGGGCGCGGCGATCCAGGCGGGCGTTCTCGCGGGTGAGGTCAAGGACCTGCTGCTGCTCGACGTGACGCCGCTCTCGCTCGGCATCGAGACGATGGGCGGAGTGATGACGGTGCTGATCCCGCGCAACACGACGATCCCGACGCGTAAGAGCGAGATGTTCTCGACCGCGGCGGACAACCAGACGAGCGTCGAAGTGCACGTGCTGCAGGGCGAACGTCCGATGGCGCGCGACAACCGGCCCCTCGGCAAGTTCCACCTGACGGGACTGCCGCCCGCGCCGCGCGGCGTGCCGCAGATCGAGGTCACGTTCGACATCGACGCGAATGGCATCGTCAACGTGTCGGCGAAGGACATGGCGACGAACAAGGAGCAGAAGATCACCATCACTGCGTCGAGCGGCCTCTCGAAGGACGAAGTCGACCGCATGATGAGGGAAGCCGAGTCGCACTCCGACGAGGACAAGAAGCGGAAGGAAGAGATCGAGACGCGGAACCAGGCCGACCAGGCCGTTTACGTCGGCGAGAAGACGCTTCGCGACTCCGGGGACAAGCTCGGTGCCGCTGAGCGGGCGTCGATCGAATCGGCGATCAACGACCTGAAGTCGTCGATTGAGCAGAACGACATCGCGGGCATGAAGAAGCGCATGGACGCGCTGAATCAGGCCCAGCACAAGGCTGCGGAGACGATGTACAAGGCCGCGAGCGGCGCCGGCGGCAGCCAGGCTGGCTCTGGATCGTCTGAACAGGGCTCCTCGAGCAGATCGGCGTCGCAGGGAGACGTGATCGACGCCGAAGTTGTCGAGGAAGAGAAGAAATAGGGCGCGCTGCGCGCGCGGTGCTCGGTGCTCCGCCCTAGGTGCTCAGTGCACGTGCACGGAGCACCGGCACGGAGCACCGGCACGAAGCACCGCGCACGAAGCACGAAGCACCTGTATGGATCTCTATCTAGTGCTCGGCCTCCAACCCGGAGCCTCCGCCGCGGACATCAAGCGCGCGTACCGGAGACTCGCTCGCCGGTTTCACCCGGGGATCAATCCGGGCGACGGCGAGGCCGAGGCGACGTATCGGCAGATCACGGAAGCGTACGAGACGCTCGTCGATCCGGAACGGCGCCGGGCGTACGACGCGTCGGGCACGCGGGCGTCGGACCCGTCGGTGATGGCGTTCGAATTTTCGGGATTCGATTTCTCGAGGGCGGCACTCGGGCAGCAGGCGGCAACCTTTTCTGAGCTCTTCGCCGAAGTCCTGCATCCCGCAGAGCCATTGGACAGTCTGGCCGAGCCGGGGCCCGATCTCCACGCCGACATGACCATCTCGTTCGACGAGGCGATGCGCGGCGCGGAGCGGCACCTCGTCGTCACCCGCTTCGACGCGTGTGCGTCGTGCGAAGGCACAGGGCACGTGCGCGCGAACGAAGTGCGCTGCGCTTCATGTCAGGGAACCGGCAGCACCCGGTGGGCGCGCGGCCACATGGTCTTCACCAAGAGCTGCGGCGCGTGCCGCGGGACGGGACTGCACCGCACCGCACGCTGCACGATGTGCGGCGGTCTGGGCCGGCACGCGCACAGTGAGTCGGTGGGCGTCGTCGTGCCCCCCGGCATTCATGACGGCGCGCGGCTCCGGGTGTCGGAGCGCGGGCATGCCGGGCGCCGCGGCGGCCGCACCGGCGATCTCTACGTGACGGTGCACGTGAAGGAGGATCGGGTGTTCCGCCGCCTGGGCGACGACATCCACGTCGTCGTGCCGATCGGCGTGCACGAGGCGGTACTCGGCACGCGCATCGATGTGCCGTCGCTCGAAGGGCCGGTCAACCTGCGTATTCCTCCCGGCACCCGTGCCGGGCAGCAGTTCCGGTTGCGCGGGCGTGGGGCGCCGACGGCCGTGGGCGGCCGCGGCGACTTGATTTTCGAAACGCGCCTGGTGCTGCCCGAAGTCGTCGACGAGCGCGCGAAGGTTTTCATGCGCGACTTCGGCCGGCTGTACACGAGCGATCTCCGAAGCGAGCTGCGACGATGACGAAGCGCGGCGGCAAGGCGTACTACATGATCAGCGCGGTGGCGCACAAATACTCGATCCACCCGCAGACGCTGCGCCTGTACGAGCGTGAAGGGCTGCTGAAGCCGTCGCGGACGGAAGGCAACACGCGGCTCTACTCCGAGGAAGACCTCGAGCGGCTGGAGACGATCCTCTCGCTGACCCGCGACCTCGGCGTGAACCTTGCCGGTGTCGAGATCATCCTGAACATGCGCGAGAAGATGGAGCAGATGCAGCGCGAGGTCAACGAGTTCATGGAGTACGTGAAGCACGAGCTCGCCCGAGGCCTCGGCGACTGGGAGCAGCGGCTGAGCACGGCCATGGTGAAATCCTCTCCCGCCAGCATCGTCCGCGCGGCCCCGACGGTCACTGTAGAAGGCGAACAAAAATAACTCCCAACTCCCAACTCCCAACTCCCAACCTCCCGCCTCCCGCCTCCCGCCTCCCGCCTCCCCGCCTCCCGCCTCGCGCCTCGCGCCTCGCGCTATTATTCGCCCATGAGCGACGACGCGCTCCGGGCCTATCTGCGCGCGCTGGCGCGGATTCCCCGTCTGACCGCTCAGGAGGAGCATGAGGTGGCCGTCAAGGCGGCTGCGGGCGACGAGGACGCGCAGCGGAAACTCGTCGAAGCCAACCTGCGCTTCGTCGTGAGCTATGCGAAACGGTACCGCGGCATCGGCGTGCCGCTCCTCGATCTGATCCACGAAGGCAATCTCGGGTTGATGGAAGCGGCCCGGCGCTTCGATCCTGCGCGGAACGTCAAGTTCATCACGTACGCCGTCTGGTGGGTGCGGCAGGCGATCATGCACGCGCTCTCGGAGCAGGTGCGGGCGTTCGCGATCCCTCAAAAGCTGTCGGGGGTCGCGGCGCGGTTCGGCCGCGAAGTCGCGGACCTGACGGAGCAGCTCGAGCGCGCGCCGACGACGAGCGAAATCGCCAACGATTTGTCGATTTCCGAATCCGACGTGGAAGCGCTCAGGCTCATCGGCAGCAGCGACGTGTCGCTCAACGAGCACGTCGGCCGCGGCGACTCAGAAGGCTCGGAACTCGGGGACCTGATCGAGCAGGATGCGATCGAGGACGTCGAGCACGAGCTGATCCATCGCGCCGCCGCGTCGCGCGTCCGCCAGGCGCTCCACGATCTCGACGACAAGGAGCGCGAGGTCGTCACGCTCCGCTTCGGGCTCGATCGCGACGGCGAGCCGAGGACGCTGCAGGAGATTGGCGACGCGCTCGGCGTCTCGCGCGAGCGTGTTCGCCAGATTGAATCGCGCGCGAAAGACAAACTGCGGCGGTCGAAGCGTGCAGGCGAGTTGCGAAGCTACCTGAATTGAAGATTGCAGATTGCTGATTGCTGAGTGATTGGGATTTCGGATTTGAGGTTTTGAGATTGGATTGGGAGATTTTGCAATCGGGGAAATTGAATTTGAAATCTCGAAACCAGAAATCCAATCAGAAATCGTCTATCATCAATCGGCAATCACTCATCAATCTCCAATCTTCAATCCAGAATTTTTTTAAGCATGTGTGCGCTCTGCGATGACACGGGTTGGCGGCCTCTCGTCTCTGACGGCGTCCGGCGCGTCGTGCGCTGCGACTGCTGGCGCGAGGCCGCGACGATCCGGCTTCTGGACGATGCCCGGATTCCGCCGCGATATCGCAACTGCGAACTCGAGACGTTCGTCACCTATCCGAACGA
>DATJFQ010000050.1:0-4616 GCA_035495555.1 Vicinamibacterales bacterium
CTCGTCGGATCGTCACGGCGCGGCGGTGCAAGCCGCGCACGGTGCGGGCCACGGCTACCTGCCGACGCTGGACGACATGATGACCGGCTTTGTCGCCGCCGGCGCGGGCGTCCGCGACGGCGCCGTCGTCCCGCTGCTGCCGCTCGAGCACATCGCGCCTTTCGTGGCTGCGCTGCTCGGTCTGGATTTCCAGGACGTCGATGGGACGCTGCTCCCCGGTCTGCTGGCCGTGACCCGCGAAGTGGCGCCGCAGCGCCGTCCCTGAGTGTCCATTCGTTCCGCGCTCCGCGCGGGGTGCTGGGGGCTGGGTGCTTCGGACGGGTGCTGCGCGTCACCGCGCTCCGCGCGGGTGCCGTTCTTCCGCGGTCTCAGGTGCGCGGAGCACAGCACGCACCTCCCTCAGGCGAGTCGCAGACATACAGGTCACCGAACGATCGCTCGAACTGCTTTCGATCCTCGGTCGTCGTCCGCAGTTCGCGCAGAGCACCGATCGCCGCGTCGAGCACTCGTTGTACCGCCGGATCGATTGAAGTCGCGAGGCGATAATGCATCCAGACCCCGTCGCGGCGGGCGCGCACGAGGCCGGCGCGGCGGAGATACGCCAGGTGCCGGGATACCGTCGGCTGCGGCAGGCCCAGGCTGTCGTGGATGTGGCACACGCAGACTTCGTTCTCGCCAAGCAGCGCGAGGATGCGCAGTCGCGTCCCGTCCGCGAGTGCCTTGAATGCAGCTTCGAGCCGATCGATGGTTGGTTTACGTGCGGAAGTCGCTGGGCTCATATATTCGCCTTGACAAATATATCACGTCGATCAAACATTCGCTCAGGCGAATATAGGAGATAGCAACATGGATGCAATCAAGAACGCGGTGCAGGAGAAGTACGGAGAGGCCGCACGGCAGGCACGGAGCGGGGACGCGAATTGCGGATGCGGCACCTCAGGCTGCTGCGGCGACCCCATCAGCTCGGATTTGTACGAGAGCGACCAGACCGCCGAGCTGCCGGACGCAGCCGTGCGCGCGTCGCTGGGGTGCGGAAATCCAACCGCGCTTGCCGAATTGAAATCGGGCGAGACGGTGCTGGATCTCGGGTCTGGCGGAGGTATCGACGTCCTCCTGTCGGCGCGACGCGTCGGCCCTGAAGGCAAAGCGTACGGGCTCGACATGACCGACGACATGCTGGCGCTCGCGCGCGAGAACCAGCAGAAGGCCGGTGTGACCAACGTCGAGTTCCTCAAAGGCGAGATCGAAAACATCCCGCTGCCCGACGATTCGGTCGACGTCGTGATTTCCAACTGCGTCATCAATCTGTCCGGCGACAAGGACCGCGTCCTCGCGGAGGCGTTCCGGGTGCTCAAGCCCGGCGGCCGCTTTGCCGTGTCGGACGTCGTCACGCGCGGCGGTGATGTGCCGGACGCCGTACGCCGCAGCATGGAGCTGTGGATCGGGTGCGTCGCCGGAGCGCTGGAGGAGAGCGCGTACCGCGAGAAGCTCGCGAACGCGGGGTTCGAACACGTCGGCGTCGAGCCGACGCGGATTTATCGCGCCGAAGACGCAAAGCAGTTCCTCGCCGGAGCCGGGCTGGGCAGCGACGAGGTGCTGGCGCAGGTGGAAGGGCGGTTCATGAGCGCCTTCATCCGCGCGACCAAGCCGGGTCCGAAGCGCAGCTGTTGCGGCCCGTCGTGTTGCGCGTGACCGCGCTTCGCGCGGGGGCCTCGGATGATGCAGGCGAACGTTCAGCGCCGATCGCCAAACGCCAGCTGTGATCGGAACACGATAGCGTGCTCGGCTGGACGCTCGGCGTTGCCTTGAAAGGTCGTCTGCTCCCAGATCGCGTAGAACTTCACGAACGGGTTCAGGATCCAGTTGGCGCCGACGGTGAATTGCCGCGCCTCACGACTTGCCCCGCGCGCAGCGAACCCGAGGTCGAAGGCGTCACGATCGATCGTCAGCGCGCTGTAGCGCGCAACGATCTGCAGCGCTCCCCATTCGCGGTTCTGCGGATCGAAGTCATGGATCGGGTGAATCATCGCCGGCGAGCCCGTCTCGCCGGTCAGCAGCCATGATCCGCTGACGTCCCACGCGTGATTGCTCACGTCGGCGGCGCCCCTCGAACCCGCGATTGCCTGCGTCGACCGCACGTACTCCGCGAAACCGCCAAACGGCCCGCGGTAATAGAAGACGGCTGGGGCGACCCGCGTGTGTTTCCCGTCGGCGGCTGCACCCGCATACGCAAAGAACGTCTGCTGGATGGACGTCGCGAAGGACGGGAGCGGACCTTTGGACGAACCGGCACTCGCGCCGACGTGCACGCCGAGGCCGTGCAGCGCGGATGCCGCGCCGAACGGCTGCGCGATGACACGTCCGGCGAGGTCCTTCGCGTTGTTCGTGTCGACGTCGGTCGAACTGCTGGTGCCGTCAGGGATCCCGTTGTAGAGACCCACGGCGTACGACAGTTTCGAGGCCGCGACATCGCCTTGCACACTGACGCCGACGTCCCGATTCGGAACGAGGGCCGACGCGAGCGAGCGCTCGGGAAAGAGCAGGTACGGATCGCTCAATAGCAGCTCGTAGCCGATCGGCGTCTTGTCCTTGCCGATGCGGACGTGCACCATCGGCGAGAAGAGGATCCCGATAGTGGCGTCCTGGACGACCGCTTTGCCGTTGCCGAAATCCGGGACGAGTTTGAAATCGAAATAGTGGGCGAGCCGTCCCGTGAACATCGGCCGCGCCTTGCGCACGATGAATGTGTCGATGATCGGTGCGGGATTGTCCGTCGAGAATCGCCCATCCACTTGCGAGACCATCCCGAAGGTCAGCCGGTTGCGGCCGTCCGCGGATTGAATGAAGAACCCGCCGTCGAAACCGGTCGAGACAGCCTGCGGCTGCGCCGGCGGCGAGGGACTGGCGCTCTGTGCCGCACCCGGCGCGGCAGCGGCCAGCAGCAGCGTCAGCATCCACACGACAGATCGGACGAACACGTACACGCTCAAGTATCCTTTATAGTCGAAGTATGAGGATCGGTCTGATAGCGGCGATGTCGCTCACCACGATTTGGCTGGTGGCATCTGCGGCGGCCGTCACGTCGGCAGCCTCCCCACGCGAGCTCGGGATCAGCGGCAGCACCAACGCGAACCCGTCGATTGCGGCGAGCGGCCGTCTCGCGGCCGTCGCGTGGGGCGCGACCGCGAAGGACGGCCCCACCGACGTATACATCGCCGTCAGCCACGACGCCGGGCAGACGTTCGCACCAGCGGTGCGTGTCAGCGATGCGGGCTCGCGGGCGACGCTTTCAGGAGAGCAGCCGCCGCGCATCGCGCTCGTGTCTCGCCGCGATCTTGCGCCCGCGCTTGTCGTCGTGTGGACGTCGAAGGACGGGGACGGGACACGACTGATGTCGGCGCGGTCGAACGATCAAGGGCGGACGTTCTCGCGGCCCGTTCCCGTGCCGGGGACGGACGCAGCGGGAAACCGCGGATGGGAATCGATCGCGGCGGATCGCGACGGCCGGGTGGTGGCGGTCTGGCTCGACCACCGGGATGCGATGACCGGCGCACACATGTCGCACCAGGCGGGCGCACACGTCGAAGCGCCGGCGGATGGCGTCGCACGCGCGCAACTCTCGAAGCTGTTCTTTGGCCGCCTCGGCGACGCTGCGGCCGTGCGTCCCATTGCCGCAGGCGTCTGCTATTGCTGCAAGACGGCGCTCACGACCGGCCCGGATGGCGCGATTTACGCCGCCTGGCGCCACGTGTATCCGGGCAACCTCCGCGATATCGCGTTCGCGATGTCACGCGACGGGGGACGCACGTTCACGGATCCCGTCCGCGTCAGCGAGGACAAATGGGAGCTGGACGGATGCCCGGAGAACGGTCCCGCGATCGCCGTCGACCCCTCGTCGCGCGTCCACATCGTCTGGCCGACGCTGACGACCGAGAACGGCCAGGAGACGCTCGCGCTCTTCTACGCGACATCGCGGGACGGCCGCACGTTCAGCAAGCGAGTCCGCATTCCGACGGCAGGCGCGGCATTTCACCCGCAACTGGTGCTCACGCGCAAAGGAACGCTGCTCGTCGCGTGGGACGAAGCGACCCAGGGTGGCCGGAAGGTTCGATTTGCGCGCGGGACGCCCGACGACGGCGCCGATATCGTATTCACGCCGATCGCAGCGACGGAAACCGTGCGCGGTTCGTATCCCGCCATCGCCGCGACGACGGACGGCGCCGTTGCGGCGTGGATGAACACGGGCGCCGCTGATTCGCGCATCACGGTAGCGGCGGTGCACTGACACAACCTCAGCCGCGGCGGTGGCACGCCGCTGGCACCGACCGCAGCGGAGGATTTATGAAGCCCATCCGCACCGTCGCCGTAGCAATCGCTCTGGCCTTGTCTGGCGCCGTTGCGCTCACTGCGCAAACCGAGAGTAAGTCGAAGATCACGATCAAGGACGGCAAAGAGGTGCACGTGACGGGCTGCGTCGCGGTAGCCCCGGGTGGCAAGGATGCCGGGTACGTCCTGACCAACGCTGCCGACAAGAAAGGCGCGCTGCCCGACTACACGCTCGTGGGCAAAGACGATGACCTCGACAAAGCCGTCGGGCATCGCGTCGAGATCAACGG
>DATJFQ010000051.1:0-20154 GCA_035495555.1 Vicinamibacterales bacterium
CTGCCTGAAGGCAGGCCTGAAGGCCTGCGCTACACCATCGGCCGGGCTATAGCCCCCAGCACCCCGCGCGAAGCGCGGAAGCCCGGCACGCATCCGAGGCACGCAGCCCCCTGGCACCCCGCGCGAAGCGCGGATTGTTACTTCGCGTCCAGCTTCCGCCCCGCATCCAGGTGGTCATGGTTCAGGATCGCGTTGAACACCAGGAAATAACTCCCCTGCGTCTCGCCGCGCCAGATCGGGTTGTTCGCGAACACGACGACGTGGCCCTTCTCGACGGGTACGTCGACGACCATGGGCCGCTGCGCCAGCTCGTTGCCGCCGTCGAGAAGACCGGAGACGAGCAGGTCTCGCGCGTCGCCGAACCGCATCACCACCCGGGGACGGTACTGCGGCGGGATGATGTTGATCCCGTTGCGGCGCTGCTCCTCCTGAATCGGCGCGTACTGCCAGGCCTCCACGTGCGGCTGTTCTTCGGGCGGCCCGAGCTGCGCGAACCCCTGCGGCTGATCCTGATCGTCCGGCGTCCCCCGACCAGTCACGCGGCGCGGACCCGCTTCGCCGGCCGCGCCACCGCGGCCGCCGCCCCGCCCGCCGGCCGTGGCGCTGACGCCGAAGAGCGGCGGGTTGTCCGCGTAGATGGAGAGGTCGTCCGCGTAGCCGTAGGCAATCGGGCTCGCGCCGTCGACCACTTTCGACTTCAGGATGCTGCCGATCACCTTCAGCCGCTGACCGTTGGCCGCCGAGACGCCCTGGGTGAGGCCGTAGTTGACGGCGAAGTCCGCCGTGTCCTCGACGGTGATGAGGAGACCGCCGTCGTGCACGAATTTCTGCAGGTGCATCAAGCCGTCCCAACCCATGCCGGGACGAATGTCGTCCGTCGAATCGATCTTTCCGATGTTCGGCGTCAGCTCCGTCGTCTTCCAGGGGATCGGGTTGCCATACATGGGCATCCCTTCGATAATCGCGCGTCCCGCGCGGCCGCCGACGGGCGGGAAGAGGATGACGTCGTACTTCGAGTGAAGGTCGGCCTCTTTGGCGACGTCCTGCGTGCTGATGTAATCAAACGGGACGCCGCGGAAGTCCAGCGTCTGCCGCCACCAGCCTTCGTCCTGCGTGTTGATCCATGTGTGCAGAAGCGCGATTCGCGCGGGCGCGGACGCGTGCGTCTTGACCGAGGGCGCCGACGCGGCCGCCACGGCCTTGATGCCCAGATCCGCGGTCGCCTTGGCGACCTCGTCTCCGGCGGCCCCGCTGATGATGAACGAGCCGCGGTTGAAGTGCGCGTCGCCCGAGTCGAACGGCTCTTCCGAGACGTCGAACTTCGCGTTCTTCAGGCGATAGCGAAGCGAGATGAGCGACGGGTCGGTGTTGTTGTTGACGAGATACACGGCTCCCGTGCCGCTGATGCCGCCCGGCGCAGCCACTGCGCCTTTGACCGGCTCCATCGCCGCGTCGAGCACTTTTGCATCGGTCACGCGCGTGACCTTCACGTTGAACACTTCGGGGAAGGTCCATCCGGTATCGTCGTACGGCTGGCGCTGCGGATCGTCTGGCGCCCAGTACTGATAGTCGAGCAGCGCGTCCGCGATCCGGCTGAACGGCTGATCCATCCGGACGATGTATGAGCCGGCAGGGAAGGTGTGACTTTCGGTGGTCGGACGATTCCCGCGGCCGCCCCGACCCGCGCCTTGCGCCGACGATTGCGCCTCGTCGCCTGCGCCCTGAGCCGCGGGGGTCGACGCACCGCCTTCGCCGCCGCCACGCGGCGCGGTGCGTTTCACCGGTATCGTGACGGTGAACGGCTGCGTCGCGCGTGAGATCTCGACGCGCTGCGTCTGAAGAATCTTCAGCAGATCGGCCTGCGCGCCCGGCCGCGGGTCATCGCCCGCGAACACGTAGGCCGCGGGTCCCTCGGTCTTCGGCTTCAGAATCGACCGCTTGCTCTTCAGGTAATAGTTCTTGAGGAAATACTGCGTGTTGTCCGCGAACTGATTGAGCGAGACGAGCAGGCCGGTCTCCTCGTAGTTGTTGTTGTTGCGCTGCGACCACATCGCTTTGGGAAGCGGCGGATTCGGCCGATACCACGTCCGGGAGGTCTGCGACGGCGGGAGCGATCGCTCGACCGTGTCCGCGCCGCCGTTGCCGAACGTTTCATAGAGGCGGCTGATGCCGTTGTGCATCGCGGCGATGAACATCAGGTAGCCGGGCGACCACGTGTCGAAGGTGCCGTGGGTGAAGACGCCCGGCATGCCGAACTTGGTCATCTCTTCGACGTTGTTGTAGCCGATCATCTGCCATTCGCTGGCGAGGATCGGATCAATCCAGGCGTTATACGGACCGTCGCCGACCGTGTTGTCGTAGAGGTACGGCACCGATTCGTGCAGGTCGTGGAGGACCTGCGCGTGCTGGTCGACGTACGTGTTCAGCACGTTCTTCGTCAGGTCCAGCGTGACGCCCATCGCGTCGCGGTTGTTGTCGTGCGCCACGTATTTGCCCCAATACAGCGTGCCCGGCCAGTTCTTTCCGGGGTTGGCGAGATGCCAGCGGTAAACGTCGACGTGGCGGTCGCGCCCGTCGACCTCGACGATCGGCGTGACCAGCGTGATCAGCTTGCTGCGGATCTTCTGAATGTACGGGCTGTCATCCACGGCCAGCCTGTAGACGAGTTCCATCAACGCGGTCGGCGCGCCGGTTTCCGGCGAATGGATCGTGCCCGTGATGTAGTAAATCGGCACGACGCCGCCCGTGATGATGCGGTCCGCTTCCGCATCGTTCATGTTGATCGTGCGAGGGTCGGCGAGCTTCGCGAGGTTCGCGCGGTTGGCGTCGAGCTTCGCGAGGTTCGCTTCCGACGACACGGCGACGGCGATCATCTCGCGCCCTTCTTCCGTCTTGCCGATCGAGATCACTTTCACACGCGGGCTGGCCTTTTCGACCAGGCGCATGTATTGATAAACCTCGGTGGAATAGGGGAGGATGCCGGGCGCGCCCGCCACGTCCTTCAACACCGCCATGGGCGTCGGCACGGTCTTCGATGCCGGGAGATAATCTACGAGCGGCGACGTGAAATACGGCGCGGTGGTGTATTCCTTGATCTTCGCCGTGTAGGCCTCGTCAACCGGCTGTCTGGTATCGCGCGCGTATGGATTGGCGGCAGACGGCGGGGCTGGCGCCTGGGCGGCTCCGGTGATCCCGGCGGACAGTATCAGGACGGCCAGGACCGCCACGAGCGCCCACTGGGACATGCGTCGTGTCATCAGCAACGTACCTCGTAAAAGATAGGGCGGAAAAGCGTTTGGGATTCTATCAGAGAGTTTCGGCGTGCAGCTTGCACCGGAGCCGCCCGTGGTCCGCCGCGAGCTGACCGGCGCGCGCCTGCAGGGCGTCGCAACCGAACGGCTGAGTCTCACGAACAGGAACGGCATCCGCCTCGACGCCCTTACTTACGGCGGCATCATCGCGTCCCTGATCGTTCCCGATCGCTCCGGCATCCCCGGCGACATCGTCCTCGGCTTCGACGACGCGGCGCGTTACGGCGAGACTCCGCTGCCCCCGTATTTCGGCGCCATCATCGGACGATACGCGAACCGGATCGCGCGCGGGCGGTTCACGCTGGACGGCCGCACGTATGCGCTTCCGATCAACGATCCACCCAATTCCCTGCACGGCGGCGTGCGCGGCTTCGACAAGCGCGTCTGGCTGGCGGAGACCCGCAAGGTGCCCGGCGCCGAGACCGTGAAGTTCACGCGCGTGAGCCCTGACGGCGAGGAGGGGTATCCGGGATCCGTCGAACTGCGCGTCAGCTACACGCTGCGCGACAGCAACGAACTCGTCGTCGAGTATCGTGCGATCACGAGCGCGCCGACGCCGATCAACCTCACCCAGCACACATATTTCAACCTGGGCGCCGGAACTTGCGACGACGTGCTCGGACACGAATTGACGATCGCCGCGGACCGGTTCACGCCCGTGGACGACACGATGATCCCGACCGGCGCCTGCGCGCCGGTCAAGGGGACGCCCTTCGACTTCTGCGATCCGGTCCCCATCGGCGCCCGGATCGGGGCCGACGACGAGCAGATCGCGCGGGCGGGCGGCTACGATCACAATTGGGTGCTGAATCACACCGGCGAAGGCGTCGCGCGCGCCGCGCGCCTCCGCGACCCGTCGAGCGGCCGCGTGGTCGAAATCTGGACGACGGAACCCGGCATCCAGGTGTATACGGGCAACAAGCTGAATGGATCCATGGTGGGGAAGGGCAACCGCCCATACGGAAAACACGCGGGCGTCTGCCTCGAGACGCAGCACTTTCCCGATTCCCCGAATCACCCGCAGTTCCCGTCGACCATCCTGAAGCCAAATGAAGAGTACAGGTCGACCAGCATCTATCGCTTTCTGGTCGAGTGAGAAGACAGCAACGACGCAATTTCACAGCTCCACAACTACTCGAGGAGAACAAACTCGCTCGGGCGACCGCCGCACGTACGAGCGACAGCCACTGGCCGCTGAGACGCGCCCACGGCTGACACCGAGATCCCGAAGGCGCGAAGATCCCGAAAAGCTAGCGAAAAGCCGTTGGCTCGTACCGCTCAGCGTTCCAGATGAAAGGGTACGCTGGTCACGACGACGCGCGGCCGAAAGAGCAACGCGCCTTTGATGAGCAGCGCGCGCTGGTTGTGCAGCAGGTGCTGCCACCAGCGGTGGGGTACGAACTCCGGCAATACGACGGTAATGAAGTCGTCCGGGTGGTTCATCTGCAACTGTTCGATGTACTCCAGAAGCGGCTCGAGCAGAGAACGGTACGACGATTCGAGAACGTCCAGCCGTGTGCCGCCGCCCCAGCGGCACCACTCCTGGCGGACACGCTCGGTTTCCGGGCCGCCGGTATCGACGAAGATCGCCCGGACGTCACCCGACAGGCTGCGCGCGTACGACAACGCCTGGAGGACCGCCCGGTGAACACCGCCGATCGGGATCAAGACAGTGCTGTGGTGCGGCGCGTCTCCCCGCCAGGCTGCGAGCGACAGTTGTTCCGCGACATGCTGGTAGTGACGTCTCGTCGTTTTGAAGAGCGCCACCAGGATCGGAATGAGCACGATGATGATCCATGCACCCTCGACCGCCTTCGTAGCGGCGACGATGCAGAGTACGACGAACGTCGCGATCGCGCCGACAGCGTTGATGGCCGCGCCGCTGCGCCAGCCGTGCGCGCGCTCGCGGAACCAGTGCCGCACCATCCCGGACTGCGACAGCGTGAACGAGATGAAGACGCCAATCATGTAGAGCGGAATGAGAGCGTGGGTGTCGCCGCGGAATAGGACCAGCAGCAGTCCGGCGAACACGCTCAACACGAGGATGCCGTTCGAAAAGGCGAGCCGATCACCCTGGTTCGCGAACTGGCGCGGCAGGTAGCCGTCTCGCGACACGATCGACGCGAGCCGCGGGAAATCCGAGTACGCGGTGTTCGCCGCGAGCACCAGGATCAGCATCGTGGCAGCCTGCACGCACAGGTACAGGACGCCGCGGCCGCCGAAGGTCGCCCGCGCGATCTGCGAGACGACCGTTTCGGTCGCGGAGGGGACGACGCGATACACATGTGCCAGCGCCGTAATCCCGAGGAACATCGTGATCGCCAGCGCCGCCATAGCGAGGAGAACGGCCACCGCGTTCCGTGATTCCGGCGGCCGGAACGCCGGGACGCCGTTCGACACGGCTTCCACGCCGGTCATGGCGGTGCAGCCGTTGGAGAACGCGGTCAGGAGCGCAAACAGGCCAAGCGTGGCCGATCCGATCGGCAACGCGTTCTCCGGCGTGATCGGATGCACCGTACCGGTAACCCAGCGGTATGCGCCGGCGCCGATCAGCGACAGGATCATCACGATGAAGAAGTATGTCGGCAGCGCAAAGATCTGCCCTGACTCGCGGATGCCGCGCAGATTCCCCAGGGTGAGCACCGCCAGGAAGACAAGCGAGAGCCACACCGGGTTGATGTGCAGCGCTGGAAACGCCGACGTGACCGCCGCGACGCCCGCGGCGATGCTCACCGCCACCGTGAGCGTGTAGTCGATGAGCAGCGCGGCAGCCGCGACGAGAGCCGGCATGGCGCCGAGGTTGTCCTTCGACACGATGTACGCGCCGCCGCCGCTCGGGTACGCATGGATCGTCTGGCGATAGGAGAACACGACGATCGCAAGGAGCGTTGCGATCAGGATGCCGATTGGCGTGGAGAACGAGAGCGCCGCCAGGCCGCCCGCCACCAGGACGCGCAGAATCTCCTCGGTCGCATACGCGACGGACGACAGCGCGTCGGAGGACAGGACCGCGAGTCCCGTCAGCCTGGAGAGCCGCTCGTGATGGGCAAGGTGATTGGGGATCGGGCGGCCGACGATGAGCCGCTTGAACGCCGTGAACGTGCCGCCGTCTGGCAAGGCTGTTTCCAATCAGCCGGCGAGGTTAGCTGACGGGCTAGAGGTTGGAATCCTCTTCCCGCCTTCGCGCTCCGATCGCAACCATCGGTGCGCTCCGGCGGGATTCGCCCCGGCGGCCTCAATTGACCGCGGTGGTTCCCCCGCGCGCCGGGGGTCGGCCGGCGCTTTGGCCTGTTCTGAGTCTAGCCAGCGGGGCATAAAAAAGCCGTAAAGAGCCAGCTCCGCCGTGCGCGCTACCATGTCAGCGTGCGGCGTCGTCCTGTTCAACTGATGCTGGCTGCCGGTGCCCTTGGCGCAGCAACCATTGCCCTCAGGAGCCTCGCGCCGCACTCGCCGACGACGATCGCGCTCGGGTACCTGCTCGTGGTGCTGTTCGTGGCGGCGTATGCCGATCTCAGGGTGGCGGTCGCGGCCTCGGCGGCCGCGATGCTGTGCTTCAACTTCTTTTTCCTGCCCCCGGTAGGCACCTTCACGATTGCCGACCCGCAGAACTGGGTCGCCCTGGCCGCTTTTCTCGTCGTGAGCATCGTCGCGAGTAATCTGTCGGCGTCCGCCCGGGCCCGGGCTACAGAGGCGCTGGAACGCCGGCGGGAGGTGTCGCGGCTGTTCGACCTCACGCGTGACATCCTGCTCACCACCGAGCAGGAGGGGGCGCTCCACGCCGTCGCCCGACACGTCGCCCGCCGCTTCAACCAGGACACCGTCGCAATCTGCCTGCCGCGTCCGTCCGGAGCCTGGGACATTCATCATGGCGGAGAAGCGATGCCGGAGATCCCGCCCGACGATCTCAGCGAGGCCTACGCGCGTGCGCGGGGGACGCTCGAGTTCGACGCCCGGACGCGAGCCTACGCCGGCCACCGGCAAGTGGAAGCGGCGGGCCGACGGCCGCTGATGATGGCGCCAATCCGGCTCGGTACGCGCGCCATCGGGCTGCTGATCCTCGGAGGCGCCCCGCTGGATCCCGGCACGCACGATGCGGTCGCCGGGATCGTGGCGATCGCGATCGAGCGGCATCAATTCCTTGCCGAGCGGCGCGCGGCCGAACTGGCGCGGCAGCGGGCAGAGTTGTCGTCGGCGCTCCTGGCGTCGCTGAGCCACGATCTCCGGACGCCGTTGACGGCCATTCGTACCGCCGTCACCAATCTCGACACGCCCGCCGCGCAGGCCGACGAACGCCACGGGCAGGCTCGCATTGCGGTGGAACAGCTGGACCGGCTGCAGCGGCTCTTCGAGGAGATCCTGGACATGGCGCGAATCGAGGCACACTCGGTTCATCCGGATCGGCTCTGGGTGACGCCGTCCGAGATCATCGAGGCCGCGGTGAGCTACGCGGGCAGCAGCCTCGACGGGCACGTGCTGCAGATTGAGGCCCGCGCAGACTCCGCTGTCGAAACGGATCCGCGCCTGACCTCGTCGGCGCTGGCACACCTGCTCGAGAACGCCGCCGCCTATTCGCCGGCGGGCGCAACGATCGAAGTGCGCGGGTGGACGGACGAGCAGGGTGCCCGTCTGACCGTCCGCGACCACGGCAACGGGATCCCCGAGCAGGAAATGGAGCACCTGTTCGAACCGTTCTTCCGCGGCGCACGCGCGCGACAGCTCGGGCCGGGCACCGGTATGGGCCTCGCGATCACGCGCGGTCTCCTCGCGGCCGAAGGCGGGCGCGTCTGGGGAGAGAACATCCCCGGCAACGGCGCCCAGTTCACGATCGCGGTACCTGGCGGCGTGCGCGCCCTCGCGGCTGAGGACGCATGACGCGATCCCGCATCCTGCTCGTGGACGACGAGCCGAGCCTGCTCGCGACGATTGCGCCGCTGCTCAGAGCGCAGGGCTACGACGTGGCGACGGCCACGAGCGGACAGGCCGCGCTCGACGCCGCCGATCGGCAGACGCCGCACCTCGTGATCCTCGATCTTGGCCTGCCCGACATGGACGGCGTGGACGTCTGCCGGCGGCTGCGCGAGGGGCGGAGCATGCCGATCGTCGTACTGTCCGCTCGCGGCGCCGAACAGGACAAGGTGGCGGCGCTCGACGCCGGGGCGGACGATTACGTCACCAAGCCGTTCGGGTCCCAGGAACTGCTCGCCCGGGTCCGTGCCGCGCTCCGCCGCAGCGATGCAGCCGCGAGTCCTGCGGGGACGATCACGCGCGGAGCCCTCGTCATCGATGTCGACCGCCGGCGTGTCATGCGCGGCGAGGAAGACGTGAGGCTCACGCCGAAAGAGTTCGAGCTGCTCGTACTCCTGGCACAGCACGCCGGACGGGTGCTGACGCATCGCACGATCCTGAAGGCCATCTGGGGTCCCAATGCCGTGGACCAACCCGAACACCTGCGGGTCCTGATCAACGCGCTGCGCCGGAAGATCGAGCAGGATCCGTCGCGCCCCGAGTACATCAGGACCGAGCCATGGGTCGGCTATCGCTTCGCCGACGACGAGTGACGATGACGATCGGTGCCGGCAGGGCTATGCAAGCCGAAGGGCCACAAGGACAACGTCGATGACCTTGATCCCCAGGAAGGGGAACAGCACGCCGCCCACAGCATAGATTAGAAGATTCCGGCGCAGAACCGCTGCGGCGCCAAGAGGCTTGTAGGCGATGCCCTTCAGCGCGAGCGGGATCAGGGCGACGATGATCACGGCGTTGAAGATGACCGCGGAGAGGATGGCGGACTGCGGCGTCGCCAGGCGCATGATGTTCAGCGCGGTGAGCTGCGGAAATGCCAGGATGAACATCGCGGGGATGATCGCGAAATACTTCGCGACGTCGTTTGCGATCGAGAAGGTGGTCAAGGCGCCGCGGGTCATCAGCAGCTGTTTGCCGATTTCCACGATCTCGATGAGCTTCGTCGGGTTCGAGTCGAGATCGACCATGTTGCCCGCCTCTTTGGCGGCCATCGTGCCCGTGTTCATCGCGACCCCGACGTCAGCCTGGGCGAGCGCCGGCGCGTCGTTCGTGCCGTCGCCGGTCATCGCGACCATGCGGCCGTTCGTCTGTTCCTGCCGAATCAGCTTCAGCTTGTCTTCGGGCGTCGCCTGCGCCATGTAGTCATCGACCCCGGCCTCCGACGCGATCGCGGCTGCCGTCAGCGGGTTGTCGCCGGTGATCATCACGGTTTTGATGCCCATCGCCCGCAGCTTCGCAAAACGGTCGCGAATGCCCCCTTTGACGATGTCCTTGAGGTGGACCACGCCGAGCACGCGGCCGTTCTCGGCAACCGCCAGGGGAGTGCCGCCCTCGCGGGCGATGCGGTCCACCTGCTGCTTCAGCTCCGAAGGAATCGTGTTGCCGGCCCGTGCGACCAGCTTTTCGATCGCATCGACCGCGCCTTTGCGAATCTCGCGCCCGTCGAAGTCGACACCCGACATGCGCGTCTGCGCCGTGAACGGGACGAACGCTGCCTCGTGGGCCGCGAAGTCACGCCCCCGGATGCCGTACTTCTGTTTGGCGAGCACGACGATCGATCGCCCCTTCGGGGTTTCATCTGCAATCGAAGCCAGTTGCGCGGCATTGGCGAGGACCGCCTCGCTGACGCCCGGCGCGGGCCTGAACTCCGTTGCCTGACGGTTGCCCAGCGTGATGGTCCCGGTCTTGTCGAGCAGCAGCGTATCGACGTCACCGGCCGCCTCCACGGCACGCCCGGACATCGCGAGCACGTTGTGCTGGACGAGGCGGTCCATGCCGGCGATGCCGATCGCCGAGATGAGCGCTCCGATCGTGGTGGGAATCAGGCAGACCAGCAGTGCGATCAGCACGGGAATCGGGATGGACGTTCCCGCATACATCGCAAAGGGCTGGAGCGTGACGACCACGAGCAGGAAGACGAGCGTGAGCACCGCGAGCAGGATCGTCAGCGCAATCTCGTTCGGCGTCTTCTGGCGTACAGCGCCCTCGACGAGCGCAATCATGCGATCGAGAAACGTCTCGCCGGGATTCGACGTGATCCGGACTTTGATCCAGTCGGAAAGCACACGCGTGCCGCCGGTCACCGCCGAGCGGTCGCCGCCGACCTCGCGGATCACAGGCGCCGATTCGCCGGTGATTGCCGACTCGTCCACGCTGGCCACGCCTTCGACGATGTCGCCGTCACCGGGAATCAGGCCGCCGGCTTCGACGAGCACGACGTCGCCTGCCCGAAGGACACTCGCTGCGACGCTTTCGCGGACCCCGTCGGGCCGGAGGCGGGTCGCGATCGTCTCCGCTTTCGCTTTTCGAAGGGTCGCCGCCTGCGCCTTCCCGCGCCCTTCCGCCATCGCTTCCGCGAAGTTGGCGAAGACGACCGTGAACCATAGCCAGAACGCGACCTGCCCGGTGAAGAGCGGAGCCCCGGAGTGCGAGAACACCTCCTCCGCGAACGCGATGGTCGTGAGGAGGCTGCCGACTTCGACGATGAACATCACGGGGTTGCGTATCTGGACGCGCGGATCGAGCTTGCGAAAGGAATCCGCGATCGCTGGGCCCACGATGGCCGGGTCCCAGACGAGATCCGGCGTGCGCGTTCACTCATGGCGTATCTCTCAGTTCCTCATGGCAGCGCCTGGGCTGAGGCGAAGGTCTCGTCGAGCGCCAGGTTCAGCTCGAGGACGTTGACGCGCGCCCGGCCAAGGAAGCCCAGCGCGGGCGGCGCGGTGTGCGCGCGTATCAACGCCTGCACGCGCTCGACGGAAACCCCACGCGCTCGCGCGACCCGCGCAACCTGGACTTCGGCCGCTGCCGGCGGGATGTCCGGGTCCATGCCGCTTCCGCTCATCGTCACCATCTCGGAGGGTATGCGGCCCGCGGTGACGCCGTCCTCCCGCATGATGGCGTCGCGCCGCTCGCGAACGGCCTTCAGGAAATCCCGGTTCGAAGGACCGTAGTTGCTGCCTCCTGTGGCCGCCGCGTTGTAATCAACGGCGGAGGGTCGCGGGTGGAAGTACCGCGGCTCGCTGAACTGGCGGGCGATGAGGCGCGACCCGAGGACCGTGCCGTCGATTCGGTAAATCAGGCTGCCCTCCGCCTGCTCACGGAACATCGTCTGCCCGATGCCCCAGAGCAGCACGTGATAGCCGCCACCCGTCATCAGCATCAACAGAACCGTGAAGACAACGCCGCGCCGAACCTCAGTGAACATAACCTCGAACCTCGAACCTCCGGCCTCACCGCATTGCGAGATACTCGGCAATAGGACCAAGTACCGCGACCGGCATGAACATCAGCAATCCGAGAATGACCACCACCGCCCAGAGCGTGAACCCGAACGTCGCCGTCTCCGCGCGGAGCGAGCCGGCCGTCTCCGGGGCCGCGGGCTTCGCCCCGAGAATGCCGGCGAGACCGAGCGGCGCGATGATCGGGATGTAACGCGACAACAGCATCACCAGCCCGCAGGAGATGTTCCAGAAGGGCGTGTTGTCGCCGAGGCCCTCGAAACCGTATCCATTGTTGGCGGCGGCGGACGAGAACTCGTACAACATTTCCGAGAAACCGTGAGGGCCGGGATTGTGGAGCCAGGCGAGCGCCGCGTCTGGATGCGCCGTCGTCGCCCACACGTAACACGCGATTGCGGCCCCGACGAGAATGGCGAGCGGGTGCCAGAGCAGGGCGAGGCTCGCGAGCTTCATCTCCTTGGCCTCGACTTTCTTGCCCAGGAACTCGGGCGTCCGGCCGATCATCATGCCGGCCACGAATACAGCAACGATGATGAAGATCAGCATGTTGATGAAGCCCACGCCGACGCCGCCGAAGATGTTGTTCAGCCACATGCCCATCATCGGCATCAGCCCGCCAAGCGGCGTCAGCGAGTCCTGCATCGCATTCACGGATCCGTTCGACGTCACGGTCGTCGCCACCGACCAGAGCGCGGACATACCGGAGCCGAACCTCACCTCCTTGCCTTCCATCGAGCCGGTGGACTGATCGATGCCCATCGCACTGATCGCGGGATTTCCCCTGGCGTCCTGCGCGACCCCGAAGGCCACCATCGGCAGGTACAGCGCGAGCATCGTCAGAAAGACCATGACGGCAAGTCCGCGGCGGCGCACCATCGCGCCGAGCGTCCACACCATGGCCATTGGGATGACGGTGATGCACCAGGTCTCCACGAAGTTGGAGATGGGCGTCGGGTTTTCGTACGGGTGGGCGGAATTCGGTCCGAAATAACCGCCGCCGTTCGTGCCGAGCTGCTTGATGGCGACTTCGGGGGCGACGCCGCCGCGCGCGATCGTCTGCGCGGCACCTTCCACGGTCGTCGCTCTCGCGGCGCCATGGAACGTCATCGGCGTTCCCTGCCACATGAGAATCACGGCCACCAGAACGGCCAGGGGCAGGAACAGGCGGACGGTGGCGCGAGTCACGTCGACATAGAAATTGCCGAGCGTCTGCAGCCGGTTCCCGCCGAGGCCGCGGATGATCGCGATACAGGCCGCCACACCGGTTGCGGCGGTGACAAACTGCAGAAAGGTGATGACGGCCATCTGACTGAGATAAGACAGCCCGGTCTCACCGCTGTAGTGCTGCAGGTTCGTGTTCGTAACGAAGCTCGAAATCGTGTTGAAAGCCAGCGTCGGATCCATGTTGCCGATGCCGTCGGGATTGAGGGGCAGCCACTTCTGGAGCGTGACGATCGCGAACGTCAGGAGCCACATGACGACGTTCGAGATGATCAGCGACCGCGAATACTGCTTCCAGTCCTGCTGCTCGCGGGGATCGGCGGGGTCCAGGCCGAGCCGACCTGTCTGATCCCGCCGAAGAGACGATCGTCATGCAGATACTCGTAGCGCGCCGCGACTGCCGCCGGCGCGGTGACCTGGTAGCGGGCGTACGCGCCGGCGCCTTCCAGAACGAGCGCGGTTTCTCCGCTGTGCACCTGGTTCGAGGTATGCGACAGGTCCACGCCCAGCGTCACCGCACTCGTCGGCGTCAGGGCCGCCTGCGTATCGAACACCCTGAACCAGCCATCGGGTCCGTTTGGAACGCCGTTGTCGGCCTGCTCCTGACCGAAGTAATAGCTCGTCGTCCACGCGAGGTTCTTCACGGGGCCTCCGAAGGTCGCCCCGAGCTTCAGGTGCGACCAGATGTCCGTGTCGGCCGGTGCAGGCGTCTGCGCCGGCGCCGAGGGCTCCTGCGCGCGCGCCGCGCGGGTGCCGAGCAGCAACACGAGTATGGCGAGCAGCGCCAGGATCGTCACCGTCATTCCGAACCAGTGGCTGCGCCGCGGCGTCGCCAGAAACCTGACGCCCGCCTGGCTGGAGGCGCACTCAACGAGCTTGATCTCGAGCAACTCCTGAATCGCCTCGTCGATCAGCGCCAGCTTCTCATCGCGATCGCCGGAAATGCGCCGCGCCAGAATGTCGTATTGCGGCTGCGGCTTCGCGTACCGGGCCATGCCTCCAACATAGAGAGCCGCACGTTGAAAAGGGCTTAGAAACCGGTAAAAAGTCCGTAAAGTCCCGAGAGAGGGTTCCGGCCGGCTGTAGCATGAAGACGCCGTGAGTGAAGCCACGCGTCCCTCCGCCGAAGCGCTGCTGGAGCGGCTGAAGAGCGAATTGCGTGCGCGGCTGCGCGTCTACATCGGCGCGGCGCCCGGAGTAGGGAAGACGTACAGCATGCTGCGCGATGCACGCGCCGCAAGGGCGTCGGGGGTGGACGTCGTCGTGGGGTTCGTCGAAACCTACGGACGCGCCGAGACCGTGGCCCAACTCGGTGATCTGGAGGTGCTGCCCTTAGGCAAGCTGTCGTATCGCAACGCGGTCCTCGAGGAGATGGATCTCGCCGCGATTCTCGCGCGGAAGCCGGCGCTCTGCATCGTGGATGAACTCGCGCACTCCAATGCGCCAGGGAGCCGGAATCCGAAGCGGTATCAGGACGTCCTCGAGCTGCTCGACGGGGGGATCAGCGTCATGACCGCGATCAATATCCAGCACCTCGAGACGCTGAACGATCTCGTCAGCCGCGAGACCGGGGTTCGCGTTCGGGAGACAGTGCCGGACACGTTCCTCGATCGCGCAGACGAAGTGATCAACGTGGACGCGACCGTCGAGGAGCTGAGGACGCGCCTGCGTCAGGGGAAGATTTACAAGCCCGAGAAGGTCGAGCAGGCGCTGACGAACTTCTTTCGCGAGGGCAACCTGTCCACGCTGCGCGAGCTGGCGCTGCGAGCCGTTGCCGACGAGGTCGGCGAGAAAGCCGCCTCTCTTCGCGCGCGCGAGGGCCTCGAGCCGGCGCTGATTCCCGAACGCGTGATGGTCTGCATGAGTGCGAGCGCCAGCGGCCCGCGCGTGATTCGGGCCGGGGCGCGGATCGCCAGCCGCCTCGGCGCGCGCTGGTATGCGGTGTACGTCGAGACCCCCAGGGAGGCGCCAGAACGGATCAACTCGGGCGATCGGGCGCACCTCGAAAAGAACATCGCGCTCGCCGAGAGCCTCGGTGCGACAGTCGTCCGCGTGCGCGCGGGTCGAGCCGCCGACGGACTGATCGCATTCGCCCAGCGCGAAGGGATTACCCACGTCATCTTCGGGCAGAGCGCTCGCAATCGCATGGAGATCCTGCTGAAGGGATCGACCCTGAATCGGTTCCTGGAGGAGGTGAGAGACGCGGCGGTGCAGGTGGTTCCGGTGTGAAGAAGCGGGATGCTGTTCACGATCCCGGCCGGCGAGATCAGCCGTTCTGTGATATTGATTGCGCACACCCCATGCAGAACCTCGGCGAATACGGCGGCTTGGCCGGGATGGGCGCCGGAATCCAGTCGGCTGCCGATTGGGTCGGCAACAGCTTCGATCGGGACCGCGGCGTCTGGATCGGCGCCGCCGTCGTCATCGTCCTCCTGCTGTTTGTTTTCCGGCGCCGATAATTCCTCACGCCGGCGCACTGGCGCGCTTGCGCCGCCGAAGCCCGGCGAGTGCCGCGCCGCTTCCGACGAGGAACAACGTCGCCGGCTCCGGCGTCGTGTGCAGATTCGTGAAGTCATACCGCAGCGCGGTCCCGAAGAACAGCGGCGTCAGGTCGCCGTTGAAGAGGAACGCCGCGCTGGCGGTGCCCGCTCCGACGAGCGACTTCGTGAACGCCGGATCGGTCCGTCCGTAAATGTTTGGATCCAGCAGATAGCCGCTCACCACGCCGGAGAAGGTGAACGGCCGCTCGACGGTGACGCTCTGTGTGCCGGAAATCGTGAAGGACGGGGATGAGAACGTGCCCGTCATCCCCTCGAGAAAGATCTCCGGGTACGAGACCCCGTCGACGACAGCACTCCCGTTCGCCTGCGGACCCAGAAAACTGCCGCCAAGATCAATCGTCGTTCCAGGAGCGCAGGGCGTGCACTCAAGCGACAGCGTGCTGACGTACGCCTCGAGGAACGCCTTCAGCCCGAAACCGCTCCCGTTCATCACGGTTTGTGCGTAGGTGGTGAGGGTGCCGGCAGTGAAATAGCCGCTCGTGATTTCAACGGGGTCCGCGGCTGCCGGCTGCGGCAGAACCGTAACGGACAAAAGCACAAGCACAGCCGTTTGTGTTGAGAGTCGCATCGGAACTCCAGCAGCCGGGCAGGCCTGAACGCCTGCGTACGGCTTTTCGCAAAGATGGTCCGTTTCTTTCCCGATTGCGCACCGGGCAGCCACACCTCGGCTGCCGGACGGCCGTGATCGCAAACAGGCTGCCATCCGATGGCGGTCGCGCGCGATGCCGGTGGCGCGCTGGGCGCTACAGGAGTGTTCCTCGAAGCACGACGAGGGCGACCGAGAAGTAGATGATGAGCCCCGTCACGTCGACGAGCGTCGCCACGAACGGCGCTGAAGATGTGGCCGGATCGAAGCCCATGCGTCGCAGCGCCATCGGCAGCAGCGACCCGATCAACGTCCCCCACATCACGACGCCTATCAGCGCAAAGGCGACCGTAAACGCGACCAGCAGCCAGTGCTGACCGTAAATGTCCGAGAAGGCCGACCAGACGGTAATGCGCAGGAAGCCGATGACCGCCAGAATTGCGCCCAGCGCGAGGCCTGCCCCGATTTCCCGGCGCATGACGCGCCACCAGTCGCGAATCGTCAACTCGCCGAGCGCGAGCGCGCGAATGACGAGCGTTGACGCCTGCGATCCCGAGTTGCCCCCGCTCGAAATGATGAGCGGGACGAACAAGGCGAGAACGACCGCCTTGTTGATTTCGTTCTCGAAGAAACCCATCGCCGTGGCGGTCAGCATTTCACCGAGGAACAGCGCCGTCAGCCACCCCGCCCGCTTTTGGATCATCTTCAGGAAGCCGATCTCCATGTAGGGCTCGTCGAGGGCTTCCGAACCGCCGATGCGCTGGATGTCTTCCGTCGCTTCCGTCTCGACGACGTCGAGGACGTCGTCGACCGTGACGATCCCGATGAGCACGCCGGAGGTGTCGGTCACCGGCAGCGCCGTCCGGTCGAACTGTCGGAAGGCGTTGACGGCCTCCTGCTGATCGTCGGTCGCCTTCAGCGCGACGAAATGCCGGTCCATGATCTCGGAGACGCGGCGCGCCGGATCGGCGAGCAGGATCTCGCGGATTCTGATGTCGTCGATCAACATCCCGTCGTCGTCGACGACGTAGATCACGTTGAGGGTTTCGCTGTCGTGCCCGTGCGTGCGTACGTAGTCGAGGACCTGCTGGATCGTCCAGCCTTCGCGGACCGCGACGTAGTCGGGCGTCATCAGCCGCCCGATCGACTTCTCCGGATATCCGAGCAGGGTGACGGCGATCGCGCGCTCCTGGGCGGAGAGGAGCGACAGCAGCTCGCGCGTCACGGTGGCGGGCAGTTCCTCGAGGAACGTGGTGCGGTCGTCGGGCGCCATGTTGTTGAGGATGGCGGCCACGTCTTCCTTGGAGAGCGTCTTCAGCAGCGCCTCGCGGGCGTCCTGCTCGAGATACTCGAACGTTTCAGCAGCCTCCTTGCGGGGGAGGAGGCGGAACGCGATTGCCTGCTCGTCGAGACTGAGGTCCGCCAGCAGTTCGGCGAGATCGCTCGCCGGCCGGTTGCGGACCATGTCTCTCAGCCGCTGGTAATCGCGTTCGCGGAGAACCGCCGCGAGTTCGTCTGCCGGCCGCGCCACTGCGCGTATGGCCGTCAGCGCGTCCTCGCGGCCCGGGCCGCTCAGTTGTTCTGCCATCGTGTTCAACGCCGCCCTGACGATGTCGTGATGGTGGACGTGCGGCCCGGCGCTCTTGCCCGCGTCGAGCCACATGCGGTGGATGAGTTCGAGGTCCCGCGCGCCGAGTTCCGGCGCGTGAGGCCCGAGGTGGAAAATGTCGGATCGCCCGCTCGAGTGGAAGATGACGAGCCGGACCTGCAGTTCCGGCATCTCGGCGCGTTCCCACGCTTCGCCCAGGAGCCGCGCCTGTGCGTCCGCCGAGATCGACGTCGATTCGCCGACGTAGACGTCCGAGGCCCGCATCCGTATGACCGTCGAGATGACCGCGTCGAACACGTCGTGCGCCGGCACGATGACCAGGCGCACCGGGCGCCCGAACCGTTCCGCGATCGCGATCACGCGCGCGAAGAGCGCGCGTTCGGACGGCGTCGGCTCCATCGAGTCCGCTTCTTCCACGCCGTCGGTTCCGATGAGGCGCGCCGTCATCACGACCACGTCGTGCTCGCGGGAGGTACGAAGCGCCGCCGTCAGATGGGAGAGCAGATGCGGGTTGCGCACGGGCACGAGGATGCTGCCCGGCCGCTCAGGCAGATCTGACGAGAGAATCTGGCTGGAGACGAGCAGGCTCTCGGCATCGGCATCCGCTGTCGGCTCCTCGATGCGCCGCGCGTGCCGCGCGAACACCACCGTCATCGACACGAGGGCCGCCGTCGCCGCCACGGCGCCGGCCTCCCCCCGCAGCAGCATCGCTACTGCGCATGCGGCCAGCACGACGCCAACCGATTTCACCGCGCGCCGCTGCCTGAGAAACGACAGGCGCCCCAGGGCCGCCGCCTGAACGGCCAGCGTCCAGAGCATGGTCGTCGCGTAAGCTGTCGCGAGCCACGTAATGCTCGCGCCGCTCAGCAGCACCGCCACGGCGACCGCGACGACGACGGCGTTGATGGCCGTCTGATATCGCCCGAACCGGGGGTCCTGCTCCTGGAACCGCGACGAAATGGCGCCGCGTTCGGCCAGTCGGAGGAGTGCGGCTTCCGCCCCCCACATCCCCGCGCGGCCCGTCTGTCCGAGCAGCAGCGCGGAAGCCACGACGACAACGGGACGCAGGAGGAAGGCGAGCCAGTGCGGCCCGATAACGGTCGTCAGGAACTCGAGAGGCGCCGCCGTCCACTGCAGGTGCGACCCCTCGTCTGCGAATGCTGCCAGCAGGAACGACAGGCCGGCCGTGAACAGCAGCGCGGCCGCTCCGGTCATGCGCACGGTGCGCCTCAGACCGGCGATACGCGGCGGTTCGAGTTCGTGTGCGGCGCGCGGAATGCTGTCGGCGACGCCGATGGCGGAGCCCGCGCGCCCAAGCGCCGCGAACACGGACACCAGTGCCCAGAGCCCGAGTTCGATCTGTCGCCGCCAGGGGAGACTCGGGTTCCACCACGTGGCGAGCGAGGGGAGAGGCGGGGCTGCGCGCCGGACGATGGCCGTCACCAGGGCCGCGATGAACAGCACGAGCAGGATCGCGACTGCAATCCACACGTAACGCGCGCGCTGCGCCGGCGTCATGAGCGGACCGCGCCGGGCACGCAGCCAGAGCCAACCGAGCATGACCAGCGCCGCGAGGCTCGCCAGATCCGCGGCGCCGGCCCTGCGGAGCACGATCGAGTACTCCGTGAGCGTGAAGACGAACGAAGCGCAGTAGTGGCCGAAGACCACGCAGGCAAGCGCCGCGAGCAGGATGCGTTCGAGGAGCGTGGTGCACGCCGTGGCTGTGGCCGCGCGCGGACCGAATGCACGCTCGACGCGGCCGGTCAGCCCGCCGGGGATGAAGAGCGTCCAGTTCTCGATATCGATCCGCCGGACGACGAAGCCGAAGAGCGCCGCCGCCAGCACGACCCACGGCCCGACCGCTCCGGCGGAATCGAGCAGCAGCCCACCCACGAAGAACGCGGCAAACAGTGTTTCGGGCAGCGCGAGCGCGGCCGCGCGCGATGAAGATGTGTAAACCCGCAGCGCTGTGGCAGCGAAGAGGACCGAGACCCGTCGTGACGAGGGCGCTGCCATGCGCTTGTATTAGAGCACGCCGCGCTTCGCGCGGGGCGCTGGGGCCTGGGTGCCTCGGAAAAGGTGCTGCGTTCAGAGCCACAACGATCTCCCCATCGTCGTTGGAGCATCGATGCGGCGCGCCGACGGCGTTCCACGCAGATCCCGAAGGCGCGAAGGCCGCGAAGCTGTTCTCTTTGCGTCGGGAATTCGCAATCACCGACTTCGGGACCTTCGGCCGTCAGAGCCCACGCTGGATCAGGCCGACGGGGGCGAGGACGGGGCGCCCCGTCTCGCGCGGAAGCGGCTCCTCGTCGACATGTCTTTCAGGCGGCTGAGCACGAGACGGGGCTGGCCGAGCAATGCCGAGCAGGGGCCCCGTCGCCGCGGCGCCCGCTGGCCATCGGGTTGTCTCGTCACTCAGTGGCTGCCGCGCGCAGCAGCTCCGTAGGATCGCGCCATCGTCCTGGAGCAACGATGCGGCGCGCCGACGGCATGCCACGCAGGCCCCGAAGCCCCGAAGGCCGCGAAGCTGATTCTCTTAGCACCGGGAAATCGGCCACGATTTCAGCACGCACTGGCTCAGGGCCCTGATCGTTTCAGTGTC
>DATJFQ010000052.1:0-51123 GCA_035495555.1 Vicinamibacterales bacterium
AACAGTGTTCGCTAGTCCGGCCGGCGGAACAGCACGATGCGGTTGGTGTTCGTGCCTTTGCGATTGTTGTCCACGCCCCAGCAGTTTGCTGTTTTCGTGAACTGCTGGGCGTTGATCAGCACCAGCATGGGATCGAGGCCGGCAGCCAGCCCGGCCGGAATGACCACTTCTTCGAGGCGCAGCGCGCCGCCTCGCACTTCGCCAACTTCGAACGCGACGTGCCCTCCCGGCTGAACCACCCGGCGCAACTCGAGCAGCGTGCTCGTCACGAATGCCCTCCACGCGTCGACGTGCCTTGTGAGCGTCACGGCAACAGCCGACGCATCCAGGCCGCTGAACCAGCACCGCAACCAGTTATCGGCCGGATAGTTGACGACATCGAGGAAAGGCGGCGATGTGACGACGAGCGCGACAGACGCCGTCTCGATCTCGGGCGTATTCGACGACGGGCCGACGACCAGACGGGCGCGTTCAGCGATGCGGCGGAGCGACGCGCGCGCGTGCGCCGTGGCGTCCCCCAGCAGCGATCGGCTCTTCTTCACGATGATCGAGCGGACGTCGCGCATCGGCGGGGTCTGACCCAGCCTCGCGTTGATCTTCGCCTGCGATTGCGGCGACACCGCCTGGTTGGGCGGCAGCGTGTACACCGAAAAGAATCCTTTGGAGTGCCCGGTGAGCCTGTTGATGGCAACCATCCGGATCCAGCGGTCGACGTGCGTCAGCGATCCCGACTGCTCCCGCGCGAGCAGGTGCGTTCTGAGCGCCGAAATCTGCCGGAGCGTGTCGGGGTGAAAGAACACGAGCAGTTCATCCGGCATCTCCCCCGGCGCGTCGAAATCGACGGCATCGAGCGTCTCCAGGATCTCGTCGAGCGACGGCGGCCGCAGCCGCGGTTTGCAGAGCATCGCGCTCAGCGGGTTCACGTCACAGCCGAAGGGTGTGCGGCCCATCAACCCCGCTTCGATCAGCGTGGTTCCGCGTCCCATGAAAGGGTCGTAGACGACGTCGAGCGGATGCGTGAGCCGCTCGATGAAGAATCGCGGGAGCTGCGGCTTGAAGCACGCGCGATACGAGATCTCGTGCAGGCTGTGCGCGGCGCGCTGCTTCGCCGTCCAGAACTCGTTCGTGAACGCGGGGACGCTGAGCCGGCCGCGATCGGTGTCGAGCGCGATCTCGGAGTTCAGCGTCGGCGTCCCGTGATCGCGAAACTCGCGAAGCGCGTCGATGAAACCCGCCCTGTCGGCGATTCGAAACGGAAGCACTGGCGCAGCGACGCGGGAGGTCATCGTCTGCAAGAGAGTAACACCGCCGGCTTGCGCCGGCGGGGCACTGGGGACTTCGCGCCTCGAACGGGTGCCTGGGCCGCGGGGTGCCGGGGGCCCGGCGGATCCTAGCTCGCGGCCGCGTTGCTCCGAAGACTTGCGGCGTAGTCCGCAACGGAACGGAGTGTCACGCCGTACTCGCGGGCCAGCGCCGGCGCACCTGGCATCGCATCGCCGCCGGCGAGGTTGAGCATCAGAGCGGCGAACGTCTTCTGGAGCGGATCAGGGGATTCGTATTGCGCACGCAGCGCCTCGACGGGTACGAAATCCATGCGGCAGGAGACGCCGAGCACGCGCTCGAACACCCGCACCGCGTCGCGCTGCGAAAGCGCCTCCGGCCCACCCATTTCCAGAATGGCCTGCTGTCCTGTATCGCGATCGACCGCGGCCACCGCGAAGTCGGCGACGTTGAATGCCGAGATGTAGCTCACCTTCGCTTCACCGTCGCCGTAGATCCTCACCGACCCGTTCACGGGATCCACGCCGAGATGCGGCCCAAGCCATACCTCCATGAAATAACTTGGCCTGAGGATGACGGCATCCATCGCGCTCCCGAGCAGCCGCGCCTCGCAGTCACGCTTCGCTGTTTCAAGTGGCGACGCGAGTCGCAGATTGCCGCTGTACGACGTGTAGACGAACTTGCGGACGCCCGCGCGTTCGGCAGCACCGATGAGGGCGAGGACGCCCTCCAGATCGACGCGTTTAATCCCATCATCAACCCCGCCCGGCATCGTCGTCGCGGTGCAGACGACGGTGTGCATCCCCTCGCACGCCGCCGCCAGCGTGTCAGGTCGACGGAGGTCGCCCGAGACGACCTGCACGCCGGCCGAGACGAGATCATCAGCTTTGGGCGACTGCAGTCCTTCGCGCACGAGCCCGCGCACAGCGTGTCCATTACGTTGCAGGGACAACGCGATCTGCTTGCCAACGAATCCTGTCGCTCCGGCGATGAGAACGGCCATACACACCTCCCGAGCGGCGGACTCTATCATGTGAGTGAGCCGGTTGCGGCGCGCCATCTCAGGTAGGATCTCGACCATGAGTGCCCGGCACGTGCTGATCGTGCTCGCGGCCGCCCTCGCGGCGTGCGGTGGGCCGACCACGCCGACGCTTACGACAGGGTTGACCGGCGTGGTCGTGCGAGGCCCCGTCATGCCCGTGTGCCAGGTTCAGACGCCGTGCGATGCGCCGTTCGCGGCGATGTTCAGCGTCAACCAGAACGCGCGGGAAATCTCGCGATTCGCGTCGGATGCGGACGGTCGATTCACCGTTTCTCTGCAGCCCGGTACCTACACGATCGTTCCGGGTCCGGACGCGCCGATCCTTGCGCCGCAGTCGCAGGTGAAGACCGTGCAGGTGCTGTCGTCAGGGCTCACCGAGGTGCGGCTCGAGTTCGACACAGGCATTCGGTGATGTGAGCCGCATGAAGTTTCTCGCCGCGGTCCTCGCTGCCGCGCTGACGCTCGCGATCTCGCCCGCTGGACCGCGCGCGCCGGCTCAGGGACCCGGCCGTCAGCGCCACACCTTTACCTTCGGCGAGAACGATTTCATTCTCGACGGAAAACCCTTTCAGATCATCTCGGGCGAGATGCACCCGGCGCGCATTCCGGTCGAGTACTGGCGACACCGGATCCGCATGGCGAAGGCGATGGGCCTGAACACGATCGCGCTGTACGTCTTCTGGAACTATCACGAGCAGAAGGAAGGCGTCTTCGACTTCACGACCGGCAACCGTGACATCGCCCAGTTCGTGCGCCTCGCACAGGAAGAAGGCCTGTGGGTGCTGCTTCGCCCCGGACCGTATGTGTGCGCGGAATGGGATTTCGGCGGCATTCCCCCGTACTTGCTCGCGGATCCGGAACTGAAGATTCGCAGTCTCAACCCGCACTACATGCAGGCGGTCGAGCGGTACATCGCGGCGCTCGCGCCGATTGTGCGTCCGTTGCTCGTCGACAATGGCGGCCCGATTCTGATGGTTCAGATCGAGAACGAGTACGGCAGCTACGGGAACGATCGCGCCTATCTGGAGCGTCTGCGCCAGATCTGGACGACGAACGGAATTCGCGGAATGGTCTACACCGCCGACGGTCCCACGCGCTCCATGCTCGAGGCAGGACACCTGGCTGGAGCCGCGGTTGGCCTCGATTCAGGCACATCGGAACGGGACTGGGACCTGGCGCGGTCGATCGCGCCACACGTGCCGGTCTTCTCCTCTGAAACGTATCCCGGCTGGTTGACGCACTGGGGAGAGCCCTGGGCGAAGCCCGCGATCGCTGATCTCCTGAAAGAAGTTCGTTTCCTGCTCGACGCGCACAAATCGTTCAACTTCTACGTCGTTCACGGCGGGACGAATTTCGGTTTCACCGCCGGCGCGAATTCGGGCGGCAAGGGCTACGAACCCGATGTGACGAGCTACGACTACGACGCGCCCATTGACGAACAGGGCCGCGCCACGGCGAAGTACGCAGCCCTGCGCGAGCTGATTGGATCGTATCGCCCGACGGACCGTCCGCTTCCCGCCATTCCGGATCCGATTCCGACCATTGACATCCCATCCTTCGAGATGCGTCCGTTCACGTCCATCTGGGATCATCTTCCGGCGCCGATCGCCGCGCTTCAGCCCAGAACGTTTGAAGCCTACGGTCAGAATCAGGGGCTGATGCTCTATCGCACCACGCTCGTCGGGCGGACGTCAGGGCGGCTGACGATCACCGACGCCCACGACTATGCGCTGGTGTTCGTGGACGGCCGCTACCTCGGCGCGCTCGATCGCCGTCTCGGCGAGAACTCAATCGAGCTGCCGCCGACGACGAACGCATCGCCGGTGCTCGATATTCTGGTGGAAGGGATGGGGCACATCAACTTCGGCCCGCAGATGATCGATCGCAAGGGTATTACCGATCGCGTCACGCTGGGCAACATGACGCTCATGAACTGGCAGGTGTACCCGTTGCCGCTGGACGAGGACTGGGTGAGCACGTTGATGCGATGGTCGCCGGCGTCAGTCTCCGCGAGACCCGGAATCTTTTTCCGCGGCACCTTCACGATCGAACGTCCCGCCGACATGTTCCTGGACATGTCGAATTACCACAAGGGCGTTGTCTGGGTGAACGGCCATAACCTCGGACGCTACTGGGACATCGGACCCCAGTTGCGCCTGTACTGCCCCGCGCCGTGGCTTCGCGCCGGTCAGAACGATGTCCTGGTCTTCGATCTGAGCCGGACCGATCCCGCGCCCCTCCAGGGGAGACGATCGCCGCGCGATTGACAGCACAACTTCCACAAACGTCTGCAACGATGCTGAGCGGCGTCTCGAGCGGTGCTACGATTCGCCGCATGCGGCGCGAATTCTCGACGGCGGCGGCTTTGATCGTGGTTGTGATGGCACTCGGTGCGGTGGCGGCGGCAGCCGGTGGGGCGCAGCGGACCGCCAGACGCGGCGGGTCCGGACCGGGAGTGGCGCAGGCCACGATCACGGGCGGCACGATCATGCTTGCGAACGCCGCCGTCGCGGGGCGCTGGAAGATCGACGGCGATCGATTCCAGGCCGTGTCGTTCGAAGACCGGCAGAACGGCAGAACGATCCCGTTGCCGCCCGGCGCGTTTTCACTGGTGCTCGAAGGCGGCCGCGTGATCCACGCGTCGGACATGAAGATCACCGCCGCGCCGCTGGTCGAGACGCTCACGGAAGATCCGAAGGCGTCACGCCTCGTCGAGCGACTGCCGGGCCGGCGGATTACCGTGTCGCTCCAAAGTGCCGAGCCGGCGCTGCGTGTGACGTGGAGCGCCGTTCTTCGAGACGCCTCAAACTACTTGCGGCAGGTGGTGACGCTGCAGAGTGCCGGCGCAGACGTTCCGATTCGCGACGTGCTCCTCATCGATTTCAATCTGCCCGACAGCCAGGTCGTGGGTACCGTGAAGGGCTCACCGATCGTCTCCGGCAACATCTTTCTTGGCTTCGAGCACCCGCTTTCGATGAGCCGCGCGGAAGACGGCCACGTCGTCGCGTCGCTTCCACGACAACTGCCGCTCCGGCCGGGCAGCCCCGTGACGTATTCGTCGGTCATAGGCGTCGTGCATCCCGGCCAGTTGCGCCGTGATTTCCTGCGCTACGTCGAACGCGAGCGCGCGCACCCGTATCGCACGTTCCTTCACTACAATTCCTGGTACGACCTCGGCTACTTCAGCAAGTACGACGAGGCCGGCGCGCTGGATCGGATTAACGCGTTCGGCACGGAACTTCACGAACGGCGCGGTGTGGCGCTCGATTCGTTTCTGTTCGACGACGGATGGGACGATCCGTCGTCGCTCTGGCATTTCCACTCCGGGTTTCCGAACGGCTTCGTGCCTCTGCGCGACGCTGCCGCCAGGTACGGTGCCGCGCCCGGTGTGTGGCTGTCGCCGTGGGGAGGCTACGGGAAGCCGAAGGAAGAGCGGCTGCAGCACGGGCGTGACGCCGGGTTCGAAACCAACGCCAGGGGCTTCGCGCTGTCCGGGCCGAAGTACTTCGAGCGGTTCCGCGACACGTGCCTTCTATTGATCAAGGATGCAGGCGTCAACCAGTTCAAGATCGACGGTACCGGCAACGTCAACTCTGCGATTCCGGGCAGCCGGTTCGACAGCGACTTCGCGGCCGCGATTGCGCTCATCGCCGACCTTCGCGCAGCCAAACCCGATCTTTATGTGAACCTCACGACGGGCACGTATCCGTCGCCGTTCTGGCTGCAGGTCGCCGACTCCATCTGGCGCGGCGGCGAAGACCACAGTTTCGCCGGCGTCGGGACGTCTCGCCAGCAGTGGATCACGTATCGCGACGCCGATACGTACCGAGGCATCGTCAAAAAGGGCCCCTTGTTCCCGCTCAATTCACTGATGCTGCACGGTCTCATCTACGCCCGGTTCGCGAAGAACCTCGCTACGGATCCGGGCGACGATTTTACGAGCGAGGTGCGTGACTACTTCGGAACGGGCACGCAGCTCCAGGAGATGTACATCACGCCGTCGCTCCTCAGCCCGAAGAACTGGGACGTGCTGGCGCAGGCCGCGAAATGGTCGCGAGAGAACGCGTCCACGCTCGTCGACACGCACTGGGTAGGCGGCGATCCCGCCTCGCTCGAAGTTTATGGGTGGGCCGCGTGGTCGCCCGCGAAAGGCATTCTCACGCTGCGCAACCCGAGCGACAAGCCGCAGTCGATCGCGATCGACGTGCAGAAGACGTTCGAACTCCCGTCAGGCGCGCCAATGCGCTACCGGATGCACAGTCCATTCGACCACGACGTCGCCCCAGTGGATCTGCGCGCCGGTCAATCACACACGTTCGAGTTGAAGCCTTTCGAGGTACTCACGCTCGAGAGTGAACCTGTGGCGGGCGTGAGGTGATAACTACGCAACTTCGGAACGTCCAACTACTCAAGGCGTCAACTCCCAAACGGAGCACCTTGTGTAGTTGAGTAGTTGTGAAGTGCGTAGTTGTCGCGGCGCGCGACAGCGCGCCTTATTCAGAATGCAGCACCCCCGACGGCGCCAACCGTGACGCGCGCCACGCCGGGATCATCGTCGCCAGCGCGGCGATGACGCCCACGATGACAATCGCGGCGCCGAGCATCAGCGGGTCCGACGCGCGGATCGCGTAGATCTGGCTCGCGACGACGCGCCCGGAGAGATACGCCACGCCGAGGCCGATCAGCGTTCCCATCAGCGCCAGCAGCGCACCGTGCCGCATCACGAGGCCGAACACGCTGGCGGGACTCGCACCGAGCGCCAGGCGCGTCGCCATCTCGCCGCGCCGCTGCGACACCGCGTAGGCGACGACGCCGTAAATGCCGACGGCGGCGAGCAGAATCGCGACTGCGCCAAACACCAGCATCAGCGTCATCCCGAGCTGCTGCCGGCGCAGCGTGCCGGCAACGACGTCGGTGACCTGCTGGAACTCGACGGCAATCTGCGGGTCGAACTGCCGCATTTCGGAGCGGATCGCCGACTCGAGCGGCGTCAGGTCGTCGGCTGACGTCGCGACCACCATCGTCTGGCGCCGCAGCGGTAGCTGCATCAATGGCGTGTAGAAGGCGGGCTCCGCGGCGTCGGCGACATTCTTCTGCCGCACGTCGTCCACGACGCCGATGACGGTGACTTCGTTGCGCGGATCCGGCGCGGGGTAGCCGGCCGAGAACTGCAAGCCCAGCGGATCGCGGCCGTTCAGATACCGTGTGCTGAACGCACGGTTCACAATCGCGACTGGCCTCGTGTTCGCTCGATCATCGGGGCCGAAGTCGCGCCCTTCGATCAGCCGCGTGCCCGCCGCCGCAAAGTAACCCTGTCCGACGATGCGCTGGCGAACGCCGATCGGATGTTCGGCGTCAAGCGGTTCCCCGTGCAACTGGGCGATGAGCGACCCCTCGGTCGTGTTCAGCAGCGGGAAATTCGACGTCGATCCGACAGCGGTGACGTTCGGCAGCGCACGGAGGCGGTCCGACAGCGTCCGGGTTGCCGTGCGCACCGAATCGGGATTGGGATACTTGGGCCCGAGGAACGATACGTCGAAAATGAGACGCTTTTCGGGGACGAAGCCGAGGTCGACGCTGCGAAGATTCGCGAAGCCGCGCACCAGCCAGCCGGCGCCGGCGACCAGCATGATCGCGAGCGCGATCTCGATGACGGTCATCGCGCTCAACCAGTGCGACGTGCCGCCGCCGCTCGTCGTCGAGCGCGTGCTCTCGTTCATGAGCGTGCGGACGTCCGTCCGCGCGAGCCGCAGCGCGGGCGCGAACCCGACGAGCACGCCCGTGACGATCAGCGCGACGAAGGCGAAGAGCGCGACGCGGGCGTCGAACGAAACCGCGTCGAGCCGCGGGAGCTTCGACGCGCCGAGTGTCAGCAGTGCGCGCACGCCGACGTACGCCAGCGCGACGCCGAGGATCGCGCCGGCGGCCGAGAGGACCACGGATTCGGTCAGGAGCTGGCGGATGATGCGCCCCCGCGGCGCGCCAATCGCCACGCGGACCGCCATCTCCCGCGCGCGTGCCGCGCCGCGCGCGAGCAGCAGGTTGGTGACGTTCACGCAGGCGAGCAGGAGCAGCAGCCCGGTTGCCGACATCACGATGATGAGAATCGGCCCGAGATCGCCGACGACAGAGGCGACGAGCGGTCTGGTCACGTAGGCCCGATTGCGGTCAGCAGCCGGAAACTGACGCCCGAGCGCGGTCATGATCGGCGCCATCTCCGCGTTGGCGCGTTCCAGCGTCACGCCCGGCCTCAGGCGCATGAACCCGTCGAAGAAATGATTGATGTCGTCTTTGTCGAGTTGCTGTGAAAACCAGAAGTCGCCGGCGTGCGGCGTGTCGAAGTCTTTCGGCGCCACCCCGGCTATCGTCGTGTTGATTTCCGCGAAGTGGATCGGCTTGCCTACGATCGCGGGGTCGCCGTTGAACAGGTCCTGCCAGACGCGATAAGAAATGACGACGACCGGCGGTGGGCCGGGCGGCGCGGCGTTCTGGGCGCGCGCCGCGTTGGGTGGCGGCGGTGGCGGCGGGATGAAGTTCTGGTGGGTGAAGCCGCCCAACGTCATCGGCAAACCGAAGAGCTCGAAGAAGCCCTCCGTCACGCCGTACACCTTCACATGCTGTGGTGTGCCGTCGGGATGGAGGAGCGTCAGATCGATCGACTGCATGCCGGCGGCTCGAACGATGGAGGATGGGCCGCCGTTCAGCGGCGCGATCTCGCCGTTCGAGAGCATGCCGGTCGTCACCCGTCCATCCGTCAACGTCGTCCGGATGTTGTAGAGGTCCTCGGATTGCGGATATGGGAGCGGTTTCAGCAGCACGGCGTTGAGCGTGCTGAAGATCGCCGTGGTCGCTCCGATGCCAAGCGCGAGCGTGACGATCGCGGCCAGAGGGAATGCCGGCGCCCGCCGGAACGTGCGCAAAGCGAACCGAAGGTCCTGAAGCAGCGTTTCCATCGCCTCTCCTTATGGATCCGGAGTGCCTATATTAGACGTCGGCCGCGAGAAGTCGGATGGCGCGAGGGGCGAGGCGGGAGGCGGGAGGCGCGAGGCGCGAGGCGGGAGGCGCGATTGGGAGTTGGGAGTTGGGAGTTACCGCGATTCTCCTGACGCGGGACGTGGAGCGATGCCCACGAAGCCGGCGGGCGGACGCTTTGCGGTCCCGTCGACGTACATCTGCCCCCACTTGATCATTTCTTGAAGAATCGGCAGCAGGTCATAGCCCTTAGCAGTCAGGTAATACTCGTCGCGGGGCGGCCGCTCCTGATATCGCCGGCGCTCGAGCAGGCCGCGTTCTTCGAGGCGTTTCAGGCGTTCCGCCAGAATATTCGTGGAAATTCGCTCAGGGGACCCGAGAAAGTCGGCGAACCGGTGCTTGTCGTAGAAAAGCAGGTCGCGGATCACCAGTAACGTCCACGTATCGCCGATGAAATCGAGGCAGGCGGCGATCGGACAGGGCGAGCGGAGGTCGCCGCCGGTGACGGCCGGGCGTCCTCGCGGAGCAGCCATGCGACACTTTACCATGTCACTTGCATGTTGCAAGTCGCCTGGCATATAACGGGCTGTCACTTGTATTGTGCAAGTCACAACCCGGAGGGAGTCATGCTGCCATCCGCTCAGTCGCTCATCGCCGAACTCGATCGTGAAGCGCCAATCACGCGCCGTGTCCTCGAACGCGTGCCCGCGGACCGTTTCGACTGGCAGCCCCACCCCAAGTCGCTGACCGCCGGCCAACTGGCGCAGCACATCGCCGCCACCCCCGGCAATGTCGCGCGGCTCCTGAACGCTGACGGTCTCGATCTCTCGACGCGCCGCTTCGAATATCCGCCGAGCGAAGGGCCGGCCGCCCTGCTCGCCACGTTCGACGCCTCGATCGCCGCCGCCCGCGAGGCGCTGCGCGGCTTCGACGACGCGCGCGCCTCGGAACCGTGGCGCATGACCCTCGGCGACCGCGAGGTCGTCGCCATGCCGCGCATCAACGTGATGCGCACCATTGGTCTCAATCACTGGTACCACCATCGCGGCGAACTCGTCGTCTATTTGCGGCTGCTCGACGTGCCGGTGCCGATCGTCTACGGACGCAGCGCCGACGAGAGCCCGTTCTCCTAAGCGAGGCGAGAGGCGGGAGGCGGGAGGCGCGGGGAGGCGCGAGGTCGTGGCAGATTTTGCCATCTTGAACTCTGCCAGACGACGATGCCATCGTCGTCGTCATGAGCGAGTTCACGACAGACGCCGTGCTCACGGCGTTGCAGACACACTTCGGGCATCAGAGGTTTCGTCCCGGCCAGCAGCCGATCATCGACGCTGTTCTCGGCGGCCGGGACGTGCTGGCGGTGATGCCGACCGGCTCCGGCAAATCGCTCGGCTATCAGTTGCCGGCGGTGATTCTCTCGGGTACGACCCTCGTGGTGTCGCCGCTCATCTCGTTGATGAAGGACCAGGTCGACGAGTTGAACCGGCGGGGCATCGTGTCCGGCGCGATCCACTCGCTGCTCGACAGTACGGCTCGGAGGGACGTAGTCAACGCGGCGCGCCGCGGCGCGTTGCGGCTGCTCTACGTCGCGCCCGAGCGCTTTGGGTCGCCGGGATTCCTCGAACTCGTCGCGCAACTTCCGATCGCGCGGTTCGTGGTGGACGAAGCGCACTGCGTCTCGCAATGGGGGCATGACTTCCGTCCCGACTACCGCCGCCTGCGCGCTGCCGCAGCGCGGTGCCGCGCCGGGCGCGACAACGGGGCACGGCCGCCGATGGCGGCGTTCACCGCCACTGCCACGCAGGAGGTGCGCGACGACATCGCGCAGCTTCTCGGCCTCGAGCAGCCGCGCATCCTCGTGGCCGGATTCGACCGGCCCAACATCTTCCTCCGCATCGAAACGGCGTATGGAGAAGAGGACAAAGACCACATGCTGCCGTCGCTCGTGCGCGGCCGCCGCGCGATCGTGTACGCCGCGACGCGGAAGACCACCGAATCGGCAGCCGCGGTGTTGAGGGCGGCGGGCATCGAGGCAGAGGCATACCACGCGGGCATGAAAGACGATCAGCGCACGCGCGTTCAGGACGCCTTTGCCGCGGGCACGCTCCGCATCGTCTGCGCGACCAACGCCTTTGGGATGGGGATCGATCGTCCCGACGTCGACGCCGTCGTTCACTACGCCATTCCGGGCTCGGTCGAAGCGTACTACCAGGAGATCGGCCGTGCCGGCCGCGACGGGCGACCGGCAACGGCGACACTGCTGTGGGACTGCGATGACGTCGCGACGCGGGCGTTCCTGATCGACAGCCCGCGGCGTGACAAGCCGGGACGTCGCGTCGAGCTCGATCCGCAGGAAGCGACGCGACGAAAGCAACTGGAACACCAGAAGCTCGAACGGATGGTCGAGTACGCCGGGACCCGGACGTGCCTGCGCGCCGCGATTCTTCGGTATTTCGGCGACTCCGCTGCGAAGGATCGGTGCGGCTCGTGCGGCACCTGTACGCCGAAGCCGCCCATCGCACGACGGCGCGCGCGGCAGTTCTCGCGGCATGGCATGCGGCGCGTGGACTGGGACGAACGGGACCTCGAGCGGCTGCTGCAACGGCGCCACGACCGGTGAGCGCCGGATCCTCCTGTAGGATGGGAGGGTATGCGTTCACGCGCGCAAAGGATTTTCTGCGGCACCGCCGTTTTTCTCCTCACTACCTGCGTCGCCTTCGCCCAGCAGGCGCTGCCGGGCCGCGACACGTCGGCGGCGTCCGTCGCCTCGTATGCGCTGTCCCAGCAGATGCCGGTCGATCCCGAGGTCTCGCTCGGGACGCTGCCGAACGGGATGAAGTACTACGTCCGCGCGAACGCGAAGCCGGGCCGCCGGGCGGAGCTGCGGCTGGTCGTGAAGGCGGGATCGGTGCTCGAAGACGACGACCAGCGCGGGCTCGCGCACTTCGTCGAGCACATGCAGTTCGAGGGCACCAGCCACTTCCCGGGCCAGGGTGTCGTGCAGTTCCTCGGATCGCTCGGGCTGGGGCTCGGCGCCGACGCGAACGCCGCGACGAGCTACGACGATACGCAGTACACGCTGCGCGTTCCGACGGACGTGCCGGGCGCGCTCGATCGGGCGCTGCTGGTGCTTCAGGACTGGACCGGCGCGGCGACGTTCGACGCGGGCAGCATCGAACGCGAGCGCGGGATCGTGCTCTCGGAGTGGCGCGAGCATCTCGGCGCGGGCGAGCGCACGATGGACAAGATTCACCAGGTGCAGCTCGAGGGCTCCCGCTACGCGGACCGTCCGCCGATCGGGAGCCCGGACGTCATTCAGCACGCGCAGCGCGATCAGCTGATGCGCTTCTACCGCGACTGGTATCGGCCCGACCTGATGGCCGTCATCGCCGTCGGAGACTTCGATCGCGACGCCGTGGTCGCGATGATCAAACAGCACTTCTCGTCGCTCACGGATCCGGCGCCTGAGCGGCCGCGGCCGCAGTTCGACGTCCCCGAACATCCTGGAACGCGATTCACGATCGTGACCGATAAGGAGACCACGAACACGGCCGTCGAGCTGAGCGATCTCCGGCCCGCCCGGAACCAGGCGACGGTCGGCGGCTACCGCGACATCATGCTGGATCAGTTGTTTGCCGCGATGCTCGGTTCGCGCCTCGACGAGTTGACCCAGAACGCCAACCCTCCGTTCCTCCGCGCGGCCGCGGACCGCAGCCTGTTCCCGATGCCGCGCACGAAAGACGAGGCGATCCTGCAGGCGCTGGTTTCGCCCGACGGGATTTCCCGCGGCCTCGACGCGCTCGTCACCGAGGTCCAGCGCGTCGCGCAATTCGGGTTCACCGCGTCCGAGCTCGGGCGCGCGAAGCAGGCGATGATGGTCGGCTACGAACGCGTGGTCACGGAGAGCCCAGACCGTGAATCAGCCAGCCGGGCCGACGAGTACACGCGCAACTTCCTCGAAGGCGAGGCGCTGCCGACGATCTGGCAGGAGCTGGCATTCCACCGCCGCTTCATGCCGGAGGTGACGCTGGCCCAGATCAACGCGCTCACGGCAGACTGGTTTCCCGAACGCAACCGCCTCGTCGTCGTCGCGGCACCGGAGACCACAGGCGTCGTGCTGCCCACCGACACGCAGCTCGCGCAGGTGGTGAAGGAAGCGGCCACGAAGAAACTGCAGCCGTACGTCGATACCGCGGCCGGCGAGTCCCTGATGAGCACGCCGCCGCAGCGCGGATCCATCGTGAAGACGACCGACCGTCCCGGAGGCGTGATCGAATGGACGCTCTCGAACGGCGCGACCGTTGTCTTGAAGCCGACGAAGCTCAAAGAAGATCAGATTCTCTTTCGCGCCACCGCACCCGGCGGCGCATCCCTCGCATCCGATGCCGATTTCATCGAGGCGCGCGTGGCAGACGACGTGATTTATGCGGGGGGCGCCGGGAAGTACAGCGCGGTCATGCTCGACAGGTTGTTGACCGGCAAGGCGGTCGTGGTCCGGCCGTTCATAGGCGAGCTGGACGAGGGGATGGCGGGCGGCAGCACGCCTGAAGACCTCGAGTCGATGTTTCAGTTGCTCTACTTGCGATTCACCGAACCGCGCGCGGACCCGACCGCGTTTGCCGCCATGGCGGCTCAGGCGAAAGGGCTGCTGGCGAACCAGCTTGCGAGCCCTGACGTCGTCTTCAATCAGGCCGTCGACGCCGCGTTGACCCGGAACAGCGCGAGGCGTCAGCCGGAAACGCCGTCGACGGTGGACCAGTGGAATCTCGCCAAATCGCTTGCGTTCTACAAGGCGCGTTTTGCCGACGCCAGCAACTTCACGTTTGTGTTCGTCGGGAGCTTCACGCCGGACATGATGAAGCCGTTTGTCGAGACGTACGTGGCGAGCCTGCCGGCGACACACGCGCAGGAGACGTGGCGCGACGAGAACATCTCGCCGCCGGACGGGGTGGTCGACAAGAAGGTCGAGAAGGGGATCGCTCCAAAAAGTGAAGTGGCGATCGTCTTCTCGGGTCCGTTCACGTACGACGATCGGCATCGGCTCGCGCTCCGCGCCATGTCGATGGTGTTGCAGTCGCGGCTGTTCGATTCGATCCGGCAGGAACTCGGCGGCACTTACAGCATCGACGTGACACCGGACACCGACAAATTCCCGCGTCCCACTTACAAAGTGCGCATTGAATGGGCTTGCGATCCGCAGCGCACCGACAGCCTGGTGCAGCGGGTGTTCGATGAACTGGATTTCGTCCGCAACACGAGGCTCACGCGCACGCAGATGGACCTGGTGCACCAGGCGCTCCAGCGTGACTTCGAGATGAACAGCCAGGACAACGGGTATCTGTTGAATCAGATCTCGCGCAAGTACGAAGACGGTGATGCGGCTGGCGTGGGCGCCGTGTTCGACGTGCCGCAGCGAGTGATGGCGCTCACGGCCGATGACATCCAGCAGGCCGCCCAGTCCACCCTCGACATGAATCGCTACGTGAAGGTCACGTTGATGCCCGAAGGTCGATAGCGGTACTGCGCCCGGCTTGCTGCGCGGGCTATTTCTGAATCGTCACGAACTGCTGCAATTCGGCCTCGTTCAGATCCGACACCGCCCACAACGACATGCCGCCGCGCGTCCAGTGCACGACGTGGAAGCCGCGCACCGTTTCGGTTGTCGGCGGCACCTCGCGGTCGGCGGCCGGCCACACGAAGACATTGATCGCGTGTTTCCGCCGTGTGTACACGAGGGCGGCCACGCGGCGTCCGTCTACGTAGTCGACACGCCCGCCCTGCAGCGGAAAGCCCTCCGACGCAAGGTCGACGACCGGCGGCGAGAAGTCCAGCTTGCCAAGGAACCACGGTTTGACCGCGTGCTGGTCCGTGGATGCCACATCGAACAGCCGATCGGCCATGAGCGCGCGTACGTGTTGGTCGACGACTTCCGTCGCGATCAGCGCCGTTCGTCGTCCATCCTCTCTGGTTCCTCGTGCGTCTGGCAAGGCTCGGAACTTTGGAGCCAGCAGCGCTCCCGCCGAAAGAGCCAGCAGCATCGTAGCGGCCATTCCGATGAGGCGCGGCGTGATCCGGCGCCGGCGGACACTCGAGGAAACCGAAGCCCTCAGCGTTGCCGGGGCCGCGTAGTACGGGGCGCGGCGGACCAGACGCGAAAGCGTTTCCGCCCGCGACAACTGCTCACCGCAGCCGCTGCAGCCGGCGGCGTGTTCGGCGAATTCGGCCGCGGCAGCCTCGTCGAGTTCGTGATCGAGATACGGCGCGAGCAGCCGTTCGCACTCGACGCAGGTCACGGCCGTTCTCCTGGAGAGCCGAAGACGCCGAGCAGCGGCACCAGCCGCTCGCGCGCGCGGGACAGGCGTGACATCACCGTGCCGATCGGTGCGTCGATCACATTCGCAATCTCTTTGTACGACATCCCTTCGATCTCGCGCAGCACCAGCACTTCGCGGAAGTCGGGCGGCAGCGCCGCGATGGCACGCCGCACACCGTCAGTGGCCTCGCGGCGCATCAACAGCACCTCCGGGTCGACGCCCTCGTCTGGCACCTGCTCGATGGCGGTGTCGTCCTGCTCGACACGTGTCTTCCGGCCGGCCATGCGGCCGTACCACGCGTTCCGGACAATCGCGAGCAGCCACGGACGCGCATCCATGCCGCGCAGCGTCGAAAAGAAGCGGAAGGCGCGCAGATACGCGTCCTGGACGACGTCCTCCGCATCCGAGTCGTTGTTGGTCAGCCAGCGCGCATAGTTGAACGCCGCGTCCAGGTGCGGCAGCATGACGTCTTCGAACGTCCGGGCCGTCGCGAACGCCGGCGCGGCCGCGTTGATTTCGAGTCCCTTCACATCCTCCTAGAAGACCCGAACCGGTGCCTTTTTATTCCCGGGGTTGCCGAGAGGAATAAGCAGGCCGTCAGGCGCATCTCCCTCCATGAAACCAATCATGGGAGGAATACAGGTGTCACGATTCGACGACGACAAGGCGGGCGACCGCCGACATTTCCTGAAATGCATGGCCTGGGTGGGAACAGGCGCGCTCTGGACGATCTCCGGGGGCATTCTGAAGGGGTCGCCGCTCGGGCAGGCCGCGCACCAGATGCTGAGTGCCCACGCGGCCAGCGGCGGATTGAACTTCGTTCAGATCAGCGACAGCCATATCGGATTCGACAAAGCGGCGAACGCCGACGTGACGGCGACGCTTCGCGAAGCGGTCGCGAAGATCAAGGCGGCGCCGGTGAAGCCCTCCTTCGTCCTGCACACCGGCGACCTCACCCACCTCTCGAAGGCCGCGGAGTTCGACACGCTGCAGCAGGTTCTGACCGAACTCTCGCTGCCCGTTTTCTACGTCCCGGGCGAGCACGATGTCCTTGGCGACGACGGAATGAGCTATCTCGAACGGTTCGGGAAGGGCACCAGCGGCGATGGGTGGTACAGCGTCGATCAGGCGGGCGTGCACTTCATCGGCCTCGTCAACGTGCTGAATCTGAAGCCGGGAGGTCTTGGCTACCTCGGGCCCGACCAGCTCGCGTGGCTGGAGCGCGATGTCAAAGGCTTGAGCAGCAGCACGCCGATCGTTGTCTTTGCGCACATCCCGCTCTGGTCCGTATACCCCGAGTGGGGCTGGGGGACCGACGACAGCGCGCAGGCGTTGTCGTATTTGAAGCGGTTCGGTTCCGTGTCGGTGCTCAACGGCCACATCCACCAGGTCATGCAGAAGGTGGAAGGCAACGTCACGTTTCACACGGCGATGTCGACGGCCTTCGTGCAGCCTGCGCCCGGAACGGCGCCGTCGCCGGGACCGATGAAAGTGCCGGACGACCGGCTGCGAAAGCTGCTGGGCCTCTCGCGCATGTCGTACCACGACGTCAATCATCCGATCGCGATCACCGACGTCCCTCTCGAGGCGGAAGGCGAAGCGGCAGGCTCGGTAGAGGTCTCGGTCGACAACTTCAGCTTTGCTCCGGCGAGTCCCACAGTACCCGTCGGCACGACCGTAACGTGGACGAATCGCGACGACGTACCGCACACCGTCGTGAGCACGGAGCAGAAATTCAAGTCACCGGTGCTCGATACCGACGAGCGGTTTTCCCACCGGTTCGACACGGCCGGCCGGTATCCGTACTTCTGTTCGATTCACCCGAAGATGACGGCGGAGGTCATCGTCAGCGCGCGGTGAAGAGCGTGTCGCGACGGCTTTCCGCGGGCGGGAGTGTGTAAACCGACGACCGGGGTCTGACCCCGGCGGTCGGATTACCCTGCCGAGTGTGTAAATGGACGACCGGGGTCTGACCCCGGACGCGCGAGCGGCCGATAATCGGGCGATAGGGAGGACACATGAACGTTCGCGTCCGCTCGGTCGTCGGTTCGGCACTGTTCGTTTTCGGACTCGCGGCCGCTGCAGGGTGCGGCCGCTCGTCCCCTACCGCTCCGTCGGCGTCGGCCACGGCCGCCGCCAGCACCGCATCGGCAAATCACGCGTCGCCGCCATCGTCGGTGCGACCCGACGGCGGTCCCGTCGTTACGACTTCTTTGCACGGCAGCTTTGACATCCACAACGGTTCGGGCGACGGGGTCAGCGGCACGTACAGCGGCACCGGCGTGTCATCCGGCGGTTCGGAGCAGGCCTTCCTGTCGATGCAAATCACTGGAGGCACTGGCATTTACGCTGGCGCGACCGGATCGGTGGACGCGCTCGGCAGCGGGGCCTTTTCCGGTGAGGGCACGTATTCGCTCAGTGCACGCGGCGACGCCCTGCTGGACGGGGGCAAGCACGCGCAGATCACGTTCAACCTGTCGGGGACATCGGCTGCGAGCTGTATCCCCGTCGATCAATTCATTGTCACCCAGACCGGCGCCGGTACGATGGGACGCGCCGGCCGCGTAACTGCTCGCTTCCAGCACACAGTGACCAGCGGCGCAGGCTGCTTCTCCGACTGATACAGTCGGCTTCGTGGCTCGCGTCTCTTTCCGCGGAGCGTTCCGCATCCTTCTGACCGCGTCCGTCGTCTGCGCGGGCGCGCTGACGCCGGCGGCCGCATACGCGCAGCGCGCGCCTGCGGTCGTCCGCGCCCAATCACTTCGCGATGCGGGCGACCTTCGACAAGCCGTCCAGGTCCTTCGTAAACACCTGGCCGCGCACCCAGAGGATGGCGACGCGGCGCGGTTGCTCGCGCAGACGCTGTACTGGTTGAAGGACCTCGATGCCGCCCGCCGCGAATACGAAGACGCCCTTCGGCGCCATCCAGACGACACGACCTTGCGCGTACAGTACGCGCGCATGCTCGTCGAGACAGGATCCTTTCCACGCGCGACGGAGGTCCTTGCGGTCCTGCCGGAGAACCCAGGCGCCCGCAGCGATGCCGAAACGATCCTCGGACTGATCGCCTACTGGCAAAACGATCGCTCGACCGCTCGCCGCAGATTTTCAGAAGCGCTCCGGCTGAATCCGTCGAATCGCGAAGCGAGGCAGCACCTGGCTGAAATCGGGGACGCGACAGCGCCATGGATCGGCGCCTCCGCATCCGTATGGCACGATGACCAGCCGCTCGATCACGCCGATTTCGGGATCGAGGCCGGGTGGTTCCCGTCGCCGGATACCAGCGTTGCCATCCGCGCGGCGCCGGCCCGTTTCCAGACGGACGTCAGCACGACGACGATCAGTACGATCGGCGCCGCGATGAAGAGCTACGTGCCATCGGCGCGGACGGATGTCGAGCTTGCGTTCGGCGCATCGACTGGCGCCGCAGTATCTGCGGATACGAGGAACTGGACAGGTCTTGCGGGCGCCGCAATCCACGCGTCGTCGGGCATTCGAGTCGGCGGACGCGTCTCCCGCACGAGGTATTTGTATACCGCCGCGAGCGCCGACACGCCCGTCATGGTCAACGCAGCGTCGGGGTACATCCGCCTCGATCGAGCCGGATGGCTCGGTGAAGCAAACGTCGAACGGCAGCAGTATCCGGACGACAACTCGATCCGTACTGCGTATGCGTGGCTGCTCGCGCCAATCGCGCGGCGTCCGCTGGGCCTGGCGCAGATTGGATATGCGATTTCATCGAGCACCGCTGCGCAAAGCCGCTTTACATTGCGCAATGCGCTCCATGGAGCGTACGTTCCGTACTACACGCCAGACGACGTGGTCACGCAATCCGTCGCGGTGGCGGTGTCAGCAGGCTCATCACGCGCGTCGTTTCACGGCAGCGCATCCTACGGATTCAAGGCCCACGACAACGAACCGTCTTTCGCGCTCGTCAACCGCGTCGCCACTCGCCTGACGGCGCCGCGCAGTTTCACGCCATGGACTGCTCGCGCGTCGCTGTCGATTGCCGCGGGGCGCGCAACGATCGAGCCGGCCGTCGAAGCTGGAAAAACCGTGTTCTACTCCTGGACCACCGCCGGCCTCGATGTCCGCTGGCGCATGCGCAAGCAGCAGTGAAGCGCGGCGCGACAGCCCTCTGGCGCCGCCGTGAAGCCGCAGACGTGCGGTATCGCGACCGGCTGGCAGCTTTCGCGATTGCCGGTGCGGGCACCGCGTCGGCGCTCCGCCTGGCCGACTGGTGGTTCCGCGACGAGCACGTCGCGAACGGAGCGTTGTTCGTGGCGCTGTCGCTTGCGTTCTGGTACGGCATCGGGCGAATCCTGCTCGGGTGGATCAATCACACGGCAATTCGTAAGCCGCCACACACGCAGCCGCCGCCGGAATTGACCGTCGCGATCTTCACGACCAGTTCGCCTGGCGAGCCGCGAGGGATGTTCGAGGTGACGCTCGCCGCGTGCGCGCGGGTCAGGTATCCACACACGACCTACCTGCTTGACGATAGTGGCGACCCGGCGATGAACGCACTCGCTGCAAAGCACGGAGCCGTCCACATGCGGCTCGTCGGGCTCCCCGGCGCCAAGGCGGGCAAAATCAATCGCGCCCTCGAACTCACAGACGAGGAGTTCGTGCTCGTGCTCGATCCGGATCACATCCCGTTTCCCGAGTTGCTGGACCGCGTGCTCGGGCATTTCGCCGATCCACACGTTGGCTTCGTGCAGGTCGCGCAGGGGTACTACAACCAGTCGAGATCCTTTACGGCGCGTGCAGCGGCCGAACAGACGTATGCGTTCTACGGCCCTGGACAGATGGGCCTTTTCGGCCACGGCGCGGCGGTCGCGATCGGCGCGAACTGCACCTTTCGCCGCGCTGCGCTCGTATCGATTGGCGGGCATGGAATCGGGCTGGCGGAAGACTTGACCACGGCGATTCGCCTTCATGCCCGGGGCTGGCGATCGGTCTACGTCCCCGAAATCGTCAGCCGCGGACTTGTACCGGAGGACCTCGGGTCGTTCTATCGCCAGCAACTGAAGTGGTCCCGCGGCGTCTTCGAGGTGTTGTTCGCCGAAGCACCGCGTCTGTTCACGAGGCTTCGCTGGCGCCAGCGCCTTTCCTATCTCGCCATCGGCACCTACTATCTGTTCGGCGTGACGACGGCCGCATATGTAGTGTTTCCGTACCTTTATCTCTGGGCTGGCGTGCAGCCGGCGAACATGCCGCTCGCCGAGCTCGTCGTTGCCGGCGCGCCGGTGGCGTTCGTCGGCTCGGCCAGTTACCTCCTGTCGCAACGCTGGTTGTGCGATCCCTCCACGGAACGCGGCATCCATTGGCGGGGCCTCGTCTTGAAGTGGGCCACGTGGCCCGTCGTGCTTGCGGGGGCGGTCCTCGCCGTCTTTCGTGCGGACGTTCCATATGTTCCGACACGGAAGCAGGGCAGCCGGGGCGCATTCCTTCCGATTGCGTGGCCATCGCTGCTCGTCTGCGGCCTCTTCGCCGTGACGCTCGTACACGTCGTCCGCCTTCGCACGGCCAGCGGATCCGAGCCGGCGCTCGAATTGAGCAGCGAGGCGGTCTGGGGGATGGTTGCGTTTGCAGCCGTGCCGGTCGCTGCCGCGGTGGCTACGCTGTTCGCCGCATGGCAGTCGCGGCACGCTCCGACCGGTGCGGCCTGGGACGATGTTGACGTGGAGCGCATCGGCGGACATCCATGAGGTCTGCGCGCCGGCTCGCGTTCGTGCTCGTGGCGCTCGTCAGCGCGGCGGTTGCCGTCATGGTGCTCACGCAGCTCGGTACCGAGTCCGAAGGACCGCTCGCGCGAGCGCTCGATACGATCGGTAACGGTGTCACGCACGCCGAGCATGCCATCCGCGAGCGGCTGACGGGCGGTTCGCCGAGAGTACGCGCGTTGAAGTGGTTCGAGCCGTATTGGACAGACCCGGCACGTCTGCGACGCCCGGACCGCGTACTGCTCGGCGCCTATGCCGGGGACGCCACGTCGAGCTTCGACAGTGTCTTCTCGCTCGAGCGCTCGCTCGAGACGACGCTGCCGTTGATCCAGATCTATGTCGCGTGGGGCGACAAACCGCAGGAGCAGTTTCCGGACCGCCTCGCGACGGCGATTCGGGACGTCGGATCGGTTCCCGTGATTACGTGGGAGCCGTGGCTCACGGATTTCGAGAACACCCGGCACGCCGGGCTGCCGCTGCGAAACGCGCGCGATCGTCATGGGCTGGCGGCCGTTGCGCGCGGCGACTACGATTTCTACATCGATCGATGGGCGGCCGACGCGGCACGGTTCGGGAAACCGGTGCTTCTCCGGTTCGGCCATGAAATGAACGATCCCTATCGGTATCCCTGGGGCCCGCAGAACAACACGAAAGAGGAATACATCGCGGCGTGGCGCCACGTGCACGAACGGTTCGCTCAGGCCGGCGCGCGCAACGTGCTGTGGGTCTGGTCGCCGCACGTCGCGTATCGCTGGTGGGAAACGTACTATCCTGGCCCGGACGTCGTCGACTGGGTGGCGACCGGCGTGCTGAACTTCGGCGACGTCGGCCAGCAGTGGTCCCGGTGGTGGTCGTTCGACCAGATCTTCGGGCGGCAGTATCCGCTGCTGGCGTCGTTCGGCAAGCCGGTAATGATCGCCGAGTTCGGCTCCCTTGCCGTCGGCGGCGACCGCGCCGCGTGGTACCGGGCTGCGCTCACGAACCTGCCGTCGCGCTATCCGGCGGTGCGCGCGTTGCTGTTCTTCGAGGTGTCCGACGATCAGACGGTCACGTACCAGAAGGTCGACTGGTCAGTGGCGTCAGATCCGGAGATTGCCTCCATCATTGCCGGCGCCCTCCACGGCTGGCGTTGAGCGCGGGGTCAGACCCCGGTCGCCCTCTTACACACTTCGGCGCCCTGACCGCCCGGCGGTCACGAACGGCTTCCTCCGGTGTTTCTTCCTTCATACAGCCCTTTTTCAGGCGAACTGGAGGTCGACATGCGATTCGGAGTGGCGGCACTGACCGCGGGTGTGCTGGCCGGCGGCTTTTTCACGACCGGTCTTTTCGGAGCGTCCAAACCCGCTCCTGCGCGTTGGCCGTGCCAGATCACGTTCCGCGACGCCGCCGGAGACGTCATCAAGAGCGACACCGCGACTGGCAGTGCCAGCTGGCCCAGACCGTACGTGGATGGCGTCGACGGGGTGACGTGCGGAATCTCGCAGGACACGAACGCACCGGGCACGTACAACTGGTTGAATGTGGTGTTCGACAGCCAGAGTCCGCGATACCTGAACTACATCGGACAGCAGTTCGAGGGGAGCTCGTACACATCGTTCGTCGATCGCAACTACTTTCAGGTAAAGCAACTCGGGACCGTAGTATGGGACGCGAACAACCCTTCGGCTATGGACGCTCGTCCATTCAGGTCGTATGCGCCGGATCGGCAGTTCCTCAAGAGCAGCGCGCGTTTCCAGGGCGACAGCGATTTCGGCAATGTGCCTGGCGGCACGTCCTCCGTGTTCGTCCAGCCCCTCGACCCGTGTTCGTGGCAGGTCTGGCTCGATCCGTCTGCCGCGCTGCTGGCAGACGAGTTCTCCGATACGCGGGTAAATCCGCGCGTCATGCAGGTGAGCGAAGGGACGAGCTATTCGACAACGCGCGGTTACTTCCCGATGCCGTTCTCAGCCGTGGTCAAGGTGATCTCCGGGAAAGCTGGCTGCCCGCTGCCATAACCTTCCTGCCATCGCTGGCATAACATGTCCGGCGCATGACGGCGCCCGGACGCCGCTCCGTCGATACCCACGTGCTGCTGGTCGCGGCGAAAAGCGGCGATCAGCAGGCGCTTGAGGCCTTGTTTGCCCGGTACGCGCCGCGCCTGCAGCGATGGGCCGCACGCCGCCTGCCGATCTCTGCGCGCGGAATGGCCGACACGCAGGACATCGTGCAGGACGCCCTCCTCGACACGTTCCGCCGCTTCAGCACGTTCGAGGTCCGGGGCGAGGGCGCACTGCTCGCGTACCTGCGCCGTTCCGTGCTCAATCGCATCATCAACGAATCGCGACGGGTAAAGCGTCGCGGCGTACCGGCAGCGCTCGACCCGGATCAGGCAGACGATGGGCCGTCGCCGGTCGAACAGGTGATCGGGCGCGACAGGCTCGCGCGCTACGAACGCGCGCTCAATCGTCTCAGCGTGCGCGATAGAGAGGCCATCATCGGCCGTATCGAAATGGGCTGTTCGTACGACGAACTCGCCACGTCGCTTCACTTCCCCTCGCCCGCAGCGGCACGCAAGGCGGTCGAGCGCGCCGTCAGGCGCCTTGCCGAGGCGATGGCGCATGACAGATAAGCACGACGCGCTCGAACGCGCCGTTCGAGCGATCAGCAGCGGCGCACCGCTGGATTCCTCCAGCGGGACCGGCCTGAACGCGCACGATCGCGTGGTCCTCGACCAGCTTCGCGTTATTGCTGTCGTCGCAGGGGTGCCCGATTCGACGGGTGCGGCCCGCGCTGTCCTCGACCAGCCCCTCGCCGACCGATTCGAAGTTCGCGAATTCATCGGTGAAGGATCCTTCGGTCGTGTCTACCGCGCCTGGGACCGCCGGCTCGAACGCGAGGTGGCGTTGAAAGTCATTCCGACGGCTGGAATCAGCGCCACTGCCCTCAGCGAGGCACGCCGCCTCGCGCGCGTGCACCACCCCGCGATCGTTGGCGTCTACGACGTCTATCAGGACGTCGATCAGGCGGTCATCGTCATGGAATTGCTCCGCGGACGGACGCTGGGCGCCCTCGTCGAGCAGCACGGATCGTTTCCACCAGCACGCGCTGCCGCTATCGTTCGCGACATCTGCTCGGCGCTTGCCGTTCTGCATGCCGCCGGCATCGTGCACGGCGACGTCAAACCGCAAAACGTGATTGTCTGCGACGACGGGCGTGTCGTGCTGACCGATATGAGCGCGGCAACCGAGCCTGCGCTGCGGCAGCGCGCGCTGTTCGGCACACCGATGTACCTCGCACCTGAGGTTCGTGCCGGTGGCCCCGCAGGACCGCAGGCAGATGTCTTCAGCGCGGGCGTGGTCCTGTTTCATTTGCTGGCGGGCGATTGCCGGCGGTCGGTCGAGTCGTCGGAGGTGAACCCGCCACTGCGGACCGTGATCGAACGGACAGTCGTTCCGCTCGATCGCCGGTATGCGTCTGCGACGGAGTTGGCGGATGCGCTGCAGCGGATCGCCGGCGGAACAGGCGGGATCCGCGGGCGTCTCGCGCTCACGATTTTTGCCGCCCTGATTGGAACAATGATGTTTGCAACGCTGAGAAGCGGCTTCGGCGAGCCGGCCGCTCTCATCCGCCGCGGGAGCCTCGCTACGGCGCGTCAGTTTCACCTCCCTCCCGACCTCGCACTCTTTGGCGTTCCGGGTCCGAGCGGAACGTTGTTGCCGTACGTCAATGCGTCGGGCGGCCTCAACCTGCTCGACACGCGTTCGAATTCGAACCGCACGCTTGTGCCGGCAACCGCGAGCGAGTCTGCGACGCTGGCCCGCATGTCACCGGACGAGCGCCAAATCGTCTATGCGTGGTCGAGGACGGATTGCGACTGCGAGGATCTGCGAGTCATGTCTATCACGACGGGGGCGTCGCGCGTGCTGCTCCACGATCCGGCCATAGAGGGCGTCGAGCCATTGGAGTGGCGCCGCGTGGGGGGCCCGCTTCTCGTCCGCGCCGATCGCCGCGACGGCACCCATTCGTTGATGTTCGTGTCGTCCGATCACGGAGCCTCGACCATCGTCACCACGCTTCCGAAGCCGCCAGCACATGCGACGGCGACGCTCGACGGACGCTTCGTCGTCTACGATCAGCCGGTTGAGCGCGATGAGATGCGGAGCGACCTTTACGTGTATGACGTTTCGCAGCACCTCTCGTCGCCGCTGGTGACCGGGCCCGATGCCGAACTGGATCCGTTTTTCCGCGCCGACGATCGAGAGGTCGTGTTTGTCAGCGATCGCTCCGGAGGCGTGGGCCTCTGGACGGTGCCGTTCGCATCGGGCCATGCGAGCGGAGAGCCGCAGGTCTTTCGCAAGGATCTCGGACGCTTCTGGATGCTCGATCTCAACGCCGCGGATTCGATTACGTATTGGCTGGAGAACGGATCCATCGACGTGTACACCGCTCGGTTCGATCGGGCCCGTGGGGCGGTCATCGGTGCACCCACGCGGACGACCGATCGCTACGCCGGCTCGAATGCCTACGAAGCGTGGTCGCCGGACGGGCGGCAGCTCGCCTACGTCTCCGATCGAAAGTCCTTCGGGCCGGCCCGGCGGATGCTTGTCATACACGACGTGCAGTCGGGCCGGGAGCGCGATGTGCCGACCGGCTTGAGCGGCACGCTCGAGCCGGTGTGGGCAGACGATGGTCGATCCCTGATTGTCTGGGGACCGGACTCATACGGTCGCACGGGCCTTCGCGGAGTTGATGCGAACAGCGGGCGCACGCTGTGGTTCGCGCCGACGCGCGGCGGCCGTAGTCGGGCAGTGCTTCACGGATCGGGCGCCATTGCTTTCGTCGATGAAAGCGGAATTCGCCTCCTGAAGCCGGGCGGGACGTCGACGACGGCCATCCCGCTGGCGGGCGGCTGGGAGCCGTTTCAGATTGCCGCGTCGCACGACGGGCGGTGGCTGGCGGTCGCCGCGCGGCGTGGTGAGAGCGAGGCCGCCATCCTGAAAGTACCGGTCGTTGGCGGGCCGCCGGAGGTCCTCATCTCACGCGCGGGTCACCCGGGATTCAACGTGTGGGACTGGACGCCAGATGATTCGCGCCTGCTGTACACCGCGTGGACACCGGATCACCGTGAAGCCGAGTTGTTCGCGTGGTCGTTCGATGCGCGCTCCTCGTCCGGGCCGCTGCTGCGGGATCACGGTCTCCAGAGCGTCCGATTGAGCCCAGACGGCCTTACGCTGGCCTTCGTGTACGGCGCGGAGAACCGTGAGCTTTGGAGTCTGATTTATTAGAATTCTGATAATTCCCAACTCCCAATTGCCCACTCCCAACTCCCAAGGCGCGCGGGGGACGCTGGCGCGGGGATGACCTGCTAAACTTCCTCTACTAGTGACCCTGACCCTGGAATTGACCGCCGCCTCCGGGGCGAAGCCCGGAGACGTCAGCCAGCGCGTATTTGGCGAGGAAGGCGGATCCATCGGGCGCGCACCCAACAACACCTGGGTGTTGACGCACAACAAGGTGTCCGGCCGGCACGCCAACATCACGTGCCGCAACGGTGTCTTCTATATAGAGGATGTCAGCCGGAACGGCGTCTGCGTGAACTCGCCGGACAACCGGCTGGTGCACGGCCGCCCCTATGCGCTCAAGACCGGTGACCGCATCTTCATCGAACCCTATGAGATAGGCGTTTGGGTCGAGGGGGCCGCCGGGGCGCGGTCCGGTCCCCAACGGGTGGTCGATCCCTTCGCGGACATCGATCCGTTCGCGGGGCCGGCGAGCCCGCTCTCGGATCCGATTCTCCCCGAGACGCCGGGGCGCGAGGTCGTCGACCCGCTGCTGCTGATCCCCGGCGGCGAGGCCGCACCGAAGCGGGGGACGCCGCCCCCACCGCCATCGGACAATTTCCTCGGACAGCACTATCAGCCGCCGGCCATCATCTCGCCGCCGTCGCCGCCGCCTGCGCCACGCGAAGGCGCTCCGGCAATCCCGGCGGGATACAACCCGCTGGCGCCGGACGATTCCTCAGACCGGCTCGCACCGCCGCGGCCGAAGCCGGCCGGCGCACCCATCGCCCCACCGGGCTACAACCCGCTGGCCGCCGACGATCCTTTTGCGGTCCCTGGTCCAGGCCCGCGCACTCCGGCCGCGGGAACTCCCGTCGCGCCAAGGCCGGTCCCGCCGCGCCCGCCCGCGGCTCCCTCGATACCAACACCGCCGCCCGCAGGCGCAAAGCCGCCGGCTGCAGCGACACCGCCGCCGACGCCTGTCACGAAACCGCCCTCGCCCGGCTACACACCTGCGGCAGCGCCGCCGCCGAAGGACGATCTGCTCGGGCAGCTTGGGATTGAAGTCGGCGGCGACGATCCAACGCCTCCGCAGGTGCCGATCGTGACCGCGCCCCCGCCCACGCCGCCAGCCGCGCGTGCGCCGGAATCACCGGTCACGCCGCCAGTGGTGCCCCCCGTGGTGTCGCCGGATCCGTTCCTCGACACGCCGCCGTCCGTCGTCCCCCTGCGTCCGCGTCCTGGCATCGATGCGGCGCCGGCCCGACGCCGCTCGAAAGACACGTCGGATTCGCAGTCGTTCCGTGCCGCCCAGGGGTCGTCCGATTCATCCCCGGGTCCCCGTAAGCCTGCGACGGGGCCGCCGGAGGCCGTGCCCGAAGCGCGTCGGCCCCCTTCCGGGGAAGGGGCGGCGGACCTCACCGCGCTTCTCGCAGGAGCGGGTGTCCCGAACGGAGCGCTCACCGCCGAACTCTCACGCAATCTCGGCGAGATCCTTCGAGTCGTGGTGGCCGGGTTGATGGACGTGCTCCAATCGCGGCAGAAGATCAAAGAAGAATTCGGGATGCAGCAGACGATCTTCCGCCCGTCGGAAAACAACCCGCTGAAGTTTTCTGCCAACGTCGAGGACGCGCTGCACAATCTGCTCGTCAAGCGCAACCCCGCCTATCTCGGCACGGTTGATGCGTTCGTCGATGCGTTCGACGATCTGCGCGATCACCAGCTGGCGGTGCTCGCCGGCATGCGTGTCGCGTTCGAGGCGATGCTCGCCGAATTCGATCCGGACCAATTGCAGCAGCAGTTCGACAAGCAGATGGGCGGCGGGCTCGCGTTGACGCCCGCGAAGATGCGCTATTGGGATCTCTTCCGCGCGAGGCGCGCCGAGATGGTCCGGGATCCGGAAGAAGCGTTCGAGCGGCTCTTTGGTGAAGAGTTCCGCCGGGCGTACGAAGAACAATTCCGTCAGTTGAAGGCGCAAAGACGACAACGCAAGGATGGTCCGGCTCCGCCGCCCGCGGCGAGCTGACTGCGCCAAGCGCCCGCATTCGTTGTAGATTGTTCGGCACACGTCGATGTCCGCCCACAACCGAATCGTCTGGTCCGAAGGCCTCTTCCTGCAGCCGCAGCATTTTCAGCAGCAGGACCGGTATTTCGAGCGTTACGTCGAAACACGCTGCCAGTCGCTCGTTCCCTATAGCTGGGGCCTCACCGAAGTCGAATTCGAACGCGACTTCCTGAAGATCGGCAGGATCGGCTTCCGCCGCCTCGCGGGTGTGTTCCCCGACGGCACACCCTTCCGGATGCCGGACGACGATCCGCTGCCGCCGCCGCTGGACATCCCCGCCGACCTGCGCGATCAACGGCTGCATCTCGCGGTCCCGTTGCGCCGCGCCGGCGAAATCGAATCCGCACGGACGCCTGGCACCGAAGATCTGGTCCGGCAGCAGATCCGGGAATTCCAGGTCGCCAACGTCGCCGCGGCCGGCGGCGATCAGGCGACGCTCGAGGTCGCCGCCCTGCGCACGCGCGTGCTCGCCGAACGCGACCTCACGGAAGCCTACGCGTCGATTCCGCTGGCGCACGTGGTCGAGTGCCGGGCGGATCAGCAGGTCGTGCTCGACGAGACATTTATTCCGACCGTGCTCTACGCGCGCAGCTCAACGCGGCTGGCGACGCTCGTGACGGAACTGCTCGGCCTGTTCCACCAGCGCGGGGAAGCGCTCGGCGGCCGTGTGGCCGCGACGAGCCGCGGCGCGGCCTCGGAACTCGCGGACTTCCTGATGCTGCAGACGATCAACCGCTACGAGCCGCTGCTCGCGCACTTCGCGGACACGGGCGTCATCCACCCCGAGGCGCTGTATCAGTTCTGCGTTGCGGCCGCAGGGGAGTTGACGACGTTTACGACGACGGGCAAGCGGACGCCCAGGTTCCCCGGCTATCGCCACGATCATCTGCGGGAGACCTTCGATCCGGTCATCGCGTCGCTGCGCGAGTCGATGAGCAAGGTGATGACGCAGAACGCGATCCCGATTCCGCTCGAACCGCGGAAGTTCGGGATCAGCGTCGCGATCGTCCAGGATCGATCGCTCCTCAGCTCGGCGGTGTTCATCCTGGCGGCGCGGGCCGACGGTCCGGCGGAAAACCTGCGGCAGCGGTTCCCGGCGCAGGTGAAGATTGCGCCTGCGGAACGGATCGGCGATCTCGTCCGGCAGGGGCTTCCGGGTGTGCCGGTGGTGCCGATGCCGGTGGCGCCACGGCAGATTCCGTATCACGCCGGCTACGCCTACTTCGAGCTCGATCAATCGCACGAGCTCTGGGATCAGATGAAAGGATCGGGCGGGGTCGCTATCTACGTCTCCGGGGAGTTCCCCGGATTGGCGATGGAATTCTGGGCGATACGCGGCTGAGGAATCAACCATGCCGGATACCGACGATCCATTCCTGCCGTCGGACCTGACGCACCGGCCGCGTCCGGGCGCAGGGCGACGCGGGACGTCCGACACGGGCGTGATACGTCCGGTCGCGGCGGCGCGCGTCGCGGATGTCGAGCCGATCTCGGATGCGGTCCGCGCATCGATCGGTCTGGGCCTCAACCCGCTCGTGCAGGCGGCGATTCCGCTGCTGCTGCTCGCGGGCCAGTTGCGCGGCGCGTCGTCGTCCCCGATGGACGTCGGCGGGCTGCGGCGCCACGTGCTCGAAGAGATTCGCCGGTTCGAGGATCAGGCCCGGGCCGCCGGCGTGCGGAACGAGATCGTCCTTGCCGCGCGCTACGCCCTGTGCGCGGCGCTGGACGAAGCCGTACTGTCCACGCCGTGGGGTGCCCAGAGCGAATGGGCGCAGCATCCCGTCCTCGTCGCGCTTCATCGCGAAGCGTGGGGCGGGGAGAAGTTCTTCGAGATGCTGAACCGCATTTCAGCGGATCCCGCGCGGCATCTGGACCTGCTGGAACTGCAGCACCTGATTCTGTCGCTCGGCTTCACGGGCAAATATCAGATGCTGGAGCGCGGGCACGAGCAGCTCGCGGATCTGCAGCGCGAGATCTCGCGCACGATTCACAAATTCCGCGGCGCGGCGCCGGCTGAACTCTCGCTGAAGTGGCGCGGCCTCGAAGACCAGCGGAGCCGGCTGATTCGGTACGTGCCGTGGTGGGTCGTCGTCGCGGCGGCCGTTGCCGTTCTCGCCGTCACGTTCGTCGTGTATCAATCGCGGCTGGCGACGCAGGCCGATCCGCTGCAGGCGAAGCTCGCGCAGGTCGGGCTCGAAGACTTCTCGGTCCCGCCCCCGCCGGCGCCAGTAAAAGGTCCCACGCTGAAACAACTGCTCGCGCCGGAGGAAGCCGCGGGGCACTTGACGGTTGAAGAAAACGGCGGCCGCACGCTCGTCACGCTGCGCGGCGGCGAGCTCTTTGGATCGGGCAGTGCGGACGTCAATCCCGAGTACGAGCCGACCCTGGAACGGATTGGCCAGGCGATCAATCAGGTGCCCGGCCGCGTCATGATCGTGGGACACACCGACGATCAGCCCATCAAATCGCTGAAGTTCCCCAACAACTACGAGCTGTCCAGGGAGCGCGCGGTGAGCGTCGCCAACGTGCTGAAGAAAACCGTCACGAATCCCGCGCGCCTGACCTGGAGCGGTGCCGGATCGTCGCAGCCGCGATACCGGCCGGAATCGGATCCGGAAAATCGCGCGCGAAACCGTCGCGTCGAAATCATCCATCTCCGGGGCGAGTAGGGCGGGGCACCCATGTTCGCGTTCCTCAAGCGCAGCATCGTCGTCATCATCGGCTTCCTGCTGATCGCCGCGTTCATCTGGTACGCGGGTCCGTTCTTCGCGTTCGCCGATTACCATCCGCTGGATCCCCCGACGGCGCGGCTGATCCTGATCGGGATCGTGGTCGGCATCTGGCTGCTGTCGCGTCTCATCAAGAAGCTTCGCGCGTATCGAGCCGGCGACCGCCTCCTCGCCGCCGTCGCCGCGCAGCCGCAGCCCGAGGCCGCGCGCACTCCGGCAGAAGTCGCGAAACTTCGCGAGCGGTTCGAGGAAGCCGTCGGAGCGCTCAAACAGCAGCAGCGCCAGTCAGGCCAGAGCCTGTACGACCTGCCGTGGTACGTCATCATCGGGCCGCCAGGGTCCGGAAAGACGACGGCGCTGCTCAATTCGGGATTGAAGTTTCCGCTCGAGCAGCGGGTTGGAAAGGGTGCGCTCCGCGGCGTCGGCGGAACCCGCAACTGCGACTGGTGGTTCACCGACGAAGCCGTGTTTCTCGACACCGCCGGGCGATACACGACGCAGGACTCGGACGCGGAATCCGACAGCCTCGGATGGAACGAGTTCCTGTCGCTGCTCAAGAAGTACCGCGCGCGGCGGCCGCTCAACGGCGTCATTCTCACCATCAACGCGCAGGATCTGCTCGTGGGCGGCTCCGCGGTCCGTGAGGCGCACGTCGAAGCGGCGCGCCGCCGGCTCGAGGAACTCAGCCGCGACCTGAAGATTCAGCTGCCCGTTTACGTGATGGTCACCAAGTGCGACCTCGTTGACGGCTTCGCCGAGTACTTCGACGACCTCAAGGCCGATGGTCGCGCGCAGGTCTGGGGCGTGACCTTCCCGTACGACCAGAGTGTCGCCAACGACGGCCCGCGCGCTTACCCGAACGAGTTCGATTCGCTCATTGCTCGGCTGAACGAGCGCGTGCTGGATCGGATGGAGGAGGCGCGCGATACCCGTCGCCGCACCCGCATCTTCGCGTTCCCGCAACAGATGGCCACCCTGCGCGAGCCGCTGACGCAGTGGGTCTCCGACGTCTTCAACTCGCGCGGCTTCGTGGGGCAGGTCCTGCTGCGCGGCGTGTATTTCACGAGCGGCACACAGGAAGGGACGCCCATCGATCGGCTCCTGGGCAGCATCGGCCGGCGGTTCGGCGCGGCAGACGCCGTCATGGCGCCGCAGGGGCCGGGCAAGGCGTATTTCGTCGAGACGCTCCTGAAGACAGTGATGCTCGGCGAATCAGGCCTCGCCGGCATCAATCGGCAGCTCGAACTCCGTAAAGCGTCCGCGCAGCTCGGCGCCTACGCTGCGACGGGCCTCGTCGCGACCGCGGGCGTCATCGCGCTGTCGGTCAGCTACAACCGCAATCGTCAGTTCCTGGACGAGGCGGCCGCGGACATCAACGCGTTCGAGCAGACGACGGCCGCAACGCCCGCCTCGCCGCTCGGCGTCATCGTCGCGCGGCTGGACGGCATCAAGGCCGTCGTCGACGGCGCCGATCGGTATGCGGAGACGACCGCGCTGCCGCTGCGATGGGGCCTCTATCAGGGCCGCGCGATTGGCAACTCGGCCCGGGATGCGTACATGCGCGAACTCGACAGCGTCCTGCTGCCGCGGCTCGCGTCCGAGCTGCATGCGCGGATGGAACAATACGCGGCCGATCCGCAGAAGCTGTACGTGTATCTCAAGGGCTATCTGATGCTCGGCGAACCGAATCATCTCGATCGCCAGCATCTGATGATGCTCGCCAACACCGAATGGCGGCAGAATCCGGCGGATGCCGCGCTCGCGCCCGCGTTGTCCCAGCATCTGAAGGCGCTGCTCGATAACGGCGGCACCCTCCGGCCGCTGGCGCTCGATCCGACGCTCGTCGGCCAGGCGAAGAACAGCATTCAGCAGACGTCGATGGCGAAAATCCTCTACGACGGGATCAAGCGCGCCTACACCGACGAAGGCGCCCAGGGGCTGCGCCTCGATCAAGCGGCGGGCATCGGCGCCGATCGCGTGTTCACACGCCGCAGTGGTCTGCCGATTTCCACGCCGATCCCGCCGCTGTATACACGGGACGTCTTCAGGCACGTGGTGAAGGAAGGGCGAGCCGAACTCGTCGAGCAACTGAACAAGGACGCCTGGATCTGGGACCAGAGCCGATTCGCCGCTGCCGCAAATTCAGGCCAGCTCCTCGCCGGCGTCACCGATTTATACGAGCAGGACTACATCCATGCGTGGGACTCGCTGCTCGCCGACATGCAGTTCGCGTCGTTCCAGACGATTCCGCAGTTGAACGATGCGCTCCGGATCCTGATTGCCCCGACATCTCCGCTGAAAGGTCTGCTGCGCGTCGTCGCCGACAACACGACGCTCGTCGAGCAGACGAATCCCGGGGCGGCAACCGGCGTGCTCGGGCAGGCCCGCAAGAAGGTGACCGACGCGCTCACCGGATTTTCGAAGCCGATTGAACGCGCAGCCGGGATGCCGACCGTGGAACCCGGCGCGCAGGTCACCGCCCAGTTCGGGTGGGCGCGTCAACTCCTGGCCGGCGAACCCGGGAAGACGCAGCTCGATGCAATCGTCCAGTCGTTGACGGCGATCCAGCAGCAGCTCGATGCGCTCGGCGCCGACGTCGCCGGCGGCAGCCCGGTGGACATCCTGTCCAGCGCGTCGTTCCGCGCCCTCGTGCAGACGCTTCGGGTGCAATCCGAGGCGCTGCCGCCCGGGCTGCGGTCGCTGGTCTCACAGATTTCCCAGGCGCCGCAGGATGTGGTCGTCTCCGGCGCGACCGAACAGATCCAGGCGCTGTACAACGAACAGGTCGTTCCGGCCTGCACGAGTCTCATTGCGGGAAAGTATCCGTTCGCGAATTCCCCCGCCGACGTGCAGCTCTCCGATTTCGGGGCGGTGTTCGGCTACGACGGGCTGTTCGACAAGTTCTTCAACGACCACCTCGCGAAGCAGATCGACACGTCCGGCACTCAGTGGACGTGGCGCCCCGGCTCGGTGACTCTGTCGGAAGCCTTGCTGCAGCAGTTCCAGGCCGCACAACGCATCCGGAACATGTTCTTCCCGGCGGGCTCGAAGACGCCGACCGTGAAGTTGTTCGTCACCTTCAGCGACGTCGACAGCACGGCGACGCGATTCATCCTGCAGGTCGACGGCCAGACGATGGACGACAAGCACTTCAAGCAGGAGGTCACCTGGCCGGGACCGAAGCCGGGGAGCGCCTCGAGCGAGTGGGAGAGCCGTTATTACGACCCGATGAAGACGTACGGCGGGCCCTGGGCGTGGTTCCACATGATCGACGACACGCGGGTGGCCACCGCCCCGGATCCGCAGCAGCGGATTCTGCTCAACATGCAGAACCGCTATCATCGCGCGCACGTGACCGTCGAGCCCTCGAGCGCGTCGACGAATCCGTTTGCGTCGTGGGACTGGCGTCAATTCAGCTGTCAATCGTGAGCGCGCATGCAGACAGGCTTCTACGGCAAGCTGCCGAGCCACGGTGACTTCATCAGGCGACGCGTGTCCGACGCGTTCGTCGACGCGTGGGATGCGTGGCTGCGCGAGTGCATCGCGGCGAGCCGCGCGGCGCTCGGACCGCGCTGGCTCGATGTATACCTGACGAGCCCCGCGTGGCGCTTCGCGTGCGCCGCCGGTGCCTGCGGCCATACGCCCGTGATCGGGGTCGTCGCGCCGAGCGTCGATCAGGTCGGACGGTACTTCCCGCTGACGCTCGTTGCCGAGTTACCGGCCGACATCAATCTCGTCACCGCGGCCTCCGGCTCGGAGCGGTTTCTCGATACGGCGGAGCGGCTCGTGATCGAAACGCTGGCGACCGAGCGCGTCGATTTCGAGCGCTTCGATCGCGGCGTGCTGGCGCTCGGCGACGAGCTCGCGTATGCGTCGGTGCCGCCGCCGCTCGTTCTGGGCGAGCAATCGACCGCGATTCTCACGGACAGTCCGCGCCCCTGGCACATGCCGCTCGGCGCCTCGTCCGACATCACGCTCGCGTTCGAGCAGTTGCTCTCGCTGCATCTCGAGGCGAAGTTCCGTCCGCTGACGCTGTTCTGGACCGACGGCTCCGCGGTCGTCGAACCAAGCTGTCTCGTTTTGAAAGGGCTGCCGGACCCGTCCAACTATGCGGCGCTTCTCGAGGGAGGGTGGCAGGGCCATCGCTGGCACACGGTTCCGACGCACGTAGCGGACGTCGTCGACGAGCCGACGTTGGCGACGACGACGGAAGTGAGTCCCGGGCATTTGTTCTTCCGGTCCGCGGCGCAGACCGACGTCGGGCGCGCGCGCACGAACAACGAGGACAGCTACGTCGAGCGATCGGCGGTCGGCTTGTGGGTCGTAGCCGACGGGATGGGCGGCCATAGCCATGGCGAAGTGGCGAGCCGGATGGTGTGCGATGCCCTGACGGATTTTGCGCTCGACGGCACCTTCGAGGAAGTGGTGGATGCCGCGGCCAAGCGCGTGCGCGACGTGAACGATCACCTCATTCGGTCGTCGCTCGACGCGGACCCGTCGGAACGGAGCGGCAGCACCGTCGTCATCCTGCTGCTGCGCGGCGCGAAATCCGCCGTGTTGTGGGCCGGCGACAGCCGTGTCTATCGGTTCCGGGGCGGGGTCCTGGAGCAGTTGACCCGCGATCACAGCCTGGCGGAGCTCGAAGGCACGGCTCCGAACGAATCGAGCGTGATCACCCGCGCTGTCGGCGTCGAGCCCGATCTGGAGCTGGACGTGCACCGCGACAGCGTGCTGCCCGAGGATCGGTTCCTCTTGTGCTCCGACGGCCTCACCCGCGTGCTGTCGCTGGACGACATCACCGGGTGGATGAAGACGCCTGATATCGAAAAAGCGGTCGCAGGGCTGATTCAGGCCACGCTGGACGCGGGCGCTCCGGATAACGTGACGGTGGTCGTTACCGAGGCGGTAGGGGCGGGCGATTTGGAGGGGAGCGATGCGGTGGGAATCGAGTTAGGTTGAAAAGCGATCAACTCCCAATTCCCAACTCCCAACTCCCAAGTTCTTTCCCCCGAGTCGGATGGCCACGAACCGGAGAACGCCGAGAACCCGAGAACCCCGAGAACCCGGTTTTCGAGTAGAATGCGGCCTCTCCGGATCCTGGTGATACGTGAAGGGTTATAAATGAGCGCGCGGTGGGACGCAGACACGCTGCTCCAGCCGCTTCCCGGTGAGCAGCCGTGCGGCGTGAATCTGGACGACACGGGCGGCCTGGTCGCCTTCGACGCGCTGCGCCTGTTCGGCCAGCCCCGGTCGCCGGAAGCGCCGCCTGACACCGAGGATTCGGACAAAGAGACGGCGAAAGCAAAGCCGCCCATCGACTGGGGAGGCCTGCAGGCGGACGCGTTGGACGGGTTGGCGAAGAGCAAGGATTTGAGGCTCCTCGCGTATCTGGGGACCGCCGTTCTGCGCACGGAAGGTTTGCCGTCGTTCACGAAAGTGCTCACGACGGCATCGGCGTGGCTCGAGGCGTTCTGGCCGCAGTTGTATCCGCTGCTCGACGAGGACGCGATTGCGCGGCGGAACGCGCTGAACTGCCTGGCGGACCCGATGGCGGTGATCGATCGCGTGTGGCGGCTGCCGCTGGTCGAGAGCCGGCAGCACGGCAGGTTCGGCCTGCGCGACATCGAAATGGCGAGGGGGCAGGTGCCGCCGGGCGCGCTCGAAGGCAAGCCCGACGAAGCGGCGATTCTGGCCGCCTTCGCCGAGATGCCGATCGACGGCCTGACGATGCTCGATCAGTCGGTTGCCAATGGCATGGCCGCGCTGAACGCGATCGATGCGCGGATGCGGAGCGAGGGGGGGCCCGACGTCGCGCCGGATTTTGCGCCGCTCTCGACGCAGCTGGCGAAGATGAACCGGTTCCTTCGCGAGCAGGTGGAGGCGCGAAACGCGGCTGGGACCGGAGCCGGGGTTGGCGCAGGGCATGGCGCGCCTGCTGCGGGAGCCGCCTTCGCCGTCGGGGCGATTGCGTCGCGGCAGGACGCGATTCGCGCGCTCGACGCGGTCGCGGAGTACTTCCGCCGCAACGAGCCATCGAGCCCGATCCCGCTCTTCGTGGATCGCGCCAAGCGCCTCGTGGCGAAGGATTTTCTCGAAGTGCTGGCGGATATCGCCCCCGATGCGCTCTCGGTGGCGCGGTCGGCGGGCGGCCTGAAGAACGAATGACGAACTGAAGTACTGGAGGGTCTCGTGGCAAAGGCGAGCAGTCAGAAATTCATCGCGCGCAACCGCGCGCCCCGCGTCCAGATCGAATACGACGTAGAACTGTACGGCGCGGAGAAAAAGATTCAGCTGCCGTTCGTCATGGGCGTGCTGGCGGACCTGTCCGGCAAACCTGCCGAGCCGCTGCCGCCGATCGCGGATCGGAAGTTCCTCGAGATCGACGTCGACAACTTCGACAGCCGCATGAAGGCGTTGAAGCCGCGGGTCGCGTTCCAGGTGCCCAACACGCTGACCGGCGAAGGCAACATGAACGTCGAGCTGACGTTCGAGAGCATGGACGATTTCTCGCCGGCCGCCGTCGCCTCGAAAGTCGACGCGCTCAACAAACTGCTCGAAGCGCGGCAGCAGCTCGCCAATCTGATTACTTACATGGACGGCAAGACCGGCGCCGAGGACCTCGTCGCGAAGCTGCTGCAGGATCCGGCGCTGCTGCAGACGCTCGCAACGACGAAGAACCCCCAGGGCGAATCGTCCGGCTCGTAACGCGGATTCGGGATTCGGAGACACGTCATGGCAGACCCCAAAGCACAGCAGGAAGTGACGTCGGCAATCGGCGCCGTCGAAGCGAGCGACTTCGACACGCTGCTCAAGAAAGAGTTCAAGCCGAAGACCGATGAGGCCAAAGAGGCGGTCGAGCGCGCCGTCCGCACGCTCGCCGAGCAGGCGCTCTCGCAGACGCAGCTGATCAGCAGCGACGTCGTCAAGTCGATCGAGTCGATCATCGCGCAGATCGACAAGAAGCTGACCGAGCAGATCAACCTGATCATGCACCACGAGGACTTCCAGAAGCTGGAAGGCGCCTGGCGGGGGCTGCACTACCTCGTGAACAACACCGAAACGGACGAAATGCTGAAAATCCGTTTCATGAACATCAGCAAGCAGGATCTGGGGAAGACGCTCAAGCGCTTCAAGGGCACGGCGTGGGACCAGAGCCCGTTGTTCAAGAAGGTGTACGAAGCCGAGTACGGACAGTTCGGCGGCGAGCCCTTTGGCTGCCTGGTCGGCGACTACTACTTCGATCAGACGCCGCCCGACGTCGAGCTGCTCGGCGAGATGGCGCAGGTGGCGGCGGCCGCGCACACGCCGTTCATCAGCGGCGCGTCCCCGACGATCATGCAGATGAACACGTGGCAGGAACTCGCGAACCCGCGCGACCTCACGAAGATCTTCACGACGCCCGAGTACGCGGCGTGGCGCTCGCTGCGTGAGTCGGAGGACTCGCGGTATCTGGGCCTCGCGATGCCCCGCTTCCTCGCGCGCCTGCCGTACGGCGCCAAGACGAACCCCGTCGAGGAGTTCGCGTTCGAAGAAGATACGGGCGCGGCGGATCACAGCCGGTACGCGTGGGCGAACGCGGCCTACGCGATGGCGACGAACATCAACCGCTCGTTCAAGCTCTACGGCTGGTGCTCGCGGATCCGCGGCGTCGAATCCGGCGGCGCCGTCGAAGGGCTCCCCGTGCACACGTTCCCGACCGACGACGGCGGCGTGGACATGAAGTGTCCGACCGAAATCGCGATCAGCGACCGGCGCGAAGCCGAACTGGCGAAGAACGGCTTCATGCCGCTGCTGCACCGCAAGAACTCCGACTTCGCGGCGTTCATCGGCGCGCAGTCGGTGCAGAAGCCGGCGGAGTACACCGATCCCGATGCGACCGCGAACGCGAACCTTGCGGCGCGCCTCCCGTATCTATTTGCATGCTGCCGCTTCGCGCACTACTTGAAGTGCATCGTGCGCGACAAGATCGGCTCCTTCAAGGAGCGCGACGACATGCAGGCGTGGCTGCAGAAGTGGATCATGAACTACGTCGACGGCGACCCCGCGCACTCGTCCGAAGCGACGAAGGCGCAAAAGCCGCTCGCGGCGGCCGAAGTGCAGGTCGCCGAGGTGGAAGGCAATCCGGGATACTACACGGCGAAGTTCTTCCTGCGCCCGCATTATCAGCTCGAAGGGCTGACGGTTTCGCTGCGGCTCGTGTCGAAGCTGCCGTCAGCAAAGGCGAGCTGACGCGACGGTGTTCGTATCTGCTCGAGAGAACGTTGTTCGTATTGGACGGCGCGCGCAGCGCGACCCGCCGCAGCGGAGCGGGGCGCGGGGCCCCCGCGAGCGACGGCGATGGGGGGTCCGGCGGGGCGAAGGCCCCCGGTCTTGATGAGGAGCGTTGAATATGGCAGCTGACATTTTCATGAAACTCGGGGACATCAAAGGGGAATCGCTCGACGACAAGCACAAGGACGAAATCGAAGTCCTGAGCTGGTCGTGGGGCGTGAGCAATGCGGGGTCGATGTCGTACGGCAGCGGCGGCGGTGAAGGCAAGGCGACGTTTCAGGACCTGTCGTTCACGCATCTGGTCGACACGTCCTCGCCGATCCTGTTCCAGTACTGCGGCGACGGCACCCATATGAAGGAAGCCACGCTGACGCAGCGCAAGGCGGGCAAGGGGCAGCAGGAATACCTCATCATCAAGCTGAACGACGTGGTGATCACGCAGGTGTCGCACGGCGCGCAGGGCAGCGACCGGCCGGTTGAAAATGTCGCGCTCGCGTTCTCGAAGCTCTCGGTGGAGTACAAGGCGCAGAAGGCGGACGGCTCGCTCGCCGCGTCCGTCAAGGGCGGCTACGACCTCAAGGCCAACAAGAGCATCTAGGCCGCGAGACTCCGTTGCCAACAACGACTCCCGACTTTCGTTCTCCTGGTTCCGCGCCGGTCGCTGGGGACATGTTCCTCAGCCTCTCCGGCGCGAAAGCCGGCGCGATTGCCGGCGAGGCGCAGGACAGCGCGCACCAGAACGAGATTGAAGTGCTCGGATGGTCGTGGGGCATGGCTGGCAAGCGCGATGTCGCCAGCGGACTGCCGACCGGCCGCGCCACGATGCGCGAGCTGTCCATCATCAAGCGCGTGGACAAAGCGTCGACGCCGCTGATGAACGCACTGCGCTCGAACGAAATCGTGAAAGGGACGTTGACCCTGCGGAAGTCCGGGAAGTCGCCGCTCGAGTATCTCAAGATCGCGTTCGAAAACGGGTTGGTCAATTCGTACGACGTGCAGGCGGGCGACGTCTCGGGCAGCCCCACGCTGGTCGAGCGCGTGACGTTCTCGTTCCAGAAGATCACCATCGAATACACACCGCAGGGGCCGGACGGCCGCGCGCAGGGCGGGATGACGTACAGCGATCAATGGAACCCGGCAAGCTAGTGACGCTCTCCGACGCCGCCGAACGCAGCCTCAGAGAAGGCGATCCCGCCGCGGCGCTCGCGCGGCTCCAGGACGACGTGCGCGCGCGTCCGGCGGATGCGAAACTCCGCGTCTTCCTGTTTCAATTGTTGTGCGTGCTCGGGCAGTGGGAACGGGCGCTCAACCAGTTGAAAGTGGCGTCAGAACTCGATCCGCTCGCGCTGCCCATGGCGCAGATGTACGGCGACGCGGTGCGGTGCGAGGCCGTGCGCGACGAAGTCTTCGAAGGGCGCAAGTCCCCGATGGTCCTCGGACAGCCGGACCAGTGGCTCGCGCTGCTCATCGAATCACGCCTGCGTGCCGGCCTCGGAGAGGCGGCGCAATCGGAGGACCTGCGTCAGCGCGCGTTCGAAGGCGCGCCGGCGTCGGCGGGCGAGATCGACGGCCAGCCGTTCGAGTGGATTGCCGACGCCGATTCGCGCCTCGGGCCCGTGCTGGAAGCAATCATCAACGGCCGCTATTACTGGGTGCCGTTCGACCGCCTCAGCAAGGTCTCGCTCGAAAAGCCGGAAGACCTGCGCGACCTCGTCTGGATGCCGGCGCAGCTCCAATTCCAGAACGGCGGCGAAGCCCTCGCGCTGATCCCGAGCCGGTACCCCGGATCGGAATCGTCCGGCGACGGCACCCTGGCGCTCGCGCGCAAGACCGCCTGGGAGCCGTTCGGCGACAACGCGTATCGCGGCCTCGGGCAGCGAATCCTCGCGACGGACGCCGGCGAGACGCCTTTCCTCGAAGTGCGCGCGATGACGATCCGTCAGGACGAGTCCGCGCCGGACCCTTCGGCCGCGGATCATGCCTGACCAGCGCACGCCGGAAGAGCAGCTCCAGCCGGCGCTCCTCGATCGCCTCACGGACGACCAGCCCGACAAGAAACTCGAGCCGCGGATGGAGCGCGTCATCTCGAAGCGGCGGATGCGTGAAGCGGTGCTGCGCGATCTCACCTGGCTCTTCAACACGACGCGCCTCGATCCCGACATGGATCCGGTGACGCTGCCCTACGCGCGCAAGTCCGTCATCAACTTCGGGCTGCCCGCCTTGTCGGGCCAGACCGCGTCCTCGCTGGACGTCTCCGATCTCGAGCGCGCAATCCGGCAGGCAATCATCGATTTCGAGCCGCGTATTCTTCCGGGGACGCTCCACGTGCGCGCGCTCGAGTCGGGCACGTTCGAGAATCACAACGTGATCGGCGTCGAAATCTCCGGGCAGCTCTGGTCGCAGCCCCTGCCGCTCGAACTCCTCGTGCGCACCGAAATCGACCTCGAGACCGGCCAGGTCGAAGTCGCCGACGTGGCGCAATCCTCACGGGTGTCGTGATGGATCCGCGGCTGCTGCAGCACTACAATCTGGAGCTCCAGCATCTCCGGGAGATGGGGGCCGAGTTCGCGCAGCAGTTTCCGAAGATCGCCGCGCGCCTCGGAATGAGCGGTCTCGAAGTGGCCGACCCGTACGTCGAGCGGCTGCTCGAGGGCACGGCGTTCATGGCCGCGCGCGTGCAGCTCAAGCTGGACGCAGAATTCCCGCGCTTCACGCAGGCGCTCCTCGAGATCGTGTACCCGCACTATCTCGCGCCGACGCCGTCGATGCTGGTTGCGCAGCTGCGCCCCGATCCGAACGAGCCCACGCTTGCCGCCGCGACGCGCATCGTGCCTCGCGGGACGACGATGTACTCCGTCGTCGGACCGGATGATATGACTGCCTGCGAGTTCAGGACCGCGCAGGACGTCGTGCTGCTGCCGATCGAGGTCGCGTCGGCGACCTACTTCTCATACGCCCCGGATCTTCCGCTGAATACGCTGTCGCTTCCGCAGTCGGTGAAAGGCGGCATCCGTATCAGGCTGCGGACGACGGCGGGGCTCACTTTTTCGCAGACCTCGATCGACCGCCTGTGCTTCTACCTCGCAGGCCGGGACGACGTGGCGAACAAGCTGCTCGAGCTTTCGTTGTCGTCGTGCGTCGGTGTGATCGTCAGGCCGGTGGGCGCCAGGACGCACGACTTCACGCTGTTGCCGGCATCGACCGTGGCGCCCGTCGGCTTCTCCGATGAGCAGGCGCTGCTGCCGTTGAGCGTCCGATCGTTCCAGGGCTATCGGCTGCTGCAGGAGTACTTTGCGTTCCCGCTGCGCTACCGCTTCATCGAGATCTCGGGGCTGTCGCAGGCCATCGGCCGCGTCGCGGGAAGCGAGATCGAGATCGTCGTGCTGCTCGGGCGTGGCGAGCCGACGCTCGAGAGCATGGTCGACGGGTCGAATTTCCAGTTGTTCTGCACGCCGGCGGTGAACCTGTTCGAGAAGGCGCGGATGGATCGCATCCACGTGAGCGATTCGAGCTTCGAGTTTCACGTCGTCGCGGACCGCACGCGTCCGCTGGACTACGAGATTTACCAGGTGACCGACGTCGTCGGGCACGGGGCGGGCGACGACAGCGAGCAGCGGTTTCTGCCCTTCTATTCGGCGTCGAGCCTCGATCCGGACGATCAGTCCGCCTACTTCACCGTGCGCCGCCAGCCTCGTGTGCTGCCGCCGGACCAGAAGCGGCGCGGCCCGAGATCGAGTTATATCGGGAGCGAAGTGTTCCTCTCGCTGGTCGACTCGAAGCAGGCGCCGTATTCGGCGGACCTGCGGCAGTTGTCGATTCAGGCGCTGTGCACGAATCGCGACCTCGTGCTGCAGATGCCGATCGGACTCGGACAGACCGACTTCTCGCTGAACATCGCGGCGCCGGTCACGAGCGTACGCGTGGTCGCGGGGCCGAGCCGGCCGTATTCGCCGGTCGCCGACGGCGCGGTGGCGTGGCGCGCGATCAGCCATCTGTCGCTGAATTACCTGTCGCTGGTCAACGCGAGCGGTGAACAGGGGGCGGCGGCGCTGCGCGATTTGCTCGAACTGTATGCGACGACGACCGACGTCAGCGCGCGGCGGCAGATCGAAGGCCTGCGATCGGTCAGCGTCAACCGGGTGGTGCGAAGGCTGCCGACGCGCGGACCGATCGCGTTCGGGCGCGCGCTCGAGATCACCGTCGACGTCGACGAGATGGCGTTCGAGGGCGGAAGCGCGTTCCTGCTCGGCGCCGTGCTCGATCGCTACTTCGCCCGATACGTTTCCATCAATTCGGCCACGGAAACCGTGCTGCGGTCCGACAGCCGCGGTGAGATCAATCGATGGACGCCAACCTGGGGCACGAGACCGACGCTCTGAACTTCCTGTCGGCAGTGTCGAAGGAGCCGTTCCGATACGACTTCTATCAGACGCTGCGGCGGCTGGAGTGTCTGTACGATTCGCGGCCGCGCTGGGGGACGGCGCTTCGGCCGCTCGAAGAGCCGGTCAGGCTCGGGCAGGAGCCGGAGCTGTCGTTCGCGCCGGCGCCGCTCGCGTCGCTGGAGTTTGGTCACGAGGGGGCCCCGCCGCGTCTGCACGTTCGGCTGTTTGGGCTGCTCGGGCCGAACGGCCCGATGCCGACGCACATCACGGAGTACACGCGGCATCGCCTGCGGCACTCGAACGATCCGACGCTCAGCCGGTTCCTCGATCTCCTGCATCACCGGTTCATCGCGCTCTTCTATCGCGCATGGGCGCAGGCGCAGCCGCACGTCAATCGCGATCGGTCCGGTCAGGATCGGTTCCGGATGTTCGTAGGGTCGTTTGTCGGCATCGCGCCGTCTTCGCTGCGCGACCGCGACGCGGTGCTCGACGTCGCCAGGCTGTTTCACGCGAGCACGCTGATCCGGCAGGTGCGCAACGCCGAGGGGCTGGTCGTCATCCTGCAGCAGTTCTTCGGCGTCCCGGCACGCATCGAGCAATTCGTCGGACACTGGATGCGGCTCGCGTCGGCCGATCTGACGCGGCTCGGGCGCCGCGGATCTCCGCTCGGTCAGGGTGCTGTCGCGGGTGCGCGCGTGTGGGACCACCAGAGCAAGTTCCGCATCCATCTGGGCCCGCTCACGCTCGAGCAGTACAGAGCGTTCCTCCCGACGCATGCCTCGACGCTTCAGAAACTCGTCGACTGGGTCCGCTTCTATCTGTGTTTCGAACTGGATTGGGACGTGCGGCTGCACCTCCGGCGTGACGAGGTGCCCGCGTTGAAACTCGGGCGCGGCGGCCAGCTCGGCTGGACGACGTGGCTGGGGCGGCGGACGTCGACGGCAGATGCCGCCGACCTGCTGCTGGATGCCGAAACCTTCGTCAGGGAAAAAGTACCCGCATGAGCGACATCAACCGGTCTTCATTGTTCGGCAAGTTGAACAGCCTCGGCTACAAGGCGATCGAGGGGGCGACGGTCGTCTGCAAGCTGCGCGGCAACCCGTACGTCGAGCTGGTGCACTGGATTCAGCAGATCCTCAACGCGCAGGATTCGGATCTGCACCGCATCGTCCGGTTCTTCGAGATCGATCCGTCCCGGCTGGCGAAGGACATGACCGACGCGCTCGATCGGCTGCCCCGCGGCGCGACGTCGATTTCGGATCTCTCGACGCACGTGGAGAGCGCGGTGGAGCGCGGCTGGGTCTACGGCACGCTGATGTTCGGCGACAGCCGCGTGCGCACCGGTCATCTGATGGTCGGCATGATGAAGACCCCGTCGCTGCGCAATGCGCTGCTGGCAATCTCGAAGCAGTTCGACGCGGTCAAGTCCGACACGCTGACGGACCAGTTCTCGAAAATCGTCGCCGGATCTCCGGAAGATGCGCTCGGGGCGACCGATAACTCGTCGATGGCGGTGCCGGGAGAAGCGAGCGGCGCGATGGCGCCGGCGCAGCTTGGCAAGCAGGAAGCGCTCAAGCGATTCGCGACGAACCTGACAGAGCGCGCGCAGAAGGGGCAGCTCGATCCCGTGAGCGGGCGCGACGAGGAGATCCGGCAGATCGTCGATATCCTGATGCGACGCCGGCAGAACAACCCGATCCTCACGGGCGAAGCCGGCGTCGGCAAGACGGCCGTCGTCGAAGGGTTCGCCGCACGGATCGCGCAGGGGGACGTGCCGCCGCCGCTCAAGGACGTTCAGGTCTATACGCTGGACATCGGGCTGCTGCAGGCCGGCGCGAGCATGAAGGGGGAGTTCGAGAACCGCCTGCGACAGGTGATCGACGAAGTGCAGTCGTCGCCCAAGCCGATCATCCTCTTCGTGGACGAGGCGCACACGCTCATCGGTGCCGGCGGCTCGGCGGGCACCGGCGACGCGGCCAACCTGTTGAAGCCCGCGCTCGCGCGCGGAACGCTGCGGACGATTGCCGCGACGACGTGGGCGGAATACAAGAAATACATCGAGAAGGACCCGGCGCTCACGCGGCGGTTCCAGGTCGTTCAGGTATTGGAGCCCACGGAAGACAAGGCCGTGTTGATGGTCCGCGGCGTCGCGTCGACGCTCGAGAAGCATCATCGCGTCCAACTCCTCGACGAAGCGCTCGAGTCGGCCGTGAGGCTGTCGCATCGGTATATCCCGGCGCGCCAGTTGCCCGACAAAGCGGTGAGCCTCCTCGATACTGTCTGCGCGCGGGTTGCCATCAGTCAGCACGCGGTGCCGCCGCAGCTCGAAGACTGCCGGCGCACGATCGAAGCCCTGCAGATCGAGCTGGGGATTATCGGGCGTGAAGAAGCCGTCGGCGTCGATGCGACGGAGCGGAGGCGCGAGGCGGAGGAGAAGCTGAAGACCGCCGAGGTGCGGCGCGCGGAACTCGAAGCGCGTTGGGAATCCGAGCGCAAGCTGGCCGATCGCGTTCTCGAGATCCGCGCGGTTCTTCGCAAGGCTGCAGACGCCAGGCCCTCGTCTGCGCCGGAGGTTGCCGCCGCGGGTGCACCCGCGGCCGCGGTCGCCGGTGCACCGGCTGCCGCCGCGACCGCCAGTGCGCCTGTCTCCGCAGGTGCCGCTGCCGCAGCCGTCGCTGGTGTCTCCGGAGGCGAAGAAGCATTGACTGCGGACAAGCGGGCGGCGCTGCTGGCGGAACTGCGGGAACTGCAGACGCAGCTCGCCAACGTGCAGGGAGAGTCGCCGCTGATCCTGCCGAGCGTGGACGCGCAGGCGGTCGCCTCCGTCGTCCAGGATTGGACCGGAGTTCCCGTCGGCCGGATGGTCAAGAACGAGATCGAGACCGTGCTGAATCTCGCCGACGCGCTGAACCAGCGCGTGATCGGGCAGCGGCACGCGCTCGAGATGATTGCTCGCCGTATCCACACGTCGCGCGCGAAGCTCGACAACCCGAACAAGCCCGTTGGCGTGTTCATGCTGTGTGGTCCCTCCGGCGTCGGCAAGACCGAGACGGCGCTCACGCTGGCTGAAGCGTTGTACGGCGGGGAGCAGAACGTCATCACGATCAACATGAGCGAGTTCCAGGAGAAGCACACGGTCTCGACGCTGAAGGGATCGCCGCCTGGATACGTCGGTTACGGAGAGGGCGGCATCCTCACCGAGGCGGTGCGGCGCCGGCCGTATAGCGTCGTGCTGCTCGACGAAATCGAGAAAGCGCACCCCGACGTCCACGAGCTCTTTTTCCAGGTTTTCGACAAGGGCTGGATGGAAGACTCCGAAGGCCGCTACATCGATTTCAAGAACACGATCATCCTCCTGACGTCGAACGTCGGCACGGAGCTCATCGCGAGCATGTGCAAGGACCCGGAGCTGATGCCGGACTCCGAAGGCATCGCCAAAGCGCTTCGCGAGCCGCTGCTCAAGAAATTCCCGGCCGCACTCCTCGGGCGGCTGGTCGTGATCCCGTACTACCCGCTCAGCGACGCGATGCTCGCGAGCATCGTCCGGCTGCAGCTCGGACGGATTGCCGAGCGTGTGACCGAGAACCACAAGGTGCCGTTTACTTACGATGAAGATGCGGTACAGCTCATCGTGAGCCGCTGCACGGAAGTCGAGAGCGGCGGCCGCATGATCGACGCGATCCTGACGAACACCGTGCTTCCGGAGATCAGCCACGAGTTCCTGAGTCGTACGATGCAGGGTGTCACGCTGACGGGCATCCGGCTCGGGGCGGCGGACGGCAATTTCGTGTATCGGTTCGACTGAAGAGTCGTTGCAGCGCAGGCCTTCTGTCTCGGAAGCGAGGTCGCCATGTTTGGAGAGCGCACCCAGGACGTCCTCAATCAGCACGTCGGCGACGTTCAGGAGCCGGAACGCGAGCTGACCGTTGGGCAGGCCTTCACGATCGCGCAGCGGCTCCATCAGCAGGATCGCGTGGCGGAAGCCGACGTGATCTATCGCGAGATTCTGAAAGTGCAGCCGGAAAACGCCGCGGTGCTGCACTTTGGCGGCATGGCCGCGCATCAGCTGGGACGGACCGCTGATGGACTGCAATCCATCCGTCGCAGCCTCGAGCTGGTGCCGGATTCCGCCGACTGGCACAACAATCTGGGGATCGTGTTGCAGGAGAGCGGCGACCTCGACGGCGCCATCGCGATGTATCAGAAAGCAATCGCGCTGAACGAAGGGCACGTCAACGCATACAGCAATCTCGGCGTGCTGCTGCGCGCGACGGGTCGGCCCGCGGAGGCCGAGGCGTCGTACCGCAAAGCGCTGCAACTCGATCCGGGCCACATCGATGCTTGGACGAACCTGGGCATCCTGCTGAACGGAGTGAAGCGGCCCAGGGAAGCGGTCGAGTGCTTCTGCCGCGCCATCACGCTGCGGCCGAAGCATCCGGAAGCGCGGCGACTGCTCGCGCTCGCGCACTGCGGGCTCGGCGAAGTCGGCGAGGCGATCAAGATCTTCACCGAGTGGCTCGAGGAGAATCCCGGCGATCCCGTAGCCATGCACATGCTCGCGGCGTGCAAAGGGACGGAGATCCCCTTGCGTGCGTCGGACGAGTACGTCTCGCAGACCTTCGACAGTTTTGCCGCCAGCTTCGAGTCGAAGCTCGCGCGTCTGTCGTATCGCGCGCCGGCGCTCGTCGGCGCCGTGCTGGACGATGCGGGGCTCGAACGGGCCGGGACGCTCGATGTGCTCGACGCCGGCTGCGGGACAGGGTTGTGCAGTGCGTTTCTGAGGCCGTATGCGCGGCGGCTCGTCGGCGTGGATCTCTCGACGGGCATGCTGACGCAGGCGGCTGCGAAGCAGTCGTACGACGAACTGGTGCAGGGAGAGTTGACGGCGTATCTGAGCACCCAGCGGGAGGCCTTCGACATCATCGTCTCCGCGGACACGCTGGTGTATTTCGGCGCGCTGGACGAGGTGCTTTCGGCGGCGGCGGGGGCCCTGCGGCCGGCGGGTCTCTTGATTTTCACGCTCGAGCACGGGACGGCCGCGGAGGCCCCGGACTTCCATCTGGAGATGCACGGGCGCTACACCCATTCGCGGCCGTACGTCGAGCGGCTGCTCGCGGCTGACGGTTTTGAAATCGACATCGGGACGGCGGAGCTGCGGATGGAATCCGGCGTGCCGGTGGCGGGGCTCGTTGTTCGCGCGCGCAAACCGCGTCGTTGATCGTAGATAATCGTGCGGCGCGGACCGGCGCAGGTTGGTTTTGCAGGGCGTTTCTTTTTACGGGACGCCGCGTTCAGATTCTGTAGGGCGCCCCTTGACCGGGCGCCGCATTGAGGACATCCATGCCGAGAATGATGGAAATCGTCACGCCGCTCGGCGATGACGTCCTTCTGTTTCGCGGCATGAGTGCGCGCGAGGAGATGAGCCGGCTGTTCGAATACCGGCTCGACCTCCTGAGCGCGCGCGACGACATCAGCGTCGACGACATCCTCGGCAAGAACGTCACCATCAAGCTCCAGCTGCCAGACGACACGACGCGCTTCTTCAACGGGTACGTGACGCGGTTCGCACAAGGGGGCATGTACGGCCGGTACAACCGGTACGTCGCCACCGTCCGTCCGTGGCTCTGGTTCCTGACCCGGACGGCGGACTGCCGCATCTTCCAGGACATGAAGGTCCCCGACATCATCAAGGCGGTGTTCGCGGATCACCCATCGGCGGATTTCAAGCTCGAACTGACGGGCACGTACCGCAAGTGGACGTACTGCGTGCAGTATCGCGAGACCGACTTCAACTTCGTCAGCCGGCTGATGGAGCAGGAAGGAATCGGGTACTACTTCCGTCACACCGACGGCCACGACACGCTGGTGCTCACCGATTCGACGAGCAAGCACACGCCCGTGTCGAACTACGACGCGATCAAGTATGTGGCGCCCAACGAGCAGATCAAGCCGTACCTCGAACACATCAGCCAGTGGGATTTCGTGCGCGAGATCGAACCGGGCGTGTACGTTCACGACGATTACGACTTCGAGCGTCCGAGCGTCGAGCTGAAGACGAACAAAACGCTCTCCCGCGGCTACACGCCGAGCGACTACGAGGTCTACGATTACCCGGGGCTTTACCTGCAGCGCCCGGACGGCGAGCAGTATGCGTCGGTGCGCATCAACGAGCTCGGCACGCAGTACGAGACCGTCCACGGATCGACCAATGCGCGCGGCCTGACCGTCGGGGCGCTGTTCAATCTCGAGGATTATCCTCGCGACGATCAGAACCACGAGTATCTCGTCACCGGCGCGACGTACGATCTGGCGTTCGGCGACTACGAAGCGCTGCCGGAGAGCGCCGGCACGAGCTATCACTGCTCGTTCTTCGCCATTCCGTCGACGCAGCAGTTCCGCCCGAAGCGGGTGACGCCGAAGCCGTTCGTCCAGGGGCCGCAAACCGCCGTCGTCGTCGGCCCCGCGGGGGAGGAGATCTACACCGACAAGTACGGCCGCGTGAAGGTGCAGTTCCACTGGGACCGCCGCGGCAAGAAGGACGAGAACAGCTCCTGCTGGATGCGTGTGTCGTATCCGTGGGCCGGCAAGAACTGGGGCGCCGTCGCGATCCCGCGCATCACGCAGGAGGTCATCGTCAGCTTCCTCGAGGGCGATCCGGATCAGCCGATCATCACCGGCCGCGTGTACAACGCCGAGCAGATGCCGCCGTACGATCTGCCGGCGAACAAGACGCAGTCCGGCGTGAAATCGCGCAGCTCGAAGAGCGGCACCGCCGCCAACTTCAACGAGATCCGGTTCGAGGATCTCAAAGGGTCCGAGCTGCTGACCATCCACGCCGAGAAGGATCAGTCCATCAGCGTCGAGCACGACGAGAGCCACACCGTCGGGCACGATCGCTCGAAGGACATCGCGCACGACGAGACGACCCACGTCGGCCACAACCGCACCGAGACCGTCGACAACAACGAGACGATCACGATTGGCGTCGACCGGACCGAAAAGGTCGGATCGAACGAGTCGATCACGATCGGGGTGAACCGGACCGAGAACGTCGGCGCCAACGAGTCCGTGACTGTCGGGGCCAAC
>DATJFQ010000053.1:0-3079 GCA_035495555.1 Vicinamibacterales bacterium
TCCTGCGCCCGCATCCGCTCGACCGTCGCATGGTCCAGCACCTCGCGCGCGGTCAGATCGTCGTAGTAGTTGCCTGAAATCGGCACAAACGATACGCCGTTGCCGCGCAGGCGTTCCACCGTCGCGAAAATATCGTGGCACCCGAACGCAATGCCGTCGACAACCGCGCCGCTGCGGGCTGCTTCCGAATAACGGCCCGGCGCCGCTGAGGGCACCACCGACGCGTTCAGCAGCATCCGCACGCTACGCGTGTCATTGGCAACGCCGACACCGCGAATGAGGCCAAACGGCTCGGGAACGTCCACGCTCTCGCCCGTCGTCAGCGCCAGGACCGCGCGTGTGAAGAGAATCCATGTATCGAGCTGTTCGAGCGTCAGGCCCATCGCGACATGATCGATGGCCGCCAGCCCTCCGGCCGGGTTCGGCCCGCCCGGTTCTTCAACGAAGTCCGCCTCCACCTGTTGGCTTTGCGGAACGAACTGGATCATCGTTCCACCGGGCGCCACGATCGTCGGTAGCTCGAGCTCCTGCGCACCCCGCGGCGTGTCCTGGCGTGCAGATAACAGCGCCCGCGCCCGGCTCGCCGCGCGCGCCGGATTCTCCGCCAGGAGGCCAAGACAGCAGATGCATGCCGATTCCTGCGCGAAACGGCCCCGGGTGTCAGCGGCCGGCTGTGCGTTCACGACAAAACGGATGTCCCCCTGCCGGTACAACGTCACCGCCTTGGTGCGATGGCGGCCGAAACGGGTGAAGCCGAGCTGCTCCAGGAAACGGCCCAGACGCGCCGCCTCATCCTCATAGACGCCGAACTCGATGAACGCGAAGCCACCAAAGGGGGACGGCTTTGGCGGGTCGAACAGCGATACGGTGTCGAGGACGCGGTCGGCGGCCGCGTCGCCGTCGCTTTTCGTCCGCGCATGCTCGAGCCGGCCGCGCACCTGGCTTTCGAGAAAGAGCAGCGAGCGCATGCCGTCGATCCCGATGCGGCGACTTGGCGTCGCGCGCAGCACATCGTTGAAGCTGGCGAGCGAGAGTGTTCCGGCGTAGCCCGTGAACAGCACGTGCTCGAGAAAGGCCGCGAGGTCCAGCTCACCCTGACCGGGGAAGTTGTGACGGAACCCGCGGTGCACACCGTCCCGATCCTGACGGGTCGCATCGCCGACGCGGACGAAGAAGATGCGGTTGCCGGGAATGTCGCGAATGTCGCCCGGATTCTCGCCCGTTGAAAACACCTGGAAGCTATCGACGAGGAGCCCCAGATGCGGATGTTTCGCCTCCTGCACAAGGGCCCACGCATCGCGCGTGCTGCTTACCGCCCGTCGGTCGGGCGTCGCCTCGACAGCCAACCGCAGGTTGCGTCGCGCCGCCCGCTCGGCAACCTGCTGCAGTTGCTCGACCCCACGCCCGGCGTCGTCGTCCCCCGCTGAAGACGTCGTCGAACCGAGCGCGAGCATCGGCGCGCCGAGTTCCACCATCAGGTCGAACTTGCGCTCCGCGCGATCGAGCGCCTGCCGCAACCCCGTGCCACGGCCGCCGCTCATCATGTCCCGGAAGGGCCGATACAAATCTATGCCGATCCCCAGATCGTCAGCGATGTTCCGAACCTCACGAGGCGTGCCGCGGAAACCGATGAAGTCCGGCTCGCAGAGTTCCACGGCGTCGAAGCGTGCCGCAGCGGCCGCTTCCAGCTTGTCGCGGAGCGTTCCGCTCATGCACAGCGTGGCAATGGATCGGCGCATGTGTCTGTGTCCTCAGGAAGCAATAGCCATCAATGATGCACCGGATCTACTGCGCCGACGATGCCAAGGTACCGTTTCGTCCGTTCCAGGCACGTACGCGCAAACAGGTCTGGACCAAGCTCGCGCAGCCGCTGCACGTGCGGCACCTCGACGGCGCAGACGACGCTCGGCGGCAAACGCCCGAGAATGCCGGCAATGTCCACGGCGCCCTCGCCAGGGTACAGCCGTTCCTCGCGCATCGTCCGCCGTGCCTCCTCGATCGTCGCCGGCACGCCGGATCGATCGTCGCAGACGTGGGCGAAGTTCGCCCAGGACGCCGGGACGCGATCCAGCTGTTGAATCGGGATCCGGCTTCTGTGGAAGTGTAGCGTATCAATGGTGATTCCGACGTTGTCGCGGCCACAGCTGGTGACCACGTCGAGTGCGCCCTCGAGCGTGTTCCAGTCGGTCGAACTGACGAACTCGAGGTTGACCGTGAGCCCGAGCGGCCTGGCCACGTCGCACAGACGCGCGAAGCGCTCGATCACCTGGTTGCGATCGCGAATCCATACACTCGACAGGACGTGCTCGGCGCCCAATTCCGCTGCCGTTTCGAACGCCGGCAAGTAGCTTTCAGGCGCGGGGGCCTCGAGGATTCTGGCGAGCTCGACGTCGAGCACCCGCACGCCCGTCTCGTCGATCGCCGCCTTGATTTCACGCCGCATCACCACATCTTCGTGGGGCTCGTACCGCGGCTCGCCAGGCAGCCCCAATGGAATCAGCCGCAGGCCCACAAAGTCGTATCCGGCTCTTGCGGCAATCCGGATGAGCGCCGGCGGCGGCGCATCAAGGATGGTAAGGTGTGCGAGGGAAAACTTACGAGGCTGCATCTTTTGGTGCCGATAATCGCCCACGTATTCCGATAAACGCCGCTGTGGTTCACGCTATCACATGAGGATCTCCGGCACAACCGAGCTGATCGCTCACATCGGGTTTCCAACCCATGGCTTCAAGTCACCGCTGATCTACAACCCGTATTTCGCGGCCGCCGGCATCGATGCAGTCGTCGTGCCGATGGGCTGTCGCGCCGAGCACTTCCCCGCTGTGCTGAGGACCGTGTTCTTGCTGGCGAATGTTCGCGGCGCCCTCATTACGATGCCGCACAAACAGGCGTGCGCGGGACTCGTCGACGAAGTGACCACCGCCGTTGCGATCGCCGGCTCCTGCAACGCCGTGCGCCGCCTGGACGATGGCCGGCTGCATGGCGACGTGTTCGACGGCGAAGGCTTTGTGCGCGCGCTCACACGGAAGGGATGCGCCATCAACGGCGCACGCGTGTTCATGACCGGCGCCGGCGGCGT
>DATJFQ010000054.1:0-16436 GCA_035495555.1 Vicinamibacterales bacterium
TCTCGTCTCTGACGGCGTCCGGCGCGTCGTGCGCTGCGACTGCTGGCGCGAGGCCGCGACGATCCGGCTTCTGGACGATGCCCGGATTCCGCCGCGATATCGCAACTGCGAACTCGAGACGTTCGTCACCTATCCGAACGAGAAACTCACCGGCGCCGTCCGGCGCGCGCGCCGCTTCGCGGATGATTTTCCCGGTGGCGATGCGGCGAAAAAGGGCCTGTGTCTCATCGGTCCCCCCGGGATTGGAAAGACGCACCTCGCGGTCGCCGTCCTGCGTCGTACCGTTCTGACCCGCGGCGCGCGCGGACTGTTCTACGACACGCGCGATCTCCTTCGTCTGATTCGCAGCACATACAACCCGCTCGTCCGCACGGCCGAAATGGACATCCTTCGCCCGGTGATGGAAGCGGACCTGCTCGTGCTCGACGACCTCGGCTCCGAAAAGCCTTCCGAGTGGGTCGAGGAAACGATGAACCTGATCGTCAACACGCGCTACAACGAGCGCCGGCCGACGATCTTCACGACGAATTACGAGGAGTTGCCGGACGACAACGATCCCGAAGGGCTCAAGTCGCGCATCGGGTTCCGTATCCATTCCCGGCTCTACGAGATGTGCGACTTCCTCGAGTTCGACGGGGCGGACTATCGTCACCTCCCGCCAAACGGCGGCGTGGACGACCTGGTGGCAATGTGGAAGGTCAAGCCGAGCCGGAGGTCGCTGCCGTCCCGTGCGAAGGGCCCGGTCCGCGCCCAGTTGAAGCCCGGAAAAGAGTTAGGCTGGTCTGGTGGAAAAGCGGGGACCTGAGCCGGACGTCACGACGCAAGTAGCGGATCCGTCCCACGCCTGTCGCCTCTCGTCTCCCGCCTCCCTTCCTGGTCTCTACGTCCATGTGCCGTTCTGCTCGTCGATCTGCAACTACTGCAATTTCAATCGGGGACTCTTCGATCCCGAGCTGAAAGACCGGTACGTGGCGGCGCTGATCCACGAAATCCGCAGCAGCCCGTACACGGGTCGGCCGGCGGATACGATTTTTTTTGGCGGCGGTACGCCGTCGCTGCTCGATCCGCTCGAAGTCGCGGAGGTCATTGCGGCGCTGCGCACGTCGTTCGATCTCCCGGCGGACGCCGAGGTCACGCTCGAAACCAATCCTGAAACCGTCGATCGTGAAAAGCTGGAGCGGTTCCGCGGGGCGGGCGTCAATCGCATCAGCTTCGGCGTGCAGTCGTTTCAAGACGAGGAGTTGAAGCGGCTCGGGAGGATTCATTCAGCCGATCGCGCTCGCGCGGCGATGGCGGCGGCGCGCGCGGCCGGTTTCGACAACGTCAGCCTCGATCTCATGATGTGGCTGCCCGGACAATCGGTCGACCGCTGGAGGGCGAACGTCGACGCGCTGATCGAGGCCGGACCGGATCACGCATCGCTCTATCTCCTCGAGCTGTACCCGAACGCGCCGTTGAAGGAAGAGATGGCACGCGCCGGCTGGTCGCTCGCGCCAGACGAGGACGCCGCCGAGATGTATCTGGAGGCGATGTCGCACCTCGAGCGCCACGGGTACCTCCAATATGAGATCTCGAACGTCGCCCGGCCGGGTCGCGCATCGCGGCACAATCTCAAATACTGGACGGATGGCGAGTGGGTCGGTTTCGGCTGCGGCGCACACTCCACGGTTGCGGGCGTGAGGTGGAAGAATGTCTCGGCGACGGAGGAATACGTGAACCGCGTCACGGCGGGGACGAGCGTCGTGACGGAACGCCGAGTATTGTCCCGCGACGAACGGCTGGGCGATGCGCTCTTCACGGGCCTTCGATTGTCTGAAGGCATCGACCTGGCGCAGGTGGGGCGCCGATACGACGTCGACGTCTGGGGCCGATACAGCGAGGCCCTTCGTCCTTTTATTGAGGAAGGCTGGCTGCTGCGGCAGGGCGAGCGGCTATCGCTCACCCGAACTGGCATGCTGATGGCTAACGAGGTGATGGCAGCGTTCGTGTAGAAGGCGCGAGGTGCGAGGTGCGAGGCGCGAGGCGCGGGGAGGCGCGAGGCGCGGGGAGGCGCGAGGCGCGAGGAGCGAGGTTCGAGGTGCGACGCTTCTCTCTCGTGATAGAGTGTGCGTCTTTGGCGGCTACCTTTTAGCCCAAGGAGGAGATCGGGAATGCGTTCTCTGGTGATTTCAACATTCGTTCTGGCGGTGGCGCTCGCGCCTGCCGCGGCCCTGGCCCAGCCCCCGCAGCAGCCGCCGACCGGCACGCAGCCCCCGACCGGCACGCAGCCGCCGACCACGCCGCCGTCCGGACAACAGCCGGCCACGCCGCCGAGCGGACAGCAGCCCGCCGCGCAGCCGGCCGCGCCGGCTCCGGGCCGGACGTTCTCGTCCGATGCCGGCATGCTGTTCAACATGATCAAACCGGACAAGACCGCCGACTTCGAAGCGATCATCGCGAAGGTGAAGCAGGCGCTGGCGAACAGTCCGAACCCGGTGCGGAAACAGCAGGCCGCCGGCTGGAAAGTCTTCAAGTCCGTCGAGCCAGGCATGCCGCTGCCCGATGGCACCCGCGCAGTGCTGTATATCTTTTTGATCGATCCCGCCGTGAAGGACGCCGACTACACGATCACGAAGATCCTTCAGGAAGCGTTCCCGAGCGAAGTGCAGGATCTCTATAACAAGCTGGTGGCGTGCTATCCGCAGCAGGGCGGCCAGAGCATCGTCAATCTGCAGTTGATTGGCAACATGGCGCCGACCGCCGGCGGCGGCCGGTAGCACACCGAACGCTCAATGCATGAATCGTCGGCATTGAGCATTCAGAATTTCAGGTTCACTCCCGCATACAGCCGCTGCACCGTCGCGTGCAGCGGCGTTCCCCGCAAATTGAACACGCGATAATCGACCCGGAGGCGCAGCGGGCCCGCAAGATTGATCTTCGCCCCGCCGCCGACGTTGGTGCCGAAGCTCGTCTCGCTTTCGACGGGCAGGCTCAAAGTCTCGCGGTATACGCCCCCCCCGACGGTCGCGTAGGGCTGGAACCCCGCGATCGCGAACGGCGTCTGCACCATGCCGTTGAACATGAAGGTCCGCAGCTCTGGCGCGAGTTCCGGCGACGCGACGTCCTCGTGCGTGTGCGCGTACTCGAACTCGAAGCCGACGACGAGCAGCCCCGCGCCGACCGCGAAGCCTTCGAGCCTTCTGTTCGACGGCGTCGTCGTCAGGCCGAGGAACCCGGTGAGGTCTGCGTGTGCAACGGAGGGGATGAGTATCAGGCAAACGAGCAGCACCGCCGTTCGCGTCAGTCGAGTCATGTCCCGATAGTACCCCGGCGCGGCATGGAACCGTTGATTGCTGCGGCCCCGTGCGGGACCGACCGGCGCTCTGCGGCCGCCGTATCCGACTTCCCCTCGTCGCGGCTACGGCGGACCCGTCGGGCCGCCGCATTCCGCTCATCAGCCGCGAGGATCCGCGGCGGAATGGCGGGTGGGGCCCCCGCGTGGCCAGCCCCACGTCGTGCTCGGCGCCCGGAAAAACTGACCACGAGGAGGCGCCTGCGGCGCGACGTGGGGGGCCCCGGCCACGCCCCCACCCTGTGCCGCCGACACGCTCATCGGGGCATCTTGCGAGGAAAGCACGGGCGGTGTTCGAGTCGCGAGCGACCTCTGGCCCGCGTGACACGCGTCAGGCACTAAAACGGTCCTGGAGGCGTCCCGATCGGTATCGGCGTTCCTTTTGCGCGATCCGGCGGAAGCCCTGGCTGTCCTCCAACAATCGTTGGCTGTCGTTGAGAAAACCCCAGCCGATACCGCACCGTAAGCGCACGCGACGGAAGGACCGTTTTTCCACGCGGGACAGCGGGAGCCGCGAGCCGAATACCGCACGTGCTCCGAGCACAGCGCCGTTCGTGGAGGCTCGCTGAGCGACGTCGGTCCCATTGGGCGGTGGGCCTGATTCTCGCGTGATACGCTCACGTTGATGGATTTTCGGCCATCTGACGAGCAGGAGATCCTGCGGAGATCCGTGCGCGAGTTCGCCGAAACGGAGATGCGGCCCCACGTCATGGAATGGGACGAGGCCCAGCATTTCCCGATGGAGCTGCTCCCGAAACTGGCGGCGCTCGGGCTGATGGGAATCCAGTTTTCCGAACAGTACGGCGGATCCGCGATGTCGCCCGTCGACTACTGCATCTGCATCGAGGAACTGGCGCGTGTGTGTCCGGCGATCGCGCTGTCGGTTGCCGCGCACAATGGGCTCTGCACGTCGCACATCGCAATGTTCGGGTCGGACGCACAGAAGGAGCAGTACCTGCCGCGTCTCGTGCGGGGCGAAGTGCTCGGCGCGTGGGGCCTGACGGAAGCGGGTGCCGGCAGCGACGCCGCGAGCATGCGCACGACCGCGGCGCGTGACGGCGACGGCTGGGTCCTCAACGGCTCCAAGAATTTCATCACGCATGGCGCGATCGGCGGCGTCATGGTGGTCATGGCCGTGACCGACCGCGCGAAAGGCCATCGCGGCATTTCCGCCTTCATCGTCGAACACGGCACGCCCGGCATGCGGGCGGGGAAGAAAGAGAACAAGCTCGGCATGCGCGCGAGCGATACGAGCGAAGTCGTGTTCGAGAACTGCCGTGTGGCGGGATCGCAACTGCTTGGCGGAGAGGGACAGGGATTCATCAACACGCTGCAGGTGCTCGACGCGGGACGCATCGGCATCGCGGCGCTCTCTGTCGGTCTTGCGCAAGGAGCCTATGAGGCGGCGCACGATTACGCGCTCCAGCGAAGACAGTTCGGGCAGCCGATTGCCGCGTTCCAGGCCATCCAGTGGAAGCTCGCCGACGCCGCGACACGCATCGAAGCGGCGCGCCTGTTGACGTATCGGGCCGCGTATCTCGAAGGGGAGGATCAGCGGACGACCAGGGAGTCGTCTGAAGCGAAGCTGTATGCCAGCGAAATCGCCGTGCGTGTGGCCGAGGACTGCGTGCAGATCCACGGCGGCTACGGATTCGTGAAGGACTATCCGGCGGAAAAGTATTTCCGCGACGTGAAGCTGCTGACGATCGGCGAAGGCACGAGCGAGATTCAGCGCCTGGTCATCGCGAGGCAGCTGCTGGGATCGTGACCGACTCGTCCGCGCCGTCGCTTCGTCCCGCGCTGTCGGAACGCGTGCTGAACGGCGATCCGCGCGCGATCGCGCGCGCCATCAGCCTCATCGAGGACGAAACACCGGAAGGCGCCGAACTGATTCGGCGGATCTTCGCGCGTACCGGCCGCGCGTACCTCATCGGCATCACGGGCGCGCCGGGGGCAGGCAAGAGCACAATCGTCGATCGTCTCATCGCGGAGATCCGTCGCAGAGGTCCCACGGTCGGCGTCGTCGCGGTGGATCCGACGAGTCCCTTCAGCGGTGGCGCCATTCTGGGAGATCGCGTCCGCATGCAGGCGCACGCCGCCGACGACGGCGTGTTCATTCGAAGCATGGCGACGCGCGGCCACCTGGGCGGCCTGTCGCGCGCCACGGGCGAGGCGGCGCTCGTCCTCGACGCCGCCGGCAAGGACGTCGTCCTGATCGAGACCGTCGGCGTCGGCCAGGACGAAGTCGATATCGTCCGGACCGCTGACATCTCGATCGTGATGCTGGTGCCCGGGGCGGGCGACGAGGTGCAGGCCTTGAAGGCCGGCATCATGGAGATCGCGGACATCTTCGTCGTCAACAAGGCGGACCGCGACGGGGCGGACCGCACGGTCGCGTCGATCAAGGCGCTCCTGTCGCTCGAGTCGTGGGGGACGGGGCGCTGGCGGCCGCCGATCGTGAAGACGGAGGCGACAACGGGAGTCGGCGTTTCGGAGCTGGCGGACGAGATCGAACGGTTCCGCGCGCATACGTCGGCCACGCTGGGCGAGCGCCGGCGGGCGCGGGCCGAATGGCGGGTGCGCGAGCTGCTCTCACACCGTTTCCTGCGCTACGTCGAGCAGCGTCTCGCGCCGGGCGAGTTCGAGCGGCTCCTCGACCGGATCGCGGCGCGCGAGGTGGATCCGTATACCGTCGTGGACGATATTTTCGGTCGCGCGGGGCTGTAGCCCTGCCGGGTTGAGATACGTGTGCATCGCATGAAAGCAACGCTGGACCACATCGGGATCGCTGTCGCGGACGTGAACGCCTCGCTCTCGTTTTTCCGCGACGCGCTCGGACTCGACGTCGATCCGCCGGAGGACGTCGCGGGCCAGCGCGTTCGTGTGACGTTTCTGCCTGCAGGGCAGTCCTCGGTCGAACTGCTCGAAGCGACGGCGGACGATTCGCCGGTCGGACGTTTCCTCGCGAAGCATGGCGCCGGCCTGCATCACGTCGCCTTCCGTGTGGACGACATCAGCGCCGCACTCGCGGAGCTGAAGGCGCGTGGCGTCAGGCTCATCGACGATGCGCCGCGGGAAGGTGCGCACGGCGCTCTCGTTGCCTTCATCCATCCGTCGGCCACGCACGGAGTACTGGTCGAACTGAAGCAGGCCCATGCAGTTCGGTGAGTTCGAGCTGACGCCGCTCCTCGACGGCCGCTTCCGCCTGGACGGCGGCGCGATGTTCGGGGTCGTGCCGAAGCCGCTGTGGAACCGCCGCGCGCCCGCCGACGATCGCAATCGGATTTCGCTGGCGATGCGTCCGCTCCTGGTGCGCCGGACCGGCGCTGCGCCGATGATCATCGACGCTGGCGTGGGCGCGAAGATGGACGCCAAGAGCGTCGACATTTACGCCATCGATCGGTCGACGAATCTCGAGTCGACGCTACGCGAGGCGGGACTCACGACGTCGGACATCGGAACCGTCCTCGCGTCGCATCTCCATTTCGATCACGCCGGCGGTTTTACGACGCTCACCGAGTCCGCGACCGTGGTGCCCGCCTTTGCGAACGCGCGCTACCTGATCAACCTCGGCGAGTGGAACGATGCGACGCACCCGCACGAACGCAATCGCGCGAGCTACTTCGTCGAGAATTACGTGCCGCTGCATGACGCGCGCGTCGTAGATTTCACGGACGACAATGCGGGCATTGTGGATGGCATCCGTGTGCAGCGGACCGGTGGTCACACGCGGTACCATCAGATCGTCTACATCGAATCGGATGGCCGTACGGCCGTGTTCGCGGCGGACCTGATCCCCACGACGGCGCACGTCGACGTGCCGTGGATCATGGGCTACGACCTGTATCCGATGGAGACGCTGGAGTTCAAGCGCGCGTTCGTGCGTGAAGCGATCGACCGCGAGTATCTGATTTTCTTCGAGCACGACCCTCAGATCGCGGCGGGCTACATCCGCGAGAAGGACGGCCGAAGGGTGGTTGAGCGGGTGCTCTGAAACCACAGCGCGCTGGCGGGTGGCCGCGAACGGGCGCCGCGCCAATCGCGAGGCGCGTCCCCGTTGACTGTGTTTCTTCGCGCCGGGGATTGGTGGGGCTGTTCGCGGACAGGACCCGCGTCAGCGCTCTGGTTTTCATCCGCGGCGATGACATAAGGGAGTGATCAGCGTGGCAGATCGTGTGCAGATTGGGATCATCGGCGGCAGCGGGCTGTATGACATGTCGGAGCTGACCGATCGCGAGGAGCGGACGGTATCCACGCCGTTCGGCGATCCGTCAGGTCCGTACGTCATGGCCACGCTGCGCGGCAAGCGCGTGGCGTTCCTCGCGCGGCATGGCAGCGGCCATCGGCTGATGCCGAGCGAGTTGAACTACCGCGCGAATATCTTCGGCATGAAGCTGCTCGGCGTCGACTACATCCTGTCGGCAAGCGCGGTCGGATCGCTGCAGGAGCGATACGTGCCCCAGCATCTCGTCATCCCCGATCAATTCTTCGACCGCACCAAGGGCCGCATCAGCACGTTCTTCGGCAACGGCCTCGTCGCGCACGTGGCGTTCGCGCACCCCGTCTGCAGCCGTCTGGCGGCGATCGCGTACGACTCCTGCACCGCCGTGGGCGCGACCGCGCACAAGGGAGGGACGTACGTCTGCATGGAGGGGCCGCAGTTTTCCACGCTCGCCGAATCGAACCAGTATCGCTCCTGGGGCATGGACATCATCGGCATGACCAACCTGCAGGAAGCAAAGCTCGCGCGGGAGGCGGAGATCTGCTACGCCACGATCGCGCTCGTCACCGATTACGACTGCTGGCACCCCGACCACGACTCCGTGACCGTCGACATGATTGTCGCCAACCTCGTCGCCAACGCGCAGACCGCGCAGCAGGTCATCGCACAGGCGGTAGATCGCCTTCCGTACGAACGCACGTGCCCATGCGCGACCGCCCTCGCCAACGCGATCCTCACGCGCCGTGACGCAATTCCCGAGAACGTGAAGCGCGACCTGGCCCCGATCGTGTCGAAGTATCTTTAGCCCACATCGACCATCGACCATCGTCCATCGTCCATCGTCCATCGACCATCGACCATCGACCATCGACCATCGATCATCGTCCATCGTCCATCGATCTCCTATGTCTATCGTCGTCACCGGCTCCATCGCCTTCGATTACCTCATGTCGTTTCCCGGGAAATTCACCGAGCATCTCCTTCCCGAACACATGAACCGCGTCAGCCTCAGCTTCCTCGTCGATTCGATGGACAAGCGGCGCGGCGGCTGCGCACCCAACATCGCCTACACGCTTGCGCTGCTCGGGGAACGGCCGCGGCTGATGGGAACCGCGGGGCAGGATTTTGGCGAGTACCGCCAGTGGCTGGAAGCGGCCGGCGTGGACACCTCGCTCGTCAGGCAGGTGCCCGACAAGTTCACCGCGTCGTTCTTCTGCAGCACCGACACGGCGAATAACCAGATCGCATCGTTCTACACGGGCGCGATGGCCAACGCGGGCGAATTGTCGTTCCGCACGGCGGGCGACGTGACGCTCGCGATCGTGTCGCCCAACGATCCCGGCGCGATGCTGCAGTACGCCGAGGAGTGCCGCGCCCTCGGGATCCGCTACATCTGGGATCCAGGCCAGCAGTGCGCGCGCATGAGCGGCGATGAGCTGCGCGACGGCGTCGACGGCGCGGCCATCGTCATCTGCAACGACTACGAGTTCGAGTTGCTGCGGCAGAAGACCGGCTTCGACGAAGCCGCGATCCTCGCGCGCGCGCACGCGCTCATCGTGACGCGCGGCGAGCACGGCTGCATCGTCCGTGAGGGCGGCCGTGAAATAGCTGTCCCGGCTGTTCCGCCTTCACGCGTCGTCGATCCGACGGGTGTGGGGGACGCGTTTCGCGGCGGGCTGATGAAAGGGATCGCCGCCGGCGCGCCGCTCGATGTCAGCGCCCGCATCGGGGCTGTTGCCGCGACGTTCGCGCTCGAGCATCTCGGCGGTCAGAGTCACGCGTACACGCTGCAGGAGTTCCGCGAACGCTACGCGGAACACTTCGGACAGTTGCCGAAGACAGTAACCAGTAGCCAGTAGCCAGTAGCCAGTAATCGGAACTGGCAACTGGCAACTGGCGACTGGCAACTTTCTTCGGGCACTCTTGTTGCACTCGCCGTGACCGGAGGCGGTTCGTGAAAGATGTGCGGCGCGTGCTCGTGGTGCTGCCCTCGGTGCTGGCTCTCGTCACGGTTGCGTCGGCGCAGACGCCTGCGCCTCAGCTTCCAACCTTTCGAACCGCCGTCAGCGTCGTTTCGCTCAACGTAACCGTTCAGGATCACTCCGCCAATTACATTTCGGGACTCAAGCCGGAGGACTTCGCGGTGTTCGAAGACGGCGTCCGCCAGGACGTGCGCTTCTGCGAGTCCGCCTCTGTGCCGATCGATTTGATTGTCCTGCTCGATACCAGCGCGAGCATGGCGGACAAGATCGACCTCGTCCACGATGCCGCCGACGGTTTTCTCAACACGCTGCGCCCCGGCGATCGCGGCGCCATCGTCGGCTTCAGCGATAACGTCCGCATCCTTCAGCCGCTGACCGAAGATCGCGGCGCGCTCGTGCACGCCGTCGCATCGATTCAGGCCCATGGCAACACGGCGCTCGACGATGCGCTCTACATCGCATTGAAGGAATTCGGGCAGGCGGCGCGGCGGAACGGGCAGGTGCGCCGTCAGGCGATCGCCGTCCTGTCGGACGGCCAGGACACCTCGAGCATGGTCTCGTTCGACGATGTGCTGGCGGTGGCGCGGAAGATGGGCGTCAACATCTACACGGTGGGGCTGCAGTCCGCCGCTCAGATCAACCAGATCCGCGAAGACACGGGCCGACGATACCTATCGGAAGGCGATTACACCCTCAAAACGCTGGCGCGAGAGACCGGCGCGCTCGCGTTCTTTCCGACCGCGAAGGAACTGAAAGCGGTGTATGGAACGATTGCGGGCGAGCTCGCGCATCAGTACTCCATCGGGTACGTCCCTGCGAATCCGCAGCCCGACGGCCGCTTCCATCAGGTCGTCGTCCAGATCCTCTCGCGCCCGGGGCTGCGTCCACGCACCAGGCTCGGTTACACGGCAGACGGCAACTTGTAGGACCGCCTCTTTTTCTTTTCGACCAGGAGCCCGATGACGACCCACGCTCCTGCAAACCCGAGCGGGAGCGCTGCCGCTGCGCGAATCGCGTTCGATTGCGCGGCGATTCCGACGTGCTCGACCGTCCAGGAGAGCGCGGTGGGCACTGCCGCCATCGCGAGGAGCCACCGATCGTCAATCGGCAGCCGCCGCCATGTCACGAGCGCGGCGAAGCCGCCGGCAAGCGCCGACACGTAAAGTCCGGTGCAGCGCCCACAAACGGCAAACGGTTGCCCCGCGAGGTGGAACGAGCGCGCAGGGATCTGGTGGCACACGAAAGTGCCGGCAGCGTAGGTCGCAAGCGCGCACGCGCGCGCGGCAGTGCTCGACGACGCGATGCCGATCGGCGCAAAGACGATTGCCCCGACCCACACTGCGCCAAGCGCCACCAGCAGCCACGCGACCGTCGTCAGTCCTCGCACGAACAGCTCCGCCGTGTTTCACGTTATCATTCCGTGTTCGCATGAGCACGAAATCGACGATGGCGGAGCGCACGAAGGCCGGAGCGGAGCCCGGCATGATCGCGCTCGTCTGTATTGCGGCGTGGCTGATCCCCGGCGCCGGGCATCTGATGCAGCGGCGAACGCAAAAGGGGCTGGTGTTCCTGATCGTGCTGCCGCTGATGTTCGTGATCGGACTCCTGCTGAACGGGAGGCTGTTTCCGCTCGAGGTGTCGGATCCGCTGGTGTTTCTTGGAGCGATTGCCAACCGGGGCGTGGGCATCCCGTACGTCATCGCGCGGATGCTCGATCTCGGCGCCGGCCTCATCACAGCCGTCACCTACGAGTACGGCAATACGTTCCTGATGACCGCCGGGCTGCTGAACTTCCTGGTCATCCTCGACGCCTACGACATCGCCGCGGGGCGGAAGTAGCCGATGGCCAGTCACTTTCTCCTGCTGGTCCTCTACGCGCTGCTCGTATCGGTGGCATTCGCCGCCCTGTTGCGTGACGATCCACGCGCGCAGGTGCGTCTCGGCGGAATGATGCTGGCGGCGTTTGTCGCCTTCGCTTATGTGGTCGGCTGGCTGATGTATCCGCTGCCGCTCTGATGCGGTGTTCGCTTTATGGCCTTTGACAACCTCTTGCTCGAGCGAGACGGCGCCGTCGCCGTCCTCACGATCAACCGCCCGAAAGTGCTCAACGCGCTCAACGGGCAGACGATTGACGAACTACGCCGGGCGATTCTCGAGCTGAAGCACGACGCCGGAGTCCGGGTCGTCATCATCACCGGTGCCGGAGAGAAATCGTTCATCGCGGGGGCCGACATCAACGAAATCGCGGTCCAGTCGCCGATCGACGGCCGCGAGCACGCGATTCGGGGTCAGCACGTCTTCGATCTCATCGAGCACATGGGAAAGCCCGTGATCGCCGCGATCAACGGCTACGCGCTCGGCGGCGGCTGCGAGCTGGCGATGGCGTGCACGATTCGAATCGCTGCGGATACGGCGAAGCTGGGGCAGCCGGAGATCAATCTCGGGATCGTGCCTGGATACGCCGGCACGCAGCGTCTCGCGCGGATCGTTGGCCGCGGGCGCGCGCTCGAGCTGCTGCTGACCGGCGATCAGATTCCGGCGCAGGAAGCGCACCGGCTGGGGCTCGTGAACCGGGTCGTGCCGGCCGGCGATCTGATGCAGGAAGCGCGTTCGTTCGCGGCGACGCTGGCGGCGAAGGCACCTGTCGCTGTCCGCTATATCCTCGAAGCGGTGCACAAAGGGCTCGATATGCCGTTCTCCCAGGCACAGATCTTCGAGGCGACCCTCTTCGGCCTCGTCTCAGCGACCGAGGATATGAAAGAGGGGACCACGGCGTTTCTCGAGAAGCGCAAGGCCGAGTTCAAAGGACGATAGATGGCGGGAGAGCAGCCGGCGCCGGCGTCAATCGATGCATCACCGTTCCGGTTCGCGATCGTCGTCTCGAGGTTCAACGCCTTCGTGACCGATCCGCTCCGCGACGGCGCGATTGCTGTCCTGCGTGAGGCGGGCGCGCTCGAGAACAACGTGCAGGTATTTGCCGTGCCCGGCGCGTTCGAGGTGGCACAGGCTGCGCGCGTCGCCGCAGAGACAGGCCGCTTCGACGCCGTCGTCTGTCTTGGATGCGTGATTCGCGGCGAGACGCCGCACTTCGATTACATCGCGTCGGCGGCGGCCCGCGGGATCATGGAAGCCGCCGGCGAGACGGGCGTACCGATGGCGTTCGGCGTCCTGACGACGAACACGGTCGAGCAGGCGACGGCGCGCGCCGGCCAGGGTCCCGACAACAAAGGTCGGGAAGCGGCGGCGGCCGCGATCGAGATGGCGGCGCTGTACAAGTCGCTATCGGGGACGACGTCGCGCCCGTTCGGGTTTCGAGCATGACCGCGGCAGGAGATTGCCCGGCGCGTTTCGGCTGTGCGGCCCGCGAGGAACATTGATGGCTGTGAACGGCGCCGCTAGACACCGCGCGCGCGAGGCGGCGCTGCAGATGCTCTATCAGTGGGAGGTTGGTCGTGCGCCGGTCCCCGACATCCTTCGGACGTACTGGGCGGGGCGTGACGCGCCGCCGGATCCGGAGGACGAGTTGGCGGACGCCGTGCCCGAGTCAGCGCTCGTCGAGGACGAACGCGCATATGCGAACGGGCTCGTGACCGGCACGATCGAGCGCCTGGCCGACGCCGACGAACTGATCGGCGCGCACGCGAAGAACTGGCGGATCGAGCGCATGGCCGCCATCGATCGGCTGGTGCTGCGCCTGGCGATTTACGAGCTGCTCGCGCGGACGGATACCCCGCCCGCGGTGGTAATCAACGAGGCGCTGGAACTGGCGCGCACGTTCAGCGGCGAGGAGGCGGTCCCGTTCATCAACGGCGTCCTCGACGCAGTGCGCAGATCTCTCGACCGCACTACGAGTGCGGAACCGTAGCGCGGGCCGTCAGGCCTGCCTCACGAAGGACGATGACCGACGACACGCAGCCGATTGACGACGCGGCGCCCGAGCGCTCCGAGCAGGTGCGGCAGCGCCGCGCGAACTTCGACGAGCTCGCCAAACTCGGCGTGGATGTCTACCCGCACGCGTTCGAGCGCACCCACACCATTCGCCAGCTGGTGGACGCGTACGGGACCAGGACCGCGGCCGAACTGGAAGCTGACCGCATCGAGACGCGGACGGCTGGCCGCATCCTCGCGATCCGCAGTTTCGGAAAGGCGAACTTCCTGGTCCTGTCGGACGGCGAGGCACGGATTCAGGTGTACGTCCGCAAGGACTCGCTGAGCGAGCGCGAATTCGCCGCGTTCAAGCTGCTGGATTTCGGCGACTACGTCGGCACCGCCGGCCATCTGTTCCGCACGAAGACGAACGAGCTGACCATCTGGGCCTCGCAGCTCACGTTTCTCGCGAAGTGTTTCATCCCGCTGCCGGAGAAGTGGCACGGGCTGCAGGACATCGAGACTCGATATCGACAGCGCTATCTCGATCTGATCGTCAATCCGGAGTCGCGGCGCGTCTTCGACGTGCGCAGCCGTGTGCTCGCGTCGATGCGGAAGTTCCTCAACGAGCGGGGCTACCTGGAGGTCGAGACGCCGATGATGCAGCCGATCGCGGGCGGCGCGCTGGCGCGCCCCTTCGTGACGCATCACAACGCGCTCGACATGCGGCTGTTCCTGCGCATCGCGCCGGAGCTGTACCTGAAGCGTCTCGTCGTCGGCGGGATCGAGCGGGTCTACGAGATCAATCGCAACTTCCGCAACGAAGGGATCTCGACGCAGCACAACCCCGAGTTCACGATGCTCGAGTTCTACCAGGCGTACAGCGAGTACCGCGAGCTGATGGACATGACCGAGGCGATGATCTCGACCGTTGCGCGCGAGACCATCGGGACGGAGCAGGTGACGTTCGGCGAGCACGGGATTTCGCTCGCGCCGCCGTATCGCCGTGTGTCGCTGCGTGAGGGTGCCCGCGAATCGGCATCCGCGCGCCTGGGAAGCGCGGTGACGGACGCTGACCTGCGTTCGCGCGAGACGGCGGCCGCGCTCGCCCGGAAGCTCGGTCTGGACGTGCAGCCGTCGTGGGGTGCGGGAAAGCTGGCCACCGAAATCTTCGAGCGGCTGAACGAAGGCAGCCTGATCCAGCCCACGTTCGTTTACGACTTCCCGACGGAAGTGTCGCCGCTCTCGAAGCAGCGGGCCGATGACCCCGACACCGTCGAACGGTTCGAGCTGTACATCGGCGGCTTCGAAGTCGCAAACGCCTTCAGCGAGCTGAACGACCCCGCCGAGCAGCGGCGCCGGTTCGAAGCGCAGTTGCGCGACCGCGCCGCCGGCGATCAGGAAGCGCACGCGATGGACGAGGACTACATCCGCGCGCTCGAGTTCGGCCTCCCGCCCACCGCCGGCGAAGGCGTCGGCATCGACCGCCTTGTGATGCTCCTCACCAGCAGCGCCTCCATCAGAGACGTGATTCTGTTTCCGCTCATGCGTCCGCGCGCGGAAACGTGAATTGCAGATTTCTGATTTCTGATTTCAGATTTCAGATTGCAGGTTCGGATTAGGAGATTCAGCGAAGCATGAACCTTTCCTTCGAGGGCTTCGTCGCCGTCAGGTATCTGCTCGCGCGGCGGAAGCAGGCGTTCATCTCGCTGATTTCCGGCATCTCGATCCTCGGCGTGATGGTCGGCGTCATGGCGCTCCTCATCGCGCTCGCGCTGATGACGGGGCTTCAAGGCGAACTGCGCGACCGCATCGTCGGCGCCTCCGCCCAGATCTATGTGTCCAAGACCGGTGAGGGACTGGTCGACTATCAGGCGGACGTCGCCAGGCTCAAGGCGATTCAGCACGTGGTCGGCGCGGCGCCGGCCGTCCTGGGCAAGGGCCTGCTGACGAGCGGCGACGATCAGGCCCCCGCAACCGTCAAGGGGATCGATCCGTCCCTCGAGCCGGAGGTCACGGACATCGTGAAGGCGATGCGCTCCGGTTCGGTCGACGCGCTGCGCACTTCGCCGGACGCGATGGACGGGATGATCCTCGGGATCGACCTCGCGAAAACGCTGGGCGTTCAGCGCGGCGACGTCGTGCGGCTGATTACGCCTGATGAAGTCCTGACGCCCATGGGGCCGGAACCGCGGCGCCGGGCCTTCAAGGTCGTCGGCATCTTCAGCCTCGGCCTGTTCGAGTTCGACAGCGAGTACGCGCTCGTCAACCTGCCCGTCGCGGAACACATCTTCGGCAAGAACCATCCCGACTTCATTCAGTTGCGGCTCGACGACATGTTCGCCGCGCCAAGGATCGCCGACACGATTCCGGCCCACCTGGGGTCGGAGTATCTGGCCCAGGACTGGGCTGACATGAACAAGTCGCTGTTCTCGGCGCTCTGGCTCGAGAAGATGGCGATCTCGGTCACCATCGGACTGATCGTGATGGTTGCCGCGCTCAACATCATCGCGTCGCTCGTGCTGCTTGTGATGGAGAAGAGCCGCGACATCGCGATCCTGAAGACGATGGGGAGCAGCGCCGGGAGCATCCGGCGCATCTTCATGCTGCAGGGGCTCATCATCGGGCTCGTCGGGACGGGCATGGGCGCGCTCGGCGGCGGCATCATCATTTACATCCTCGATCGGTACCGCTTGATCCGCGTGCCGATCGACGTCTACCAGATTTCCTACGTGCCCTTCACGCTGCTTCCCTTCGACTTCGTCGTCGTGATCGTCTGCGCGATGCTGATCTGCTTCGTGGCGACGATCTACCCCTCGCGACAGGCGTCGAAGCTCGATCCGGCACAGGCGCTGCGGTATCAATGACCGACCGCGCTTCGCGCAGCCGCGCTTCGCGCGGGGTGCTTTGGGCTTGGGGCCTCGGATGGGTGCTGGGCAGCCGCGCTTCGCGCGGGATGGCGATGGGGGCGAGGACGGGGCGGCCCCGGTTCGCGCGGACGCGGCTCCTCGTCGACGAGTCTTTCCGGCCGCGG
>DATJFQ010000055.1:0-71314 GCA_035495555.1 Vicinamibacterales bacterium
GCCACGAGCGGGCTGCCGCCGAAGCTCGTACTGATGACGCCGGTCGAGGCCGTGCGGAAGGTCGCCGAGAAGGCGAAGTGGAACCTTGCAGACGTCGACCTCTTCGAGATCAACGAAGCGTTCTCGGTGCAGATGGTCGCCGTCCTCGGGCAGCTCGGGATCAGCGCCGAGAAGGTCAATGTCCACGGCGGCGCCGTCGCGCTGGGACACGCGATCGGCTCGAGCGGCTCGCGTGTGCTGACGACGCTGCTCTACGCCCTGCAGCACCGCGCTTTGACGCGCGGCATCGCCTCGCTGTGCCTCGGCGGCGGCAACGGCGTCGCGCTCGCCGTCGAACGGATCTGACGGCGGCTGGCGCCGCCGGGTGCCAGGGGCTGGTTACGACCACAGCTCAATCAAACCTGTGACTGAAGGTGCTGATATGTCCGGCCGCCGATGCTGTGAGGCAGCTAAATCCATCTTCGTGGCCTTCGGGCCTTCGGGATCTGCGTGGAACGCCGTCGGCGCCTGCATCTTCGCTCGAGCGGCCGCAAATCCGTCGTGACACTGGCCCTGTAGTCGGACCACACTAACGGGATGCTAGAGATTCAGCGAGTCGGCGTTGTCGGCGCCGGGACGATGGGGAACGGGATTGCGCAGGTGTTTGCGCAGTCAGGGTTCGACGTGCGGCTGTGTGACGCGCTGCCGGAGGCGCTCGGCCGCGCGATGGCCAGTATCGACCGCAGCCTCGGACGCTTCGTCGAGAAGGGCCGTCTGTCGAACGCCGACCGCGATGCCACGGTCGCTCGAATAACGACGGGCGGCGACCTGCAGGCGCTTGCCGACGTCGACTACGTCGTCGAGGCGATTGCCGAGAACCTCGATGCGAAGCGGGCCGTGTTCACCAGGCTCGATGCGATCACGCCGCCGCACGTGATGCTGACGTCGAATACCTCCTCGATTTCCATCACGCTGCTGGCCTCGGCAACGAAGCGACCCGACAAGGTGCTCGGGATGCACTTCATGAACCCCGTGCCGCTGATGGCGCTCGTCGAGATCATTCGCGGCCAGGCGACGTCCCCGGCGTCGATGCTGACGGCGACCCAACTCTGCATGCGCTTGAACAAGACGGCCGTCGAAGCCGCGGACTATCCGGGGTTCATTTCCAACCGTGTGCTGATGCCGATGCTCAACGAAGCGATGTTCGCGGTCATGGAAGGCGTGGGCACGCCGGAGGCGATCGACACCGTTATGAAGCTCGGGATGAATCACCCGATGGGTCCGTTGACGCTGGCGGACTTCATCGGCCTGGACGTGTGCCTGTCGATTCTCAACGTGCTGCACGAAGGGTTCGGCGATCCGAAGTATCGGCCGTGTCCCCTGCTGCGGCGCATGGTGGCGGCCGGCCAACTCGGTCGCAAGTCCGGGCGGGGTTTTTACACGTACTGACCTGACGACACAACTTCACAACTATCCGGCGCCAATGGTCGAGCGCCTTGCGTCGTTGGTAGTTGTGAATTTGTGTGGTCATTGTAGACGCTCGAATGCCATCGCCCGTCGGACACGCACTGGGTGGGATCGCGGCCGGCGTCCCGTTTACCGGCGCGTCGCGCCGGGCGGTCTGGATCCTTGCGGGGACGGGCGCAGCCGCGGACCTCGATCTGCTCTTCGGCGCCCACCGCGGCGTCTCGCACAGCATTGGCGCCGCGGTCGTCGCGGGGGCGCTCGCGTGGATCGTTGCGCGTTCATGGCGATGGGGCATCGCGGCGACCTGCGCGTGGGGATCGCACGTGCTGCTCGACTGGCTCGGAGCCGACAGTTGGCCCCCGCTCGGCATCCCGGCGCTCTGGCCATTCAGTCACGCGTACTACCGCTCCCCGGTCACCATCTTTCCTTCCGTCTCGCGACAGTACTGGCTCGGTAGTCGCTTCATCTACTTCAACGCGCTCGCGCTGGCCGTGGAAGTGCTCATCCTGCTGCCGCTCGCATGGCTGGTCGTGCGGGCGGACCGACAGTGACCCGGTGTGTCACGGCGTGGCGGTAACGTCAATTCCTGATCAGTCGAGCCTCGCAGCGGCTGGCACAAACTGCGCGCTTTCGCAAGCATGGCGAAAGTGTGAGACTCGCGTAAGTTACTGAATAGGCGGTCAATACACGCGACTTCAGATCAGACTTTCGCTTGACACCAACCGGGCACGACTCTAGAATGAGGCACCGCCCGAGGGTTCGGGACACCGCTTGCCGGGGCCGACGCCGCCGGCATACAGAAGGAGCGCCATGGCAGTAGACGACCGAAACGACCGCGAGCGCCTGAAGGCCATCGAGATGGCCGTCGGGCAGATTGAAAAACAGTTCGGCAAGGGCTCAATCATGCGCCTTGGCGCGAAAGACGTCATCGCGCAGATCCCTGCGATTTCTACGGGCTCGGTCAGCCTCGATTACGCGCTCGGCATCGGCGGCATGCCGCGGGGCCGCGTCATTGAAATCTTCGGGCCGGAGTCCTCCGGCAAGACAACGCTGGCGCTCCAGGTGATTGCGGAAGCACAGAAGACCGGCGGGATGGCCGCGTTCGTCGATGCGGAGCACGCGCTGGATGCGCAGTACGCGCGCAAGCTCGGCGTCGATCTCGAAAATCTCCTCATCTCCCAGCCAGACAACGGCGAGCAGGCGCTCGAGATCGTCGAAGTCCTGGTGCGCTCCGGCGGCGTCGACGTCGTCGTAGTCGACTCGGTGGCCGCGCTCGTGCCGCGGGCGGAAATCGAAGGTGAGATGGGCGAAGCGCAGATGGGTCTCCAGGCGCGCCTCATGTCGCAGGCCTTGCGGAAGCTGACCGGCATCGTCTCGAAGTCGAAGACGTGCCTGATCTTCATCAATCAGTTGCGCGAGAAGATCGGCGTCATGTTCGGCAATCCCGAAACGACAACGGGTGGTCGCGCGCTGAAGTTCTACGCGTCCGTGCGGGTCGACATTCGTCGGATCGGCGCGATCAAGGATGGCGACACCGTGGTGGGCGGCCGAACGCGGGTGAAGATCGTCAAGAACAAGGTGGCGCCCCCATTCCGTGAGGCCGAGTTCGACGTGATGTACGGCGAAGGGATCTCGCGCGAGGGCGACCTGCTCGACCTCGCCGTCGATCGGAAGATCGTCGAGAAGAGCGGCACCTGGTTCGCGTACAGCGGCGAGCGGCTCGGCCAGGGCCGCGAGAACGTGAAACAGTTCCTCAGAGACAATCCCGATACGTTCCGTTCGATTGAAGCGAAGGTACGGAAGGAACTGGGCCTCGTCACCGAAGAAGTGGCTGTATAGGCTGCAGCCTCCAGCTTGCATCTGCGGTTTGCGGTTTGCGGTTGCAGCGAACACTGCAACGGCTACCGCGAACCGCCGCCGACAGCACACGGTCAACGGTCCAGCGCCAATAGATTTGCTATGATCAGGGTTCTGCCTGCAACGCGACCCTTTGTGCCGAGGTAGCTCAGTCGGTAGAGCACAGCACTGAAAATGCTGGTGTCACTGGTTCGATTCCAGTCCTCGGCACCTTACTTGATCTGGGGGCTTCGCCCCGCAGACCCCCTACACGCGTTCTCGCGCGCCGCTTCGCCGGCTCGCTCCGATCGCGTGGCTCGTTCGCTTCGCTCACTCCCTGCCGCCCGCGTCTTGACTGAGGATTCGTCGATTCAGGGATCCGGAATTCGGGATTCGTGATTCGAGGATGAGGGATTCGAGGATGAGGGATTAGGGATCAGGGATTCGATTGACCGCCACCCCTGATTCCCGGACAATCTCAGAAGCGCGCCATTGGGGGCGCCTCCGGTCCGCGGCAAGGGAATCTTCCCACCCCTTTCAGGAAGGCAGATTCGCGTTCACCTTTTCTCCTGCCTGAATTTCAGCGGACATCGGGCCAAGGGGGAAGGTGCCGTGGCCGATCCGTTCCCGCTTCGCAGTCTCGAAAGCTTGAAGAATGAAGCGCGCCGCTGGCTGAAGCAGCTGCGCAACGGCGACAGCTCCGCACGGCTGCGTTTCGACCGGGCGCTCCCCCGTTTCACGGATGTTCCGTCGCTGCGCGACGTGCAGCATGCGCTGGCGCGTGAGCACGGCTTCCCCGGCTGGAAACATCTGGCGGATGCGGCCCGCATGCAGCGGATCGAAGGCGCGCGGTCGCTTGCGTATTACGAAGCGGCGGCCGAGGCGCTCCTCGAGGCGTACCGCACCGGCACCCCGGAAGCGATGGAGCGACACTATCGCTACACGTGGCATCGACGCGCGTGGGGCACGATGCGCACGTACGTTCAACTCGACCTCGGGAAGCGTCCGGTGCGCCCCGGCGCCGACGTCGAGATCACGTTCGAGGACGCGCAGTATCTCGTCGCCGTGGAGCATGGGTTCGCGAGCTGGGACGAGCTGGGCCGGTTCACGCACACCGCGCCCGCCGGTGCACTGGCAACCGCCAAGCCCGTGCAGGTCGTCCGGCGGGGCGAGTCGCACGATACACACGCGCGCGGCGCGCGTGATTGGGACACCGTCGTCGCTCTCCTGCGAGACACGCCGTCAGCGGAGCTGCACGCGAACGGACAGATGACCGATGCTGCGCTCGGGCGGATTGCGCGCGTCGGGACCGTCGCGGGCCTGACGCTGTGCGGATCTCGCGCGGTGACGGACGAGGGCCTGGCGCATCTGGCGCAGCTCCCCGGACTTGTCCATCTGGATCTGAGTGGCACGTCCGTCAGCGATCGCGGTCTCGAGGTCCTCCGTCATCTCATGTCGCTTCAGACGATTTCGCTCGGTGGCACCCGGGTCACCGATGCCGGCGCCGTGCACCTGGCGCATTGCCCGGCCCTCGAACGGGTGAACCTGTCCTGGACGCACACGGGCGACGGCGCGCTTCGCGCGCTCGCCGGGAAGCCGCACCTTCGCGAGCTGACGAGCGGCATCGGTGTCACCGACGCTGGACTTCCGCTGCTGCACGAGTTGCCGCAATTGAAGACCTGGCAAGGACGCGCGGCGCGGCTGTCACTGTTCGGCGAACGGGTGCTGCCCAACCACCTCTCTCTTCGAGGCGCGTTCACGGATGCCGGACTGAAAACGATTCGCCGCCTGGACGGCCTGTTCTCGCTCGACCTCGACGACAGTCGCCTCGCGATCACGGCGGGCGGACTCGCGTCCTTAATCGATCTGCCGCACCTCGCCGTCCTCGCTGCGGACGCCAGGGACGACTGGATGCCGGTCATCGCCGCAATGGCCTCGCTGCGCGCACTCGTCGCCCAGGACACGGTTGCCGGGGACGACGGCTTCGCGGCGCTCTCTCGTTCACGCTCGCTCGAGTACCTCTGGGGCCGCCGCTGCCACAACCTTCGCCGCCGCGGATTCACAGCGCTGGCCGACATTCCGACACTGCGCGGCCTGTCTGTCAGTTGTTTGAACGTGGACGACAGAGGGCTCGCGAGGCTGCCAGACTTCCCGGCACTCGAAGAACTGATGCCGATGGACGTGCCGGACGAGGGCTATCGACATATCGCGGCGTGCCCGCGGCTCGAATCGCTGATCCTCATGTATTGCCGCAACACGACGGATCACGCCACGGAACGCGTTCGCAACATGCGCCTGCGCTCGTACTTCAACAGCTACACGATGATCACTGATCGCACGCCGGAGGTGCTGTCGTCGATGGATTCGCTGGAGCGCATCACGTTCGACGCGTGTCATGGGCTGACGGACGCAGGCGTCTCCCGGCTCGCGCGCCTTCCGCGGCTGCGCAAACTCCGCGTCGCCGGCCGCGGCCTCACACCCGCCGTCGTCCAGCCTTTCGCATCCCACGTGAAGGTGTTCTACGGCGGGTAGCGGACTGCGGAGTGCGGGGTGGGCGCGCGGTTTCCGGGTTGGAAGTTGAAACCACGAGGTTTCAACTCGGAAGTTGCGAATTGGGAGTTGGGACTTTATCGTTCTTCCACGCTCCAATAAAACCCCCTGCCCTGCTTCCAGTTGACGGCGAAGACGCGTTGGCCGTCGCGGGATGTGTAGAAGCGCAGACCTGTCTCGTGAGCGGAGGCGACGTTGATCGGCGAGCGCAGCATGCGCGGCCACCATTCGAATCGTGCGGGTGGATTGCACGGCGGCGGCGAAGTCGTGATCTCGTCGCCAACCAGCGCCCGCAAGGGCGTCGCGTCGTCTGGCGGAAACGAAAAGAGACCCCAGTGTGTTCCCGATGGCACGTGGGCATCGCGGAGATCGGTCGTCTTCTCCGGAAGGCCGGCGGGGACCCAGCCGCGTTCGATTGCGCCCGCAGCCTTTGCTTCCTGCAGCGTGGCGAAGGAGTCGCTTTCGCTGCGGACGGCGGAACACGCGCCGAGCGCGAGCGCAAGGACCGCGCCGACGCAGATGATGCGGCCGGCGGTCAGCATCGTTCCCATATCAAGGTGTGTGTCACGGTCTGACGCCCTTTATCGACCTGCGCGGTGAGCACGAGACGCTCCCCCTCGAATCGCATCCCGCGAACCTGATTCCCTCCAACCCACGCGGGATTGAGCGACCCCTCCACATGATGGATAACCTGGTTCCCGCGGGGATCGACCTCGTACGTGCCGAAGTAGGCGATGTATCCCGTGTACGCCGCGCGCACCTGCTGCGCGTTCCCTTCTCCGAGCTCGACGCGCGCACGGTGCGGCCGCATGACCTGACCGGACATGTTGCCGTGGTCGTCGTATGTGAGGCGGCCAACGGCTTCCCCGTATGGGTTGGTCCGTCGACCGGAGGCGTCCACGGTTTCGTACGCGATGAGCCGCCAGTTGCCCACGAGACGGTTCATCACGAGCGTGCCCCCACCGCAGCGCGTACCCACTCCGCATAGAGTTCAGGGCGGCGGTCGCGCAGGAACAGCCGTCGCGCGTGCGACCGCTCAGCGGACGAGAGGTCGACGTCAGCATAAAGGATGGTGTCCTCGCCCGCGGGCGCGCGCGCGATGACCTGCCCGTTTGGTGCGCAGACGAAGCTTTCGCCGGCGAAGGTCAGGCAGTCCTCTTCGCCGACGCGATTGCAGAGGGCGGTGTAGTACCCGTTCTGAAAGGCGGCCACCCGCAGCTCGGCCTCATAGAGACCTTCCGGCCACTCGCCGACGGCGCCAGCCTGTGGAACCGCCACGAGATCCGCGCCGGCGACGGCGAGCGCGCGCATGTACTCCGGGTAGTGCCGGTCGTAGCAGATCGCGACCCCGATTCGGCCGGCGCGCGTGTCGTATACCGGAGCGCCCGTATCACCCGGCGTGTAGTAGCCCTGCTCGTGGAAACACGCGTAGTCCGTGATGTGCACCATCCGCGTGCGGCCGAGCAGGCGGCCGTCGGCGTCGATGACAGGCGAGCAATCGTATGCCCGCGCGCCGTCGCGCTCGTACAGATTCAGGATGATGACCATGCCGTGTCGCCGCGCGCGTTCGCAGAACACGTCCGTAATCGGGCCAGGAACCGGTTCGGCCAGTTCCAGAAACGATGTGCCCGCGGGTCGTTGCGGATGGAAGCGCTCCAACGCCAGCTCGGCGAAGAGCGCAAGCGAGGCGCCCGACGCGGCGGCGCGATCGACGGCATCGAGCGCCCGCGCGACGTTTGCGGCCTTGTCGAACGCGGCGGACTGTTGAATGAGAGCGATTTTCACGCCGCGATCTTATCGCGGCACGCACTCACTTCGCGGTCTTCGGCGCTTCGGAGGAGATTGTGACCCAGTGGGCGGTGCGTTTGCCGTCGGCTTCGGTGAAGCGCACTTTCGCGCGGCGCCCACTGTGAGTGGACAGATCTGCCAGCTTCAACGTGTGCGAGCCCATCCGCACGACCGCCCCGTCGTCGACGATGAACGTCACGTGATGCCCTTCGTGAGTGCGCAGCACCAGCTCGCGGGCGGCTTGTTCGAATTTTTCGATGGTCCCGACGAGCGCCGCCTCCGCCGGGCGCACGCTCGACGATACGGCGCGGATCGGCCTCGGCAGTTGCGACAGCGCTGCGACGCTGGCGCTTTGCGGCGTCTGCGCAAACGCCGCGACCACGAGTGTGGCGAGAAGACGCGGCAGCATAAAGGGAAAGTGCCCACCGACGTCGCAGTCGGGAGGAGTTGACCGGCAAGAACCAGCCGTTCGCCGCTCGGCCGGCGGGCATCACCCATGAACACAATCCGGGTGCCAGTCTGGCGACGTATCGGTACAATGGCCCAAGCCCCTTTCGCTGCAACGACTTCGATGGATTCCAGCACCGCCGCGACAGCGGCCCACGCCGCGCAGTCACGCCCCAGCGTGGCGATGTTGCGCCGGCCGCTCTCGGTGAGGACCCGCCTCGCGCTGCTCATCACGCTTGCGGTCGCGGTCATCATCGGCGTGCAGGCGGTCATCGAAAGCAGCATTTTCGAGCGGGGGGTCGAGCGGGACCTCCGCGAGAACGCCCGGCTGACCGCGCTTGCCGTCGCGGACGATTTCGAGCTCCGCCGCGATCCCATCGATCCGGATGCGCTGGCGCGCACGCTCCGCGAATTCGCACTCGGCGCGCCCTCCATTCGCACGATCTCCATCGTCGAGACCACCGATGGCGGCACGGGTACCGTCCTCGCGAGCACCGCGTCGATCGAGCGTGAGGAAGCCGTCGCGGCGGCGGTCGCGGCGGCGTCGCGCCATCAAACGATTACGTTCGATCCGACGCCGGCGTCGACGATCGTTGCCGTACCGGTCCACAACGGACAATCGACAGGCGCAGCGGTGGTCACAGCGTCGATGGGATCGGTGATGCAGCTTCGTACGACAGGGCGCCGAGTGACGCTCTGGTTCGCGCCGGCCGTCGTCATCGTCCTCACGCTCATCATCGATCTCTTCGTACGGCGGCTCATCCATCGGCCCATCGCCCGCATTCACGAAACCATGGGGCTCGTGGGCGCCGGCGACTTCTCCGCCCGTGCGCCCATCCTTCGTCACGACGAGATCGGCGAAGTCGCCGCCGGTCTCAACCAGATGCTGCGACGGCTGCAGGAGCTGAACGACGCGCTGCAGGAACGCGTCGATGCCGCGACGGGCGAACTCCGCCTGCGCAATCAGGAGCTCGTCGAAACCTACCAGCGCGTGTTCGCGCTGCGTGAAGCGCTGGGCCGCGCCGAACAGATGGCGGCGATCGGCCAGACGGCGGCATCGGTGGCGCATCAGGTCGGGACGCCCTTGAACCTCATTTCCGGCTATGTGCAGATGCTGCAGGAAGACCGCGCGATGGATCCGAAGGCCGCACGGCGCCTCGCAATCGTGCAGGAGCAGATCGGCAAGGTGGCCTCGGTCGTCCGGACGATGCTCGACAACGCGCGCCGCCCGGATACGCGGTGGGCTGTGAGCGTCAACTCGCTGCTGGCCCGCGTCGCCGACGTGGCGCGGCCGAAGCTCGACATGTCGCGCATCGCATTGACGCTCGACGTCTCTCCGGCGCTTCCAATGATCGAAGCCAACACCGAGGAGCTCGAACTGGCGATTCTGAACCTCGTGAACAACAGCCTCGACGCGATGCCCGCCGGCGGGGCGCTGACCATCACCGCCCGCAGCGTGGACGCGCGCGTCCGGATCGAAATTTCCGATACGGGCCACGGGATCGATCCGGAACTGCTGCCCCGCATCTTCGAACCGTGGGTCACGACGAAGCCGCCGGGCCGCGGCACGGGCCTTGGGCTCAGCATCACGCGCGACGTCATCAGCCGCCATAGCGGAACGATCACCGCCGCAAGCGAACCCGGCCGGACGACCTTCGCGATCGACTTACCGGCCGCGCCGTCGGACGCCGGCCACCAGGACGCGTGATGCCCAGGATTCTGATTGTCGATGACGACGGCGAGACCTGCCGGTTCATGGCGGAACTGCTGGAGCGGTCGGATCGCGACATCCGGACGACACAACGCGTCGACGAAGCCCTGCGGCTCGCGCGGGAGCCGTTCGACCTGCTCATCTCCGACATCAACCTCGACGCCGCGCAGAACGGGATGGACGTCCTGCGCACGTTCAAACAGGCGAACCGCAACGGACAGGTCGTTCTCATCAGCGGCTTCGGAACCCTCCAGACCGCAATCGAAGCCGTGCGGGCGGGCGCATACGATTACATCAGCAAGCCCTTCAACATCTCGGAGGTGAAGGCGACCGTCGAACGGGCGCTGGCGGACGCGTCGGCGCCGGCGCCGGAACAGCGGCCACAACTCGAGCCTCCACCGCCTGGACTGATCGGCCGGACGGCCAGCATGCTCGCCGTCTACAAACAGATCGCGCACGCGGCCAACGCCGCGGCGCCCGTGCTGATCATCGGCGAGAGCGGCACGGGTAAGGAACTCGTGGCCCGGGCGATCCATACCAACGGCCGCCGCGCCTCGCGGCCCTTCGTGCCGATCAACTGCGGGGCGCTCACCGAAACGGTGCTGGAATCCGAACTGTTCGGGCACACGCGCGGCGCCTTCACGGGCGCGGTGGCCGACACGAAGGGGATCTTCGAGCAGGCGAACGGAGGCACCGTTTTTCTCGACGAAATCGGCGAGACGTCACCGGCACTGCAGGTGAAGTTGCTGCGCGTGCTGCAGGAAGGCGAAGTGCGTCCGGTCGGCGCGAGCCGGCTCGTGAAAGTCGACGTCCGCGTCGTCGCCGCGACCAATGTGGACCTGGAAACGGAAGTGTCCCAGCAGCGCTTCCGCCAGGATCTGTTCTATCGCCTCAGTGTGATCGTCATTCGCGTCCCCAGTTTGCGCGAGCGACGCGAAGACATCCCGCTGCTGATCGAGACCTTCCTTCGAAACGCCTGCAGCCGCGCGGGACGTCGTGTCGATCTGAGCCGCGACGCGATCGCGGCGCTGACACACTATCGCTGGCCGGGCAACGTGCGCGAACTGGAGAACACGATCGAGCGGCTCGTGGTGCTGAGCCGCGGGTCGAGCGTCGATCTCGCCGACCTGCCCTTCAAGCCGCCGACGGGCCCCGATCTCGAGGCGCGGCTCTTCGTCGATCTGCCGTCGCTCGACGAAATCGAGCGGCGCTATCTGCTTCACGTCATCGAACAGGTCGGGGGGAACCGCACGCGCGCCGCCGAGGTGCTCGGAATCGACCGGCGCACGCTGTACCGCATGGCGGAGCGGTTTGGGATCGCGCTCTCGGAAGAGAGAGGGGCGTAAACAACCACCAATCTCACAACTACCAACTGCACAAGAGGACTTCTTGCGTCGTTGGGCACTGCGCAATTGGCGGTCACCCATCGGCAGGCGACGCCTCGTCGCCTCCCGGCCGCCGGGTTGCAGTTGCAAGCTCAGACGTGATAGCTTTCATTTGATGGGAACGCCCGCTATCGCCACGGCAAACGCCGCACCAGCCGAGGCGGCAGCGGTGCTCGCAAAAGCCACCCTGGCGGCGGCGCGACGGCTCGGCCTGTCGAATCGCGATCTCGCGCGGGTGCTCGGCACCAGCGAGGCCTCGGTGTCGCGCCTCTCGAGCGGCCGCGGGCTGCAGCCGGGGCGTGCGGACGCGGCGCTCGCGCTGCTGTTCGTGCGGCTCTTCCGGAGTCTGGACGGCGTGACGGGCGGCAGCGACGCGAACGCGCGCGCGTGGTTCACAGCGGCCAACCAGCACCTCGGCGGCATTCCCGCCGTCCTCGTGACGTCGCCGGAAGGTCTCGTGAATGTCGTCCAGTATCTGGACGCAGTCCGCGGGAAGCTCTAGGATCCGGCGCCTCACCTCGGAACCGCGGCGCATCGTCGAGGCGCAGCACCGCGTGTCCACCCGCAAGCTCGTAGACTCCGATCGCGAGCAGGCAATCCTCGAGCAGTTGCTCGACTCCTCGAAACCGCCGCTCCCGGCCGACGCCGGCGGCCTGCACTACCTGCTCTCGACGCCGTTCCGCTATCCTCCGCTGGCGCACGGATCGCGCTTCGGCCCGCGCTGGGAGCGGGGGATCTGGTATGGATCGGAGTCGCTGCAGACGGCGCTCGCCGAGGTGGCGTATTACCGTCTCGTGTTCCTCGAAGGCACCGAGGCGCCGCTCGCGCCGCTCGAAACGGAACTGACGGCGTTCACCGTTCCAGTCATGGCCCGCCGGGGGATCGATCTGTCGTCGCGCGCGTTCGAGCGCTGGGGCGACGCGCTCACCTCGAAGACGACCTACGCCGGCACCCAGCCCCTGGGGCGCGCCATGCGCGCCGCAGGAGTGGAGGCGTTTCGGTTCGTGTCGGCGCGCGACCCCGGCGGCGGCACGAACATCGGCGTGTTCACGGCGGCCGCGTTCGGCGCGCCGCGGCCGCGGAAGCTCCAGACCTGGCACTCGGTGGCGACGCGCGCGGCGGTGGAGTTTTCGAAGCGCGACTACTTCGAGCGCCTGTCGTACAGCTTTCCTCGCGAGCTGTTTCTCGTGCGAGGTGCCTTGCCGCACCCCGCGATTGGATAGGCATCCCGAAAAACGCCCTTACCAGTCGATTTCCATGTCGACGACGTGTTTGAACGGCAGCACGCGCGCCGTCGCGGGACCGCCGGTTGCGTCGACCAGCAGCACGCCGGCCGCGGCATTGATGACGGCGTGCTTCCCGTCCGCCGAAATCTGCGGAGACGAAAAACTGTAGCTGCTGCCCTTCGCCAGATCGTCGAGCTTCTTGTTGGTCGTCAGATCCACCGCGTGGACGGCGCCGTCGTCCATGACGAGCGCAATGCCCGCCCCTGGCATGAAATGGACGGCAGAACCGTCCGCTCCCACTTTCTCGATGATGTGACCCGTCTCCGCGTCGATGATCGTCACGTCCGACGTCTGGCGGTTGACGACGTAAACGGCTTTGCTGTCGGGCCGCACCGCGATCGACTGGTTGGGATCTCGCACGCTGTACTCGGTGTACGTGTAGTACGTCTGCCCCTTCCGCTCGGCGTCGCGCCGCGCGTCAGCCTTCGAGTTCGCGGTGTCGGCCGCGGCGGTGACGGCCGCAAAAATGCGCGAACCCATGCGGCCGGTGACAACCTTGTCGAGCTGCGTTCCGTTCTCCAGATCGTACGTGTAGAGGTTCTGCTGCGCGATGGCGAACGCCCGCCGGCCGTCCGGGCTCAACGCAAACTCCTGCCCCAGATAGTGCTCACGCATTTCGGCGACCTGCGACAAATCCCGACTGTTCAACGTCGTTATGGCGGACCAGCTGACGACGAACAACCGCTTTCCGTCCGCCGTCGAGCGGATGTACTCCGGCGACGGGACCGTCGCCACGGGACCGATGATTCTGGCGCCGCGGATGGCGCGCAGTTCGCCAGGCCGGTTCTTCTGACCCTTGACGGGGGCGCCATCGCTCACGAGCAGCAACTGCTGCCCCGCTTCGTCGAGGACGAGGCCACGCGGCTTGGATCCCACGTCGTACGCATTCTCGACTTTGCGCGATTCCAACGAGACGACGTGCAGCCGTCCGTTGATGTTTTTCTCGGGATTGCCCGAGGGATCGCCGCGGTCGAGCAGATACACATACTTGCCGTCCGGGGACAGGACGGGATCGCGGGGATCGCCTTCGAACGTCAACGTCGCGACGCTCTTCGCGGTCTGCAGGTCGATCACCTGCAGTTCCGCCGCGGGCAGTGGTGTCTGCTTCGGTTTGCCGCGCTGCGCGAGGACAACGGCCGTCTTCCCGTCCGGCGTCGCAAAGAACGCCGCCGCCGGCCGCGCGAGCGGCACGCGTCCACTGACCTGCCCTGCTGCAAGGTCGACGACGACAACTTCACGCGGCAGGTTTTCTTCGGGCCGTTTGCCGACGTATCCCGGACAGATGACGGCGAGCCGGTCACCGCGGTCGCTGAGCATGACGGAGTCTTCGAGTCCCGCACCCAGTTCGATGCGCGCCTGTGGCGTGAGCTTCGCCGCGTCGAGGATCGTGAGCGACGACTTCGTTTTCGCCTGGAAGCCGGCATCGCCCGCGTCCTTCCCGGTGCCGTGATCGAGGACCAGCAGCCGTTTTCCATCGTGCGTGCGCAGCAGCACACTCGGTGAGCCCTCGAGTGCTGCGGTCTGCAGCACCTTGCCGGACTGGAGATCGACCGCGGTGACCGATGGAGCGCCCTGATCGAGGACGAATACCCTGTGCGTACCTGTTTGGGCGTGTGCCGGGACGGCGGAGGCCAGCGCGGCCACCGCAATTGCCAGTGCGTGTCTTCGCATGTCAGCTCCTGGGGGTGAGTCGACGTGTTCGACGACCGATTGTGAATGCCGATTGTGGCCCGAAAGGCGTGGGAGTTCTGGAAAAATCTGACGGCACGGCAAAAAAGGACGCCGGCTGGGTTGAGTCGCAGCGGCGCGCCAGGACCCGTCAGGGGCTTGCAGTACAACGCTTCTCCCGGGGACTCGTCGAATCGCGGGCGATGATATCCTCGCGGCTGAACGGAGGGTATATGACGAAACGGCTGTCTCTCATCGTGGCACTGTCGGCGATCCTCGTGACGAGCGCCATCGCCCAAACGACCGCTGGACAGCGGACCATCCAGGTGGACATCAACTACACAGGATCAGGACACGTCGACGCGAGCCACAAGATTTACGTTGCGCTGTGGGACTCCGCAGACCTGCAGAACGGCACGCCCGTGGCCGTGAAATCGCTGGATTCGAAAAAAGGCACCGTCACCTTTTCGGACGTCCAGAAGGTCCCGGCGTACGTCAGTGCCGCTTTCGACCCGACGGGTAGCTGGACGGCACAGTCCGCACCGCCGAAGGGTTCCTCGCTCGGGATGTACAGCGAGGACCGTCAGAAGCCCGAGCCGATCGACGTCGCCGCCGGCAAAACGGTGAAGGTCGGCATCACCTTCGACGATTCCGTGACGGTCCACTGAGCGCATGCGCGGGATCGCGTGCAGGACGTCCGCAGATAGAGCTGCGCATCGAGGCGATGGTCATACCGGCTGAAGGCACCTTCGATTACGTGTTCGACATCGAGGGCGACATCCGTACTTCAAACACCATCGGCCGGCCGCGTGAGCCGCTGAGCAAGGCCGACCGGGGCGTCGTTGGGCACGCGCCGGTCCTCACGGCTGTCGATTACCAGCGCGAAGCGTGGCAGGTGTATGCGCGGCTCACGCTGACCGCGTCGGATCCGCGCAACGCAGGCGTTGCGCACGCGTCGTTCTCGGTCGACCGCGCACTGGTGAACACGCTTCGTCGAGGCGATCTGGTGTACCTGGCCCGCACGAACTGTGGCGGCCTCGGTCTGTCCGTCCTGCGCGAAGGCGCGCTGATTGCCGCGGCCGGGGCCGTAACGGACGTGCCGCTCGGTTCGGATAACTTCGCGCGCATTCCTGCCGATCTCGTGCGGCAGGTCGAGAGCGTCTTCGGGACGCGCGACGGCGAATACCGGATGCCCGAGTCCCCTGTCGAACTCTCGCTCTGCGGCGAGACGAAGATCCTGCATTCAGGGCGGCCGCAGATGGGCCTCTTCGACGTGTTCGTCAGACACGGCTTCCTGAACGGCGTTCCCGGCATGGATGTCAGCGCGTCGATAGAGCGGCGCGGCGTGTGCCCGGCTACGGCCGCACACACCTCGGCTCAACTGCTGGAAGAGCTCGGACTTCAGCTGTCCCGGGACTAGTCCCCTGGACACTAAAGGCTTTCGAAAGAGATACTCTACCGCCGGAACCGCATCGTCCAGATGTCGGACTGTGTGAGCGCGCTCGTGAAATACAGGTGCCGCCCGTCACGGGTGAGGGCGACCGCGCTGACATATCGTCCCGGCTCGCTGTAGATGTCTCTCGACTGCTTCGTGACGGGGTCGACGAGCACGACATGGCCGCGCGACACGGCCACCAGCCGGCGGCCGTCCGGCAGCCACCGCGGCAGCGCACCGGTTCCTGCGGGCGCCCACGTGCGCGATTCGAGGTCGAAGATCCACATGTGGTTCGTCGTATCGGCCGCGACAATCCTCCCGTCGTCCGGCGACCAGTCACGCAAATAGGTTTGGCCCTTTCCGGGCGGCGCCGGGAGCCGCCCGGGCGGCTTCGACCAGTCATGCGCGTCGAAGATCATCTGCTCGTTGGTGTTTGGATCTGTTCCAGCGACCCACCGTCCGTCGTGAGACGGCAATGGATAGTTCAGGGCCCAGTCGCCGTGGGTCAACTGTCGCGCGCCCGTCCCATCGGCGTGGATACTCCAGAATTCATAACCGCCGCCGCGCGTCGAGTAGAACAGGAGCGATCCGTCAGGCGCCCAGCGGGAGCCGCGGTCTCGCGCGGGGTCGTTGGTCACCTGTCGCAATCCAGAGCCATCGACGTTCACAACCCAGACGTCTTCCTGCCCCCGGAACGATCGCATCGTCAGAAGACGGCCGTCCGGCGATACGTCCGGATGAAGCCATGAGCGGCGCCCCGCGACGACTGTCCGCGGCTGGCCGGCGACGGTGCCGCTGGCAGAATCGAAGTCAATCGACCTGATCGCGGTGTCGTAGTCGAACGCGCCGTAAGCGACGGTGCCGTCCTTCCCGACCGTGATCTCGCTCACATACGAGGCGGGCGCGGAAATCGCCACCGGGGCTCCTGCGGCGCGTCCTGTCGCGGTGTCGATCGGCATGCGCCAGATGTTCATCGTCCCGCTGCGATCGCTGGAGAAATACAGATAGCGGCCGTCGGCGGACCAGGCGGGACTCCAATCGCTGGATTCCGAGTCGGTGATCCGAATCCGGGGGCCGCCCGCGAGCGGCTGCACCCAGATGTCACGATTGCCGCCGGAGAACTGGTTGCCGGATTGATTGACCGGCAGCGCCCAGAAGGCGACGAAACGGCCGTCCGGCGATACGTTCGGATCGATTGCATCGGTGCCGGTCAGACGGCGCGTCTGCCCGGTCCCAACATCGACCATCCAGAGTTCGCTCGGGGCTTCGCGTCCGTCGGGATCCTGGCCCGATTCCGTGCTGTACACGATCTCCCGACCATCGGGCGTCCACGACGGATCGAATGCACCGTTGAGAATCCGCCGAATGTTGCCGCCGTCGCGATCCATGACGAACAACCCGGGGCTGTTGTCGCGCGAGGAGACGAACGCGATCTGCCGCCCGTCGGGTGAGAAGGCCGGAGCGTCGACTGGCGCCCCAGAGCCGCGATTCAGATCGACCACGGGACCCGAGCCGTCGACGCGGCGGAGCGACAGTTCGAAGTGACCTGCAACCGGCTGCGATGCGTACACAACATCGCGCCCGTCGGGGGACAGGCTCGGAGAATCGCGCACCCCCGGCTCGAAGCTGAGGCGGGTGAATATCGGCGTGCCGGGCAGCGCGTTGGCCCGTTCAGACGAGCGCCGCACCACGTAGAGCGCGCCGGCCGCGATGACGGCGGCGGCCGCGATCGCCGCAGCTACACGACGCGGCGACAGTCGTGAACTCGGCGCCGCGAGCGCCTCGAGCCGCCTCCGCACGTCGACGGCGGACTGCGGACGCGCTGCAGGGTCCTTTGCAAGACAGTCGGCGACGAGGCGCTCCAGCCTCGGGGGGATGCCTCGACGTATGGTGCGGATCGGCGGCGGATTGTCTTTGACGATGGACGCGAGCACCGAGACGTGCGTCTCGCCCCGAAACGGCCGAACGCCCGTTGCCATCTCGTACAACAGAACGCCAAGCGAAAAGAGGTCGGATCGGTGATCGGCCGGCAACCCCTGCGCTTGCTCAGGGGACATGTACGCGGCTGTTCCAAGCACCTGGCCGGAACCCGTGAAACCGGCCGGCGCGCCGGCGGTGGCCGTTTCCGCGGCTGGATCCGTCGCAGCGTCCATCAGTTTCGCGATGCCGAAGTCGAGCACCTTGACGCGCCCGTCGGAGGTCACCATCACGTTCGCGGGTTTCAGATCGCGATGGACGATGCCGCGCGCGTGCGCCGCGGCAATGGCGTCGACGATTGGAATCGCGTATTTCAGCAGCGCCGGCAGCGGAAGCCCATTCGGCGGAATCACCGCGTCCAGCGTGGTGCCGCCGACGACTTCCATCGTGAGGAATGCCGTTCCTGACGCCTCCTCCACGGAGTAAATCGTCACGATGTTGGGATGGTTGAGGGCGGCGACCGCTTCGGCCTCGCGCTGAAATCGCGCGCGGCGTGCGGGATCGTCTGCGGTCTCACCCGGCAGGATTTTCAGCGCGACCCGGCGTTTCAGTCGCGTATCCTCGGCTTCGAAGACCTCGCCCATCCCGCCGGCACCCAGAGGCCGGACGATTCGATAGTTGCCCAGCGATGAGCCTGGTTGCATGTGTCCCCTCGACGACTCGTCCCCTGACGCAGACCGATTTTACCGCCCGGACACTTGCAGCCATGAGGCGCATACTTTATATTGCAAAGTATGCGGCCACCGCTCAGGGTGAAGTTCATTCTTCCTGCCCTTACTGAAGCAACCAGTCCGTTCTGGCGCCCGATCAAATACTCGCTGTTCCCGCCGCTCGGACTGGCGACGCTCGCGGCTTATTTGGACAGTGGAGATGACGCGACCATCGTCGACGAACATGTCGAGCGGCTCACGATGGACGACACGCCGGACCTCGTCGTCATCCAGGCCTACATTACGAACGCGTATCGCGCGTACCGCATCGCCGACTCGTATCGGGCGCGCGGGGTCTTCGTCGCGTTGGGCGGGCTGCACGTCACGTCGCTGCCGTCGGAAGCGGCAGCGCACGCCGATGCGATCTTCATCGGTCCAGGCGAGCAGACGTTCCCCCGCTTTCTTCGAGACTTCCGCGCGGGCGCGGCCTCTGCTCTTTACACGTCCACGGACGGCCGCACGCTCGAACGGATCCCGCCCGTCCGTCGTGATCTCATCAGGCGGCGCAATTATCTCGTGCCGAACTCGATCGTCGTCACACGCGGGTGCCCCCAGCACTGCGACTTCTGCTACAAGGACGCGTTCTTTCGCGGGGGCCGCTCGTTCTACACGCAGCGCGTGGACGACGCGCTCGCGGAAATCGAACGGCTGCCCGGCCGCCATCTGTATTTCCTCGATGACCATCTGCTCGGCGACGCGAAGTTCGCGCGTGCGCTCTTCGAGGGCATGCGCGGCATGAACCGGCTGTTCCAAGGCGCCGCGACCGTCGATTCGGTGCTCCGCGGCGACCTCATCGAACGCGCCGCCGAAGCGGGGCTGCGCAGCCTGTTCGTGGGGTTCGAAACCCTGTCACCCGACAATCTCCGCCAGAGCAGCAAACGGCAGAACCTGAACCGCGACTACGGCGCCGTCGCGTCACGGCTGCACTCGCTCGGCATCATGATCAACGGCAGCTTCGTGTTCGGGATGGACGATGACGGTCCCGACGTGTTCGACCGGACGGTGGAGTGGGCCATCGAGCACGGGATCACCACCGCGACGTTCCATATCCAGACGCCGTATCCCGGAACAGGCCTGCACGCGCGGCTCGAGCAGCAGCGGCGCATCGTGTCGCGCAATTGGGATCTGTACGACACACGGCATACCGTCTATGTGCCGGCCGGCATGAGCGGCCGCGAACTCGAAGAGGGCTATCAGCGCGCGTATCGACAGTTCTACCGGTGGTCGGCGATCGCCCGCGCGTCGCTCGAGCATGGGTCGCTGAAGCATCAGGCCAAGCATTTTTTCTACGCGGCCGGATGGAAGAAGTTCGAGCGCGCGTGGAACCTCGTCATCCGTGCACGGCAGCTTCGTGTCATGACGCCGATGCTCGAAGCGGTGCTGGCAAAGGTGAGTGCGCTGGACCGGGCGGCCGAACAGGACCGCGCGACAAAACCGCCCGTCATCCAGAGCGCAGTTCAGACCCGCGTTCCGTAAGGATGCGCCTCCCGCCTCGCGCCTCGCGCCTCGCGCCTCCCACCTCGCGCCTCCCACCTCGCGCCTCCCGCCTCGCGCCTCGCACCTCCCGCCTCGACCCTCGCACCTCCCGCCTCCCGCCCCGCGCCGCGCGCCGATCCGCCTGGTCTCGCGATGGGGCCCCCGCTCGGACAGCCCGCTTCGTGCTCGGCGGCCGGAAAGACATGTCGACGAGGAGCCGCCTCCGCGCGAAGCGGATCCCCCACCATTTGTCAAGCCCCCGTGGGAGCCGCCACGGGCTGCGCATGCGCGGGATCAAACAGTTGTCGCCGCTCGAGGAGTGTCATCAGGATGCGCAGCAGCCGATCCGTCACGCTGCGGAGCGCGCGGGCATGCCCGTGGCCGCGCGTCCGCAGCTGCGTGTAGTACGCGCGCGTCGGCGCGTCCAGCTGGATGGCGGTGCGTCCCCAGTGATACGCCGCATCGCGCAAGCGTCGATTACAGGCATAGCGCATCACCACGATGCGCCGGCGGCCGCTCTGCTTCGTGATCGGCGCCAGGCCCATGTGCGCCCGGAGCACATGGTAGGCTCGATCCACCAGCGGCTGCGAAGCCTCAGCGAGCATCCGGGCGGCGACGCGCGTCCCGATTCCTGGCATGGAGCGGACAATCGCGACGTCCGAATGCTCGCGCTGGTCCCCCGCGGCGGGGCCGTCGAGCGTGTCGAGCCAACGCTGCAGCTGCTGCGCCGCCTCGCGCCGCTGCCGGGCCGCTAATTCCACGCGCGGCAGCAAGAGCGCGAGGTGCGCGGCGACGGCGTCGATCACCCCAGGGGCGGTGAAGACAGGCGGTTGCTGCAGGACCGCGCGGACCTGCGCCGCCGTGAGCCGCCGGATCCGATGCTCGCGCAGCAGTCGCGCCAGGCGACGCTCCGACAGCCGCTGTTGGGCGCTCGGCGTCGGCGCCTCACGCAGCAGCGTCCACAGCCAGGGATCGTCGGCGGCCGGCGACAACGCGAGGAGGCCGGGCATGCCGCGGTAGATGACATCCCGCAGCTGATTGGTGAGCCGCGTCACCTCCGCGGCGAGGTCCTCATCCAGCCGGGCCCACTCGCGCAACTGAATCACGCGCGGGTCGTCCAACCGGATCGCTCGGTACGCCTGCGGATCGGTCCGGAGTGAATCCGCCAGGACCCACGCGTCCCGGCGATCGTCCTTCGCGCCCGCGGCGGTAAAGCGATCCCGAAAGCGATCGAGCTGTTTCGGATTAATCGCATAGACGGCGAATCCGCGCTCGACCAGCACCTCCACGAGGGCCCCGCGCGGCACCTCAATGGCGACCGCGACCCGCGCTGGCTCGCCAGCCGCCCGCGCGACGAGAGCCTCGATGAGGGTCTCCAATGCCGCGGCCGAATGGGCGACCGTCCGTCGATCACACACGCGACCCGTCGCATCGACCACACACACTGCGTGGGCGTCCGTCGCCCAGTCCACTCCGATAAACCAGTCAGCACTCAGCACAGTCGTCATGTCCTCCTCGGCGGTCCGCTCGACGTGCCGTGGTCCCCGTCATCCCTGTACTGGCGCTCAGGGCGCAATCCCCCACGGGACGGACTCCACGGACGATCTCGCCGGGGCGCGAATCCGCTTCTGGCGCTGACGCGCTGGGCGCCCCCAGGCACTCCCGACGAGACCGCCGAGCACAGGACCGATATCCTCCGTGCCTCGACGGCACCCGCTCATGGCCAACTATCTGTTTCAATGGTACAGGGCGCCCGTCCTCGCCCCCATCGCTGGTGAGGCGATAGGAGCCGCGCGCTGCCGCGCCTCGCGCCTCGCGCCGATCCGCCTTTCGCGCGATGGGGCCCCTGCTCGGACAGCCCACTTCGTGCTCGGCGGCCGGAAAGACATGTCGACGAGGAGCCGCCTCCGCGCGAAGCGGGCGCCCGTCCTCGCCCCCATCGCTGGTGAGACGTCGCGCTCCCGCACCTCCCGCCTCCCGCCTCCCGCCTCCCGCCTCGCGCCTCCCGCCTCGCGCCTCGTGCCTCCCGCCTCGCGCCTCCCGCCTCGCGCCTCGCGCCTCGCGCCTCCCACCTCGCGCCTCGCGCCGCGCGCCTCGCGCCCCGCGTCACGCGTGCGTCTTGTCGAGTGCGCGGACCTCGTCGTGTGCAACCTTGACGATAGCCGCCTGCTGTTCGATGAGTTCGCGCGCGCCGGCGGGCAGCGGATCCTCGAGTGCATGCTCGAAGGCCGCCTTTGCCGCATCCTCGCCTCGTTCCGCTTCCGCGATGATCGCCGATTCGTCGCCGCCGGTGACCAGCGATTTGATGTTCATCCAGCCATGGTGCACTGCACCCGTGAGGCTGCCGCCCGTCGACGGCGATCCGCCCAGCTTGCGGACCTGAGTTTCCAGTTCGCGCGCCATCTCGGCGCGCTGGCGCGAAAAACGCTCGAAGAGCGCCTTCACGTGCTGCGACTTCACCGCGTCGGCTGCGAGCTTGAACCCGTTCTCGCCGTCGTGGCAGATCTGAATCAGATCGTTGAGTGTTGAAACGGCCGTGCTGTTTTCCATGCAGACTCCTTCGGTGTGTCCGGATGATCAGCAACGCACGCGCCATCGCAAGCGAAACAGCGGGCCGGGCGGTCATGCGATGGTTGAGACGGCGCGAGCGAGCGCAGCGAACGAGCCACGCGATCGGAGCGCGCCGGCGTAACGGCGCGCGAGAGCGCGTGTAGGGGCGGTCCGGCGGGGCGAAGCCCCCGGTTAATATTAGCTGTGCCGAATCGTGCGATGAGAGTGTGGCCGGGCCTGCCGTCTCCGCTCGGCGCCACCTGGGACGGCGTGGGCGTGAATTTCGCGATTTTTTCCGAGCATGCGACACGCGTCGAGCTCTGCCTGTTCGACTCGCCGGATGCCGACTCGGAATCGCTGACGATCCCGCTCACGGAGCACACCGATATGGTGTGGCACGGGTATCTTCCCGACGTTCGTCCGGGCCAGCTCTACGGCTATCGGGTCCATGGCCCATATGCGCCCGACCAGGGTCACCGCTTCAACCCCAACAAGATCGTCATGGATCCGTACGCCAAGGTTGTCGGACGGACAGCCCGCTGGGACGACGCCCTGTTCGGCTTCCGCATGGGGCAGGACGACCTCACGCTCGACGATCGGGACAGCGCGCCGTATGCGCCGCTGGCCGCGGTCGTCGACACGGCGTTCACCTGGGGTGACGATCGGCCGCGCCGCCGCGCCTGGCACGAGACCCTGATCTACGAGCTGCACGTCAAAGGGTTCACGCAGCTGCATCCCGATGTGCCGGAAGCGCTGCGCGGCACGTATCTGGGCCTCGCATCGGAGCCGGCCATCAAGCACCTGACCGCGCTCGGCGTCACCGCTGTGGAACTGATGCCCGTGCACCATCACAACGACGAGTGGCACCTCGTGCAGCGCGGGCTTCGCAACTACTGGGGCTACAACACGCTGTCGTACTTCGCGCCCGAGGTGCGGTATACGTCGCAGTCGTCGCCGCTCGAAGCGGTGCGCGAGTTCAAGATGATGGTCCGGGCCCTGCACGCTGCCGGCTTCGAAGTCATCCTCGACGTCGTCTACAACCACACGGCCGAAGGAAATCACCTCGGGCCGACGCTGTCGCTGCGCGGCATCGACAACGCCTCGTACTACCGTCTGCAGCCGAACGCGCCGCGTTTCTACGAGGACTTCACCGGCACCGGCAACACACTCAACATGCGCAGTCCTCGTGTGCTGCAGCTGATCATGGACAGCTTGCGGTACTGGGTGACGGAGATGCACGTCGACGGATTCCGCTTCGATCTCGCGAGCGCGCTGGCTCGTGAGTTGCATGCTGTCGATAAGCTCGGAGCGTTCTTTGACATCATTCATCAGGATCCGATCCTGTCGCAGGTGAAGCTGATCGCCGAGCCGTGGGATCTCGGCGAAGGCGGCTATCAGGTCGGCAACTTTCCGACGAAGTGGACGGAATGGAACGGCAAGTACCGCGACACGGTGCGGCGGTTCTGGCGCGGCGACGGCGGGGTCGTGTCGGAGCTCGCCACGCGGCTGTCGGGCAGCAGCGATCTCTACGAGCAGAGCGGGCGCCGGCCTTACGCGAGCATCAACTTCATCACGGCGCACGACGGGTTCACGCTCGCCGATCTCGTCAGCTACAACGAGAAGCACAACGAGGCCAACGGCGAGAACAACGCCGACGGCGAGAATCACAACCTCAGTTGGAACTGCGGCGTCGAGGGGCCGACCAGCGATCGCCGGATCCTCGAGCTGCGCGCGCGGCAGCGGCGCAATCTGATGGCGACGCTGATGCTGTCGGTGGGCGTTCCCATGGTCAGTGGCGGCGACGAAGTGTGTCGCACGCAATTCGGCAACAACAACGCGTACTGCCAGGACAATGAAATCAGCTGGACGCCGTGGGGCACCACGCCGGAGCAGCGGGACATGCTGCAGTTCACGCGCCGCGTGATCGCCGTCTGGAAAACGCACCCGGTGCTGCGACGGCGGAAGTTCTTCCAGGGCCGCCGCATCCGCGGTGCAGGCGTCGCCGACATTGCATGGCTCGGTCCGACGGGTGCGGAGATGACTGACGACATGTGGAGTTCACCCGACGTGCGAGTACTCGGTGTACGGCTCAACGGCGATGCGATCCAGGACGTGGACGAACGCGGTGAGCGCATCACCAGCGATTCGCTGCTGCTGATGCTCAACGCCGGCGCACAGCCGGTGTCGTTCGTGCTCCCGCCGACCTCCCCCGTCGAACGGTGGGAGACCCTGCTCGACACCGCGGACCCCTGGGCGCTGCCGCGCCGCCTGCAGGCCGGCGATCGCTACGAGCTGCAATCCCGCTCGATGGCGGTGCTCGAATTGAACAATCGCCGCGACGATCTGCGCCGCTCGGCCGACTGGGGGCCGCAGGGCGTGGTCTGAGGCGATCTGGTGAACAGGTGAGTTGGTGAATTGGTGAATCGGCCGCTCGACCCCGCGCTTCGCCGGCGCGTCGTCATCGAACACGTCACGCCGGAAATCGATTCAGGTCAGTTTCCTGTCAAGCGCACGCCCGGCGAAGAGGTCGTCGTCGAAGCGGACGTCTACGCGGACGGCCACGACGTCGTCGTCGCGCGGCTGTTATGGCGCCGGTGCGGAGACGCGGCGTGGACCGATACGCCGATGGAGCCGCTCGGCAACGATCGCTGGACGGCACGGTTTACCGTCCGCGACGTCGCGCCCTGTGAATACACGATTACGGGCTGGGTGGATTCCTTCGAAACGTGGCGCCAGGAGCTGTCGAAGAAGACCGGGGTCGGGCAGGACGTCGGCAGCGAACTGCTCGAGGGAGCAGCTATCGTCCGCGGCGCCATGGGCCGCGCACAGGCGCCCGACCTGATCGCGATGCAGACGGCCGCTGAATCCCTGGAGGACGAATCGCAGCCCCAGGGTGCGCGGGCGACGGCAGGGCTGGGAGAAGATCTACGGGCCGCGATGGCGCGCCACGCGGATCGCTCGCACGCGACGCAGTACCAGCGGCTGCTTCTCGTCCATGTCGACCGCGAGCGCGCGCGCTTCGGCGCGTGGTACGAGATGTTCCCGCGATCGGCCGGCACGGATCCGTCGCGGAGTGCGACGTTCGCGGAGGCCGCGGCACGGCTGCCGTACATCGCGTCGCTGGGATTCGACGTGTTGTACCTTCCGCCGATTCATCCGATCGGCCGCAGTTACCGCAAAGGCCGCAACAACTCGCTCGAGCCGCGAGCGGGCGATCCGGGCAGCCCATGGGCCATCGGCGCTGCCGAGGGAGGGCACACCGCCGTCGAACCGGGACTCGGCACGATCGAAGACTTCGATCGTTTTCGCGCGGAGGCTGAACGCGCGGGCCTCGAAATTGCGCTTGACATCGCGTTTCAGGCGTCGCCGGATCACCCGTACGTTTCGGCGCACCCCGAGTGGTTCCGTCATCGCCCGGACGGGACGATCAAGTACGCGGAGAACCCGCCGAAGAAATATCAGGACATTTACCCATTCGACTTCGACTCCAGCGCGTGGCAGGCGCTCTGGGAGGAATTGCGCGGCGTGTTCGAGTTCTGGATCGGGCACGGCGTCCGAATCTTCCGCGTCGACAACCCGCATACGAAGCCGTTTCGCTTCTGGCAGTGGGTGATCGCCGACCTGCAGTCGCGGCATCCCGACACCATCTTTCTCGCGGAAGCGTTCACGCGGCCGAAGATCATGCGCTACCTGGCCAAGGCGGGTTTCACGCAGTCCTACTCGTATTTCACGTGGCGCAACACGAAGGCCGAAATCACCGAGTACTTCACGGAACTGACCACGACCGAGGCGAGCGAGTACATGCGCCCGAACCTGTTCGCGAATACGCCCGACATCCTGCACGAATTTCTCCAGCAGGGCGGCCGGCCGGCGTTTCAAATCCGCCTGGTGCTCGCCGCGACGCTCGGCGCCAGCTACGGCATCTACAGCGGATTCGAACTCTCCGAACACGTACCCCTCCGCCCCGGCAGCGAGGAATACCTCGATTCCGAGAAGTATCAGATTCGCGTGCGCGACTTCGATCAGCCGGGCAGCCTCGCCGAGCTGATCTCGCGCGTCAACGCGATCAGGCACGACGAACGGGCACTGCAGTTCGATCGCGGGCTGCAATTCCACGACACGGATAATCCGCAACTCATCTGCTACAGCAAGCGGGCGCCCGACGGCGGCGCGCCGCTGCTGATCGTGATCACGCTCGACCCGCGCCACATGCAGCACGGCTGGATCCGCGTGCCGCTGGGCGACTGGCATCTCGCCCCGGAGCAGCCGTTCGACGTCGTCGACCTGCTCTCCGACGAACGCTACAGATGGCGCGGCGAGTGGAATTACGTGCGCTTCGACCCGGAATATCGCGTCGCGCACATCCTCGCGTTTCCAGGATTCGAATCCCTGCAGCCGGCGCCGTCGGCGGCGCCTTCGGCACGTTCATGAGCGATCCCTTCTGGTTCAAGGACGCCGTCATCTATGAAGCGCACGTCCGCGCGTTTTTCGACAGCAACAACGACGGCATCGGCGATTTCCCCGGCCTGACGAGCAAGCTCGATTACCTCCAGTCGCTCGGGGTGAATGCGCTGTGGCTCCTGCCGTTCTATCCGTCGCCGCTCCGTGACGACGGATACGACATCGCGGACTACGAAGGGGTGCACCCGAGCTACGGCACCATCCAGGACTTCGAGCGCCTGATGGAAGAAGCGCACCGCCGCGGGATCCGCGTCATCACGGAGCTGGTCATCAATCACACGTCGGATCAGCATCCGTGGTTCCAGCGCGCACGGCGCGCGCCTGCCGGATCACCCGAGCGGGACTTCTACGTCTGGAGCGAGACGAACCAGAAGTATCAGGGCGTCAGGATCATCTTTACCGATTCCGAAACGTCGAACTGGTCGTGGGACGACACGGCGAAGGCGTACTACTGGCATCGCTTCTTTCATCACCAGCCCGACCTGAACTTCGACAATCCGCAGGTGTTCGAGGCGGTGCTCGCCGTGATGCGGTTCTGGCTCGACCGCGGCGTCGACGGCCTGCGGCTCGATGCCGTGCCGTATCTCATCGAGCGCGAAGGCACCATCTGCGAGAACCTTGACGAGACGCACGGCGTGCTGCGGAAGATTCGCAAGGCGCTGGACGACCGATATACGGACCGGATGCTCATCGCCGAAGCCAATCAATGGCCGGCGGACGTGAGGCCGTACTTCGGCGACGGCGACGAGTGCCACATGGCCTTCCATTTCCCGCTGATGCCGCGCATGTTCATGGCGCTGCGGCAGGAAGACCGTCACCCCATCACCGAAATCCTCCGGCAAACCCCGGAAATTCCGGACACCTGCCAATGGGGGCTCTTCCTTCGCAACCATGACGAGTTGACGCTCGAGATGGTGACCGACGAGGAGCGCGACTACATGTACCAGGCGTACGCTGCCGATCCGCAGATGCGGATCAACGTTGGCATCCGCCGCAGGCTTGCGCCGCTCATGGAGAACAGCCGGCGCCGCATCGAGCTGATGAATTCGCTGCTCTTCTCGCTCCCTGGGACGCCGGTCATCTACTACGGTGACGAGATCGGCATGGGCGACAACATCTACCTCGGCGATCGCAACGGCGTCCGGACGCCGATGCAGTGGACCGGGGACCGCAACGCGGGATTCTCGCGCGCCGACCCCGCTCGGTTGTTCGCGCCGCCCGTCATGGACGCCGTCTACGGCTACCAGTCGATCAACGTGGAGGCTCAGGAGCGTGCGCCGTTTTCGCTGTTGAACTGGATGAAGCGGATGATCGCGCTGCGCAAGCAATCCAGGGTGTTCGGGCGGGGCACGCTCGAATTCCTCCCGTCGGCCAACCGCAAGGTGCTGCCCTACGTCCGCAGCCACGAGGGCGAACTGATCCTCTGCGTCGCGAATCTCTCGCGGTCGGTTCAGCCGATCGAGCTCGATCTGTCCCGTTTCAAGGGGCTCACGCCGACCGAGATGCTCGGCATGACGGAGTTCCCCCGCATCGGCGAACTCCCGTACTTCCTCACGCTGGCGCCGTATTCGTTCTACTGGTTCCGGCTGCAGCAGACGCCCGCGCCCGTCGCGGCCCGCCTCGCGCCTGAACTTCCCTTTTCCACGCCGGCCGAATCGCTGCCCGCGTTCTTCATGGGCGTCGCCTGGGACACGCTGCTCGACGGCAACGTCCGCACGCTGATCGAGCGCGAGGCGCTGATGCCGTTTCTGCAGCGGCAGCGCTGGTTTGGCGGGAAGGCGCGGACGATGCGAAGCGCGCGGCTCATCGATTGGGGGCTGCTGCGCCGCGGGCACCAGCCGCTGTTCCTGACCGTGGCCGACGTCGACTATGCCGACGGCACGCGCGAGCGATATTTCCTGCCGCTCGCGATTGCGACAGACGGGCAGGCCGACGCGATCAGCCATGAGGCGCCCCACCTGGCGCTCGCGCGCGTGACCGGCGCGCGCAAGGGACTCATCGTCGACGCGGCGGCAGACGAGGGATTCGGCGCGGCCCTCCTCGACGCGTTCGATCGCGGCGCCGAGATTCGTACCAAACGCGGCATCGTCCGTGTCCGCCAGACGTCCGCGTTCAGGAGCCTGCGCGGCAAAGGGCTTCCGCCGGCCCGCCGGATCCCGATCGAACAGAGCAATACGTCGATCGCTTACGGGTATCGGCTCATCGCCAAACTCTTTCGCCGCGTCGAACCGGGGCCGAACCCCGAGGTCGAAATCGGCGAGCAGCTCACCAGCCGGACGTCGTTTACCCGCGTTCCGCGCGTCGCCGCGTTCATGGAGTACGAACAGACCTCGGAGCCGGCTGCGCATCTCTCGGTGCTGCAGGAGTTCGTACCGAGCCAGGCCGACGGCTGGTCGCATGCGCTCGACGAGCTGCGGCGGTACTTCGATCAACTCGACGGCCGCGGTCAGCCGGACGAGGCGCTGCTCCCCGGCCGCCGCGCGCTGGAGCTGGTGGGTGAGACCACGCCTGAAGGCATCTGCGAACTGGCCGGCGCATACATCGACTCGGCGCGCGTCCTCGGACGCCGCACTGCAGAACTCCATCTGGCGCTCGCACAGGATTCGACAACAGAAGCGTTTTCGCCGGAGCCCTTCACGCGCGCGAACGTCGACCTCGTCGCCGCGGATGCGGCGGGCGAAGCGCGCAGCGCGATGGAGATGATCCAGCGGTGCCTCCACGCGCTCACACCCGATCTGGCCGAGGAGGCTCGCGTGGTGATCGATCACGCGGACCGCGCGTTCGCGGAACTCCAGAGGAAACGAGGTGTACTCGACCTGACCGCTGCGTCCATCCGGATTCACGGCGACTACCACCTCGGGCAGGTCCTCTGGTCCGAGGGGGACTACTACATCATCGATTTCGAAGGAGAACCGGCGCGCCCGCTGCAGGCGCGCCGGCGCAAGCAGTCGCCGCTCAAGGACGTCGCCGGCATGCTGCGATCGTTCAGCTACGCGGCCTATGCGGCGCTCTTCGCGCGCACCGCGAACCACCCGGCCGACGTGGAACGGCTCGAACCCTGGGCCCGTGTGTGGGAGTTGTGGACCAGCGCAGCGTTCCTCAGGGGCTACTTCGAAACGACCGGTGACGCTTCGTTCATCCCGACGGACCCGGTGCAGCGGGCGGCGCTCCTCGATTTGTTTCTGCTCGACAAGGCGTTCTACGAACTCCGGTACGAACTCAACAGCCGGCCCGAGTGGGTACGCATCCCGCTCACCGGGATCCTGGAGCTGCTGCGCGAATGAACGTGTTCGGGGCCGTGCCGACACCTGCAGGCGTGCGGTTCGGAGTCTGGGCGCCGCGAGCCGGGCATCTGGCGCTGCTCACGAACCGTCACGGCAGTCCCGTCGAACGCACGCTCGATCGCCAGGAGAATGGCATCTGGACAGGCGTGTTTCGTGACCTGCGGGTCGGAGACCTGTACGCGTTCTCCATCGACGGATCGCAGCCGCGGCCGGATCCGGCAAGCCGCTGTCAGCCCGACGGGGTTCACGGCTGGTCGGAAATCACCGATGCGGCAGCGTTCAACTGGACGGACGACGGCTGGCCCGGCCTCGATCCGTCGCGCGTCGTGCTCTACGAACTGCACGTCGGGACCTTCTCCGGCCACGGCACCTTTCGCGACGTTGCGTCGCGGCTCGACTACCTTCGCGATCTCGGCGTTACCGCGATCGAGCTCATGCCGGTCGCCGAGTTTCCCGGGCGCCGGGATTGGGGCTACGACGGCGCGGCGCTGTTTGCGCCGTCGCACGTCTATGGCCGGCCCGACGATCTGCGTACGCTGATCGATCGGGCGCACGCCGCGGGGATCGCCGTCATCCTCGATGTCGTTTACAACCACCTCGGCCCTGAAGGCGCCTATCTGTGGTGCTTCGCGCCGTCCTTCTTTACGTCCGCTCACACCACACCGTGGGGACCGGCTGTCAATCTCGACGGGGAGGACTCGCGGATCGTCCGCGATTTCCTGATCGAGAACGCCACGCACTGGATTCGGGACTATCACGCGGACGGATTGCGCCTCGATGCGACGCACGCGCTCATCGACACGACCGACCGGCCGTTCCTGTCGGAGCTCACCGAGGCTGTGCACGCCTCCACTGAGCGTCGCGCACTCGTGTACGCGGAAGACGTGCGCAATTTATCGGTGATGGTCCGTCCGCGCGAGGCCGGCGGGTGGGGACTCGATGGTGTGTGGGCGGATGACTTTCACCACGTGCTGCGGCGCGCAACCGCAGGCGATGCGCGTGGGTACTACGCCGATTACCACGGGACGACGCAGGAACTCGCGCGCACGCTCGCGAACGGGTGGCTGTATACGGGGCAATACTCACAGCATCTGCAACAGGTGCGCGGAACCGATCCATCGGACGTTGAGCTGCGCAGGTGCGTGATCTGCGTCCAGAACCACGACCAGATCGGCAATCGCGCGAAAGGCGATCGCCTGCACCACCTGGTGGACGCCGCCGTCTGGCGGGCCGCCATTACGTTGCTCCTGACGGCACCGATGACGCCGCTGCTCTTCATGGGCCAGGAGTGGGCCGCGAGCGCACCGTTCCTCTTCTTCACGGACTTCGAACCGGCGCTCGGCTCGCTCGTGTCGGCTGGCAGGCGCCGCGAGTTCGCACACTTTCCGGAGTTCGCAACCGAGCTGGCGGCGCAGGCCATCCCCGACCCTCAGGCCCAGGAGACGTTCGACGCGAGCCGTCTCGACTGGCTCGAGCGACACGCGCCGGCGCACGCCTGCAGTCTCGCGCTGCACCGCGCGCTGCTGCACGAACGCGCCGCGCGTCCGGCGCTGCAGGGATCTTCTCAGACGTCCTGTGACGCGCAGGCAATAGACGACGCGACCATCATGGTGCGCCGTTCTGCCGGGGGCGAAGGAGATATGCTCATCGTGGCCAGATTGCAGGGAGCCGGAAGCGCCAGCGTCGAGTTCACCGGTGCGCGCGTGGTGCTGACGACCGAGGAACCGCGCTTCGCGGCGGACCCGAAACCGGTTCACCTCGAGGCCGCAGCGTCCACGATAACCTTCGAACGGCCCGGCGCGGTGCTGCTCGAATTGCCTGACACGCGAGGACGATGACCGAGCGACCCCGCCATGTGCCGACCAGCACGTATCGCCTTCAGGTGTACGGAGGCTTTCCGCTCGACGCGGCCGCTGCAATCGCTCCGTATCTCGCCGACATCGCCATCGGAGCCGCGTATACCTCGCCGTATTTCGCCGCCGAGAAGGGCAGCACGCACGGCTACGACATTACGAATCACAATGAAATCAACGCCGAGTTCGGCGGCCCGGACGCGCATCGGCGGTTCACGACCGCGCTGAAGACCGCCGGGCTGCAGCACATCGTCGACTTCGTGCCCAACCACATGGGCATCAGCACCATCACCAATCCGTGGTGGAAGGACGTCCTGGAGAACGGGCCCAGCGCCCGGTCCGCGCCCTTCTTCGATATCGACTGGAATCCCGTCAAGCGCGAGCTGCGGCGCAAGCTGCTGCTGCCGATCCTCGGCGACCAGTACGGCACCGTGCTCGAGCGCGGCGAACTGCAGCTCGAGTTCAGCGCCGGCCGGCTCGTGCTGAAGTACTTCGATAACGTGCTTCCGGTCAATCCACGCCAGGCGCCGCGCGTGTACCGCACCGGGCTCACGCGGCTCACGGGCCAGCTCGGTCCGTCGCACCCGGACCTGCTCGAGTTCCTCAGCATCATCACGGCCCTTCAGAAGATGCCTGCGTACACCGCGAGCGGCCCGGAAGAGGTCTCGGAGCGAAGCCGTGAGAGCGAAATCGCGCGCAACAGGATGGTGAGATTGACGGAGGCATCCGAGCCGATCCGCCGGCACATCGAAGAGCAGGTCCGCGAGTTCAACGGCGTCCCCGGGCGTCCGGAATCCTTCGACGCGCTGCACGAGCTCCTCGAGGAGCAGGCATACCGGCTCGCCTACTGGCGGACGGCGGCGCACGAGATCAATTACCGGCGGTTCTTCGACATCAACTCGCTGGCGGGGCTGCGCGTCGAGGACCCGCAGGTCTTTGCGGCCATTCACCAGCTCCTGTCACGCCTGCTGCGCGAGGAGCTGGTGACGGGGGTCCGCGTCGATCATCCGGACGGCCTCTTCGATCCGGCGAAGTACTTCGAGATGTTGCAGGACCTCGCGGCGGAAGCATGGGGGATCGTGCGCGCCCCTGGATCGCGCCCGCTTTACGTCGTCGCGGAGAAAATCCTGTCCGGTCGCGAGCGCCTTCCGGAAGCCTGGGCGGTATCGGGGACGACCGGGTACAACTTCCTCAACCAGTTGAACAACGTGTTCGTCGACAATACGAACGCGCGGCTGATGCGGCGTGTGTATGAGCGGCTCACCGGGCACACGGAGAGCTTCGACGACCTGCTCTACACGACGAAGCGGCTCATCATGGACACCTCGATGGCCAGCGAGCTGAACGTGCTCGCGGACATGTTGAACCGCATCAGCGAGAGCAACCGCCGCTCGCGCGATTTCACGCTCAACAGCCTTCGCGACGTTATCGTCGAGGTGGTCGCGTGCTTCCCGGCCTATCGAACGTATGTCACCGGCGAGGGCTGGACGCCCGAGGACCGCGCCGTACTGGAGCGGGCGATCGTGCGCGCGCGCCGGCGCAACCCGGCGATGGATCCGACGATCTTCGATTTCGTCCGCGAGATCCTGCTTCCCCGCGACGTCGAGGATGTTGCCGCCGCGTCGCCCGGCGATCGCCGGAGCGGCGGCTACCCGCCGGCGGATGCGGCCGAGGAAGCCCAGCGTCTCCGCTTCTCGATGAAATTCCAGCAGTACACCGGGCCGCTGCAGGCGAAAGGCCTCGAAGACACGGCGTTTTACCGGTACAACGTGCTGTTGTCGCTGAACGAGGTCGGCGGCGACCCATCGCGGTTCGGTTCGTCGGTCGCCGATTTCCACGAGATGAACGCGCGGAGGCGCCACGATTGGCCGTTCGAGATGCTTGCCACTGCGACGCACGATACGAAGCTCGGCGAGGACGTGCGCGCGCGGCTCAACGTGCTCTCCGAGATGCCGGAAGAGTGGGGACGTGAAGCCGCTCGATGGATGAGGCTCAATCGCGAGCGCCGAACGCTCGTCGATGGCGAACCCGTTCCGGATCGCAATGACGAGTACCGTTTTTATCAGGCACTGCTCGGTGTCTGGCCGCCGTCGACCGACGCGCCCGACAAACAACTCGTCGCGCGCCTTCAGGCCTATATGGCGAAGGCGGTCAAGGAAGCGAAACTGCACTCCAGCTGGATCAATCCCAACGAGCCGTACGAGCAGGCGGTCACCGGCTTCGTCGAACGGGTCCTTACCGGTCCCGGCTCCGCCGAATTCCTGTCGGCTTTCCTGCCGGTGGAGGCGCGGCTGGCGCGCGCCGGCTTCGTCAACACGCTCGCGCAGGTCACGTTGAAGATCGCGTCACCCGGTGTGCCGGACTTTTATCAAGGCACGGAGTTGTGGGATCTGACGCTGGTCGATCCTGATAATCGTCGTCCCGTCGACTATGAGGCAAGGCGAGAAACGCTCGTGCGCGTCAACGCCGTTCTCGGGAGCGAGTCGGCCGCGCGGTTGGAAGCTGTGCGTGAAATGCTCGCAGGCTGGCAGGACGCGGCCATCAAGATGCTGGTCATGACCGCCGGGCTGCGCGCGCGCCGCGCGCACCCGGAGGTGTTCCTCGAGGGCGAGTACCTGCCGCTCGACACGGACCTCCCGGTACCGGCGCGTCTCGTGGCGTTCGCGCGCGTGCATGCGGACGGCCGGGCTGCCATCGCGGTCGCGCCGACGCTGTCAGCGCACCTGGTTGACGAAGATCATCCGCTGCCCGTCGGCGATCGATGGCGCACGTCGCGCGTGCTGTTGCCGGAATCGCTGGCGGCGCTCACGTTCACCGACTGCTTCACGGGCGCGGAGGTCCGTCCGGTGAGGACTGGCGACGGCGCGTGCCTGTTTGCGGGTCAGGTGCTCTCGGCCTTGCCGGTGGCGCTGCTGATGGCGTGAAGCGCGAGGCGCGGGGCGGGAGGCGGGAGGCGGGAGGCGCGGGGCGCGAGGCGCGAGGCGCGAGGCGCGACGCCGGGCGAGGCACGCGGCACGCGGCACACACAAAAAAAGGGGACAACCGCGTTTTTTCGCAAATAAAGGGGACAGCCGTCTTATTTCGAGACGGCTGTCCCCTTTATTTGCGAATAATGGCGGTTGTCCCCTTTTTTTCGAGGCGCCGGCGAGTCGTGGGGGCTATAGAAACTTGGCCAGATCCACGCGGCCCTTCTTCAACAGCAGCGGCTTGTAAAGGTCGCCAAGCGTCGCGAATCGCTTCCGCACGGTGTCGATCCGGAAGTCCTCGATCTCCACCCCGGCGTGGACTTCCTCCCAGGTGATCGGCGTCGACACGCACGCGCGCGGGTGCGGGCGCACCGAGTAGACGCTCGCCAGCGTACGGCCCCACGCGTTCTGGTTGTAGTCAATCAACACGCGGCCTTGTGGCCGCTTCGCCACCCTGTACTCCGAGGTCATCAGCGACGGATGCCGCGACGCCAGCTCCTGTGCGAGCGCTTTCGCGAACGTCCAGACCTCCTTCTGAATCGGACCCCGGACGATCGGCACGTAGACGTGGATGCCCTTCGACCCGGTCGTCTTCGGATACGCCGGCATCTTCAGCGTGTCGAGCGCCTCGTGGACGACACGTGCCGCCTCGAGCACCTGTTCCCAGGTGGCGCTGCCGGGATCGAGGTCGAAGTGCAGATAATCGGGACGGTCCACGTCGTCACACGTCGCATACCACTGGTTCAGATCGATGCAGCCGAGGTTGATGACCCAGAGCAGCGCCGGCAGATCATCGATCATCGGGAAGTCGATGACGTTCCCCGAGTCATGGACGATGCGGCACGTGCGTATCCAATCCGGCCTCGGCGACGGCGCCCGTTTCATGAAGAAGAACTCGCCGGACGCGCCGTGCGGGTACCGCTTCATCACCATTGCGCGGCCGCGGATGTGCGGGAGCAGCAGCGGGGCCACGTCCGCGTAATACTGAACGAGATCGCCTTTGGTGACGCCGAGGTCCGGCCAGAACACCTTGTCGAGATTCGTGAGCCGTACATCCCTGCCGGCGGCGCGAACGGTCACCGTGCCGGATCCGGGAATCTTCAGCGCCGCCACGCGTTCACCACTCACCATTCGGTTCGCCAAATTGACGCTGACACCAATTCACCAGTTCTTCAGAATTCCCCGAATCGGCGGAAGGCGGGGCGGCCGCGCCCCATGTCGTACCGCGCCCTGAACCGGAACATAGGTCAGCTCCTGCCCCGCCCGCACGCAACGGAGCAGCAGACCGCCGCGGCTCATGTCCCCGCGCCCGACGAACTCCGACGGGAAGAGAAGCCGCTGGCCAAAAACACCCGTCAGCACATCGACGTACTTCGCGGATGCGATGCTCCCGAGCAGCACGACTTCGCAGTCTTCGCCGATCTCCTCACGTAAGGCCGTCGCGCTCTGCAGCAGCGGCTTGCGATATCTGGGCTCGTTCTTCGCGATATCGACGCTGCCGAACGCGCGCAGCGCGTCGACCGTAATCGGCGTCTCCGCGGGGCGCAGCCCGGCCGTCGGCGTAATCACGAGCGCGCCGCTGCCCGTCAACTCGAGGCCCGGTTCCGGAGGACGCGCGAAGGTCAGCCCGTACGCCAGTTTGCCCTTGAAATAAAGTCCGCTGACGAACGCGAACGCCTCGCCGATGGCGACTCCTTCAGGTCCACGGATTCTCCGGGCCAGATCGAACTGCGCCCGCTCGGACAGGATCATCTGCGCACGAGGGCCGGAACAATTCGCGGGCGACAGGAGGAAGATACGGCCCGGCTGGACCTGTTTCCGACGTGCCACGGCTCCAGAATATCGTGCCTGTCGTAGAATTCTTGGCTCCCTGTCGATCCGACCGTTCTCCGTTCGACCACTGATAGAGACCTTATGAGTTTTCTGACCGATCTTCGATATGCCGCCCGAAGCCTGGCCGGCGCACGGGGCCTCGCCCTGACCGTCATCGTCACGCTGGCGCTGGGAATTGGCGCGAACGCGGCCATCTTCAGCGTCGTCCGCGGAGTCCTGCTCAAGCCGCTGGCGAACGAAGACGAAGACCGCCTCATCTACATCCAGCAGTCGGCCAGGGGAATCGGCGCCGAGAACGCCAACTTCTCCATCCCTGAAATTCGGGATTTCCAGTCTGGTGTTCGATCGATCAGCGCGTTTGGAGACTTCTCCACGATCGAATTCACGATGATCGGCCTCGGTGAGCCGCGCGTCGTTCGTTCGGGCGTTGTCAGCGGCTCCTATTTCCATGTCATGGGGCTGAAACCGATTCTCGGCCGCCTCATAGAGCCGGCAGACGACGGACCGAAGGCCGCGGGCGTGGCGGTCCTGACGTATCGCTTCTGGACGACGTCGCTCGGGAGCGATCGCTCGGTGCTCGGCCGGACGGTGCGGCTGGGCGACCGCACCGCGACGATCATCGGTGTCGTCGAACCCTCGGTTCCATACCCGTCCGAAACCGAGATCATGGCGAACGTCGTCACGAGCCCGCATCACCTGTCGGCGACGATGGTGGACGGACGAGTGCACCGCATGACGGAGCTGTTCGGCCGCCTCGCACCCGGCGCGACGCTGGATCAGGCGCGCGCCGAACTGCGGACCGTGCACGCATCGATGGTGCAGCAGCACCCTGAGTCGTACCCGAAGAACGGCGACTTCCGGGTCGACGCCGTCAAGCTCCGCGATCAGGTGACCTCTTCAGCGCGGACCGTGCTGCTCGTGCTGCTGGCGGCGTCGGCGCTGATCTTCGTGATCGCATGCTCGAACGTCGCAAACCTGATTCTCGCGCGGTCCGTTCGCCGCGAAGGCGAGCTGGCGATCCGCGCCGCGCTCGGCGCGAGCACCGGCGCACTCCGACGCGTGCTGCTCGCCGAAAGCCTGTTGCTCTGCGGCGCGGGAGCCGTGCTCGGCGTGCTGCTGGCGCGCCCCATGGTTTCCGTGCTCGCGCGCTATGCCGCCCGGTTTTCGGTGCGCGCGCTGGACGTGACCGTCGACGCGACGCTGCTCTGGGTGGGCGTCGCACTGGCGATCTCGGCGGCTGTGCTGCTCGCGTTCGTGCCGCGGCTGCCGTCGGCCGAGGCGTCGAACGGCCTCGGGCTGTCCAGCGGCGGCGTCCGGATCACGTCTGGCACGAACCGGCGTCTGCGCGGATTCGCAATCGTCCAGATCGGCGCGTCTTTCGTGCTGCTCGCGGGCGCCGGCATGCTGGTCGCTGCGCTGATGGCGCTGCAGCAGGCCAATGCCGGCCTCAACATGAACGTGCTCGCGCTGAATGTCCCGATCGTCTCGTACGAACGGAAGCCGCAGGAACTGGCAGCCATGTACGAGGAGGCGATGCGGCGCATTTCACAACTGCCGGGCGTCGAGCAGGTCGCGATGGGGACGATCGTGCCGTGGCGCGATGCTGGCACCTTCGGCCCGGGTTTTCAGTTCACGGTGGACGGATACGCAAAAGGCAACGGCGAGGAAGACCCCCGAGCGCGGTTCCGGACCGTATCACCGGGGTTTTTCCAAGCCCTTGGCGTGCCGATCATCGCGGGGCGTGATTTCAACGATGCCGACCGGCAAGGCACGGATCCCGTCGTCATCGTCAGCGAGAGCCTCGCGAAACGCATGTTCCCCAATCGCGATGCGCTGAACCGGCGGCTGCACTGGACGGATCCCGTCATGAAGTTCATCGATGTCAGCACCGAAGGACGCCGCATCGTCGGAATCGCCGCCGATATCGATGACGAGAACATCGTGCCGGGGCCGGCGCTGACGGTCTATCATCCGTTCGGCCAGGAGATCGGCGGCGGACGCCTCTTCGTGCACGCGCGGTCGAACCCATACGCGCTCGTCCCGCCGATTACGAAGATCATCCGGGACCTCTCGGCGGACCAGCCTGTCGAGAAGCCGGCCACGCTCGCCGATGCGCGGGCCGAAGTGCTCGCGCCGGACCGCCTGAACACGCTCGTCTTCGGTGGATTCGCCGGCGTGGCGCTCGTGATTGCGATCGTCGGCGTCGCGGGCGTGCTCGCGTTTTCCGTGAGCGCGCGAACGCGCGAGTTCGGCATCCGCCTGGCTATCGGATCGGCGCCGCAGCACCTGCTCGCCCGCGTGCTCCGCGAAGGTGCGGCCATCGCGGCGCTCGGCATCGCCTGCGGCATCGTCGGGGGTTTCGTGCTCGCGCGCATCGCGGGCACGTTCATTCAGGACATCCACATCCCAGGCGTGCTGCCCACCGCCGCCGCGGCGGTGGTCCTCGTGACCGCAGCCATCATCGCCTCCGTGATGCCGGCCGCCCGTGCCGCTCGCGTCGACGTCATCCGCGCGCTGCGCGCGGACTGATTAGAAATTGCAGATTGCAGATTCACGAGCGCTCAGTTACCGGCTCGACCAGGAACTGCTCAATCGCGCCGGCAGGGGTCCAGTAAGTCGAGAGCGTTACCCGCGTCCCATCGCTGAATTCGACGGCAAAGCCGCGGTAGCGCATGCCGCCGCGGAGCGACGTCGAAGTCTGGCGCAGCATTTTGATCTCGCCGAGCGGGCCGAGGCTCGATGCGTAATCGTGCAGGGCCTGCTCGTCGAAGTAGAAGTTCGCATTCGCCGTGAAGAGCGACCGATCGATGCTGCCCTTCTGGAGGCCTGACAGCACGCGGCGCGTAACCGCCTCGACGGCTGCGGTATCGTCTGATGCGTCCGATGCCGCGGCAGGAAAGACGGCAGCCATGATGGCGCGTCCAATCGCGGAGGCGGCGGGACTTGCCTCCTGGTTCGTCAGCACCGCCACAGCGAACTTCCTGTCGGGCACGACGACGTTCGCGGCGACGAAGCCGCCAACCTCGCCGGTGTGTGAGACCACCCGATGGCCGTTCTGCTCACCGACGGTGAAGCCCAGGCCGTAAGAGATATCGCGCCCGTTCTTCAGCTTCGTCGGCGTTTCCATCGCAACGTATGACGGGTGCTGCAGCAGCGACTCGTTCATCACAGAGACGTCCCAGGCCAGCAAATCGCTGACCGGCATCGCCATCTCCCCGTCCGCGAAGTACCAGCCCGGCGCCTCCGACAACGCGGGCCGCAACGGCCCGAGCGCGTGGCGGAAGTATCCAGTCGGCTCGAGCTGATCGTGCTCGGTGTCGAGGTCGATCGTTCGTTTCAGGCCAACCGGGTCGAGCACGCGTGATTTCAGAAACGACCAGAACGGCTGTCCGCTCACCTTCTCGACGATCAGACCGACGATGTTGAAGTTCGTGTTGCTGTATTGGTATTGAGTGCCCGGTTCGAAGTCCAGCGGCTTGGTGGCCCACTCGTGAACGATCGTCTGCGCCGTGGTCGGCTTCGTCCACGCAGGGATCGTGTAGTCCTGAGGCGCGTAGTCCTCGTAGCCCGAGGTGTGGGACATCAGATTTCGGACCGTGACCTCGTTCGCGCGCGTCAGTTCAGGAAACCACCGCGACACGGGATCGTCGATGGACATCTTTCCGTTCTGGACCAGCAGCATCACGGCCGCCACGGTGAACTGCTTGCTGATGGACCCGATCGCGTAGTGCATGTCGGAGGAGGCGTCGAGCGGCGGGGAGAGACGGGCCTTTCCGAACGCGCGCACGTATGCGATCTGACCGTCCTTGACGATTCCGACCGAGGCGCTCGGTACCGACGTCTTGTTGATCACGTCGGTGATGGCCGCCTCGACTTTGCCGATGGCGTCGGCAGACAGCGTATTGGCCTGTCGTGCAGCGATCGGCGCGCGCGCCAGCACCGCTGCGGCTGCGATCGTCAGAAGAAGCCCTGGATGTCCGGGGATGCGCATGGCGGGATGTTAGCACCCGATCAGTTAGCAGTTGGGTAGTTGGGTAGTTAGACGAGACTCCACCGCAGGAGCACGGAGCCTACCGTGAATCCCGCTCCGACGGACGCCAGCAGCACCAGGTCGCCCTGCTTCAATCGCCCCTGCTTGCGAGCGTCGGCGAGCGCCAGCGGGATCGTACCGGCCGTCGTGTTGCCGTACATCTCGAGGTTGATCATCACCTTCGACTCTTCGAATCCGAGGCGCTCGGCGGCCGCGGTGATGATCCGCCGGTTCGCCTGGTGGGACACGAAGAGATCGACCTCCGATGGATCGACGCCGCACTGATTCAGCACGCGACGCGCGATCTCCTCGGTCTTCCGGACCGCGAACTTGAAGACGGTCTGCCCATCCTGCTTGACGTAGTGCAGCCGGTTCTCGACGGTCTCGTGCGACGCCGGCATGCGGCTGCCGCCCGCGGGCATCATCAGCGCCGGGCCGCCGGAGCCGTCGATCTCGTGGGCAAATCCGAGGATGTGCGGTTCATTCTCCGCCGCCGGCGCGAGGACGACGGCGCCTGCGCCATCGCCGAAGAGCACGCACGTGGCGCGGTCGGTGTAGTCGATGATGCTGGACATCACGTCGGCGCCGACCGCGAGCGCGTAATCGTGAGCGCCGGCCGCCACCATCTGCGCGGCCGTCGTCAGCGAAAACGTGAAGCCGGAGCACGCGGCGCCGAGGTCGAATCCCCACGCGTGATGCGCGCCGAGCTTGTTCTGCAGGTTGCACGCGGTGCTCGGAAAAATCGTATCGGGCGTCGTCGTTCCAACGACGATGAATCCGAGATCGTCCGCGCCGATCCCCGCTTCGCGCATGGCACCCTGCGAGGCCTCCTTCGCGAGGTCGGACGTCGCGACGCCGGGGTCGACGATATGGCGCTCGCGGATTCCGGTGCGCTGCAGAATCCATTCGTTCGAGGTCTCGACCATCTTCTCGAGGTCGGCGTTGGTCAGCACGCGCGGGGGAACGTACGTCGAGAGTCCCGCGATTTTCACGCGGCGCAGAGCGGCAGACCCGAAAGCCTGCGCAAGGGGGCGGGAGGGCTCCTGAGCGTCGTTCACCAGAGTCTGTCCTTCTGAGGGGCCGTCAGGCCGAAGTAGTCGTACGCCTTCGCGGTGGCGACGCGGCCGCGCGGCGTGCGATCGAGAAAACCAATCTGGATGAGAAAGGGTTCGTAAATGTCTTCGAGCGCGTCGCGCTCCTCGCTCATGGCGGCCGCGATGCTGGCGACGCCGACGGGGCCGCCGCCGAACTTGTCGATAATGGTCCGCAGCAGGCGGCGATCCACTTCGTCGAAGCCGTACTCGTCCACCTCGAGCAGCCTCAACGCGCGCGCGGCGACGTCGGACGTGATACGGCCGTCGGCCCGCACCTGCGCGTAGTCGCGCACGCGGCGCAACAGACGATTGGCCACACGCGGTGTTCCGCGCGACCGCTTCGCAATCTCCCGCGCAGCCTCAGGCGCGATCTCGACATCGAGAATGCGCGCCGAGCGGAGGACGATTTCCTCGATGTCTTCGGCGGTGTAGAAATCCAGCCGGTGGACGATGCCGAATCGCGCGCGAAGCGGCGACGTCAGGAGCCCCGTCCTCGTCGTCGCACCGACCAGCGTGAACGGCTGGATCGGGATCTTGACCGATCGCGCGCTCGGCCCCTGGCCGATCATGATGTCCAGCTCGTAGTCCTCCATCGCGGGATACAGGATCTCTTCGATGGCCGGGCTCATGCGGTGAATTTCGTCGATGAAGAGCAGTTCGCGCGCCTGCAGGTTGCTCAGCATCGCGGCGAGATCGCCCGGCTTCTCGATGACGGGACCCGCGGTGGGGCGGATCGGCACGCCGAGTTCGTTCGCGATCACCGTCGCGAGCGTCGTCTTGCCCAGCCCGGGGGGGCCGTAGAGCAGGACGTGATCGAGCGCCTCGCCACGGTGCTTTGCCGCCTCGATGGAGACGGCCAGGTTCTCGCGGACCCGGTCCTGGCCGATGTACTCGTTCATCGTCCGCGGCCGGAGGCCCGCTTCGTATTGGACGTCTTCCGGCTCGCGCGCGGCGTTGACCAGCCTGTCGTCGTTCATCAATGCTCGTGCACCCCAGTTCGCTGACTGTGCGCGCATCACGGTCGTGTCGCACCTGGCGATGCCGCTATCGCATCAACCGGCGCAGCGTGCCGCGCAGGACGTCCTGAAAGTCGGCATCAGCGGACTTCTCGATTTCCGCGTCGACCGCTTTCTCCGCGGCCGCGCGCTGATACCCGAGATTCACGAGCGCCGACATCACGTCATCCCGCAGGTCGCCGCCGGACGCGCCGCCCGCGGCAGCTTCGGACGAGGGCGTCGATGGCAGCTTGTCCTTCAGCTCCAGGCCGATCCGTTCGGCGGTCTTCTTCCCGACACCAGGAATGCGCGTGAGCCTCGCCACGTCCTGACCGCGCACGGCGCGCACGAGTTCGCCGGCCTCGATCCCCGACAGGACCGCGAGCGCGAGCTTCGGGCCGATGCCGCTGATAGCGATCAGCCGGTCGAACATGTCGAGCTCGAGGACGGTCAGGAAGCCGTACAGCGCGATCGCGTCCTCGCGCACGTGCGTGCGCACCCGCAGCGACACCTCACCGCCAGCGTCGCCGATGGCATAGAACGTCGAAAGCGGGACCTGCACATCGTATCCGACGCCGCCGACGTTCACGATGATGCGATTGGGATGTTTTTCGAGCAGCGTGCCCCGCAGCGCCGCGATCATGACACTGGACGCCGGACGCGGCGGCCGACGACCGGATCCGGCGGCTCATAGTGCCGCCAGCTGCGGAGCGCTGTGAACGGCTTCTGGTGTCTCAGAACGTCAGCGACGGCACCGGTCGACGTGTGCATGTGACAGATGGCCACGGCGATCGCGTCCGCGACGTCGTGCGGCGATGGCACGTCGTCCAGGCCGAGCAGCAGCCGGACCATGCTGCCGACCTGCCGCTTCTCCGCGCGGCCGAATCCCACGACGGCCCGCTTGATCTCCGCAGGCGTGTACTCGGCGACGGGTACGCCGGCCTGAGACGCGGCTAGGAGCGCGACCCCGCGCGCGTGCCCCAGCTTCAACGCACTCCGCACGTTCTTCGCGTGAAAAATATCTTCGATCGCTACACAGTCGGGACGATGCTCCGACAGCAGCGCCGCCAGGCGAGCATGGATGACCAGCAGACGGTCGGGAAACGCGGTGTGGGCGGGCGCGGCAACGGACCCGCAGACGACAAGCCGGTGACGGCCGCCGTCGGAGACGACGCAGCCATATCCCGTCCGCTCGGAGCCGGGATCGATCCCGAAAACCTTCATTGGAGTCCGGGGGCCGCTTGCCTCACGACGCTCGGGTGGCTCGCACGCTGACGCGTGCTACGCAAGCGACGCCTCGATCTCCTTCTCCTCGATGTCGGCGTTGGTCCAGACTTTCTTCGTGTCTTCGTGCTCTTCCAGCACGTCCATCAGCTTCACCATCTGCTGCGCGGACTTGCCTTCGAGCTTGATGTAGTTCTGCGGCAGCAGGGCGATCTCGGAGACGGCGGGTTCGATCCCGAGCGCCTTCACGGCCTCGAGCACCGCCTCGTAGGCGTCGGGCGGCGTCACCACCTCCCAGTTGTCTTCGTCGTCGCGCATGTCGTCCGCGCCCGCGTCGATCGCGGCGGCCATGAGCTTGTCCTCGTCCGCTTTGCTCTTCTCGACGACGATGTAGCCCTTCTTCTCGAACATCCAGGCAACCGAGTTCGCCTCGCCGAGGTTCCCGCCGTATTTCGACAACGCGTGACGCATCTCGCCGACGGTGCGGTTCCTGTTGTCGGTGAGCACTTCGATCATGATCGCGACGCCGGCGGGGCCGTAGGCCTCGTACGTGATTTCGTCGTACGACACGCCCGGGAGCTCGCCCGTGCCGCGCTGGACCGCGCGCTTGATGTTGTCCGCCGGCATGTTGACCGACTTGGCCTCGGCGATCACGGTTCGCAGGCGCGGGTTGCTGTTCGGGTCACCGCCGCCGTTTCTGGCGGCGACGGTCAACTCCTTGATGATGCGGGTAAAAACCTTGCCGCGCTTGGCGTCGGCCGCACCCTTCTTGTGCTTGATCGTGTGCCATTTCGAATGGCCGGACATGGCAGAAAACTCCAGGAAAACGGGTCAGAGCACCCGGATGAGGACAAAAAAGACGCGCAATTTTAGCACGTACGCTGCGCGCCCCCATAAAGTGGGCCCTGCAAGTGCATTTCGCCTATGCCTCTCGAGCATCGACCATCGAGCATCGAACATCGACCATCGCCTCAGACGCGTGACGCGATGATGACCCAGACATCCGCCCGCGGATCCCACGGCCCCCCGTCGTAATCCCCCAGCACAGCGTCGACGCGAAAACCCGCCCGCTCGAGCCGCCGCCGCATCTGGGGCACCGAGACGGTGCGAAACGTGAGCGAAAAGCGATACGTCTCTGCCTTGCTGTCGCGGCGGACGACGAACTCCTGTTCGAAGCGGGTCAGGCCTTTCGTGCGGTCCTGCGACACGGACTCGATCAGCGTCACGTGGCTTCTCGTGCCGAACCTGCCCGACAGGCTCTTCCGGCGCGAGTACTCGGACCACTGCGGGAGATCCGGCACGAGGTCCATGACGAACCGGCCGCCGCGCGGAAGCACGCGGGAGACGGACTGCAGCGTGGCGCGCAGGTCCGCCTCGCGCGTCAGCGACTGCAGGATCCCGTAGGGGGCGGCCACCAGCGCGAATTTTGCCGGCTTGAATGGCAGCGCGCGGATATCGCCGCGCACCAGTCGCGGGCGGTGCGGCGACCGCAAACGACGCACCCGCTGAATCGCGCGGCGCAGCATGGGCACCGACAGATCGATGCCGGTGATGCGCGCGCCGACGCGCGCCAGCGGAACTGCAATCCGTCCCGTTCCCGTGCCGAGCTCGAGCACCTCGCCGTCCGCCGCCAGCGCGAGTGATTCCCAGAAGCGCACGTCCCGCCGCTGCACGGTCCGCGCATTTTCCCAGTCGTAGAAGCGGGCGTATTGATCCCAACCCTCCGCTCCCTGATTCGTCGCCTCTCTTCTCGTCATCGATCGCGCAGAAAAAGTCGCCCGTCGTCAGTTGCCAATTCCCAGTGGCCAGTTCCCAGTTCGCCGGTTGAGTAGTTGTGAAATTGTGTAGTTGTGTAGTTGTGTAGTTATGTCCCCGCTCCCCTTGTCATCGGCCTCGTGTCTTCGCGCGCTCGAGCGCTTCGAGGTTCGGCGGCCAGTCGGATTTGAGTAAACGAGACAGCGCGCGATCCGCAAGCAGCCGTCCGCCAGTCTGGCAGACCGGACAGTAATTGGCTTCGTTGTGGGCATAGACGATGCGCTGAATCGGCGAGCCGCAGCGTGGACACGGCTGTCCGAAACGCCCATGGGCGGCCATGCCTTCTCGGAACGCGGTCACCTTCTCGGGAAAGCCGCCTTCACTCTCTGCAATCAACCGCTGGGTCCAGCGGTCGAGCACGTCGACGGTCGCCTGCAGCAGAGTCGCGGCCTCCGCATCCGTCAGCGTGCTGGTCAGTTTCAACGGGGACAGCCGCGCCTCGTGCAGGATTTCGTCGGAGTAGGCATTGCCGATGCCGCTGAAGAGGTGCGGATCCGTCAAGGCGCGCTTCAGTGTGTGGTTCTCGCGACGGAGGATCTCGCGAAACGCGTCGCGCGACAACGCGTGCACATCGGCGCCGCCGGGATCGAATGCGGCAACGGCGTCGCGGCCCTCGACGAGGTGCAAGGACGCCTGTTTTTTCGACCCCGCCTCGGTCAGGAGCAGCGTGCCGGTGTCGAAGTCGAAGGCGAGGAGGCCGAGTTTCGCGGGGATTGCCGCTCCCCCCTCACGCCACCGGAAGCGGCCGGCGATCATGAGATGGAAGATGGCAAACAACTCCCCTTCGAAGCGCCAGACGATCCGTTTGCCGAGCCGTTCGAAGCCTTCGACCCGGCGGCCGTGCAAGGCCTGGAGCGGAGGTGTGACGGTGCGCACGAGAAACGGGCTCGCCAGCCGCGCGCGATTGAGCCGCTGCCCCTCGACGTGCGACCGGAGCGCCGTCAGATAGAGTTCGACGTCGGGAAGTTCCGGCAACTCAGTAGGCGGCGAGCAGCCGCGCCGCGCGTTCAATCTCCTGCTCGCCCGGCAGGAAGAACTCTTCGAGCGGAGGCGAATACGGAACCGGCGTGTCGAGCGCGCCGATGACGCGCACGGGCGCGTCGAGCCATTCGAACGCTTCCTCCTGGACGATCGCCGCGACGCTCTCGCCGATTCCGCCGGTGCGGGAGTCCTCGTGGACGATCAGCACTTTGCTGCAGTGCCGCGCGACGCGCAGCACCGTCTCGCGGTCCAGCGGCGCGATCGTCCGCAGATCGAGCACCGACGCTTCAATGCCGTCCGCGGCGAGGCGGTCCGCAATCGACAACGCCGTGTGGACGTACGCGCCGTACGAGATGATCGCAAGATCATCGCCGGCCCGACGCAGCGCCGCGTGCCCAATCGGCAGTGCCCCTGGGGCCGTGTCGCCGAGCGCCTGCTTGATCCGCGGATCACGATACAGCGCAATGTGCTCGTAGTACAGGACCGGATCCGGATCGGCCACCGCGGCAGCCATCAACGCGCGTGCGTCAGATGGCGTGGAGGGCGCGACAATCTTCAGCCCCGGCGTCCTGTAGAACCACGGCTCCGTGTTCTGGCTGTGATACGGCCCGGCATGACGCAGGCCGCCCCAGGGCATGCGCAAGACCATCGGCACCGACCCGCCCCAGCGGTAGCGGATTTTCGCCGCGTTGTTCACCAACTGGTTGAAGCCGGTTGCGACGAAATCGTTGAACTGCATCTCGCCGATCGGCCGCTGCCCCGCAAGCGCGCTTCCCACACAGACGCCGATGACCGCGCCCTCGGCCAGCGGAGAATTGACGATGCGATCTCCGAAGTCCTTCAGCAGCGGACGCAACAGCAGAAACGCATTGCCGTACGCGCCGCCGACGTCCTCGCCGTACACGAACACCCGCGGATCCGCGCGCAGCGCATCGGCGATGCCCAGCATCACGGCTTCGAGGAATGTCGCCCCTTTTGGATCGTGCGGATGGTTCGCCTCGAGCGGCGGGAGCGTCGCGTCATCCCCCGCTCCTCTCCGCAGATGCGGGTCGAGGACCTCGACACGGATCCGCGGAGGCTCGTCGGCGAAAACCCCTCGTCCGGCGTCCTCGGGCTCCGGCCACGGCGCAGCGATCACGGCCTGCGCTTCCGCTTCGACGAGCGCTTCCGCTTCGCGCTTGAACCGATCGAAATCTCCGCCGGCGATCACGCCGTCGCGCTCGAGCGTCGCCGCATAGGCCTGCAGCGGATCCCGCGCTGACCAGTACGCATAAAGATCTCGATTCGCGTATCCCGCGTCGCTCACGCTCGGATAGGTCCACGACGGCTGCGGATCCTTTCCGAGATACAGCATGTCGTCATGGTGCGCGTGGCCGCACATGCGCATGGCGACGAGCTCGATGAGCGTCGGGCCCTGTCCGCCGCGCGCGCGTTCCGCCGCCCAGGTGAACGCGGCCGCAATCGCGTCCGGATCCGTCCCATCGATCGTGATGCCCGGAATCCCGTAGCCTGCCGCCTTCTCGGCGAAGACGCGCACGGCTGACTGGTCCGACACGGGCGTCGAGAGCGCGGTCTGATTGTTCTGGAGGCAGAAGATCGCGGGGAGCCGCCGCGCCGCACAAAGATTGATCGCTTCGTGCCACTCGCCGAGCGAAGAACCTCCTTCGCCGATGAACGACACGGCGACGCGTCCGCTGCCCCGCTGCGCGAACGCCATCGCCATGCCCGCCATCGTCAGGTTCCCGCTCGCGAGCGGCGCGGCCGCAGGAAGGATGCCCCAGTCGAAGTCGCCGCAGTGCAGGTCCTTGCCGTTCATCGGCAAGCCCGCCTTCCCCATCTGCGCCGATAGCACCATGCGGATCGTCGCGGGGTCCTGGCGCATCGCGAGCGTTACGCCGAGATCGCGGATTACCGGGGCGATGACATCGCCCTGCCAGCCGTGCGCCGTACGGTAGGCGCCGCCGCGGCGCAGGCGAATCGCAGCGGCATAGATGGCCTCCTGGCCAAGCGAGCGAAACCCTTTGCCCTGGAACGCGCTGGCGCCATATCGCACTTCGCCGCCGGTGAAGAAGGCCTTGAGGCGATTGTCGGTCGCGCGCGTGAGGACCATTCCGCGGAGGATCTCGCGGCGCTCGTCCGGTGTGAGCGATGCCTCGATGTCGGCGCGCCGAAGCACCCCTTCGCACGCGCCGACCAGATCATCGACTGCCTGCTGCCACCGGTGCGCTGCGGTGACGCCGGGTGTTGTCTCGGCCGTCTCCCGGAGTTCGCCGAGCCGCGATCGCAACAGTGCCGCGAAGCGGTCGCGTCCCGCGGCAAACGCATCCATCACGACCTCTGACGCGAAAGGATAGCGTTCGAGCGTGAACAGCCGCAGCCGCTCGGCGACGTCGGACCTTGTGTTCAGCTGTGTCATGCGCGTTCCTGCGGCGGGTCGCTGGAGCGACGCGACGAAATCAGTCTGAGACGGCCAGTTCGCCCGGCATGATTGGCCTCGTACGCGGCAGCGCGCCGCGACGCGCGAGGTGGCCGACCCACGCCAGAATGGACAGAAAGACGACGAGCTTCAGCGTGTCCGCGGTGCGCGTCCGGGGCAGCACCTTCCACAGCAGCCACAGGATCGGCTGCGCGATGCTGACCGCCCATACGGTCCCGTAGAAGTATCGCCGCTCGTGCCCTTCGCCCTGCGTCGAAGGCTTCACGCGAGGCAACAGTCCGATCGCGCCCAGCAGCCAGACGACGATCACGATTGGAAAGTAGGCCATCTCATACAACTGACGGAGACGCCAGACGCCTTTCGCAATGGCGAGAACGAGGCCGACGCTATTGAGGATCGCGAACGCGATGGCTTCACTCCACGCAAGCGTGTAGCAGATACGACGGTAGAGGGGGTTGGGCCGATCTTCGGTAAATCGCAGGATATAGGGCTGCGGCTCGACGCCCGGCAGCTTTCCAAACAGACCCGCGATTCCGGTACCGACGACGACCAGCGCGAACCACGCCAGCATGCGCGGCGTAAAGCCGCGCTCGAACAGGGAGAACGTCATCGGTCCCGGCGCGATGAAAAACACGAAGATCCAGATGGGCCAGTGCGCCAGCCGATACGTCGCTTTGTTGCGCGCCCGGAACTGGCGGTCCGCGGCGAGTTCGATGCGGCGCGCGTGGCCGACCGTGCGTTCATAGGATGGAGGAATGAGGGATGGGCGCACGATTCGAAGATTACCAGACATCGGCGCGCGAGGCGCGAGGCGGGAGGCGCGAGGCCGGATTCCTGTTGCGGCACACGCGGCCGCGACACTACGCTAACAGCTGACATCTTGGCGTTTGTTGCATCCCGCACTCGCACGCGGCTTTTGCTCGGGCTGCTCGCGGCCGTTTCTCTTGCGGCGCTGTTCACGACGCGGGTCGCCCGCAAGATGCCGGATTTCGAGGTCTACTGGACTGCCGGCGCCCGCGCACGCGTCGCGGCGCCGCTCTACCGCGCCGAGGACGGTCACTTCCAATTCAAGTACCTGCCGGCGTTCGCGATTGCCGCGATCCCGCTCTCGCGCATGCCGCAGCCGGTGGCGAAAGCAGTGTGGTTCGCCGTCTCGGCCGTGCTGATCATGGTGCTGCTCGGGCTGAGCGTGCGAGCGCTTCCCGACCTGAGGCGACCGCCGCCGCTGCTCGTCGTGCTCACGTTCGCCGCGATGGCCAAGTTCTACGCACACGAGCTCGTGCTGGGGCAGGTCAACCTGCTCTTTGCCGTCATCGTGACCGCCGCGGTCGTGTGCCTGCTCGAGCGCCGCCGCATCACCGGCGGGCTCCTGTTCGCAGCGGCGGTCATCGTGAAGCCATACGGACTGCTGTTCGCGCCATGGCTGCTGTCCCGCCGCGACCGACTCCCATTCCTCGCGACGGCCCTTGGACTCGCGATCGTGCTGATTCTTCCGGCGGCACTCTACGGCTGGCGCGGGAACATCGATCTCCACCGCGACTGGTGGCAGACGGTGACGGCCAGCACGCCGCCAAACCTGCTGAATCAGGACAACATCTCGCTCGCCGCGCTCTTCGCGAAATGGTTCGGCAGTGCCGGGCAGACGCGGCTGCTCGCCGCTGGAGCGTCGCTGACCCTGCTCGGGCTCGTGGCCGTCGTCGTCGCCGGGCGCGGAACGCTGCTGAGAACAGACGCGCTGGAAACGGCACTGCTGCTGCTGCTCATCCCGCTGCTCTCACCGCAAGGATGGGACTACGTGCTGCTGATCAGCACACCGGCGGTCATGCTGCTGCTCAACGATCTGTCACGCGTGCCTGGCGCACTTCGGACGGCCGCCGTGATCGCCGTCGCCGTCGCGGCGTTGAGCATTTACGATCTATTGGGCCGCGCGGTATACGCAGAGTTCATGGCGCTTTCGCTGATCACCGTCTGTGTGCTGGTGGAGTTCGCGGCGCTCGTCTCTCTGCGCTTCGCTCGCGCCGCCTGATCTTGCGGACGCCGTGCGCTCGCGTCATCATGCGCGCATGCCGTTTGCTTTCCTGCCGCTGCTCACCGCCATGACGCTCTCATCGGCCCAGCCATCGACCCATGGCCTGGAGCAGGGAGTGAGCCGCGCGCTTGCAACGACGCGGGCCTCGCGGATCAGCGGCGTCCGCTACGCGCTCGCCCTGAAGGTGCCTGCGGCACGGCAGGAACCGGTCACCGGGACGGAAACCATCACTTTTACGCTGGCCGACACGAGCGCACCCGTGGTCCTCGACTTCGCGCCCGATCAGGCAGGCCGCCTGCTCAACGTGCGGAGCGGGGCCGCGGAACTGCAGGTCGAGCAGGTGAACGGCCACCTGGTCCTGCCCGTTGCAGCCACCCGGAAAGGCGTGAACGAGATCGAGCTGACGTTTCAGGCCGGCGACACGCCGCTCAATCGCAGCGAAGACTTCCTCTACACTATCTTCGTGCCGGCGCGCGCACACGAAGCGTTCCCCTGCTTCGATCAACCGGACCTGAAAGCGCGCTGGACGCTGTCGCTCGAGGTGCCGGAGGGGTGGCAGACGCTCGCCAACGGCGCGGAAACGAATCGCGCTGCATCGGGTGGACGCACGACGGTCAGCTTCGCCCAGACACAACCCATCTCGACGTATCTGTTCGCCTTCGCGACCGGCAAGTTCTTCGTCGAAACTGCTGAACGGGGCGGACGGACGTTCCGCATGTTCCACCGTGAAACCGACGCGGCGAAAGTCGCGAAAAACAAGGACGCGATTTTCGACCTGCACGCGGCCGCGCTGCAGTGGCTGGAGCGATATACCGGCATCCCGTATCCCTTCGGGAAATTCGACTTCTTCCTCGTGCCGTCGTTCCAGTTCGGCGGCATGGAACATCCAGGTGCGATCTTCTACAACGCGTCCGGCCTCATGCTCGAACCGAGCGCCACGCAGAATGAACTGCTCGGGCGCGCGAGCGTGATCGCGCACGAAACCACGCACATGTGGTTCGGCGATCTCGTCACGATGCGGTGGTTCGAGGACGTCTGGATGAAGGAGGTGTTCGCCAACTACATGGCGGCGAAGATCGTGAATCCGTCGTTCCCGAACATCAATCACGAACTGCGGTTCCTGCTGTCGTACTACCCGTCGGCGTACGAGGTCGATCGGACCGCGGGCAGCAATGCCATCCGTCAGCCGCTCTCGAACCTCTCGGAAGCCGGCACGCTTTACGGCGCGATCATTTATCAGAAGGCGCCGATCGTCATGCGTCAACTCGAGACGCTCGTCGGCTCCGAAGGATTTCAGGACGGGCTCCGCGAATATCTGCGCCGCTACTCGTTCGGCAACGCGTCGTGGACCGACCTCATCACCCTGCTGGACAGTCGAACACCGGAAGACCTCGCGGCCTGGAGCCACGCGTGGGTCGACGAGGCAGACCGGCCCATTGTCACCACGGACCTGCAGATTGCCAACGGCAGAATTCAGCATCTTGCGTTCGTGCAGCGGGATCCGATCGTCCGTCGAGGGCTGACATGGACCGAGCGCATGCAGGTCGCGGTCGGACACGACGGGCACATCACGCTCCTCCCCGTCGAATTGCGCGGTCCGCGCGTCGAGGTTCCGTCAGCAGCGGGCATGCCGGCTCCGGATTTCATCCTGCCCAACGGCGGAGGCATCGCATATGGCGAGTTCCATCTGGATGCTCACTCGCGCGAGTGGCTGCTTCACCACGTCCCCGATATTTCTGATGAATTGACCCGCGGTGCGGCGTGGGTCACGTTGTGGGATGCCATGCTCGACGACGAGGCGCGGCCGGACGACGTCGTCTCGCTCGCGCTCCAGGCGCTGCCGCGGGAGCGTGACGAACAGAACGTGCAGCGGATTCTCGGCTATGCGACCCAGGCGTACTGGAAATTCCTGACGCCGCTCTCGCGTGAGCGGGTTGCCGCGCCGCTGGAGCAGGCGTTTCGCGCGGGGCTGGACAGCGCCGCGTCGCCGAGCCAGAAGGGGGCATGGTTCAACGCGCTGCGGGACGTGTCCGCGACGAAGCTGACGCTCGCCTGGCTGACGAACGTCTGGTCACAGAAGCAACAGGTTCCCGGGCTCGTGCTCTCGGAGACCGACTACATCCGACTGGCGGAGGATCTCGCGGTGCGGGAGCCGTCGGAGGCGGAGCAGATCCTGGATGCGCAGGCGCTGCGGATCAGGAATCCCGACCGGAAGGCGCAGTTCGCGTTCGTGCGCCCGGCGATCTCGCCGGACGCGGCCACGCGCGATCGCTGGTTCGCAGCCCTCAGCACGCCCGCAAACCGCCGTCGCGAGCCGTGGGTACTCGAAGGACTGCGATATCTCCATCACCCGCTGCGCGCCCGCTCGTCCGAGCAGTACATCGAGCCGAGCCTGGAGATGCTCCAGGAGATCCAGCGGACCGGCGACATCTTCTTCCCGAAGCGCTGGATGGACGTGACGCTCGGCGGTCACCAGTCGGCCGCTGCCGCCGAGACGGTCCGGCAGTTTCTCGCGCGCGCGCCGTCGACGTACCCCGATCGCCTGCGTCGGATTATCCTGTCGTCAGCAGATGATCTCTTCCGTGCGGCAAAGATCGCGCGGTGACGAACGCAGGGGCGCAACACAACGGATCGCACCGGCGGCGCGGCACGCGAGCGAGCGTCCAGGGAGCCCGGCGACTAATGCGCGGTTTTGCGCGCGCGGCGCTTCTTCACGTAGAAGAAGCTGAGCACCGCCATGATCGCCGCCAGAATCAGTAGGAACATGAGAGAAGACCTCCGGGCGGGCACGTCCGCAATGCTGGTGCCGTCCGAGTCGCTCTCCTAAGTCATTGATGGCAAACAGCTTCGAAGCCGAGTCTCCACTGCGCGGGCGCCCGCGGCCGACAGATTCGTGATGCGTATCCGCATCCTCGTAACCGGCGGTACGTTCGACAAGGAGTACGACGAGCTGACCGGGAGGCTGTTTTTTCGCGACACGCACGTGCCCGAAATGCTCCGCCGGGGGCGCGCACGGCTCGATCTGGCCGTCGAGACCGTGCTGATGGCCGACAGCCTCGACATCAACGATGCGCAGCGCGCCGCGATCGCGCAGCGCTGCCGCGAATGCGAGGAGCACGCGATCGTGATCACGCACGGAACGGACACGATGGTCGAGACCGCGCGAGTCATCGCGGACGCGCATCTGCGCGATCGGACGGTCGTGCTCACCGGTGCCATGGTGCCGTACGCGTTCGGCAGCTCGGATGGGCTCTTCAATCTCGGCAGCGCGTTGTCGTTCGTGCAGGTCCTGCCGGCCGGGGTGTATATCGCGATGAATGGTCAGGCGTTTTCGTGGGACGCGTGCCGCAAGGATCGCGAGCGGGGCGTCTTCGAGAGGATTGATCCTGCGTGACGTTGCGTTCCAAGCTTCCCTCTGTCGGCACGACGATCTTCACCGTGATGTCGAAGCTCGCGGCCGACACGGGCGCCATCAATCTGTCGCAGGGATTTCCCGACTTCGAGTGCGACCCCGCACTCGTCGACGCCGTCGCGCGCCACATGCGCGAAGGGCGGAACCAGTACGCGCCGATGCAAGGCGTCCCTGCGCTGCGCGAGGCGATCGCGGCGAAGTACGAACAACTGTACGACGTCCGGTACGACCCGCTGTCGGATGTCACCGTCACGTCGGGCGGGACGGAAGCGCTGTTCGACGCAGTCGCCGCTGTCGTGCATCCAGGCGACGAGGTGATCGTCTTCGAGCCCTGCTATGACTCGTACGTCCCCGCAATCGAATTGAGCGGCGGCGTTCCCGTCGTCATCTCGCTTCGGTACCCCGACTACCGTGTGCCGTGGAATGACGTGAAGGCCGCGCTCTCGGCGCGCACCCGCCTGGTCATCATCAATTCGCCTCACAATCCGACGGGAACGCTTCTGTCGGCAGCGGACATTTCGGAGCTCTCGGCGCTCGCGGACGAACACGATTTGTTCGTGCTGAGCGATGAAGTGTACGAGCACATCATTTTCGACGGCGCCCGTCACGAGAGCGTCGCCCGCGACGAGCGGCTGCGCGACCGCAGCTTCATCGTGGGCTCGTTCGGGAAGACGTATCACGTGACGGGCTGGAAAGTCGGTTACGTCGTCGCACCGCCGGCGCTGAGCGCTGAGTTCCGGAAGGTTCACCAGTTCGTGACGTTCGCGACGATCACGCCGGTGCAGCATGCACTCGCAGAGTTCGTGGCCGCGCGGCGCGGCTATCCCGAGCTCGCGGCCTTCTATCAGCGGAAGCGGGACCTGTTCCTCGAGCTGATCGACCGGTCGCGGTTTCGCGCGCTGCCGTCGCGCGGGACGTATTTTCAGCTCCTCGACTACTCGTCGATCTCCGAGGAGCCGGACATGGAGTTCGCGCTCCGGCTGACGCGCGAGCATGGCGTCGCCTCGATTCCGACGTCCGCGTTCTTGTACAAGCAGCCGGCGCCGCTGGCGCTGCGATTCTGTTTTGCGAAGAAGGACGAGACGCTTCGCGCCGCTGCTGCCCGACTCCGCCCGCTGTAACCGCGCACGGCCGGGGTCAGACCCCGGAAACGCGACGGCCGGGGTCAGACCCCGGCCGTCCATTTACGTACTTCTCGCGGGGTCAGATCCCACAGCCTGGCGGCGCGAACCAAGAAAACGCAAGAAATGGGACGGATGTCGCAAATACCGCCATCATCCTGCGCGCGGTTGGGGTCAGACCCCGGACGCGCGACGGCCGGGGTCAGACCCCGGTCGTCGGGTTACGTACTCCTCGCGCGGTCAGGCCCCCGCACGAGCGCCGCGGGAGACGACAGCGGCGATCAGGAACGAGAAGACGCTCATCGCGCCCGCCAGGGCGGTCCCCTGCCAGCGCAGCCGCCGCGTGTCGACGTCGGCGAACGACGGATTGTCGGGATGGTAATAAACGGGGACGGTCGAACCGACGGCGTATCGGCCGACGTGCGTCGCAGTGAAGTCGACGTGATCGCCGGTCTGGGTGACGAAGCGGACGACGGGGATCGTGGCCTCGCCGCCGCTGCGCTTCAACTGGTTGACGACCGTGCCGCTCGTCCGGATCGTTCCGTCGCGCAGCCGCTCTTCATGACGCTCGATCGTGTACGTCGCAAAGGCGAGCGCGATCCCCAGGATCACGAAAAGAACGCTGAGCGCCCGGAACAGCATCAGACGGCGAGGCCGGTCGGGCAGGTCACGCCAGTGCCGCCCAGCCCGCAGTAGCCGTTCGCGTTTTTCGACAGATACTGCTGGTGATAATCCTCGGCGTAATAGAACTCCGGCGCCGGCCTGATCTCGGTCGTAATCTGCCCGTAGCCGCTCTTCGACAGCGCCCGCTGGTACTCGTCGCGGCTGCGTTCCGCCGCCCGGTGCTGCGCCTCGTCGAAGTAGTAGATCCCGGAGCGATACTGCGTGCCGACGTCGTTGCCCTGACGCATCCCCTGTGTCGGATCGTGACTCTCCCAGAAGACCTTCAGCAGATCGTCATAACTGATCTTCTTCGGGTCGAACACCACGAGAACGGCCTCGGCGTGACCCGTCATACCGCTGCAGACCTCGCGATACGTCGGATTCGGGGTAAAACCCGCTGCATATCCTGACGCCGTCGTATAGACGCCACGCGTCTGCCAGAACTTCTTCTCGGCGCCCCAGAAGCAGCCCAACGCGAACATCGCCTGCTCCAGCCCGGCCGGAAACGGCCCCTGCAGCGGCGTTTTCAGCACGTCGTGCGCCGCGGGCACCGGCATCTTCTCCGTGCGCCCCTTCAACGCCTCCTGAGGAGACGGCATACGAAGCTTCTGTTCGAACATGGAAACCTTTCGACGCGCGGGATCTCGAGCCCCCGCCTTACATGTGACGCCGCGTGCGGGCTCCCGGATTCGCGGCTAGTTCGAGCCCTGCGCCAGCAGGACGATCATTATGACGATGATAACGCCGATGATCAGGAGCGCGATTTTCCACGGGCTCTTCGGGTACTCGCCGGCCATCCTCCCCGTGTAGCCGTTGACGACGGCATGGAACACACGCGGGCCGTAGGTGTAGGTCAGCAGCCACACGGGTACGAGGATGTGCTTGAACGTGCGCTTCGAGAAGGTCGGGTGAATCTGAAGGTTGCGTTGTGTATCTCCGGGCACCGCGGCAGAGCACATCGCATAGGTCTTCCGCGTCATCGTGTCTTCGGACGCCTTCGCCGCATCGAGCAGCACGACCTGATAGTGCTCGACGACGAACCCCGACAGGTACGACGTGTCATAGGGGACCAGTTCGTTCGTCAGAAACGGCTCGACCTGACGCAACAGGCCAATTGGCACACCGGTCGTCCCCGGAATCGGCTCGTCGTCGAAAAAATGTTCGACAACGCCCGACGCCGGCTCCCACCGGGTCTGGCGCACCTGTCGCGTCTGCATGCGGCCGTTGCTGTCCCGATAGGTCTCGGTCGTGTAGTAGTAGTAGCCAGCCTCGGCTTCCCAGGGAGAGGTGACTTCGGCATCGAACGTCCAATACGGGATGTAGATCCCGTGGACGGTGTCGACGAGCGCCCGCGATTTGAGCGCGCCCGGCGCGAGCCATTTGCTCGCGTACCAGCGGCGGATCTGTTCGCGAACGGCTGATTCGGCAATTTTGAACGGCAGCAGACTCTGTGGCCGGATCGGCTCTTTGACCTCCTGGTAGTCGACCAGCTCCGGCGAACCGCAGAACTCACAGCGCTGGCCGACCCGCGACGGGTCGAAGACCGACACCGCCTTGCAACTCCGGCACTGCACAGTGTGGCGCTCGGTCTGCCACCCGCGCATGTCGTCGGGCAGCTCGCGAAGCGCTTTCACCAGATCCAGTTCGACGATCTGCCCTGCGGGATCGACGTCGAACGGCGTCTCCGTGCCGCAGAACGGACACACGAGTTTCTGCCTGCCCGGATTCCACTCGGCCTGCGCGCCGCAGGCCGGGCACGCATGCTTTTCAACGGCAACGACGGACGTCATCTCTGGCCCGGGGGCTTCGCCCAGCCGGCCCCCCCGGCGCCGTCGCTCGCGGGGGCCCCTTGCCCCGCTGCGCTCCGCCGGGGCGCGCCACTGGCGCGCCTCCGATCTTCGTGCGCCGCTGATCGCGTTCTGGAATCGAGCATCGTTCGACTATTTCGCCAGATACTCGTCGAGCGAGGAACGCTTGACGCGCCACGACGTCCCGATCTTCCTGCCCGCGAGTTCACCGGACTGCAGGATCGTCATGACGTCGCTCTCCGGCACGCCGAGCGCTTTCGCGACATCGTCGGGCGACAACAGTTCGGGGAGCGCCGGCGACGCTGCGGCGACCGCAGCGGTCGCGGCCTGTCCACCGGCGATGCCGCCCTGCTGCTGCATCATCTGCTGCGCGATCGAGAGCCCGACAGCCATTTCGGCGGCGAGGCCGCCCGGACTGCCGCCGCTCTTTTCCATCCCCTGGGCCATCTGGAACTTCACGTAGTCGTTCAAGTTCCCGACGGCCGCCATGCTCGATCGCTTGTCGATCGCCGTCTCGACTTCCGGCGGGACCGACACGTTCTCGACGATGAAGCTGGGCATCTCGAGTCCGTACTTGGCCGAGATCACCGGGTTGATGAGGGGCAACAGCGCCTCTCCGAGTTCCGTGTAACGGCTCGCGACGTCGAACACGGGGATCTTCGCCGTCGCGAGCGCGTCAGCGAAAATGCTGACGATCCGCGAGCGCATGGTGTCGGCAAATTCGTCGAGACGGAAGTTCTGATCGGACCCGGCGACTTCTTTCAGAAAGAGCTTCGGGTTGATGATGTGGAAGTCGTAGGTCCCGAAGGCGCGGGCGCGGACGATGCCGAGATCTTCGTCCCGCATCATGATCGGGTTTGCGGTTCCCCACTTGTTGCCCGTGAACAGCCGCGTGTTGAGGAAGTAGACGTCCGCCTTGAAGGGCGAATTGAAGCCGTACTTCCAGGACTGCAGCTTCGTGAGAATCGGAATGTTCTCGGTGGTGAGCGTGTGCTTGCCTGGACCAAACGTGTCACCGAACTCGCCGAGGTAAACGAACTGCACCTGCTGCGATTCGCGCACGATCAACTGCGCGCCGTTCTTGATCGCCTTGTCCTCGTCCGGAAACCGAAACGACAGCGTGTCGCGCGAGTCGTCGGTCCACTCGATGACTTCGATCAGCTCGCCCTTGATGAAATCCATCAAACCCATGTGTGCAGCTCCTGTTCGCCGTATTCTACCGGACGTCACGGATAACTACGCGATCCCGCAACACCGCGATCGCAACGCGCCTGTGAGCGATCCTGCTGAAGACAGGCATCGTGCGAAGTTGGTAGTTGGGTGTTTGTGTAGTTATATTTGACGAGTCGACCCTGCCGCGGACAGCCGCCGCCGCTTCATGCGCCGAGGCGCCCGTTCGCCAGAGCCACGCCCCCACTTCCGGAAGGAGTTCGAACGATGCGCATCCGCGTCCTGTTGGTCGGAACCGCCCTCTCCTGTTTTGCGCTGGTCCCTCCCGCTCTCGCACAACCGCCTCAGCCAGGGCCGCCGGGCCGCCAGACGACGCCTGGCGGACAAGGGGCGCGCGCCAATCAGCCGTCCGAGGACGAAGGCGTGCAACCCGTCGAGAAGGTCTCGACGACCCAGCACACGGCGACGATCGGCGGCAAGACGATTCCTTACACGGCGAATGCCGGCACGATGATCATCCGCGACGATGCGGGGAACCCGAAAGCCACCGTCTTCTACATTTCATACACGGCTGACAAGACCGACGTGGCGAACAGGCCGGTCACGTTCTTTTTCAACGGCGGCCCTGGTTCGGCGTCGATCTGGCTCGACATGGGGATCATGAGCCCGAAGCATCCCGAGATGGCGGAAGGCGGATCGGAACCGGCGCCGCCGTACAACCTGGTGGACAACCCGAACTGCCCGCTGGACGTCACCGATCTGGTCCAGGTCGACGCGATGATGACGGGCTACTCGCGTCCGGGCGTGGGCGTGAAGGCGGCCGACTACACCGGAGCCACCAACGACATCAAGATGTTTGGTCAGTTCATCCGGAATTATCTGGACAAATACGACCGGTGGGCGTCGCCGAAGTATCTGTTCGGTGAGAGTTACGGCACGTTCCGCTCTGCGGGGCTGGCATCCGAGCTTCAGAGTTCAGAAGGCATCGAGCTGAACGGGATCATGCTGCTCGGCACCGTGCTCGATTTCCAGAACATTTCGCAGTCGCGGACGAACGACATCGGATACGCGACGTTCCTGCCGACTTACACGGCGTCGGCGTGGTACCACAAGAAGCTGGCGCCAGCGCTGCAGAAGCTGACGCTCGAGCAGGCGGTGCAGCAATCGCGGCAATATGCGTTCGGCGATTACCTGACGGCGCTGGCGAAAGGCAACACCCTCACCACAGCGGACCGATCCGCCATCGCCCAGAAGCTCGCGGATCTCACCGGGCTCTCGCAGCGGTTCATCCTCAACACCGATCTTCGGATCGAGGCGGGCATGTTCCGGACGGAATTGCTGCGCGATCAGCGGCTGACGCTGGGACGCTACGACACTCGGCTCACCGGCATCAACGGCAACGCGGCAAGCCAGCGGCAGGACTACGATGCGTCCGACGTCGCCCCGTCGAGCGCGTTCATGGCGGCCTTCATGCGCTATCTGCACGACGACCTGAAATACACGAGCGATCTGCAGTACTACATGGGCGGGCACACGGGACGGTGGGACTATACCGGCGTCAATCCAGGGTTCGGGCAGGGCTATCCGACCGAATCGGAGTCCCTGCGGCTCGCGATGGCCAAGGATCCGTATCTGCACGTGATGGTCGGCGCGGGCTACTACGACAGCGCGACACCGTTTGCCAACGCCGAATATACGTTCGCGCACCTCGGCTTCGACAAGACGTATACCGACCGCGTGCAGTTCAAGTACTACGAGAGCGGCCACATGGCGTATCTGAACCAGCCGTCAGCGAAACAGCTCAAGGCTGACATCGCGAAGTTCATCACCGCCACGGAGCATCTCACGGGGATGCACTGAGAAATAACGACGCAACGTCGCAACTCCCAACGACTCAGGGCGGCGCCCCTTGTGTCGTTGTGCAGTTGCGTAGTTGTGTAGTTGTCTTCGAAACCTCTATTTCCCCGGTTCGAACCGCAGCGCGATTCCATTGATGCAGTAGCGGCGCCCAGTTGGAGGCGGGCCATCCGGGAACACGTGACCGAGATGCCCGCCGCATTGCGCGCAGTGCACTTCGGTCCGCGTCATGCCGTGGGCGCGATCGGTCGTCGTGCCGATCGCTCCCGCGCGCGGCGCGAAAAAGCTGGGCCAGCCGGTCCCGGACTCGAACTTCGTTTCGTTCGCGAACAGCTCGTTACCGCAGCCGGCGCAGTAAAACGTGCCGGGCCGCTTCTCGACGAGCAGCGCGCAACTCCCCGGCCGCTCCGTCGCGTGTCCGCGCAAGACGTCGTATTGCTCCGGCGTCAGCAGCCGGCGCCATTCTTCGTCGCTTTTCTGAACGGGATATTGATCCATACCTGACATTATTTCCGCAGCAGCGCACGTTTCCAATCCAGGCCGAACTGCGGCTTCTCCCGCGTGCCCTTCACGTGGATTGGGATCACCGCGCCCGCGCCGTTGCGCTTGAACAGCGGGTCGACCACCTTGAGGAAAAAGCCCTTCACGCCGCCGGCCGCCTGCGACACCGTCGCGTCCATTGTCAGGGTACCGTCGAACGCGAGCCGCTCGGTACGCAACCCGTAGCTGCCGTTCAGCCTGACGGTCGCGCCGGGCACGTCGAACGCCACGGGATTGAACCGCGCATGGCCGTTGCGCACGGTGAACCTCCCGTGCATGCCGGACAACACGCGGGCCAGGCCGTCCTTCGGGTCCTTGCCGCGCGCACGCGAGCTGAGCGTCGAAATCTGCTGCTGTACGAGCCGGTCGGTGAAGCGCGCCTGCTCGAGCGCGAAGCGCCCATCGAGTTCGATGCGATCGGCGATCTTCGACTCGCCGGGGGGAATCACCATCGAGGTGTCGAGCGCAATCGTGCCGTGCATGACCGGCTTGTCCGTTCGGACGGCGAGCGCAAGCACGTCTTCGAGCCGCCCGTCAGGCAGGTGCACATCCAGCGAAACGGTCCTGCCCTTTGCGCCTTTCGCCTTGGTCACGGCCCCGGACGTCGTCAACGATGTGCCCAGGAACTTCGCGTCGATCCGTTTGAGGTACGTGTCGCCGTTGGTGCCATCGACCACCGCGTGAAACGTCGTATCGAGCGGGACGGGATGCGCAGCGGTATCCACCGTGAAGTCTGGCGTGTGGGTGGTGCCGCGTACGTCGATCTGCATCAACTCGCCTGCAAAGTCGCCAGTCGACGACAGGATCCCGCCGATGCCGTGGATCGTGCTCAGGTCCGCGTGCGTGAACTCGTAGCGGCCGCTGAGCGGCGTGAGCCCCGCTTCGTCCGCCCGCCAGGGGCCGAAACTCCCGCCGACGGAAATGTCGCCGCGCGGCACGGGGTTGACGAGCGTGGCCGTGAACGGCATCGAGCGGTTGAAGCCGACGGATTGAAGCGTGAGGTCATGAATCTGGAAAATCCGCGGGTCCTTCTCCGGATTCTTCGGCACGAGTACGAGCGCCGCGTCACGCGCGTCCACGCGGTCGATCACGACCGGTCCCGTCGCAGTCTGCGCCGCCTCGTTGCCGGCCTCGCGATCGTTTTTCGAACGCGGGGGCACGGTGATCCGCAGCCCGACGAGTTCGACGCTGCGAAAATGCCGCTGGCTCCGCAGCAGACCCACAACCCCGCCCGCGACTTCGAAGTGGTCGACCGATATCAGCGGCGCTGGCTGCTGCTGATCCTTCAGCCGGATCCGCAGGCCGTCGCCGGAAATTCTCAATCGAGGAAACGTGTGGACCGTGAATGAATCGAGCTCGACCGACGCATGGAGTTTGTCGCTCAGCGTCTGAACCAGCTTGTCGTGGAGAACGGACGTGCGGGAGCCCGCAAGTGCTATCGCCCAAAGGGTTACGAGCACGCCTCCGACGATGACGATGAACCAGCGGGCCAGGCGCATTTCTGCCAGTTACCCGAAAAATGCAACGGCCGCGCCATGCGGCCGAGCTGCGCGACAGTCGTTCAGCGGCTGGTGTCCGCGAACGTGTTGCACGCGTTCGGATCGCCGCTGTCGAGTCCCGTCCTGAACCACGTGACGCGCTGCTGCGACGTCCCGTGCGTGAACTTCTCGGGCATGACGCGACCGGTGGCCATTTTCTGGAGGCGGTCATCGCCAATCGCGGCAGCGGCGCGCAGCCCTTCTTCGGTGTCGCCGGGATCCAGCTCGACCTTCCCTTGCGCGGCGCGACCCGGCTGACTCGCCGCGTGTCCCCACACGCCGGCGAAACAATCCGCCTGCAGCTCCAGCCGGACCGACATCGGGTTCGCTTCTGACGGATCGGCCCGGACCGCCTGACGCATTCGGCTCTCGATGCCGGTCAACATCTGGACGTGATGGCCGAACTCGTGGGCAAGCACGTAGGCCTGCGCGAAATCACCCGGCGCGCCGAACCGGCGCTGTAATTCGTCGAAGAACCCGAGATCGAGATACACCTTGTGGTCGTTGGGGCAGTAAAACGGTCCGGTTGCCGATTGCGCGAAGCCGCAGGCCGATTGGATTTGATCGCGAAACAGTACGACCTTCGTCTTCTCATACCGTGCGCCCAGGAGCTGGGCCCACGTGTCCTGGACGTCTTCTGCGACATTGTCGACCATGTCGACGAGGCGTTGTTCCTCGGGGCTGGCGTTCACAGGCGACGAAGTGCCCGTCGTCGTACCGGCGCCGCCGCCCCCCAGCAGCGCGAAGAAATTCACCCCGGTGAACATGCTCAGGAGGGCCACCAGGATGAACCCGCCGATCCCGAGCGGCACCATCCCGATGCCGCCGCCTCCGCCGCCCCGCATGTCCTCGATGTTGCCGCGATTACCCGGCGTCCATCTCATCTGTCACCTCGTCCGCGTGGACTCTAGCAGGGCGTGTACCAACTCAGGAATCACGGAGGGCGCGACGAACGTCGCCGTGCGCGAGCACGACCGCAGGCTGCCGCTGGAGCGCCTCGTAATACTTTCGCGCGAAGGCGTCGCCTGTCTCAGACGGCATGAGCAGCCGATCGACCTGATCGAACAGCGCGGTCGCATCGGCTTCGGTAGTGGCGGCGCTTGGCGCCGCGAAATCATCCATGCGGACGATCAGCTCGGAAATCTGATGTAGCCACGCAAACCACGGGTCGCTGATGACGAGCTGCAGCAGTTGGCCGGGCGACGCGATCCTGCCGCGATCCATCTCATACGCCGCCTTTGCATCGTCCAGAAGTGCCTTGTGAAGTGCGAGCAGCTTCTCGCGCAGTGTCGTTACGCGCGCGCGGCTCTCCGGGGTGATCGGGCGCGGTGCGATGCCGGCGGGCGCAGACTCCGGAGTCGCTGCCGCTTCTGCAAGGAGCGCGTCGACATCGAGGGAATGGGTGAACATGTGCAGCGACCCGTCGGGGCGCCGCGGCCACTCTTCCCGCGGGCGATCCCAATACAACTCCAGGCCGTTCTCGTCCGGGTCCCGCAGATATAACGCCTCGCTCACGCCGTGGTCGGCAGCGCCGTCCAGGGCAACGCCCGCTTTCAGCAGCCGGCGAAGCGCATCTGCGAGCGCCGCGCGATCGGGATACCGGATCGCGACGTGGAACAACCCGGTCGCGCCGGGATCTGGCGGACGTCCGCCGCGGCTCTCCCACGTGTTCAGCCCGATGTGATGGTGGTACCCGCCGGCGCTCAGAAACGCGGCCTGCGCTCCCATCCGCTCGACGACATCGAAGCCGAGCACTCCCGAGTAGAACGCGACCGCGCGCTCCAGATCGGCAACCTTCAGGTGCACGTGCCCGATGGATACGCGCGGGTCAATAGCCATGTCTCATCATAGCGGGTACTATTCCCGCCATGCGCTCAGCCATGGCCCTTCTCCTCGCCTCGGTCGCGTTCTCCGCTTCTGCGCCCCTGCAGCCGCCGGCGGGATGGGCAGCCGTCGCGAGAGACTATCGCGGCGCACTTCAGCGGGCCGGTGTCGTCGGCAGCAGCCTGATGCTGCTGCAGAACGGGCGCGTTCTGGCTCGCGAGAACGCCGGCTTGCAGGACTCGTCGTCGGGTCGTCCCATCGACGACGACACGATTTATCACTGGGCGTCCATCACGAAGACATTCACTGGCATCGCCATCATGCAGCTCCGCGATCGCGGCCTGCTGTCGCTCGATGATCCGGCAGTCAAGTACGTCCCGGAGCTTCGGCTCGCACACGACCCATACGGACCAATTGAGGACGTGAAGATCCGATACCTCATGTCGCACTCGGCCGGGTTCCGCGCGGCGACGTGGCCGTGGGGAGGAGACCAGCCGTGGCAGCCGTTCGAGCCGACGAGGTGGCAGCAGATCGTGGCGATGATGCCCTACACGGAACTCCAGTTCGGGCCGGGCACCAGATACAGCTATTCGAACCCCGGCGTCATCTTCCTCGGCCGCATCATCGAACAGCTCACCGGCGACGACTACGAGATGTATGTGACGAAGAACATCCTCATGCCGCTCGGCATGCGGAGCAGCTTCTTCGATCGCGCTCCGTACTACCTGCTGCCGAACCGCTCGCACAGCTACTTCCGCGATGACCACGGCGTCCGCGAAGGACGCTTCGATTTCGATACCGGCATCACGGTGTCGAACGGCGGCCTGAACGCTCCGTTCGGCGACATGGCGAAATACATCGCGTTCCTGCAGGGCGATGCCACGAACCGCGCGGATTACGACATCGTCCTGAAGCGGGCCTCGCTGGAGGAAATGTGGGCACCGCAGATTTCCGCACGCGAAGGCGAGGGAACCAATGGCGCCGACTCCCATGCAGCGCTCTCGTTCTTCGTCGAGCGCTACGGGGACATCGAACTGATCGGACACAGCGGCGATCAGAACGGATTCATTTCGCATCTGTATCTGAATCGGGCGAGCGGGTTCGCGTGGCTGATTTCGATGAACACTGACGTCACGGCGACGCCGGACCGGCCCGGCTCCCGCCAGGTCGACGCTGCCGTCCGCGATTCGATGATCCGGAACGTGCTGGCTCGGGAAAAATGACGAGCTGTGTGACGGACGCGGTAACCTTTCCCGCGTCGTCGTCGTCGAACTTGCCGCGAGTTGTCCCGCAGGGGCGTCAGGAGGGTCTGAATGCGTGTCGCAGGGTTGCTGCTGGTCGTGTGGGCGTCGCTCGGAGTGCCGGGTGTCGCATCGGGACAGGACGTCGGGCAGAAGGGCATTACGATGGGGTATCCCGAATCTATCGGACTGCTGTGGCACGTCGCGGAGAAAGTGGCTGTCCGGCCCGAGTTCCGGTTTGCTCACTCGACGACGGATACCAACCTGCCCATCGCCGACGAGAACGTCTCCTCGACCTCCTTCGGCGTCGGTATGACCGCGCTGTTCTATTTGAAGCGCTACGACAGCCTGCGGACGTACGTCGCGCCGGGCTGGGCGCATAGCCATACGGACCCGGGCGCGGGAACGACAGCAAACAGCGACACCATCGCTGGCATGTTCGGCGCGCAGTACTCCGTCGGGAAGCGGTTCAGCATCTTCGGAGAAACGGGCCTCGCCTTCAGCCATTCGACGACGAAAAGCGATATCGCCGCTCCGCCAATCATCAGCACGTTCAGCGCGCACGGCAACAGCATCGGTACGCGCACGGGCGCCGGTGTGATCCTCTATTTCTAGCAACGCTCGACAAGGAGGGGCCGACAAGCCCGCCTCCGGTCCCTCGCAGCTACAGGGAATCGCGGAGAAACGCCGCGACGAGATTTTGGGCCACCGCCGAACGGTACTGCGCCGTCGATCGGATATCGTCGATCGGGGCGATGTCGGTCAGAACCGCTCGAGTCGCGTTCGCGATCACCTCTTCGGAGAGCGTGCGGCGCCGCACGGCATCTTCAGCCGCCCGGCAGCGCACGACTGTCGGCGCGATGCTGCCGAGCGCGAGGCGCACATCTGCAACGTCGTCGCCGTCCATCAATACCGACGCGGCCAGACATACTTTCGAGATGGCCTGCGCGCGGCGCGTGCCGACTTTGCGGTAGCCGTCGCGCCATCCGACCTGGCGTGACGGCAGCACCACCCGCGCGACGATTTCGCCCGGTTCCAGCCGCATCTTCTTATACCCGGTGTGGAAATCGCCGTACGGCATCCGGCGGCGGCCGCGGATCGAGAGGAGTTCGATCTCTGCGTCGTAGGCGAGCAGCGCCGGCGGACTATCAGCCGCCGGCGACGCGTTGGCGATGTTGCCGCCGATCGTGGCGCGGTTCTGCGTGGCGATGCCGCCAATCTCTCGAGCCGCCAGCGCCAGCATGGGGAACGCATCGGCGACGAGTGGAGATTCGCGGATCTCGCTGAAGCTCGTGAGCGCATTGAGCACGAGGCCGCCGCGGTCGTCGCGCGCAATGCCGTGCAGCTCACGGATCGCCCACAGGCTCACGTATCGGCCGGGCGGCAGATGACCGGCCTCGAGCACCACCATCAGGTCAGTGCCGCCCGCGAACGGCCGCGCATCGCGATCGGATGCCAGGATTCGAAGCGCCTCGTCCAGGCTTGCCGGGGCAATGAGATCGAATCCGTCCAGGACCGGAATCATCGTTCAGCGTTGGTCGCCGGCATTCGACGGCACGCGTCGAGCACGGCGGCAAAGATCCGCATGTAGCCCGTGCACCGGCAGAGGTTGCCGGCGAGGCCGGCGCGCACGTCGTCCTCTGTCGGATTCGGAACGCGCCGCAGCAGGTCGACCGCCGCGAGTACCATTCCGGGCGTGCAGATGCCGCACTGCGCGCCGCCGCACTCGAGGAACGACTGCTGGACCGCGTGCAGCTGCTCGCGGATCGCCAGCCCTTCGATCGTGGTAATCGCCGCACGCGACGCATGCGCGAGCGGTGTCAGGCAACTGTTCACGAGCGTTCCGTCGAGCAGCACGGCACATGCGCCGCACTCCCCTTCGCCGCACCCTTCCTTCGTGCCCGTCAGTCCAGCGGCGCGGAGCGCGTCGAGCAGCCGCGACATCGGGTGCCCCTCGAGCGCGCGTGGCTCGCCGTTGATCGTGCACTCGATGCGGGCGGGCGTGGCGGTCATCTCGCGTTCCACAACGCCATGATGCGTTCCGGCGTGAGCGGCAGGTCGCGCGGGTCGAGTCCGGTCGCGTGCGCCACCGCATTGAAGATCGCCGGAGCGGCCCCGTCCATGGGCAGCTCGCCAATGCCCTTCGCGCCGCCGGGACCGCCGGGATAGGGCACTTCTTCGAATTGCACACGGATCGCCGGCAGATCCATCGACGTCGGCATGATGTAGTTCGTCATCTGCGCGTTCGCCATCCGCCCCTCTCGCCAGACAACCTCCTCATAGAGCGCCCAGCCGATCGCCTGTGCCACGCCGCCTTCGATCTGTCCTTGCGCAAGCGTGGGGTTGATGACGCGCCCGACTTCCTGCACGGCAACGAAATCGTCCACGTGCGCCTGCCATGTGCGCAGATCGACGCTCACTTCCGCGACATAGGCGGCCCACGCGTAAGTGCCATACGCGTCGCCGGTATACGTCTCGTCGTCCCATTGGACGTTGGGCGGCGGCGAGTACCGGCTCGTGGACCGGAGGCTGCCGAATCGCGCCACGTAGCGCTCGCAGGCGTCGCGGAACTGCGCGCGGGTGTACGAGGCGGGAAGGTACCCGCTGTCCACGAGAATGCGGCGGACGCCAGCGGACGCGGACTCGACCAGCTTTCCCACGACCATGCAGGTACGCGAGGCGACCGTGGGACCGCTGTCGGGCACCACCGCAGTGTCGGGCTGGGCGATCTCGATGTCGTCGATGTCCACGCCAAGCGTCTCCGCCGCAATCTGCGAGAAGATCGTGTTGGTCCCCTGGCCGATTTCCGTGCTCGCCGCGAGCACGCGGACGCTGCCTTCGGGTGTGCCTTCGACGGCGACGACGGACGACAGGTGCACTTCGCCCGACCCGGTGAATCCCGCCCCGTGCATGAACGTCGCGAGCCCGACACCCTTGCGGACCGCGGCGGACGGATTGGCCCGCGCGAACTCGCGCCGCTTCGCGTCGTAATCCGATAATTCGAGCGCACGCGAGAGGAGTCCGTCCATGTCGACCGGCTCACGAATCGTCTGCCCGACGGCCAGCGTGTCGCCGGTGTGCACGAAGTTGCGGCGGCGCAGTTCCGCGGGATCGATGTCCAGCGTTGCCGCAATGCGGTCCATATGCCGCTCGAGCGCGAAAATGCTCTGCGGCGCCCCGAAGCCGCGAAAGGCGCCGTTGGGCGGCACGTTGGTCCTGACCGCCCGGCCTTGAACGCGGACGTTCGGGCAGTCGTACGGACCGGCGGCGTGAATCGTGCCGCGCGAGAGGACGACCGGCGACAACGTGCAGTACGCGCCCCCATCGATCAGGAAATCGATGTCCATCGCCACGAGGCGGCCGTCGCGCGTGACAGCGGTCCGGTGGCGCGTGCGCGAAGGATGCCGCTTCGTCGTCGCGGCCATGTCTTCCGCGCGGCCATAGATCATCTTCACAGGCCGTCCGGACTTCCAGGCCAGGAGCGCCGCATGACCGGCGATCACGGTCGGATATTCTTCCTTGCCGCCGAATCCGCCTCCTGTCTCCATCTGAACGACGCGCACGCGCGTGTCCGGCACGTTCAGGAGCGCCGCCAGCGCACCGTGAATGTAGTACGGACACTGCATCGAGCCCCACACCGTCACGCCGGTGTCGGCATCGAAGACGGCGATCATCCCGTTCGGTTCGATATAGAGCTGCTCCTGCGCACCCGTGGAATACTCACCGTGCACGACGACAAGCGTGGGATCGGCGAACGCGGCGTCCACGTCGCCTTTCCTGACGGTGTACGCCTTGAATACTTCGTCCGCGTCGTCCATCGACAGCACGGCGGGCAGCGGGTCGATGTCGATCGTGATGTGGCGGCGCGCGGCCGCGGCGCGCATCGGATCCGGATGCGCAACCAGCGCCACGGGTTCCTCCGCATGGTGCACTTCACCGCTCGCGAGATACGGCTGATCCTCCGTGATCAGCTTGACGACGTTGGCGCCGGGGATATCTGCCGCGGTGACGATCGTGTATTCCGACCAGTCGATCGAGGGGTCGAAGCGGATCCCGCGGATCGTGCCGCGCGGAGCGGGACTTCGGATCGTTGTGCCATGCAGCAGACCGGCGGGCGCCACGTCGTCCACGTACAGCGCGCGCCCGGTCAGCTTTGCGCGGCCTTCGCGCCTCAACGCCGGTTGACCGACCCCCGTTGCCACGCCGCCCAGTATAGACTCGCGCCATGACGAAGGTCGGATGGGGGCTCATCGGGACCGCCCGGATAAACCGGTCGATTATCGGCGCGCTGCGCCAGTCGGCGCGCGGCGAGCTGCGAGCGGTGGCGAGCCGGCGCGCTGAAACGGCAGCGGCCTACGCGAGCGAATGGAATATCCCCTCGGCCGTGTCGCCGTACGAGGCGCTGCTCGAACGCGACGACATCGACGCGGTTTATATCGGGTTGCCGAATTCGCTCCACGTCGCGTGGAGCGTACGTGCGCTCAACGCGGGCAAACACGTCCTGTGCGAGAAGCCGCTGGCGTTGACGCCGGAGGGGGTCGACGAGATCTCGCACGCGGCGGAGCGCAACGGGCGTGTGGCGGCAGAAGGGTTCATGTATCGGCATCATCCGCTCACCCGTGCCGTCATCGATGTCGTCCGGCAGGGGACGCTCGGTCCAATCCGGGTGATCAAGGGCGCTTTCTCCTTCATGCTGGTTGGGCGCGACACCGATATCCGCACGGACGCGGCACTCGGCGGCGGATCGTTGTGGGACGTGGGCTGCTATCCCGCGAGCTACGCCTGCCTCCTCGAGCAGGCCGCGCCGCGGGACGTCGTCGGCTGGCAAGTCGCGGCACCCAACGGCATCGATCTGACGTTTGCCGCCATGATG
>DATJFQ010000056.1:0-2169 GCA_035495555.1 Vicinamibacterales bacterium
GGAACACCGCCGCTTCCAATTCGCGTATCGATTACGGCGCGCGAGACGCCGGTGCTGCGTTGCGAGCAGGTGAACACGTTCTACGGCAAGAGCCATATCCTCAACGACGCAACGCTCGATGTACGCGAAGGCGAGATCGTCGCGCTGCTCGGCCGCAACGGCGCGGGGAAATCCACTCTGCTCAAGTCGCTGGCTGGGCTCGTCCCGCCGGCCTCGGGACGCATCGAGTATGCCGGGCTCGACATCGCAAAGATGCCCGCGCCAGACATCGCGCGGCTTGGCATCGGCTACGTACCGCAAGGCCGCGGCTTGTTTGCCGGGATGACGGTCGCCGACAATCTCGCGCTCGGACGCCTCGCGCGCAAGACTGACGGCAGCAGCGGTGTGGTGTGGAGCGAGGAGCAGATCTTCGCGTACTTTCCGCGCCTGAAGGAACGCCGGAATATCGCGGCCGATTATCTTTCAGGTGGCGAGCAGCAAATGCTCGCCGTGGCGCGCGCCCTCTCCGGCAACGTCAGGCTTCTGCTGCTCGACGAACCGTTCGAGGGATTGGCCCCTGCCGTCATCCTAGAACTGATCGCTGTTTTTGACCGGTTGCGCGAGCACTGTTCGATCCTCATCGTGGAGCACAATCTCGATGTCGTGCTCGCGCTCGCCGACCGTGTGTTTGCGCTTGAGCGCGGCGCGGTGTTCCATGAAGGACCTGCGGCGCCGCTGCTGACCAACCTCGACTATCGCAAGCGGATTCTCTGGTTGTGACGGCAGCCTGTGCTAGCGTCGTCCGATGGGCGCCAACACACGCGATCTCATTGTTGTGGGCCAAGGTGCAGCAGGGCTTGCCGCCGCGTTGTCCGCAGCCGAGGAGGTGCGCAGGCGGTCCGTCCGCATCACGCTGATCGACAAGGCTTCCGAGGAAGAGGCCGGCGGAAATACGCGGTGGTCGCCATCCTATATGCGCATGGCGGCGCCGGATCGCGTCGAGGATCGTTTTGTCCAGAGTATGCTCGCGGCCACACGCCATCGTGGCGACGAAAGCTATTTCTCTCGCCTTGCCGAAGATGCACCGGCGACGATTGCGTGGATCGCATCGCACGGCGTCGAATTCATCCAGCCGACCTACTATCTGGCAAAGGGACCGGCCCGCATCCAGCCGCTCGGCGGCGGCCCCACCATTGTGGCGGCGCTGAGTCATGCCGCCAGAGAGGCGGGCGTCGTGTTTCGATATGGCTGTATGGCGCGTGAGGTCGCAATTCGGGAGGGCCGGATCGTCGGCGTCGTGGTAACGCGCGACGGCTCGATCGAAACAATCGGCGCGGACGCAATTGTCCTGGCCTGCGGCGGATTTCAGGCCAACGCCGACATGATGCGTGAGCACTTTGGGTCCGGCGGCGCAACGATGCGGCTGATCTCGCCCGGCACGCGCCATAACACCGGCGACGGCATCCGTATGGCGCTCGCACTCGGTGCCGACCGAGCCGGCGACTGGAACGGCATGCACGCGGAGCCGATCGATGCTCGCGCCCAGAATTCCGCGCCAGTCGTCCTCGTCTATCCCTACGGCGTCGTTGTGGACCAGACCGGGCGCCGCTTCTTCGACGAGGGCGCAGGTCTCGTGCACGAGACTTGGGAGAAGTTCGCACGCGATATCCAGTTCAAAACGCCGGGCTCGGTGGCTTATGCGATCCTGGATAGTCGTCTCCTGGAGATCGCGGACTATCAGCGCGCGATCCGCTCCGAGGTTCCGCCGTTCCGCGCAGGCACGCTCGCGGAGCTGGCAAGCCTGCTCGGGGTGGATGACAAGAATCTTTGCGACACGATCGTGACCTACAACGCTGCTTGCGTGGGCGATCCCGCCACATTCGATGCCACGTGCTGCGACGGACTGGCGGCTGCCAAGACGCTCACACCGCCGAAATCGAACTGGGCGCGCGCCATCACGGTCCCACCGTTCCTCGCCTATCCACTCGTCGGCGCCGTCGCCTATACATTCGGCGGCCTTGCGACAGACACGCGCGCACGCGTATTGCGCGACGGTGCACCGATTCCCGGCCTCTACGCGGCAGGCGAAATCACCGGACATTTCCATTACACCGCGCCGAATGCCGTGTCGGTACTGCGCGCTTTCGTATTTGGGAGGATCGCAGGGCAGGAGGCCGTTGCGGAATTGAG
>DATJFQ010000057.1:0-42117 GCA_035495555.1 Vicinamibacterales bacterium
CGCGCAGGCACAACGCGGCCCAGTCCTCCTCGACCCGTTCGTCGATGACGCGCAGCGTCTTGAACGCGGTCTTGACGACGTGGGCCTGGTCGGGCGCAAAGCCGCTGACGACGAGGTACGCCTCGTCGCGGAGAACGGAGGTCAGTTCCGCGGAGTATCGGACAAGTGTCGCGCCGGTGAGATTGGCGAGGACGACGTCGGCGCGTTCGATGCGGAGGGTTTCGATCCCGTCCTGGATGATGTCGATCGACGGCCCGGCTCCGTTGCGGGCGAAGTTCGCGCGCGCGTTGTCGAGCGCGTCTGGATCGTTGTCGACCGCGACGACGTCCGACGCGCCGAGTTTCCACGCGGCGAGCGCGAGGACGCCGGAGCCGGTGCCGACGTCGATCACACGCGCGCCGCGGAGTTCGAGCTGCTGCAGGATCTCGAGGCACAGCCGCGTCGTCGCGTGATGTCCCGTGCCGAACCCGGTGGATGGCTCGATGATGATGACGGGCGCGTCCCCGGATTTCGGGACGCTCCACGGCGGTGCGATGACGAGGCGGCCGGCCCGAACGGGCTGGAGACTGTGCTGCGACCGCCGCGCCCAGTCCTCGTCCGGGACGTCCACGGATTTCACATCGACGAGTTGGACCGGAAGCGCGCCGAGGATCGCGGCTGCAGCTTTATCACGGACCGCCGCGCTTCTGAAGAAGACGCGCCACCGATCGGCGGTTTCCGCTTCCTGAATTGCGAGCGGCTCGAAGTCGTCCAGCACGACGTAGATGCGGTCCGTGAGGTCGTCGTCCGGGCCGCCGGGGGAGTGGGGGTCGGTGAAGAACAGATCGATGGCCGGGTACTCAGCCAAAAATGTCCTTCACTTTTTCGAAGAACGGCTTCTCGGACGCTTCGTCCGCGTCGAGGTCGACGTGTTCTTCCGGCATGGTCTTCGCGAGTTCCTCGAGCAGGTGCTTCTGCTCGCGCGAGAGCTTCTTCGGGACCGCCGCGCGCGCAATCACGTAGAGATCTCCGTGCCCGCGGCCCGACACGTTCGGCATGCCCTTGCCGCGCAGCTTGAACCGCGCGCCGGTCTGCGTGCCGGCCGGAATCGACACCGACTCGTCGCCCTTGAGCGTCGGCACGCGAATCTCGCCGCCAAGCGCGAGGGTCGGGAACATCACGGGCAGCTCGCAGTAGAGATCGTCGCCCTCGCGCTGGAAGAGATGATGCTCGCCGACGTGAACCACGACGTACAGATCCCCTGCGGGTCCGCCACCGGTGCCGTGCTCGCCTTCGCCGTACATCCGCAGCCGTTGCCCCGTCGCAATGCCGGCCGGGACTTTGATGGTGATCGAGCGCTCGCGGCCGATGCGTCCTGCACCGCGGCAGGCCTGACACGGCTTCGTGATCACGCGGCCCGTGCCGCGGCAGTTGCCGCAAGGCCGTGCAACGGTCAGGAATCCCTGCTGGAAGCGGAGCTGGCCGGTGCCGCGGCACTGCGAACAGACTTCCGGCTGGCTTCCCGCCGCCGCGCCCGAGCCGGAGCACGTCGCGCACGTCTCCTCGCGCGCGAGCTGAATTTCCTTCTCGATCCCGGTGAACGACTCCTGAAAGGAGATCTCCAGGTCGTAGCGGAGATCGGCGCCGCGCTGCGGACCGCCTCGCCGGCGGCGGCCGCCGAACATGTCGCCGAAGCCAAACAGATCGCCCAGGCTGCCGAAGATATCCTCGAAGCCGACGAAGACGTTCGGGTCGAATCCTCCCGCGCCAGCGCCCGCGCCGCTCACGCCGGCGTGCCCGAAGCGATCGTAGAGCTGCCGCTTCTGTGCATCCGCGAGGACGGAGTACGCCTCCGCCGCTTCCTTGAACGCTTCCTCGGCGTGCGCATCCCCGGGATTGCGATCGGGGTGATGCTTCATCGCGAGCTTGCGGTACGCGCTCTTGATTTGCGCGTCGGTGGCCTCGCGGGTGACGCCGAGGACTTCGTAGTAGTCGCGCTTGCTCACGCCTTGGCTACCTTGACCATCGCCGGCCGAAGCAGCCGATCGCCCAGCATGTATCCGCGCCGGAATTCCTCGACGACCTCGCCGTCGGGGCGACCCTCGGCAGGCTCGTAGACCACTGCCTGGTGGAAATGCGGATCGAACACGCCGCCGACCGCCTCGATCGGACGCACGCCGCGCCGCGTGAGAATTTCCATGAGCTGTTTGTGAATCAGCTCGATTCCCTGACGATAGGCGTCGGGATGGGTGGCGTGCTCCGTGCTGAGGGCCCGTTCGAAGTCGTCGACGAGCGGAAGCAGATCGAGGATCACGCCGGCGGCAGCCGACTCGCTCGTCTGCTGACGTTCGCGTTCGATCCGCTTGCGGTAGTTGTCGAATTCAGCCGACGTGCGAAGCAGCCGATCGTACAAATCGTCGCGCTGCTTCTGCAGCTCAGACGTGTCCGTCGCGGTTGCTGCCGTTGCGTCCGCTTCCGCCGCATCATCGGGATGCGTCGTCGTGTTGTTGGTATCGTCGTGCATGATTAAGAATTCGTATCGAAAACCCGGGTGATCGCCCGCGAAAGACTATCGACCGCGTTGATGGACCGCGAGTAGCGCATGCGCGTGGGACCGATGACGCCGACCGCTCCCGTCCCCCGGCCGTCCGAGTACATCGTGGCGACGACGCTGAAGTGCTGCAGTTCCGGATCGCCGTGTTCCGATCCGATCACCACGCGCAAGCCGCTGCCGTCGACGCACGCCTCGATGAGTTTCACCAGACGCGCTTTCTCTTCCATCATCCGCATCAGCGTGCGCATCGCCGCCAGTGTCGTTTCAGGGTCCTGGACCGAGGAAACGTCGAGCAGCAATGATGTGCCCTGGATGAAGATCGATGGTTGCGGCTCGAGCGTGTCGAACGACGCGCTCGCCAGTCGGAGCGCCCGGGCCATGAGCTGATCATAGAGCGTCCGCTCTTCGCGCAACTGCTCGAGTACGGCCTGCCGCACGGCTTCGAATGTCTGCCCTCGAAACTGCGTGTTCAGATAATTCGCGGCTTCGTGCAGTTCTCCCGCCGAGTACTGCTGCGATGGCTCGACCACCTTGTGCGAGATGTGGCCGCCAGTCGACACGAGCACGACCAGCACCTTTCGCGAATCGAGCAGGACGAAATCGACGTGCTCGAAGGTGACGTCACGAGACGGGCCAACCGCGAACCCGACCTGGTGAGCCGCGCGCGACATCTCGTGTGTCGCATGCGACAGCAAATCCTCGACCGTCCCGGCCTGCCGAAGCCGCTGTTCGATTTCCGGCGTCGAGCGGGCCGCGCGGCGCTCCGACAGCAGTTGATCTACGTATGTCCGATACCCCAGGTCCGTCGGCACACGCCCCGCTGAGGTGTGTGGTTGACGCACGAACCCGAGTTCCTCGAGCCGCGCAAGGATATTCCTGAGCGTGGCCGATGAGACCCCAAAGCCCTGGCCGGCAAGCCACAACGACGAGACCGGCTCGCCGTGGTCGACGTAGGCCTGCACGAGCACGGAAAGAATCCGCCTATCTCGTTCGTGAAGCTCAGGATGACGATTCATGACCGTTTAGCAGTCTGGAGACTGGAGTGCTAACAAAGATTATAGCATTCACTCCTGTTTCGTCACCGAGGGCCGGCAAGTCCAACTTCTGCCGCTAGTTGCCTGGCGGCGGCGCGGCCGTCAGCCGTGATCTCTGCCGCGTCATCATGGACGAGCTGGTGGCCGCGCGTCAGAATCTCGCCGTCGACCATCGTCATCGTGACATCGGTGCCCCGGGCCGCGTAGACGATGGACGACCACGGGTCGGCATCGGGCGCCAGGCCCACACCCGTGCGATCAATAAGGATCAGATCCGCGCGTTTGCCGACCTCGACCGATCCGATTTCTGCATCGAGCCCGAGCGCACGAGCACCTTCCCGCGTTGCCATCCATACGGCGTCGCGCGCTGTGAGCGCCCCGGGCCGGTGCCGGACCGACTGCAGCGTCGCGGCCAGCCGCATCTCATCGAACATGTCGAGCCGGTTGTTGCACGCGGCGCCGTCTGCGCCGAGTGAGACGGAAATCCCGCGCGCGCGCATCTCCACCACCGGCGCAATGCCCGAACCGAGCTTCAGGTTCGAGCCGGGGCAGTGGAGGACCTTGACCTTGCGTTCGGCGAGAATCGCCTGTTCGGCGTCATCCACCCAGACACAGTGGGCGGCACAGAGGTGCGGGGTCGCGAGCCCGACGTGCGCCAGATACTCGACGTTGCGCATGCCGCCGGAGATTTGACGGACGACGTCGATCTCGTCGCGATTCTCCGACGCGTGTGTATGAACCAACACGCCGTGCTCGTGCGAGAGGGACGCGACAGCTTCGAGGAGTTCGCGCGAACACGAGATCGCGAACCGGGGGGCAAACGCGGCGCGGAGCCGTCCGTTCCGGTCGTTCCAGCGCTTCGCGAGCGCGACGCTCTCGTCGATAGACGCCGTGGTCTGCTCCTGCAGCCGTCGGGGCGCATCTCCTGGCGCGTCCATCATGCACTTGCCGACGATGGCGCGCATGCCCATCGCGTCGAGTACTTCGAACACGACGTCGGTGTCGTGCACGGTCTCCATCGTCAAGGCCGTGGTAGTACCCGTGAGCAGCAGTTCCGCCGCTCCAAGGCGAGCGGATGCACGGAGCGTCTCGGGCGTATGCGCCGCTTCCATCGGCCACACGCGGGTCCCGAGCCACTCGAGCAGGGGCATGTCGTCGGCCACCCCGCGAAAAACCGTCTGACAGAGATGGACGTGTGTCTGGATGAATCCCGGAAGGAGATACGCGCCGGCGGCGTCGATGATCGAGAGGCCCCGCGTGTCCTCGGGTTCGGGACCGACGGCGGCAATGCGGCCGCCGCGCACGAGAACGGCGCCCTCGATCGTCTCGAGCGCGTCGTTCATCGTGAGAATTGTGGCGTTGCGAATCAGCGAGGCTGGCGCTGCCATTTCATCGAGACAGCCGACACGTCCTTGCCGTGGCGGACGGCGATCAACTCGGCGAGAATGGCAATCGCAATTTCTGCGGGCGAGACGGCGCCGATATCGAGGCCGATCGGCGCGTGCACGCGGGCAAGGCACTCCTGCGGCATGCCTTCGCTCTTCATGGCGTCGTACAGGCGGGCGACCTTCGCACGGCTTCCGATGAGTCCGAGATATTTCAGATCGCGGGCGCCAAGGGCGCGAAGCGCGTCGAAGTCGTGCGTGTGCCCTCGCGTCACGATGACGACGGAGGCCGTCGGCGGGAGCTCCGTGCGATGGAGCCAGGTCGCGATGTCCTCGACCACAACGGAGTCGGCCGAAGGAAAGCGGTCGCGGCTGGCGAACTTCTCCCGATCGTCGACGACGTGGATGCGGAACCCGGCGTCGGATGCGGCGCGCGCGAGGTGATAGCCGACGTGGCCCGCGCCAATGATGTAGAGCGATGGTGAAGGTGCGATGGGATCGATATAGACCTCCATCTGGCCGCCGCAGATCAGCCCCGATTCCTCGACGAAGTCGTCGTTGAGGTCGTACTTGAGCAGGAGCGGTTTGCCGCTCGCAATCGCCTCGCGCGCCCGGCCCAGCGCATCGGCCTCGTAGCAGCCGCCGCCAATCGTCCCGACGGTCCGCCCGTCCGCATAGACGAGCATCTTGGCGCCCGTGCGCTGCGGGGTCGAGCCCGTCGCGCGCACGATCGTCACCAGTGCCGCCGGCTCTCCGCGCTCGAGCGCAGCGGCGGCCGCCGGCAGGACGATGTCGTTCAGATCAGGACCTCGATCTTCGATTTCTTCTTCAGCCCGTCGATGAACGCATCGGCGTGCTGCTGCTTCTTCTGCTCGCCGAGAAATTCCTTGATCTTCGCGCTTGCTTCCTCGAACGGCACGACGCGCGCCGGCTTGTGCTCGGTCACCTTGATGATGTGATAGCCGAACTGCGTCGTGACGACGTCGCTGATCTGTCCCGGTTTCAGCGCGAATGCCGCGTTCGAGAACGCGGGGACCATCTGTTCCCGGGTGAAGTAGTTCAGGTCACCACCCTGCGCGGCGCTCCCGTCCTGCGAGTGTTCGCGCGCGAGCGTCGCGAAATCAGCCCCGGCCCGTGCCTGCTTGAGGACGCTTTCGATCTCGTCCTTCGCCTTCTTCTTCGTCGCGGCGTCTGCCTTCTCGTCGACGCGAATGAGGATATGGCTCGCCCGCACCTGTTCTTCCTGCTTGAATTTGTCGGGGTTCTTCGCGTAAAAGTCCTGCGCTTCCGCATCGCTCGGCCCGGCCGCCGACGCGACCTCGGTGTCCATCAGTTTCGACACGCTGAGATCGGTCCGCGCATCGCTCTTGAGGCCGTCGAGGGTCAGGCCGCGTTCCTGCAGCGCCTTGCTGAAGGCATCTTCGGTCGGGAACTGCTTCTTCAACTCGGCGAGCTTGGCGTCGACGTCCGCATCGGTCACCGCAAGGCCACGTGTCTTGCACTCCTGCGCGAGCAGCTTGTAGACGATGAGCTGATCCAGCGCGCCGCGGAGAATCTCGTCGCGCCGCTCCGGCGGGATCGGCTGACCGGCGCGGGCCTCGATGGTCTTGATCATCCGCTCGAAATCCGCTTTCTTCACGTCTTCGCCGTTGACGCGCGCGACGACGTCGGGGAGCTGGGCGGGGACGGGCTTCGGCGGCGTCGACGGGGCCGCGGCGGTCGTGGCGGCAGGTGTGCCGCTCTGCGTCGTTGCCGCCTGCGCGGCAGGAGCTTTCTTACACGCGACCGCGGACACACCAACGGCCAGCACACACACACAAAGCTTCAATTTCAAAGGTACCGCCAGAGGAAAAGAGCAATTATAGCAGGCTGCGGACTCGCGAGGCGCGAGGCGCGAGGCTCGGGGCTCGACGCGAAGGCGGGAAAGGGGCGTCGTCTCGGCGTCCTCCGCGTCAACTCTCCGTCGTCGGCGAGATCCGTCGTGTCGTCGGCGAGATCCGTCCGGGCGCATCCTCGGCGTACTCGGGAAACTCTGCGTCTACCGAATGACAGTTCCCAGAAGCCCAACCGAGCCGTGTTCGGTGCAGCTCTGCAGCGGCTGCGTGCCCGCGAGGAACGGCTGGTGAATGACATGCGGGCAGAGCGGGGTTGCGAGCTGGCCCGTGTCGCGGTCGATGTCCGCGAAGACGATCCCGTCCGGAGCGTCGAAGGCCGCGCTGGAATGCCCGGCGAGCGCGTGCGTCATGAAGTCGGCCCAGATGGGCAGTGCGGCGCGTGAGCCGCTGAGGCCGAGGATCTGGTTGTCATCGAGCCCCACCCACACGACGGTGAGCAGATCGGGTGTGAAGCCCACGAACCACGCATCGCGATAGTCGTTCGTCGTCCCCGACTTGCCGGCCGCGTCGAGCGAAAAGCCCATCGATCTCGCCGCAGCGCCTGTCCCTTCGTTGAGGACGCTCCGCATCATGTCCGTCACGAGATAGGTCGTGTCGCGGCGGGCGACGGTGCGCGGAGGCGCCTCGTCGATCGGCACGGGCTTGCCGCGATCGATGATCCGGAGGACGCCGTGCAGCGGGCGGATCGTCCCGAGATTTGGAAACAGCGTATACGCGGATGCGATCTCGAACGGTGTCGCTTCGAAGACGCCGAGGGCGATCGAGGGATACGGGCGCGGCGGGGTGCCTGCGCCGACCCGCTTCCAGAGCGCGGCGACGTTGTCGTACCCGGTGGCTTCGGCGACTTTGATCGTCGCGATGTTGCGCGACATCGCCAGCGCGCGGCGGAGCGTGATCGGCCCGTCGTACTCGTTCTCGTAGTTCTGCGGGGTCCATTCCTGATCGTTGAACAGGAAGGACGTCGGCTCGTCGTTGACGATGGTCGCGGGCGTCATGTCGGAGCGGCCGTCCGCCTGCGCGCGTTCGAACGCCGCAAGATATACGAACGGCTTGAACGTCGACCCGGGCTGCCGGCGCGCGCTGACGGCGCGGTTGTACTGCGACTGGTTGTACGACCGGCCGCCCACCATCGCCAGGATCTCTCCGGTGCGCGGGTCGACCGCGATGAGGGCTGCCTGCGCCTGACCCGGATTGTGTTTGCGCTTCGACAGGATCGCGTCGACCTTGTCGAGGCCGCCGCGAACGGCTTCCTGGGCGAGCCGCTGCAGGTGAAGGTCCAGCGTCGTGTACACGTCGACGGCGTCCGCCGTCTTGACCTTCTCCTGCAGGTCCTGGCTGACATAGTCCACGAAATACGGCGCTTCCGATTCCAGCGCGCGCGCAACGACCTGGAGCGGTTCGTGCGAGGCGCGGTCGGCCGCGTCCTCGGTGATGTAATCGCTGTCGGCCATCGCATGAAGGACGACGTTGCGGCGCTCGCGCGAGCGATCTGGATTGTTGAACGGCGAGTACCGGGGCGGCGCCTGAATGACGCCGGCGATCGTCGCGGCCTCTGTAAGCGAGACGTTGCTGACGTCCTTCCCGAAGAACAGCCGCGCCGCCTCTGGAACGCCGTGGATCGCAAACGACCCGCGCTGCCCGAGATAGACGTCGTTCAGGTACATCTGCAGAATCTGGTCCTTCGACAGGCGGCGTTCGAGTGCGACCGACATCAACCACTCGGTGAACTTGCGCTTTGCGCTCTTCTCCTGTGCTTTCTCGAGTCCCCACATGGAGCTGATGAACGTGTTGCGCACGAGCTGCTGCGTGATCGTGCTGCCGCCCGAGAGATACCGGTGGCTGCCGAACAGATTGCTGAACACGGCGCGCGTCGTGCCGATCACGTCGACGCCGGGATGGTCGTAGAAGCGGCGGTCCTCCGTCGCGAGCACCGCCTGCACCATGCGCGGCGGAATCGCCGTCAGCGGCAGGTCGCGGCGTTTCTCGCGCCCCTGTGACAGCGAGGCCAGCAGCGGCGCGTCCAGCTCGAGGGCATCGATCGTCCGCCGCTTCGACGGCAGCTCGATCGTCTGCAGTCCGCCCGGCTCCCGATTCGGGCGGACGGCGAACGTGAAGCGCACGATCTGACCGGGCTCGTCGCCGCCGCGCGGCATGACCGCCATGGCGTCGCGACCGATCGCGAACTCGCCGGGTCGTTCCGCCTTCGGCCGCTGCGCGTAACCGAGGTCGTTCAGCCGATCCACCATCTGCGCGAGCGTGACGCGCTGGCCCCGCCGGACGACGAACGGACGCGCGAACACACGGGGATCGCTGCGTTCCATCTCGCCGGCGAGACGCGCATCGATCATTCGCGAGAAGGTCACGTAGTAATAGCTCGTGATGCCGCACGCGAGCATGACGAGCACCGACAGCGGCAGGCAAACGTAGACGATCCAGCGCCGGCGCGCTTTCGACGCGCGGCGCGGGCGGAGCGGCTTCTTCGTGGTCGAAGCGGGACTGCGGACCGTGGTCACGAAAAGAGGATGGTTACGCCGATTGTATACTGGCGATCGACCACATGCGATCTTCTTCTCTTCGAACTCGATCCTCTCTTCCGCTGATCCTCATCCTCGCTGTTCTGATTCTTCTGCCGACGACGCCGTCCGCGCAGTTGCGCGTCGCGCCAGTCGGCGAGCGGCCTGGCGACGTGTCGCTCGACCTGCTGCTGCGCAAGCTCTCGTCGACCGGGACGTTCATGGAAACTGACGCACACCCCGACGACGAGGACAACGGCCTGCTGGCTATGCTCGGGCTCGGCCAGGGCATGCGAACGACGCTCGTGACGGCCACCCGCGGCGACGGCGGTCAGAACGAGATCGGCCCCGAGCTGTTTCAATCGCTCGGCGTGCTGCGCACCGAAGAACTGCTCGCGGCCCACCGGTTCGACGGCGCCGAGCAGTACTTCACGCGCGCGATCGATTTCGGCTATTCCTTCAGCGTCGACGAATCGATCGAGAAATGGGGACACGACGCGATCGTCGGCGACTTCGTTCGGCACATCCGCACGATCCGCCCCGACGTGATCGCGGGCTTCCTGTGCGGCGGCACCGGCGGCGGCCAGCACCATCAGGCATCCGCCAGGCTCACGCTCGAGGCGTTCCGCGCGGCAGCCGATCCCGCGAAGTATCCCGATCAGATCAAGGAAGGCCTTCGTCCCTGGCAGCCGGCGCGGATCTTCTGCACGGACGTGACGGCCTTTACACCGAATCCACCCCCGCCGGGGCCGGACATGGTGAAGGTGGACGTGTCCGGTTTCGACCCGGTGCTCGGGCGCACCTACGCGGAACTCGGCCTCGAAGCGAGGTCGATGCACAAATGCCAGGGCACGTCACAACTCCTGCTGTTGCCCGGGCAATCGCAGGATCGGACCTACAAGCTGTGGGATTCCACGCTCGACCAGAAGGGCGTCGCTCCGAAAGAACTCTTTGCGGGCATCGACGTGTCGCTGCGCGGGCTCATGCGCGTGCACGGGCCCAACCCGCCGCCGGGACTTGCGGCCGGACTCGACACGATCGCGGCGCGGGTCTCCGACGCGCGGCGCGCGCTGCAATCCGGCGGCCCGACCACAGCGATCGCGCCGCTCGCGGCGGGGTTGAGCGCGGTCCGTGAACTCCGGACGCTCGTCGCGGCTCAGGACACGAATAAGGACGGCGCGTACGAGGTGGACTTCCGGCTCGCGCAGAAAGAGCGCCAGTTCCAGGACGCGCTGCTCGTCGCCGCGGCCACCCGCCTCGACGCGCTGGCGGACGATGGCGTCGTCTCACCCGGGCAGGCGATCAACGTGTCGCTGTATGCGACGGGTGGTGCCGCTCCGGTGTCGCTTCGAAGCGTCAAGGTCGCCGGGTTCGACGGCGGTTTATCCAGTCCGTGCCAGGGCACGCTCGAGAACGGCGCCGCCGTCACGTGCAAGGGAGCGCTGCGCATTCCGGCCAACACGCATCTGTCGACTCCGTACTGGACGCCGCGGACGGATGCGGCTCGCTACGACTTCGAACCTGGCGTGCCGTTCGGCGTGCCGTTCCGGCCGTCCCCCTTCGTCGCCACGTTCGATCTGTCGATCGGCGGAGCCGACGTGGCGATCGACAAGACCGTGCAGTATCGCTACAGCAATCTCGTCGCGGGTGAGAAGCGCTCGCAGCTCAACGTCTCTCCGCCGTTCAACGTGCGCGTGGATCCCGACATCGCCGTGTTCCCAATCGCCGATCGCGCACCGAAGACCATCTCTGTCACGGTTGGGAACAACCAGAAAGGTGCGGCCTCCGGCACGCTTGCGCTGCACGTGCCCGCGGGCTGGACGGTGCAGCCGGCTTCGGCGCCGGTCTCGTTCGCTCACGAAGACGAGGAAGTTACGCAGAAGTTTGCGGTGAATCCTCCGGCGGGCGTGAAGGCGGGGGAGTTCGCGGTGACGGCGGACGTGAGTGCCGGCGGCGTCGAATCCCACACTGGCTATCAAGTCGTCGAGTATCCGCACATCCATCGGCGGCAGGTCGTCCAGGAGGCGTCGACGCGGGTCAAGGTGCTGGACGTGAAGATCGCGCCGGACGTGAAGGTCGGCTACGTGATGGGCGTCGGCGACAAGGTGCCGGACGCGATCGAACAGCTTGGCGCCTCCGTGCAGCTCCTCGACAGCGACATGCTCGCCAGCGGCGATTTGTCGCAGTTCAACGTGATTATGCTTGGAGTCCGCGCGTACGAGCGCCGCGAAGACCTGCGCGCGAACAATCAGCGGCTGCTCGACTACGCCGAGCGCGGCGGCGTCGTCATCGTCCAGTACCAGCGCGCCGAGTTCAACGCCGCGCAGTACGGGCCGTACCCGGCGAAGACGTCGTCCGATCGCATCACCGACGAGAACGCGCCGATCGAAGTGCTGCAGGCCGACAATCCGATCTTCACCACGCCGAACAGGATCGGACCATCCACCTGGGCGAACTGGGTGCAGGAGCGCGGGACGTATTTCCTGGGACAGAAAGACCCGCGCTATGTCGATCTCCTGCGCTCGACGGATCCGTTCCCGCTCAACCCGGGACCCAAGACCGGTATCCTCGTCGAAGCGCGTGTGGGCCGCGGATTGTGGATCTACACGGGCCTCGGGCTGTGGCGCCAGCTCCCGGCCGGCACGGATGGTGCGTATCAGTTGCTCGCAAACCTGATCAGCCTGCGCGGCGCGTAAGCCGCGACGTCGCCAGGCGGATGTGTTTTTCCCCCAGTCCCTCGCGCTGCGATTCCGTTGAATAAACACTCATGAAATTCTCGCCCGAATACGTACGCACCGTCCTGAACGACATCTTCGAGGACCAGAAGGCGCTCTTCCTCGATGCGCTGATGGAGATCAACTACGCGCATCTGGTGATGCTTGCCGGGAGCGGCATCGTCGCCCGCGATGAGGCGCACACGATCCGCGAAGCGCTGGACAAGCTCGATCTCGACGCGATCCGGAAGGTCGTCTACGACGGAACCTACGAGGATCTGTTCTTCTACATCGAGCAGCAGATCATCGCGTCGGCGGGCATGGATTCGGCCGGACGCCTGCACACCGCACGTTCGCGGAACGACATGGACATGACCATGTACCGCATGCGGCTGCGCGGATGGCTGCTGGACGTGATGGACGGGTGCGTCGCGCTCCGGCGTGTTCTGCTCGCGCTGGCGGCGCGGCATCGCGAGACCATCTATCCGGCGCATACGCACACGCAGCCGGCGCAACCCACAACGGTGGCGCATTATCTGCTCGCAATGATCGAGCAGCTCGAACGGGATACCGCCCGGCTGCACTCGGCGTACGCGACAACGAACCGCAACCCGCTCGGCGCGTGCGCCATTACCGGCACCGGGTTTCCCATCGACCGCGATCGCACGTCGGCGCTGCTCGGCTTCGACGGGCCGACACGCAACACCTACGGCAGCATCGCAACGGTCGATTACCTGCTCGAGAGCGTGAGCGCGACCGCTGTGCTCCTCGTCGGCGTCGGCCGCTTCGTCCAGGATCTGCTGCTCTGGTGCACGAGCGAGGTCGGATATCTGCGGCTCTCCGACGGGTTCGTGCAGTGCAGCAGCATCATGCCGCAGAAGCGCAATCCCGTCGCGTTGGAGCACGCACGATCGATCGGCAGCAAGGCGCTGGGGCAGGCCTCAGGCATCATGCTCGCCGTTCACAACACGCCGTTCGGCGACATCGTCGATACCGAGGACGACCTGCAGCCGCTGGTCGCGCGGATGTTCACGGATGCACTTCGGACCGTGCGTCTCGTGGCCGCGGCTCTCGAAGATGCGCAGTTCGACACGCTCAAGATGGCCGAGCGCGCGGAACTGGGCTGGATCACGGTGACCGAGCTGGCGGACACGCTGGCGCGAGAACGCGGGCTGCCGTTCCGTGAAGGCCACGAAATCGCGTCGCAACTGATCCACAGCGCACGTACCGCGCCGGAGCGTCCGTTGTCGAAAGCGTTGCGCGAGGTGTCGCGCGCCGTGACCGGGACCGAGATCGACTACGACGAGGCGGCGCTCGCCGACGTACTCAGCCCGGCGCATTTCATCGAAGTGCGGAAGACGTATGGGGGCCCGGCGCCGTCCGAGACCGGGCGCGCGATCGAGGCATCAGAGGAACTGTTGAAGAAGGACACAGAGACGGCAGCCGACCTGCGGTCGAAGCTCGCCGCCGCCCACCAACAGTTGCAAGCCGCTGCCGCGCGACTGTAGCGGCACGTCTCTCCGCATCGCCGGTGATGCGACGGGGCCCTTCTCGGCCAGCCCCACTTCGTGCTCGGCGGCCAAATAGACGTGTCGACGGGGAGCCGCCTCCGCGCGAAGCCGGGCCCGTCCTCGGCGGCATCGCTGATGGTGCGATGCGGGCCGCTCTGATCGGGCGACCGGCGCAGCAGACGCCCGGAATGCGTGCGCGCGTCAGAGCGTGATCAGCCAGTGCTTGCCTAATTCGAGCGGGAGATCTTCGACGAGCAGCGTAACCAGACCGGGGCCGTACTTGTTCAGGAAGTAGACGACGCCAAGGGTGCGCTCTTGAGGATGGCCGTGCGGGAACGCCTGCGCCTGTGCGCGCGTGAACTGGCGGCGCAGCGTTTCGTCGCGGCGCTTCGCTGCGTGGATCACTTTGGTGTGCAGCGACCGCAGCTCGTGCTCCATCTTCCCGAGCGTCGTCCGCGCCGCTCCCTGCAGCGTCGGGTCGAGCGACGGCACCGCGTCGATCACCTGTGCCAACGCGGCGTGGATCTGTTCGTCGGCCACTCGCAGCGACTGTTCCACCTTGGCGGGTAACTGGGTCTCGAGCAGGCGATTGAGCGCGGACTCGTCAGGCGCCTGCAGGTCCTCGAAGGGCAGCGAGTATTTCTGCAGGAAACGCGCGGCGCCGGAATCGAGCAGCGTCGCCGTCGCGCGCGGATACATCAGTGGCATCGGCACGCCGAACTGGTCATAGACGCCGCGAAGCTGGCCGAGATACGCCAGTTCGCTCGGTCCGGCCACGTAACAGATGGTGGGCAGCAGCGTGTCCTGGACGATCGGGCGAAGCAGGACGTTCGGGCTGTAGCCCGTGGGCCGCTCCGCCGCGTCGCGCGACAGCGCATCGCTCGAGTCGAGCCGATCGCCGGCCAGCAACTGATCGCCCTGTCGGCGGATCAGACGGCGGCCTCCGTCGAGGGAGAAGAGCGAAATCGCGTCGCTCTGCGGCACGACCTGTGGTGCATGTCCGCGCGCCGCCAGCGCGGAACCGGCCTCGGCCGCGAGCGTTGCCGTGCGCCCCGGAGCCGCGAGTTCGCGCGAGAATATACTCGCCACCAGCGGCTTCGCCGCCGGATCTGCCGACTCGAACACGATCAGCCCCTGCGGACCGAGCAGTTGCTCCAGCCAGACGGCAAACGCGCGGGCCATGCCGGTCCCCGGCTTCCACGCCGAACGGACGGCTTCGATTGTGCTGGCAGAGAATTCAGTCGGTTGAAGGGCGGCGGCGAGTTCGGCAATCGTGCGCTCGACGTGTTCGTCCAGCGTGAGGGCAGCGACCGGCTGCTCGCCTGCACCTTCGAGATCCGCGAGCGTGACGGTTCGCGGCTGGAACTCCGCGTCGAGCACCGTACAGCTTCGGACTTCCTCCCAGTCGTGGTCCTCCGCATCCACCCAGAACACGGCAACCGCCGGCGCGCCGTACTCACGCTCCGTGCGCCGCGCGAGTTGGATCGCAGTGACGGCTTTGAGGAGTGTAAAGAGAGGTCCCCCGAACACGCCGGCCTGCTGCCCCGTCACGACCGCAACCGTTTGATCGGACGAGAGGCGCGCTGCGGCCGCTCGCGCGTCGGCTGGCGCCTTTCGCTGTGCCTGCTGAGCGGCGATCACCGCCGCGATCGCTGCTCGGTCCCGCGTGTGCCGCTGGGATCGTTCGATGGCGTCCCGCCAGGCCGCTGGATCGGTGGGGTTGCCGGCATACAGGCCATCGACCTTCGAATAGTTGAAGGCGTAGTCGCCTGCGAGCGGCCGGATCCAGGGAAACCGCCGCACGTCGACGCCGGTCGCATTCAAGCGGCCGCTCTGCTCGAAAGGCGCCGCAGGCGCTGCGGAGTCTGAAGACACAGCCGAGTACTCTAACATTGCGCGGCGGCCTTCGCCCCGCCGCATTCCCGTGGATGGGTCCGTGCGGTCACTGGCATCGTCCGAAGCGCGGTACGATGCTTCAGACGCCGTCCCCGATGCACAGGATCCCGGCAGTTTCATGCTACGCTCTGACTGGCATCAGCATTCGGCATCTGCCACCGCTATTCGTCATTGACTCGAGACGCCTCGAACGCCTACGTTCCGCCGCCTGCCTTCGGCCCGTTTCGGGTTCTGCATCAGGTTGGCGTGGGTGCACTCGGTCCCGTCTTCCGGACATACGAACCAACCCGCGACCGCCTTGTCGCCGTCAAGGTCTTCAGGCTCGACATCGTTCCTGAACAGGCGCGCGCGCTCGCGGACTCGCTGAGCCGCGCCAGCGAAGCCGGACTGTTTCATCCATCGATTGTCGAACCGATCGCGTCAGGCATCGAAGGCAGCGTTGCCTACCGAGCGGAGGAGTACGTCGCCGCCGAATCGCTCGACGTTGCGATGCGCCACTACGCGCCGGCGCCCGTCGAGAAGGCGCTCCCGTTTGTGACGCAGCTTGCCGGCGCGATCGATTTCGCCCGCGCGGTCGGGATCGGGCACGGCGGGCTGCATCCGCGCGACATCTTTCTTACGCCGGACGAAGCGCGCGCGACCGGGTTTGGCGTCGTCGAGGCGCTCGAGCAGTCGGGCATCCGCGCGCCGGTGCGTCGTCCATACAGCGCGCCGGAACGCGTCGAAGGTCAGCCGTGGGGCGTCGCCGCGGACGTATTCGCGTTGGCAGCCATCACGTTCGAATTGCTCACCGGCCGGCAGCCCGCCGGGCCCGGCCGAGAAGCGGGCGCGCTGCCGGACATCCCGAACCGTGCATCAATTCAGGCGGTCCTCGGACGTGCGATGGATCCTGACCCCGCGCGCCGCTACGGCACCGCGCTCGCCTTTGCCGCGGCGCTCGAAGCCGCATGGCGCGGGGAAAAGATAGAGGATGCGGCCATCGCGGCGGCGCCCACCCTCGATCGCGCCGATGCTCCGGCAGGCGCTGACGCCGACCGCCGGGACGATGGCCGCGCGCAGGCACCGGAGTCGGCCTTGCCGCTCGCGTCCCCGGGCGCAGCCGCGGACCCGCACGCACCCGAGTCCGACCAGCACGTCTCAGAGATCGAGCCGACATTGTTCGATCGACACGATGACCTGGCTCACGAAGACGACGCCACCCTGCATCATCCTGCGTCCGCGTTCGAACCTACGGTGCCGCTGGCTGTAACACGAGAGCCCGAGCCGCATATCGCCGACTCGATGCCGCTGACCCGCGACGTTCCAGCGGAGGACGAGGATGACGATGCAGCGACGTTGGCGCTGCACGCGCACCACCACGAGCCCCAACGGTTCAGCGAATTTGTCGACGAACAGGAAGCTGAAGGTGACGCGCGGCGGCCGCTCGAAGCGGAAGGGGAAAGCGAACCCGCGTTCAGTCGCGACGCGGCGGCGGCGATCACGGGCAGCGAGCGGGCACCGGCGTTCGGCGCGATTGACGAGGAACCGAGCGGTCGAGGTTTTGCGTCCTATCTGGCAGTCGCAGTCTTCGGCCTGATCCTCGGATTCGGCGCGGCTTATTTCATGTGGGGCCGCAACAGCGTGCCGGCGGCTGAGAGCGCCGTCGCGTCGAATCCCGCGCCTTCGCCGACGACCGAGACGCCGGCGTCACCGGGCCCGGAGCCACAAACACCCTCGCCGGCAGCGACCGCGCCGAAGTCGAGCGGCGGCGGGTCTGCCGCGCAGCCATCGGCGGGTGTGCCGCCCGCGCCGGCCGCGGTGCCGGAGACGGTGCTGTCGTCACGCGCTAATCCGTCCGGGCGTCCGTCGACGCCTGCGGCGGCTACGCGGGGCCAAATCACGGTTAAGTCGACGCCGTCGAAAGCGGGCGTGACGGTGAACGGGAAATGGCGCGGACGCACGCCGCTGACGCTGGATTCGCTGCCGTTCGGCAATTACGTCGTGCGCGTCGTCGAGCCCGATTACAAGACGGCGCGAGAAGAATTCGCCCTCAACGCGCAGAGTCCCTCGCGCGCGCTGAATGTACATCTCGAAAGCGCCAAACCCGCCGCGGCGCCTGCGCGGCGTGCGCCGGTGGAACGTGCGGCACCGACCCCGGTGACCTTCACGGGCACGCTGTTCGTCGATTCGCATCCGCAGGGAGCGACCGTCGTCATCGACGGCAAGCCGATGGGGAAGACGCCGCTGCGCCTGAACGACGTGCGCATCGGCACGCACGTCGTGCGCCTGGAGCTGACGCGGCACCGTCCCTGGTATTCGACCGCCCGCGTGGTCGCGGGACAGGAAGTCAGGGTCGCCGGGTCGCTCGAGGAAATTCAGTGAGATGAAAGCGACACTGGCGCTCGAAAACGGGACGTGGTACGAAGGAGACGCCGCCGGCGCAGCCGGCGAAACGGGCGGCGAGGTCGTCTTCAACACCGGGATGACCGGCTATCAGGAGGTGCTCACGGACCCGTCGTATGCGGGGCAGATCGTGTGCATGACCGCGCCGCAAATCGGCAACTACGGCATCGCGCCCGACGATGAGGAATCGCGGGGCACGCAGGTCGCCGGCTTCATCATCCGCGACGAATCGCCGATCGCCAGCAACTGGCGCGCGGAAGGCACGATTCGCGAGTACCTCACACGAAACAACATCGTCGCGATTACCGACATCGATACGCGTGCGCTGACGCGCGTGCTGCGCTCGGCCGGCGTCATGCGCGGCATCATTGCGACCGGAGAGGTCGATCCGGCCTCGCTCGTGGAGCGCGCGCGCGGCATCGCGCCGATGGAGGGATCGGACCTCGTGCTCGGCGTCACGTGTGCGGCGCCGTTCGACTGGACGCCGCCGCCCGGCGACGAATTCACGCCGCCGGCGCCGCACCACGCGCGGCGCAATCTGCGCGTCGCGGCGTACGACTACGGCATGAAGTGGAACATCCTCCGGCGCTTCACCGCGTACGGCTGCGACGTTCGAGTGTTTCCTGCGGGGACGCCGGCGCAGGAACTCCTGCGAGAAGGACCCGACGGCGTATTTCTCAGCAACGGTCCTGGCGATCCGGCGGTGCTGTCCTACGCGATCGACAACGCGAAGACGCTGATCGAGTCAGAGGTGCCTGTTTTCGGCATTTGTCTCGGGCACCAGCTCCTGTCGCTCGCGATGGGCGGGTCCACCTACAAATTGAAGTTCGGCCATCGCGGAGCCAATCACCCGGTCAAGGAACTGGAGACCGGCAAGGTGGAGATCACGTCGCAGAATCACGGATTCGCCGTCGATCCGGAATCACTTCCATCCGATGTGAAGATCACGCACCTGAATCTCTACGACGGAACCGTCGAAGGCCTGCGGCACGAGAGCAAGCCCGTCTTCTGCGTGCAATACCATCCCGAAGCCGCGCCCGGCCCCCACGACGCCGACTATTTGTTCCGCCAGTTCGTGGACGAAATGGAGCGGCGCGCGTGAGACCTGCGCACCGTCCCGACGCTGCGCTCCGGTCGCCGCGACGCGGCTCAAATTATGTGTCCAGCCACTGATGCCGAAACGAACTGACATCAAACGCGTGCTGGTCATCGGGTCCGGACCGATCGTGATCGGGCAGGCGTGCGAGTTCGACTACTCGGGGACGCAGGCGTGCAAGGCGCTGCGGGCCGAGGGCCTCGAGGTCGTGCTGGTCAACAGCAATCCCGCGACAATCATGACCGACCCCGAGATCGCGGACCGCACGTACGTCGAGCCGCTGACGGTCGACATGGTCTCGCAGGTCATCGAACGCGAGCGGCCCGATGCGCTGCTTCCGACGGTTGGCGGCCAGACCGCGCTCAACCTCGCGGTGCAGCTCGCCGAGGCCGGCGTACTGCGAAAGTACGGCGTCGAGCTGATTGGCGCTTCCGTCGAGGCGATCAACGTCGCGGAGGACCGCCTCAAATTCCGCGACGCGATGCGCGAAATCGGCGTCGAAGTCCCCGACAGCCGCTACATCCGGTCGATGCAGGACGCGCTGGACGCGATCGATGCCATCGGCTTCCCGATCATCATCCGTCCGTCGTTCACGCTCGGCGGTGTCGGCGGAGGGATCGCTTACAACATCGAGGAATATCGCGAGATCGTTCAGCGCGGTCTGAACCTGAGCCCGGTGCACGAAGTCCTGGTCGAGCAGTCGGTGATCGGCTGGAAGGAATTCGAGCTGGAGGTGATGCGCGACCGCGCCGACAACTTCGTTGTCATCTGCTCGATCGAGAACGTCGACGCCATGGGCGTGCACACCGGCGACAGCATCACCGTCGCCCCCGCGCTGACGCTGACCGACAAGGAATACCAGCGGATGCGCGACATCGGTCGCCGGATCATCCGGCGGGTAAATGTCGAAACCGGCGGGTCCAACATCCAGTTCGCGATCAATCCCGAGGACGGCCGGATCGTCGTGATCGAGATGAACCCCCGCGTGTCGCGGTCGTCCGCGCTCGCGTCCAAGGCGACCGGCTTTCCGATCGCGAAAATCGCCGCGAAGCTGGCGCTCGGCTACACGCTCGACGAGATTCCGAACGACATCACGCGCCTCACGCCCGCGTCGTTCGAACCGACGATCGACTACATCGTCGTGAAGGTGCCGCGGTGGGCGTTCGAGAAATTTCCGCGCGCGGATCGAACCCTGACGACGCAGATGAAGTCGGTCGGGGAAGTCATGGCCATCGGGCGAACGTTCAAGGAAGCCTTCATGAAGGCGTTCCGCTCGCTCGAACTCGGGCGCGGCAACATGCTCTTTGCCCGAAGCGGCGGCCGGATCAACGCCAGCGCCGCGATCCAGGCTGAGGATGACGATGGCGCGCTCCAGCGCGCGCTGTCGATCCCGACCGATCGGCGGATGTGGTCCATCTTCCGCGCGCTCGAGCGCGGTTGGTCGGTAGAGGATGTGCACCGCGCGACGAAGATCGATCGCTGGTTCCTGACGCAGTTCCAGCAGCTCGTACAGTTGAAAGAGGAAGCGACGCTCGTGGGGCTTCGTGGGATCTCGGCCGAGCTGATGCGTACGCTGAAACGCGCCGGGTTCGGCGACTGGCAGCTCGGGAGCATGCTGGGGACCGACGAGGAGTCCGTACGCGCGGCGCGCATCGAACGCGGACTGAAGCCTGCCTACAAACGGATCGACACCTGCGCGGCGGAGTTCGAGTCGTTCACGCCATACCTCTACGGCACGTACGAGAAGGAGTGCGAGGCGGACCCGACACCGCGACAGAAGGTCGTCATCCTCGGCAGCGGACCGAACCGAATCGGCCAGGGCATCGAGTTCGACTACTGCTGCGTGCACGCGGCGTTCGCGCTCCGCGAAGACGGTTTCGAGACCGTCATGATCAATTGCAACCCGGAAACCGTCTCGACCGACTACGACACGGTCGACCGGCTCTACTTCGAGCCGCTGACGTTTGAAGACGTATTCGGGATCATCGAACGCGAGCGGCAGGCCGGCGGCGACATCGCCTGCGTCGTGCAATACGGCGGGCAAACGCCGTTGAAGCTCGCGCTGCCGCTGCAGGATGCGGGGGTCAAGATCCTGGGAACGTCGCCGGATTCCATCGACCTGGCGGAAGACCGCGAGCGCTTCGCCAGGCTGCTGTGGGATCTGGGCATCCCGCAGGCCGCGAGCGGCACGGCGACGAATCCCGAGGAAGCTCGCGGCGTCGCGAGGAAGATCGGGTTCCCGCTCGTGGTCCGGCCGTCGTACGTGCTGGGCGGCCGCGCGATGGCGATCGTGCACGACATGGCGGGGCTCGATCGCTATATGACGACGGCGGTCCAGGCGTCGCCGGAACGGCCGGTGCTGATCGACAAGTTTCTGGAGGACGCCGTCGAACTCGACGTCGATGCCGTCGCGGACGCCACCGGGGCCGTGGTCATCGGCGGCATCATGGAGCACATCGAGGAAGCGGGCATCCACTCAGGCGACAGTTCCTGCGTGGTTCCCCCGTATCGGGTCGCGCCGCGGCACCTCGACGCGATCCGCGACTACACCCGCCGCATCGCCCGCGCGCTGAACGTCGTCGGGCTGATGAATACGCAGTTCGCCATCAAGGACGACACCGTTTACGTCCTCGAAGTGAATCCGCGCGCATCGCGGACCGTCCCATATCTGTCGAAGGCGACCGGCGTGCCGCTCGCCAAAATCGCCGCGCGCGTGATGGTGGGGAAGACGCTCGCGCAGCTCGGGCTCACCGAAGACCTCGAGGTCGCCGGCGTGTTCGTGAAGACGCCCGTGTTCCCGTTCGTGCGCTTCCCGGGTGTGGATACGATCCTCGGGCCCGAGATGAAATCGACCGGCGAAGTCATGGGCGGCGCCACGACGTTCGGCAGCGCGTTCGCCAAAGCGCAGCTGGCGGCGGGCGTCAAATTGCCGGCGCGCGGCACCGCGTTCGTCAGCGTCAGCAACCACGACAAACCTGCCGTCGTGCAGATTGCGCGCGACCTCGTCGCGCTCGGGTTCTCACTCGTCGCGACGAGAGGGACGGCGAGCTACCTGCGGGCGCACGGCATCGACGCGGGGATCGTGTTCAAGGTGAACGAAGGCCGGCCGCACGTGGGCGACGCGATCCTCAACGGCAGCATCCAGCTCGTCATCAATACGCCGGTCGGGCGCGACTCGTTCTTCGACGACCGGGTCGTCCGCCGGATCGCGATGATGCAGCAGGTGCCGTGCATCACGACGCTCACCGGCGCGGCCGCGACGGTGAACGCCATCAAAGCGCTGCATACGGAAGGCCTCACCGTCAGGTCGCTGCAGGAATATCATGCGGAGCGCGCCGCGCGCACGACCTCGTAGCGCAGGGCCGGTCCTTGCGTAGTTGGTAGTTGCGGAGTTGCGTAGTTTTATCGCGCCTCCCGTTCAACCCACCCGTCGACAAATGCGAGGTACCGTTCGGCGATCTGCGCCGTCGCATCTGCCGCGGAGAGATCGCCCCTCAAAAATGCACTTCCCGGTTCCATGAACACGGATCGGCCGATGGCGAAGCCTGCGGTCGACTCCAGCCCCGCGGCAGCATCGAACCACGAACCGATCGCTTCCGGTCCTGCGCCTTTTCCCAGAATGAGCTGACGCGGTTCATCCCGCTCGCGAATAGCAGCGTCGATCGCGACGGCGCCGTCGCGGCTGGTCGTGCCCTCGATCTTCCAGATCGCCGGCACCAGCCCGCGGGCGTACGCGTCGCGGATCAGGCCGGCGAGCATGGCCGGCCGCCCTCGGCGTTCGAAGTCCTGTTCGTCCTCGCCGGCCTTCATGATGATGATCTCGACGAGCAGGGGAATCTTCTCGGCGCGACACCAGGCCTGCAAGTCGAGCAGCTTGTTCCACTGCTGCTCGCGGTCGGCCGGCGGCCATTCGGGCCGGTATCGGACGAGCACCTTGACGAAGCTGTTGCCGCGCGACACGGCATGAAAGGGTTCTCGCTCCCAGTGGAGCGGGAACACGCCGGCTTTCTCGACGGGCGCCCCGACCGGAATTCCGAGAGCCATCGCGCGCGCTATCGCCTCCGCCGAATACTGGTTGTCGAGCAGCAGCGCGCCATAGGTGCGCACCTGGTCCGATCGCCCGCGCGCCTGGAGAAACGCCTCCAGCACGAGCCCCTTCACCTCGGAAATCCGCTCGTGCGCGACGCCGTTCTTGTCGCACCATTCCTGCCACTGCCAGCGGTGATCGGACGCCAGCATGAAGACGCGAGAGGTGTTCATCACAGATATACTTCCACACATGAGTGCAGAGGCACCCGCCGTGTTCGACGTCGTGGGAATCGGCGCCAATTCGGTCGATTACGTGTATCGGCTGCCGGCGTATCCGGAGCGGGACGGTCCGAACGCCAAGATGCGGATCAGCAGCCACTCGCTGTGCTGCGGCGGCCAGGTTGCGACCGCGCTCTGCACGTGCGCTGCGATGGGGCTGCGCGCCAAGTACATCGGCGCGACCGGGACGGACGACAACGGCCGCCGGGTGCGCGAGGAACTGGCGCGGCACGGCATCGACATGATCGACGCGGTCATCCGCGACGTCACGAACCAGTTCGCCGTCATCATGGTCGACGAACACGCCGGCGAGCGGATCGTCCTCTGGGACCGCGCGGAAGGATTGCTGCTGCGGCCTCGCGAGGTGCCGCCGGAGGCGCTGGCGGCCGCACGCGTGGTGCACGTGGACGACGTCGATCAGGAAGCCGCGATCATGGCCGCGGCGATCGCACGCGGCGCCGGCCGGATCGTCACGAGCGACATCGACCGCATCACCGCTCGCACCGAAGCGCTCGTCCAGTCCGTGACGATTCCCATCTTCGCCGAACACGTGCCCGCGGCGTTGACGGGTGAGACGGATTTCGAACGCGCGTTGCGCGACCTGCGGCGGTTGAACGACGGGCTGATGTGCGTGACGCTCGGGCCGCGCGGGGCCGTCGCGCTCGACGGCGACACCTTCTATCACGAGCCCGCGTTCACGGTCGACGCGGTCGATACGACCGGCGCCGGCGACGTGTTCCGCGGCGCGTTCATCACCGCGTTGCTGCGCGGCGAGCGCGCCCGCGACGCGATCCGTTTCGCGAACGCGGCCGCGGCGATCAGTTGCACGCGGCTCGGCGCGATCAACGGCGTCCCCACGTACGATGAGGCCGCAGCGCTCGCGGATGGAAAGCCGGTGGGAACTCCGCGATAGCACACGCGCAAGGTAAGGACCCGCGCGAGCGCGCTAGTGTCGGTGGCTACCCGCAGAGCGCACGTCGACCCGCTCGCCCGTGCGCTGCGCCTCGGTCGCAGCCAGCGCGACACGGAGCGCCTGGACGCCGTCGTCGATCGTGACCGGCGGGTCTCTCTGCTGAAGAACGTTCGATGCGAAGTTCTGTAGCTGCGCCGTGTAGGCGCGCTCGAACCGCTGCATGAAATAGGGCACCGTGTCGTGCGACACGCTGTTCCTGGTCATCGTCAGCACCGGCGTCTCGCGCAGGTAGCCGATCCGGACCGTTCCTTCGGTGCCGAGCAGCTCCGTGCTGATGTCGTACCCGTAGACGCCGTTGCGCGTGAGATCGATGACGCCGAGCCTCCCGTCGACGAACGTCAGCGTGGCGATCGCGTTGTCGATATCGCCGACCGACGCGAGTTCGGGATAGGCGAGCACTCCCCCGACGGCGGAGATGCTGGCGACGTCTCCCATGAACCACCGGGCAAGATCGAAATCGTGAATGCCCATGTCCACGAGCATGCCGCCGCTGCTGGCCGGGTTGGCGTATTCAAGGCTGGGCGGGTAGGGATCCCGAGATGTCGACTTGAACACGACGGCGCGGCCGATGCGTCCCTCGTCCAGGTGACGCTTCGCGGCGACGTACCCCGGATCGAAGCGCCGCATGAAGCCCATTTGGAAGAACGAGCCGCCGCGCTCGACGGCTGACTGCATCTGCTCGCAGTCCTCCAGCGACAGCGCGAGCGGCTTCTCGCAAAAGGCCGGCTTGCGTGCGGCTGCCGCCGCGATCACGAGATCCTTGTGTGTGTGCGTCGGGCTGACGATGACGACGGCATCGATCGAGGGGTCGTGAAAGAGGTCGCCGGCGTCAGCAACAGCCCGCGTGCCGAATTCGGCGGCGGCGTCCCGGGCAACGTCCGGATTCGAATCCGCGATCGCCGCGAGGCGCGTTTCCGCGATTCGGGAAGAGAGATCGCGCGCGTAGATCCGTCCAAGCCGTCCGCATCCGATGAGTCCGACGGTGAGCTTCATACCTCCCGTCTTGCGCTTACACCGTGAGATCGGTGGCGCGTTGCGCTGCCAGAAAGTCGCGGACCTCGGGAATGGTCGGCATGAAGTTCGCGCAGCCGTGGCGGGTGACGACGATCGCGCCCGTGGCGTTGCCCAGGCGCGCGGCCTTTTCGGGCTCCCAGCCTTGCAGGATGCCGTAAATGAAGCCGCTCGCGAAGGCGTCGCCAGCGCCGAGCACGTTCATCACCGTGATCGTGAACGGGGGGATGTCCTGCGGCGCTGTTCCGGGCCGGAAGACGCGCGCGCCGTCGCCGCCGCGCTTGAGCACCAGCAGCTCGATGCCGGTGTCCAGCATCGTCGCGCACGCCTCGTCTGTGTGCGCCTGGTTCGTCGCCGCCCGCAGTTCCTCTTCGGTGCCGATTGCGATGTGCGAAAAGCGCGCGAGCGCTCGGAGGTTGGCGCCGAAGACGTCCTCGGACGGCCACAGGCCGGGACGGTAATCGACGTCCAGGATCACGCGGACGCCGGCCGCTCGCGCCTTCTCGGCCGCATACAGCGTCGCGGTGCGGCTCGGCTCTTCGGACAGCCCCGTACCCGTGAGAAAGATCAACCGGCTCTGAAAGGCGGCCGATGCCCGAACGTGGTCGATTGTCAGTCCGATGTCGGCGCAGTTGTCGCGATAGAACGTGAGCGGGAAGCGATCCGGGGGCTGGATCGTGAGCAGCGCCGCGCTCGTCCGCCGCTCGCGGAATCGCGGCACCGCCGAGACATCGACGCCCTCCTGCTGGAGGAAGTGCAGCACGAAATCGCCGACCTGATCGGTGCCCACACCCGTCAGCAGTCCGCTTCGCACGCCGAGACGCCGCGTGCCGACCGCAACGTTGGTCGGGCATCCGCCGACGTACGCGTCGAAGCTTTTCACGGACGTGATGGGCGCGCCCACTTCGTGCGCGTAGAGATCGATCGAACTGCGCCCCATGCACAGCAGATCGAGCGATGTCGTCGCCATGGAAGCCGAAGTGTATCAGCGTCGCGGAGCCGCCCGCTTATCGTCCGCGAAAAACGGTGCGCTTCGGCTGTTACACTTCGCGGATGGCGATCGAACCACTGCTCCTCAAGTCCCGGCGAATCGGCCCAGCGGAACCGGGTGTGCTCGTCGAGATCACGCGGCAACAGGCTGGCTGGGAGTACATCCATTTCACCGTCCGCCGCCTCGTCTCCGGTGCGACGTGGTACGGCAAGACGAAGGACGACGAGTGCTGCATTGTGCTGTTGAGCGGCACCTGCACGGTGACGTGGACCGGCCATGCGCCGGTAACGCTTGGACCCCGTGCGAGCGTGTTCGCGTCGTATCCGCACGCCGTGTATCTGCCGTCGGGGCAGAGCTTCTCCGTCGAGGCGAGCGAACCAACGGATCTCGCGGAGTGCCGCGCGCCTTCCGACAAGCCGCTCTCGCCGGTCCACGTGCGGCCGCAGGACTGCGGCTACGAGATCCGGGGCGGCGGGAATGCGACGCGACAGATCGTCGACATTCTTCCGCCCGCATTCCCCGCGGATCGTCTGCTCATCTGCGAAGTGTTCACGCCAAGCGGCAACTGGTCCAGCTATCCGCCCCACAAGCACGACGTCGACAATCCTCCGGCGGAGGTCGATCTCGAGGAGACGTACTACTACCGGATGAGCGATCCGCTCGGATACGGGTTCCAGCGGCTGTATTCGCTCGACGGGCACAGGGACGAAACCGTCCGCGTGGAGGACGGCGACCTCGTGCTGATCCGCGACGGCTATCACCCGTTCGTCACGGCGTACGGCTACGACGCGTATTACCTGAACGTGCTCGCCGGGACGCGCCGTTCGATGGCGGCGAGCGACGATCCGCGGTACGCCCATTTCCGGCAGTCCTGGCCGCCGCAGGACCCGAGGCTGCCTGTCGTGCCTCGGTGAATTGCAGATTGCAGATTGCAGATTGCGGGAATTGTGAATCTGCAATCTTCATTCTGAAATCTGCAATTCACCGTCACTTCAGCTCCACAGGCGCGCCGTCGGTCTTGACGGGCAGTGATCCCTTCCAGGTAAACGCCGACTTCGTGGGTACGTAGCGCTCGTTGAGCATGAAGATCATGGTGACGGACTTCATCGTCACCGAACCGGTTCCTGGCGCCGGCGCGGGATCGCCTTCGTGGGGCGGACGAGGATACGCGCGTACGCGTAGACCGACGATCTGTGCGGCCGTGGTTCCGTCGGGCAGCGGCGCACCGCCGCGGAAGCAGCCGCCGCGCGCAATCCGGAATTTCGCGTCGCCGCGATCCGTGGCGAACCACGCGACAGCGCCGTCCGGCTGCCGGACACCGATGTCGAACGCGAGCGTGGCATCCGTCACGTCACCGCACGCTTCGGCGGTGGCGTAGCGCCGCGGGTCCGGGATCTTGCCGCTGCCCGGTTGTGCTGCCGGATCGATGCGTCCCTCGCGCTGCATCTCCTTGGACGTCGTCGCGTACATCCAGGGCTGCACGTCCATCACGTGTTCACGTGACGTGCCCGTCAGGTCGACCATGAACGGCGCAGGCGCGAACGTGATCGCCTCGTCCGGGCCATGGTCCGCGACCATGTTGTTCAGCGTCGCCACCCACAACACCGGATGCGTGCCGACCTTCGGCCCGGCGAATGGAATCCACTTGTGGCCTTCAGCCTGAATCTCGCCGACGTCCTTGCCCACCGGTAATCCGTAGACGAACTCGATGTCTGTCGTCCGTCCCCACGTGGCCATCAGGCGATCGGTGGGGGTGCCCCCATCCTCGTTGGTGAAGATGACGGTGTACTGGTACCGGTACTGCTGCCCCGTCTCGCCGCGGATGTTCCGTTCGGCATACATGACGAGCGGGAAGTCGGAGAACTTCTCGATCGTCCCAGGCCGCGCGCGGAGCCGCGGGGCGAACTGCAGCCAGTCGAATTCCGGCGCATCCTGCCCGTACGACGTGAACGCGACGTCGGTCACCGTCAACGCGCCTGCGTCGGGCGCCGAGCGGGTGTGATCGATCGCGATGGTCAGCGCGTGTTTGCCAGACGCGAGGCGCCCGAGCATCACGGGATACGCTGCGGGGTCTTCGCCGCGGACCAGCGCGAGGTGCTGCGAATACTCGCCGTCGACTCGCAGCTCGAGCAGCAGCGCTTCGCGATTGTCCGCTGCCCAGTCGCAGTGCGCGCAGCCGGCGGTGATCGTCGCGACGACTTCCGACGGCGCGTTGACGACGAATTCGCGGGTGAGCGGCGCGCCGGCGGCGGAAGACTGAAGAAGGAGGGCCGTGAGCAGGGCGATCATGCGGCGCGGAATATAGCATGATATGCACGGTATCGATGGCCATGACCCCACGACTGCGCGCCATGACCGACGCCGTCCGCGCGCTGTACGATCGCAACCGTCAGCGCGGGTTCGCCGAATGGTGCCGGCGCGAGTACGACTTCGTGTGTCCGTCGATGGGCACCTACCCGTTTCAGTGGTTCTGGGATTCGTGTTTTCACGCGGTCGCGCTGTCACACTTCGACGTCGAGCGATCGCGGATCGAGATGCGGAGCCTTCTCGCGAATCAGCAGCCCGATGGCTTCGTGGCGCACGTCACGTTCTGGCAGCGAGAGCGATTCGAGGAGCTGCTCTCGACCTATGCGATCGCGTATCGCACGCCGTACCTGAGCGACTGCATCCAGCCTCCGGTGCTCGCGGAGGCGGTCGCGGCTGGCGCGCAGGGCCCCGGCGGCGACGAGTACCTGCGCAAGATGCTTCCGAAAGTCCGCCGTTACTTCGACTGGCTTGATCTGATGCGGGATCCGGACCGCGATGGCCTGATGGCCACGCTGCAGCCGGACGAGTCGGGCCTCGATCACACGCCCAAGTACGACGGCTACCTGGGAGTGAGCGGCGCCGTCCTTGCCGATTACACCGCCGCGTGGGAGCGCGTCGCCGGACCGTACGCAACGGTCCAACGCGAGCACGCGCGCATGTTCGCGCTCGACCGGTTCGTGGACGAAGATGTCTTCGTCAACAGCATTTACGCCGAGAACCAGCGCGTACTTGGCGATCTGCTCGAGCGCATCGGCGACGAGGTCGGCGCGCACGAGATGCGCACGCGTGCGGCGCAGACGACGGCGGCGATCGTGAGGAAGTGCTTCGACGAGGAGACGGGACTCTTCTTCGATCTCGCCGGCGAAGGGGAGCGGATGCTGAAGGTGAACACGGTCAGTTGTCTCGTCCCCATCGTGCTGCAAGACCTCCCGAAGCCGCAGGTCGACGCGCTGATCCGCCACATCGAAGATCCGGCAGAATATGCCGCGCCGTATCCCGTTCCCAGCGTCGCCATGAACGAACCCTCGTATCTGACCCCGACGGCCGAAAACAAACTCGTCTGGCGCGGGCCGACGTGGATCAATGCGAACTGGTACATCGCCCGCGGACTTCGTCGCCATGGGCGGCCGGACCTCGCGACGCGCATCGAGGATCGCTCTGCGTCGCTCGTCGAGGGCGACGGATTTCGCGAGTACTACGATCCGCAGACGGGGCAGGGCTTCGGGGCGCGCGATTTCTCCTGGACGGCGCTCGCCCTCGATCTGCTCGCGACCCACGAGGCCCACGCCTGATGCGCACAAAAAAAGGGGACAACCGCCTTTTTTCGCAAAAAAAGGGGACAGCCGGGTCCGATCGGTCGGTGCGGCAGATTTTGCTGACTCTGGTCGCGTCTTTTTCGGCCGTCGCCCTCTCCTCACCGCAGCCGCGGTCCGCAAACAGCCAGTCCGTCACGGTCCATTACACGGCACAGGACCAGCAGCTGAAGCGCTACGTGTACGTGCCCGTCAACGTCCCGGCGGGTACGACCAGCCTGACCGTGAGTTACAAGTACGATCGCGGTGGCGGCGCCAACACCGTCGACCTCGGGTTGTACGAGCCGGGACCGCTGACGCTCGGGACAACGTCGCTGCGCGGCTACAGCGGCGGCGCGCAGGATACGGTGACGGTCGGCGTCGATCACGCGTCGCCCGGCTACTGGCCAGGTCCGTTGCCGGCGGGCGAGTGGCACGTGCTGTTCGGCCTCTATCAGGTCGGGCCCAGCGGAGTCGACGTGACCCTGACGACGACCATTTCGAGCGAGCCTGCACGCGGCCCGACCCCGAAAATTCAGCCGCGGAACGCCGGTCCGATTCGGCGCGGACCCGCCTGGTACGGGGGCGCCATGCACACGCACACCACGTTCAGCGACGGCGTGCTCAGTCCCGCCGATCTCGTCGACAAGGCGCGCGGGGAGAAGCTGGATTTCGTCATCCTCACCGACCACAACAACACGGCGAACCAGCTCGTCGCGCTCGACCGGCCCGACCTGCTCGTCATCACGGGCGAGGAAGTGACCACGCCAGGCGGTCATTTCAACGTGTGGGGCCTCTCAGGCGAGCGGACGTATATCGACTTCCGGATCCAACCCGGAAATCCCGTTATCAATGACGTGATGCAGGGCGCGGCGAATCGCGGAGGGGTCATCTCGGTGAATCACGCCGTGACGGACTGTTTCGCGTGTACGTGGACGCACGACGTCCCACCGGCGGTGAACGCGTGGGAAATCTTCAACGGGACCGCTGAGGGGCGACGGCAGGCACTCGCGATGTGGGATTTGCTCCTGCGCGCCGGCCGACGCCTGACGGGTGTCGGCGAAAGCGACTGGCACCATGGGCCCGCGCCGATCGGCTCGCCGACGGCGCGCGTGTGGGCGCCGGAGCTCTCGACGCCGGCGATTTTGAAAGCCGTCAAGGAGGGCCACGTGATCGTCATGGCGACGACCGCTTTGCCGCCGCCGGACATCGTCGCGCGCGCCGGACGTGCGACCGCGCGGGTGGGAGACGATCTGGCGATTCACACAGGTGATTCGGTCTCGATCGACGTTACGCTGGATCCCGAGGCCTACGAGGGAGACCGCGTGGACCTGGTCTGGCGTGGCGAGAGCGTCGCGCACGCCACGATGTCGCCGGACGGCAAAGTGTCGTTTGTCCGCTATCCGCCGGAGCCGGGCTATTTCCGGGTGCAGATTGCTGGGGCCGACGGCGCGCCTCGCGCCATTGCCAACCCGATATACGTCACCATCCGCCCGTGACCAAGGGGATTTCCGCCATTTTTCGCAGGATATCGGGGCTGCTGGCTGGCTGTCCCCTTTTTTCGCAAAAAAAGGCGGTTGTCCCCTTTTTTTGCGAAAAAAGGCGGTTGTCCCCTTTTTTTGTGGGTGCTCTGGTACTCCTGGCCTGTGGCGGGGCCGGGACGGCGTTCGCGCAGGACGACCTCGTCACGCCGGTTCGCATCGGGCGGGCTGACGCGCCGATCAAGCTGACGCTCTGGGCGCAGCACGACTACTCGCATCTCGACGCGCGCCCGGAAGTCGCGTCGCTCTTCCACGACATCTTCGAGCAGTACGCCCGGACGCATCCGGACGTGCAGATCGCCGTCTCGGTCATGCCCGCGCTCGAGATGCACAAGGCCAAGCTGCTGCTGGCCGCCGCGGCGGGCCGCCTGCCCGACATCGCCTCGGTCGACAGCTTCTGGATGCCCCTCTTCCTCGAGCGCGGCGACGTCCAGCCGCTCGATCCGTACTGGCCCGCCGAGGACCGGGCGGACTTTCTCCCGTTCACGATCAGCACGCTCAGCGACCGTCAGGGCCACGTGTACGGGTTGTGGCACGGCACCGACTGCCGCGTCCTCTATTACAGGACGGATCTGGTCCCCACCCCTCCGAAGTCCTGGGACGAGCTGCTCGCGACGGCCAGTCGCATCTCGCGCGAGAAGCACATCGCGGGCTACCTCTATAACGCCGGCCGATGGGAGGCGACGGTATTCGATCACCTGCCGATGTTCTGGGCGCAGGGCGGCAATCTGGTCGACGGCGACGGCCAGCCGATCTTCGGCCTGCCGCCGAACCGTGAGTACATGGTGAAGCTGATGCGGTTCCTGCGCGCCACGATCCAGACGGGCGCGTCGCCCTCATCGGTGCTGGCGAACAACGATTACCAGCAGCTGTCGTCGGCGGCCGTGTCCGGCGACGTCGCGATGTTCCTTGGCGGGAGCTGGCAGCTTCGCGAGCTCGAGTTCGCACTGCCCCCGCAGGAGTTCGCCAAATGGGCCATCGCGGACATTCCGGAAGCTGATCCGAATACGCATTCGACGGGCACCGGTGGGTGGGTGTGGGTGACCTTTACGCGCGATCCCGCGAAGCAGAAAGCCGCAACCGAATTCCTGCGCTTCGTCGAATCCCCCGAGAACGTCGCGCGCATCAGCATCCCGACCCGACAGCTTCCGGTTCGCAAGAGTGTCTACCGTGACTTTCCCGTGTTCCGCGACGACAAGTGGTATGCGCTGTTCGGGCGGATGCTGATCAACGGCCGCGCGCGCCCGGCCGTCCCGATCTATCCCGCCATCTCGGAACAACTGCAGCTCGCGATCGGCGCTGTGGTCTCCGGGGCGAAATCGCCCGAGGCTGCCGTGGACGATGCCTTCAAGGCGGTGCAGACCATCGCGCAACGACAGCGCCAGCGATCGGCGGGGGAGCGGCGGACGTTCGATCCATTGACGTGGGCGCCGCCCATCCTCGCCGCGCTCGTATGCATCTGGCTGTTGTGGGGGACGAGGCGCCCTACAAAGGAGCGCGCGACGCGTCCGCCGCAGCCCGCGCTCCCCGCCGGGTCCGCCGCACGCCCGGCGCGGAACGGCCGACAGGCGCTGTGGCTCGCACCGGCGCTCGTGCTCGTATCGGTGTTTCTCCTGTATCCCGTGCTGGATCTGTTCAGGCTCGCCGCAACCGACGCGCGTGCGTACGACAATCGGTACACCTACGGCATTCAGACGCTGGCGCGCCTGGCGGGCGACCCGGAATTCCATTCGATGCTGCTGGTGACGCTCACCTTCGTGATCGCCTCCGTCATCGTCCAATTGGGTGTCGGGCTGGGCATCGCGCTCCTGATCGATGCGGCGCGGCGCCGGCGCGCGAAGGGGACGGCCGTCGCGCGGGCGGCGATCGTCAGCGCGTGGGTCATCCCTGGCGTGCTCGTCGGCGTGCTGTGGCGCATCCTGCTCATGGAGAACCGCGCCGGCATCGCCAACTACGTGCTGTCGTTCGTACACATCGGCCCGCTGCCGTTCCTGTCGGCGGCCGGCGCGGCGCTCGTGTCGTTGATCGTGGCCAACGCGTGGCGCGGCTGCGCGTTCAGCATGATCCTCCAGTACGCCGGCCTGCAGCGGATTCCGCGCGAGCTGCACGAAGCGGCGGACCTGGAAGGCGCCGGCGTGTGGCAGCGGCTGCGCTCGATCGTCCTGCCTGAAATCGCACCCGTGCTCGCGCTGAATCTGGCGCTCATCACGATTGCCACGCTGAACACCTTCGACCTCGTGCTGCCGTTGACCGGGGGCGGCCCGGGCCGCGCGACCGAAGTCGTGTCGCTCTACATGTATCGCTCGGCGTTCTTCAGCCTCGAGTCGGGCCGCGCCGCCGCAGTGGCGGTCGTCATGCTCGTGGTCAACGTCGCGCTCGCGATCGCGGCCTTGAGACTGGTGCGCCGGAGGGCTGACGCATGACGCACGGACGCGGCGTCCGGATTGCCCTCACCGCCGTCCTGATCGGCGTTGCGATTGCGTTCCTGCTGCCGCAGGTCTGGCTGTTTGCGCTGTCGCTGAAATCAAAAGCGGGCGTCTACGCGTACCCGCCGCGTTTGCTTTCGCGCGACGAGTCCGGCGCGAACTATGCGTTCGTGCTGACGCAGACGCAGCTCCCCTGGTATCTCTGGAACAGCGTGGTGATCGCCCTGACGGCGACGATCGCGACGATGGCGATCGGGGCACCCGCGGCGTACGTGCTGTCGCGCGAACATTTTCGCCGGCGGGAGACGATTGCCACCGGTCTGCTGCTCGCGCAGATGGTCTCGCCGATCGTGCTGCTGGTGCCGCTCTACGGTCTCATCTCCCACATGCACCTGCTCGACACGCACAAGGGGCTGGTCCTCGTGTACGCCGCCGTACAGTTGCCGTTCACGATCGTCGTGCTGCGCAACTTCTTCGACGCGCTGCCGAGGTCGCTGTTCGAGGCCGCCGTCCTCGACGGCGCGACGCGCGGAACGATCTTCCGGCGGATCGCGCTGCCGCTGATCGGTCCCGGGCTCGCGTCGGTCGCGATCTTCAACCTGGCTTTCTACTGGGCCGAGTTCGGCCTCGCGCTCGTGCTGCTCGACTCGCAGCAGCGGTTCACGATTCCGATCGGCCTGTTCAGTTTTCAAAGCGGCTACGAAACCGAATGGCAGCTCGTCGCGGCAGCGAGCTTCATCGGCCTGCTGCCCGTCGTCGCCGCGTTTCTCGCGTTGCAGCGCTTCTTCGTTGCGGGCCTGACCTCCGGAGCCACCAAGGGATGACGACCACCGTACACGTGATTTCCCATACGCACTGGGATCGCGAGTGGTATCTCACGTTCGAGCAGTATCGCGCGCGCCTGATCGACCTCGTCGACGCCGTGCTCGATCGCATGGAGCGCGACGCGCGCTTCACCTTCTTCCACCTCGACGGCCAGAGCATCGTCCTGGAGGACTATCTGGAGATCCGTCCGGAGCGCGAGGCGGAGATACGAAGACGCGTTAACGAAGGGCGTCTGCTCGTCGGCCCGTGGTTCGTGATGCCGGATATGTTCCTCGTCAGCGGCGAGTCGCTCGTGCGAAACCTCACGCGGGGGATTCGGACTGCAGACGCCTTCGGAGGGTCGATGCGGGTCGGCTACATCCCCGATCCGTTCGGCCACATCAGCCAGATGCCGCAGATCCTTTCCGGCATGGGGCTCGAAGGCGCCATTCTCTGGCGAGGCTTTGGCGGGCGCGGGGCCGAGTACCGGTGGCGATCGCCTGACGGGACCGAGGTGCTGCTCTCACACCTTCCGCCAGACGGCTACTGCAACGGGCTGCGGCTGCCGCTCGTCAGCGGCGACGAGTTCCGCCGCGACACGGCCGCCGTTCTCGAGTATGAGCAACGTCGATCGCGATCGCATCAGATCCTGCTCATGGTGGGAGTCGATCACGTCGAACCCCACCCGCGGCTGATGGATGTGGTCGACGTCATCAACCAGATGTCCGGCATGCGTGCCCGGATTTCCACACTGCCGGCATTCGTGCACGGCGTCCGGGAGGACGTCGACATCAGCGCACTCGATCTCATCGAGGGAGAACTTCGCGCGGGGCAGGACTATGCGCACCTGCTGCCTGGCGTGTTCTCCGCGCGAACGTATTTGAAGAAGGCGAACGCGCGCTCGCAGAGAGAGCTGGAGCAATGGGCGGAGCCGCTCGCGGTGATGGCCGCTTTGAGCGGCGCGGATGCGCAGCAGGGCACCTTCGCGTACGCCTGGCGGACGCTGCTGCAGAACCATCCGCACGACAGCATCTGCGGATGCAGCATCGACGCCGTGCACGACGAAAACATGACCCGCTTCGCCAAGGTGGAACAGGTCATCGGCGGCGCGGCGGACCGGTCGATTCAGCGGATCGCCTCGCGCGTGCCGCCGGCGCCACCTGGTGCGCTTCGAACGATGGCTTTGAATACCAGCGTTGCCGCGTGGCAGGGAGTGTTCGAAACGGACATCGATCTTCCTATCGGACCAGCGCCCGGCTTCAAGCGGGTGGACTACACGGTACTGGAGGAGCCGGTGCCGTTCCTTGGAGAGGAGGCGACGCTCGCCTCTGTTACGGATGCTGATGGCAAGGAACTGCCGTTCCAGGTGCTTTCGACGACGGAGACGGTCGATTTCAGAATGAGCCGGTTCGCGCCGCCGCCGGGCCTTCGCGTCAGGCGAATGCGCGTCGCCATCGACGCGCCGGTCCCGCCGATGGGCTACACCGTATTGGATTTCCGGACGGAGGCTCGCGACGCCCCGGACGACGGCCGGCGTGTATCGGACGAGGCGCAAGAGCCGTCGATCGAGAACGACGCGGTGCGGGTCACATTTGCGAACGGCGCCGCAAGGGTGATCGACAAGCGCAGCGGAATCGAGTATCCGGCCGTGTTCCTGCTGGAGGACGCCGGCGATGTCGGCGACGAGTACAACTACTCGCCGCCCGCAGCCGATGAACGCGTCACCAGCCTCTCCGCGACCGACGTTCGGGTATGCAGGTTCGACGCCGGGCCGCTCACCTCCGCAATCGAAGTCTCGTACACCCTGGACGTCCCGGAGGCCGCGGCGGCCGATCGTCGCGCGCGGTCCGGACGACGCAGCTCACTCGCCTGCGTGCTGCAGTTGCGGATCCGCCGCGGCTCGGCGGCCGTCGAGTGCCGGCTGCGAATCACGAATACTGCCCGCGATCATCGGCTGCGGGTGTTATGTGCCACCGGTGCCAATCGTGTGGAGCACCATCGTGCGGATACCGCGTTCGACGTCATCACGCGCGAGTCGGCAGCGACCGGTGAACTGACGCTCGACGCGACACGACGTGATTTAGCTGAACTCCCGGTCGCGACCGCGCCCATGCAGTCGTTCGTCGATGCGGGCGACGAGGCAAGGGGTGCGGTCGTCGTCGCAGACGGACTGCCGGAGTTCGAGGTGGTTCATGCGCAGCATGCAGCTTCGATTGCCGTAACGCTGCTTCGCTGTGTCGGGGATCTCTCACGCGATGACCTGTCGACCAGACGCGGCCATGCCGGTCCGGGACTTCCGACCCCTGGCGCGCAGTGCCCCGGAACCCACGAGTTCGCGCTGACCTTCGTTCCTCGCGGCGCTCCGCCCTCGCCGGCGTCTCTGTATGCGCTCGCTCGCGCGGCGCTGCTGCCGCCCCGTGTGCACCAGGCCGCGGCCGGTGACGGGACCGCGCCGGCACGGCACTCGTTCATGGCCGTCGAAGCGGCAGCTGAGAACGCACCGGTGCTGAGCGCGTGCAAGCTCGCGGACGAGCGACAATCGGCAATTCTGCGGTTCTTCAACCCGTCGGACGCCGCGGTGGCCGGCGCGGTGCTCGTTCTACCGGCGCTCGTGACAGCGGCCTACAGTACGGACCTGCTGGAGCGGCGCGGAGATCAGCGCCCTGTCAGCGGCGGCCGGATGCTGCTCGACATTGCGCCCCACAAGATCGCCACCGTCGAACTCGTTCTCCCGGAAAGGGGCCGTATGGATGCCTGACGCGATGCCGGTCCGCTTCGAACGCGTCACGAAACGGTACGGCGCGAATGCGGTGCTGAACGACGTCGATCTCGACGTAGCCGCAGGCGAGTGCGTGGTGCTTCTGGGACCGTCCGGATGCGGTAAGACGACGTTGCTGCGGATCCTCGCCGGGCTGGATTCCCCCGACAGCGGACGGATCATCGTCGGTGACCGTGTGGTGAACGGCCTGCCGGCCGCCGAGCGCGACGTGGCCATGGTGTTTCAGAACTACGCGTTGTATCCGCATTTGAGCGTGTTCGAGAACATCGCCTTCCCGCTGGTCACACGGAAGGTCGGGCGCAGCCAGATCGACAGCCGCGTGCGGAGCGCCGCGGAGCGGCTCGGGCTCACCGAGTGCCTGCCGCGCCGCCCCTCACAGCTTTCGGGGGGACAGCAACAGCGCGTCGCGCTGGCCCGTGCGATCGTTCGGAATCCGGCCGTCTATCTGATGGACGAACCGCTGTCGAACCTCGACGCGCAACTGCGCGTGCAGACGCGCGCGGAGTTGAAGCGCATCCAGCAGGATCTGAGGACGACGACGATCTACGTCACGCACGATCAGGCAGAAGCGATGACGCTCGGGCATCGCGTCGCGATCCTGCGGCACGGCCGCATCGAGCAGTTCGGCGCACCACTCGAGTTATATCGAGCGCCGGTCAACACATTCGTGGCGAAGTTCCTCGGAAGCCCGGCCATCAATCTCTGGAAAGGCACCGTCACCGCCTCCCGCGCGGTTTCGGCGGCCGGATTTTCCTTCGCCGGAACATCTGTGCCGCCCTCTGTGAAGGGCCCCGCCGTTCACGTTGGCGTGCGACCCGAAGACGTAGAGGTTGCAACAGCCGCACGCGATGGTTGGGCAGAAGCCCAAGTCGACGTTGTCGAGCCAATCGGCAACGAAACCATCCTGTCGGCGCGAGCCGCGGGTGAGGAAATCGTTGCCCGGACGGCGCCCGATACTCCACTGGAAGCAGGGGATCGCATGTGGTTCCGCGTCCCTCCTGACCGCGTGTTGTTCTTCGACCCGGAAAGCGGCCGCCGTTTCCCTTAATCCCTGTCTCGCAGGACTTTCGCCCTGGGCGCCTGCCGATCCAAAGATCTGTACCGAAGTTTACAAAGAGTTTGCAACCTCGTTGTTGACACAAACGTAAGACACGGGTAGCTTTCTTCCGCCAGTCAACCCTTTCCTGGTCCTGAGGAGACACCATGAAACGACTTCTCGTCGTCGTGGCGCTGCTTGCGCTGCTGCCGACAGCCGCGTTCGCGCAGGTCGATCGCGCAACGCTCACGGGCACTGTAAAAGATGGCGCCGGGGCCGTGCTGCCCGGTGCCACGGTGACGGTCACGAACGTTGCGACCGGCGTAACCGCCTCGCAGACGACGACGGAGACCGGCTCCTATCTGCTGGTCAACCTGATCCCGGGGCGGTATCAGGTGGACGTCGAATTGAGCGGGTTCAAGAAAAGCTCGCAGATCGTGACGCTGGACGTCGGCCAGCGCGCGCGCGTGGATGCGACGCTCGAAGTCGGCAACTTCAATGAGACCGTGACGGTCGCGGAGACGACGCAGCTCCTCAATACCAACGATGCCACGCTCGGCGGCGTCGTCCCGCAGATGCAGGTCGCGAACCTGCCCCTCGCGATCCGCAACTGGGACGACCTGCTGACGCTGGTTCCAGGCGTCCAGCAGGACCGCTACACCGAGCAGGGCGGCGGCACTTCGTTCGGCCGCACGGGCGGTATCAACGTGCATGGGGCTCGCGCGCTGCAGAACAACTTCCTGCTCGACGGCGTGGACAACAACACGATCTCCGAGAACGTGCAGGAGCTGACGACCGAGGTGTCGCGTCCGTCCGTCGACTCGATTCAGGAATTCAAAGTCGTCACGACGCCGTACTCGGCCGAGTACGGCCGGTCGCCCGGCGCAGCGGTGAGCGTCTCGACCAAGTCGGGCACGAACTCGTTTCATGGCACCGGCTACGAGTACTTCCGTAATCAGAAGATGGACTCGATCGACTATTTCTCGAAGAAGGCCGGCGCGCCCAAGCCCGATAACAAACAAAACCAGCCGGGCGGCAACATCGGCGGTCCGATTATCAAGGACCACGCGTTCTTCTTCGTCGACTACGAGGGCACGCGGATCAGCCGCGGCGTCAGCCGCCTGACCCGTGTCCCGACGGCAGACGAGCGCAATGGCATCTTCACGTCCACGATCAAGGATCCGGTCACCGGTCTGCCCTTTGCCAACAACACGATTCCGGCAGACCGAATCGATCCGTATGCCGCCGCGATTCTGCAGCTCGTTCCGGCGCCGAACCAGCCGGGCGTGAACAACTTCTTCCGCAACGCCAACCTGATCGACAACTCGGATCGCCTGCTGACGCGAGGGGACTGGAAGCCGAGCCCGAAAGACAGCGTGTTCGGCCGCTATATCTACTCGAATCGCGACCGTGAGATTCCGGGTGCGTTCGGCGGCGTGATCGACGGCACCGGCACTTCGGCGTTCGGCAACCAGAAGATCAAGACGAACGCGTTCGTCGGCGGCTGGACGCGCGTGCTCTCGTCGACGATGGTGAACGAAGCGCGGTTCTCGTGGGCACGCTCGCGCTCTGATGCGGTGCAGCAGTCCTTCGGCCTCACCCCTCCGGCGAACGCGCAGATTCCGGGCCTCATCACGAACCCGATTGTCGCCGGTGGATTCCCCGGCATCTCGGTGAACGGCTATTTCGGCGGGTCGGGTCTCGGGCGCCTCGGATCCCCCGACTTCCTGCCGAAGTTCCAGCACACCGATCAGTTCGAGTACATCGACACGCTGTCGTGGCTGCGCGGCAATCATGCCCTGAAGTTCGGCGCCGACATCATCGCGCCGATGAAGAACCAGTATTTCGACGTGCCGTCGACGCGCGGCTCGCTCAGCTTCGGCGGCAGCTTCACCGGTCTGGAAAAATCCGGCCTGGCGGACTTTTTGCTCGGCTACGTTTCCGGCTTCCAGCTCTCCAACGTCTACGTCGTCGAACAGCGGCACTGGGCGACCATGGGGTTCGTGCAGGACGACTGGAAGACGAACGATCACCTGACGCTGAACCTCGGCCTGCGGTACGACTTCATCACGCCGGCGCTCGAGGCGCAGAACCGGCAGACGAACTTCAATCCGACGACCGCCAGCCTGGTGTTCGCCGGATCCGGATCGCTCGAGGATCGGGGGCTCGTCAAGCCCGACAGGAACAACCTGGCGCCGCGGATCGGCGCCGTCTACAAGATCGACGAGAAGACCCTGCTGCGCGGCGGCTGGGGCATCTTCTACAACCTGTTCGATCGCGTCGGCAGCGAGGATCAGCTCGCGCTGAATCTTCCGGGGCTGATCAATACGAACGTGTCGCGCACGTCGGGGTCGCCGCTGTTCTTCCTGCAGCAGGGCATTCCGGCAACTGCCCTGACACCGCCCAGCCTCGATCCGGCGGCGGGACAGCTTAAGGGGATTCGCGTTCGCGCCGTCGCGAATGACGCGCCAAAGACGATGATGCAGCAGGCGAGCTTCGGGATGCAGCGGGAGTTCGGCGACGGACTTCTCGCATCCGCGGACTTCGTCTACACGCGCGGCTCCGACCTGGCGACGCTGGTGAATCTGAACCAGCCGCTGCCGAGCTCCCCGGGCGCGAACGACGCCAAGGGTCCGCTCCCGTATCCGAACTTCGGATTCATCGAGTGGCGCGCGCAGAACGGCAAGTCGGCGTATAAGGGAATCGACACAGGACTGCAGAGACGCTTCGCCGGCGGCTATACATTCGGCGTCTCGTACACGCTGGGCGACTCCAAGGACAACGCATCGGAGCAGTTGACTACGCAGGGATCGAATGCGTTCCCCCAGAACTCGCGCGACTTCACCAACTGGTATGGCCCGAGCGACTACGACGTCCGCCACCGCTTCACCGCAAACTTCGTCGTCAATTTACCCCTCGGCAAGAACATGTTCGCGAAGGACTGGGTCGCCTCGGGCGTGTACGCGGCGCGGTCCGGCCGCGCCTTCACGGTCAATCAGAGCAACAATAACGTCGGCAACACCATGACCGGCCTGCCCGATATGAACGGCACGCCGAGCTATCCGGGAACCGTGGACAAGTGGTTCGACACGTCGGTGTTCACGCCGATCCCCTTGGCCTCGTCGGGCGTCTTCGGAAACGAGCGGCGCAACCAGTTGCGGGGTCCCGGCTTCAAGACGTTCGACATGACGATTCAGCGCATCATCAAGTTCAGCGGCCACTACGCGCTGACGCTGCGCTGGGATGCGTTCAACCTGTTCAACACGACGAATCTCGGCCTGCCGGCCCGGAATATCTCGGGCGGCGACGTCGCGACGATCACGAGCCTGTCGGGCGATGCCCGCACGATGCAGCTCGCCGTGCGCTTCGGGTTCTAGAGAAGGCCCGAAACAGGAGGCCAGGAGATCGGGAGTCGAGAAGACTTCCGTATCTCCTGACCGCCTGATCTGCTCTTAATCATCCTTCGCTACGCGGCAGAAACCGTTAGCCGCCAGCGCCTGCCTCATCGCGATTCCTGCGATCTCCGTGTTCCATCTTCGCGGCCGCGCAATTTCACGGCCGGCATTCGGCATTCAGCATTCGTCATTCGGATTGCATGTCCGCGCCGGCTCTGCTGCTCGCCTGCCCGATGCTCGCCGGCGTCGCGGCGGCGGTCGTGTTCGGCAGCGGGCCGCCTGAGACGATCGCAGT
>DATJFQ010000058.1:0-59436 GCA_035495555.1 Vicinamibacterales bacterium
GTGTTCTGGTTGCTGCGCTTGAACTTCGTCATGTTGTAGATGTCAGCGCCCATCTCGCGGCTGACCGTCTCGTCTTCGCCCTCCACGCGCACGACGATGCGCTGGCTGTCGACGTAGTCGACGCTGCCCGAGCGCCGGGCGAGCACGACCGCGCCCGAATCGCGCGCGGTGATGTACTCCATGCCGGTGCCGACGTAGGGCGCCCGCGCCCGCAGCAGCGGCACGGCCTGGCGCTGCATGTTGCTGCCCATCAGCGCGCGGTTCGCGTCGTCGTTCTCGAGGAACGGGATGAGCGAGGCCGCGACCGAGACGAGCTGCTTCGGCGAGACGTCGATGAACTGCACGTCCTTCGGCGTCGCGAGGATGAAGTTGCCCGCCTGGCGCGCGTTGACGCGCTCGCCCTGCAGCTGCAGCTTCTCGTTCACCTCGACGTTGGCCTGGGCGATGATGTACTGGTCCTCTTCCCACGCCGACAGGTAGAAGGAGTGCGGCTCGAACTCGAGCCCCTTCTTCTTCGAGCGGCCGTCCACGCCGACGATCTCGTCGGCCTCGACGATGTCGCCGGCCTTGTACTTCGTGTGGCCGCCGGCATTGAGGACCTGCACGTAGTCCACCACGCGCCCGTCCTTCACCTTGCGGTAGGGCGACTCGATGAACCCGAACTCGTTGATCCGCGAGTAGCACGAGAGCGACGAGATCAGGCCGATGTTCGGCCCTTCCGGCGTCTCAATCGGGCAGATGCGGCCGTAGTGCGTCGGGTGCACGTCGCGCACCTCGAAGCCGGCGCGCTCGCGCGACAGGCCGCCCGGCCCGAGCGCCGAGAGACGCCGCTTGTGCGTGATCTCGGAGAGCGGGTTGGTCTGGTCCATGAACTGCGACAGCTGGCTCGACCCGAAGAACTCGCGAATGGCGGCCATGACCGGCTTCGCGTTGATCAGGTCGTGCGGCATCGCCGTTGCCATTTCCTGGTAGACCGACATCTTTTCCTTGATCGCGCGCTCCATGCGGACCAGGCCGATGCGGAACTGGTTCTCGAGGAGCTCGCCGACCGACCGCACACGGCGGTTGCCGAGGTGATCGATGTCGTCGACGTTCGCCGGATTGCGCCGCAGCTTCAACTGATACTTGATGACCTCGTAGAAGTCCTGCGGGTGCAGGATCTTCTCGTCGAGCGGCGTGTTCAGCTTCAGCTTCGTGTTCAGCTTCAGCCGGCCGACGCGCGAGAAGTCGTACTTCTGCGGGTTGAAGAACATGTTCTCGAACAGCGAGCGCGAGCTGTCGAGCGTGGGCGGATCACCCGGCCGCAGGCGGCGGTAGATCTCGATGAGCGCTTCCTCGTGCGTGTGGATCGGATCCTTCTTCAGCGTCGCCGACAGGACCGGCCCAACTTCGTCCTTCTCCGGGAAGAAGATTTCGATCGCCTCGACGTTCTTCTCCTGCGCCATCGAGATGACGCGCGGTTCGAGCGGCTCGTTGGCTTCGAGGATCACCTCGCCGGTCGACGGATCGACGACATCCCCGGCGGCGTAAGCGCCTTCGAGTTCCGCGTCGGCGACTTCGACCGTCTGCACGCCGGCCTTGCGCAGCGCGGCGAGCGCGCTCGAGTTGATCTTCTTCCCCGCAGCCGTCACGGTATCGCTGCCCGCCTTGATGTCCCTGGCGGCGCGGAGCCCGACGATGCTGTCGTTCACCGCCCACTGCGTCGCGCCGTCCCTGAACGTCAGCCGATCGACGGAGTAGAAGGTGCGGATGATCTCGTCGGCGCCGCGCAGGCCGAGCGCGCGGAGGAACACCGTGGCCAGGAACTTCCGCTTGCGATCGATCCGGACGTAGAGCAGGTTCTTCGCGTCGTACTCGAACTCGACCCAGGAGCCGCGATACGGGATGATCTGCGCGATGAAGAGGGTCTTGTCTTCCGAGTGGAAGAAGGCGCCCGGCGAGCGGTGCAGCTGCGAGACGATGACGCGCTCGGTCCCGTTGATGATGAACGTGCCGTTGTCCGTCATCAGCGGAATGTCGCCGTAGTAGACCTCCTGCTCCTTGATGTCGCGGATGGTCTTGACGCCCGTCTCGGGGTCCTTGTTCCAGACCACCAGACGGATCGTGACCTTCAGCGGCACGGCGTAGGTCATGCCGCGCTCCTGGCACTCGTCCACGTCGTACTTCAGCTTGAGGCCGACCGTGTTGCCGCAGATATCGCAGACGTCGCCGCGCGCCTCGTTGGGCTTGCCGCAGCGCGGGCACAACACGTCGTGCTCGCCGTACGGATCGGCGATCAGCGTGTGGCCGCAGTTCGTGCAGGGCTTGCGCAGGTGATGCAGCCCGGAGAGGCGGCCGCACTTGCACTCCCAGTTCCCGATCGAATATTCGATGAACTCGAGCGACGAGTTCTCGCGGAAGTCGCTGATCGGGAACACCGACTTGAACACGGACTGCAGGCCGGCGTCCTCGCGCTCCGACGGCAGCCGGTTCATCTGCAGGAAGCGTTCGTACGACTTCTTCTGAATCTCGATGAGGTTCGGGATCGGAACCGTCGTCTTGATTTTGGAGAAGTCGATGCGTTCGCGGTAGACGTTCTTGGGAAGGCTGTACATGCGTGTGAAATTCCTCGTTTCGTTCCGAGGGGTTTCGCCCCTCGGACTCCCCTGCACCGTCGCTCGCTCGCCGCTTCGCCGGCTCGCGCCGCTCCGATGGCTCGCTTCGCTCCGCTCACTCGCCTCTCAGCGTCGTGGCGTTTCGCGCGCGCTCAAAGACGAATAGCCGGGTCTGGCGACCCGGCTTGGAGGCTGTAACAAGGCCTCGAAGGCCCTGTCACGCTACTTGATCTCGACCTTCGCGCCGACGTCGGCGAACTTCTTCTGGATCGCAGCCGCCTCGTCCTTCGGAATGCCTTCCTTGATCGGCTTCGGCGCGCTCTCGACCAGGTCCTTCGCTTCCTTCAGCCCCAGGCTGGTGACCTCGCGGACGACCTTGATGACGTTGATCTTGTTGGTGCCCACTTCGGTGAGAATCGCCGAGAACTCGGTCTTCTCCTCGACCGGGGCCGCCCCGCCGCCTGCCGCCGCGCCGCCGGCCGGCATGGCCATCGGCATCGCCGCCGCCGCGCTCACGCCGAGTTCCTGCTCCAGCGTCTTCACGAGCTGCGACAGCTCGAGGACGCTGATGCCCTTGATGTAATCCACCACCTGCTGCTGATTCAGTTCGGCCATTACGCTCTCCTCAAACTCCGGATGATTCCCGCCTTACGTATGCATTTATCAGTGCCTCGCGCATTCGCGCTCGGCGAGGCCGCAGGCGCTCTTCGCGCGACGGCCTTTGGCCTTGCCGCCCGCTTCGCGGGCAGCCCTAGGAACCTTCTTCTGACTTCTGACTTCCGCCTTCCGACTTCTTCTTCTCCGCCTGCACCAGCACACTCATCAGATCGCGCGGCGCGGCGTTCAGGACGCTGACGATCTGGACCATCGGCGCCTGCAGCACGAAGAGCAACTTCGCGTAAAGCTCCGGCTTGCCGGGCAGCGAGGCCAGCTCCGTGACTTCCGCCGGCTTGATCGCGCGCCCCTGGACGACGGCGGCCTTGATCTGCAGCGCCGGCTTGTCCTTGGCAAAGGTGGTCAGCACCTTCGCAAGCGCAACGGGATCGCCGGCCGCATAGGCGACGGCCGTCGGCCCGACGAAGTGCTCGCTCAGCCCCTCGAACGGCGTCCCCTTGATCGCCCGCTTCGCGAGCGTGTTCTTGACGACGGTATAGCTGGCTTTCGCCGCGCGCACCTGACGCCGGAGCTCGGTCACCTCCGGCACCTTGAGGCCGCGATAATCCATCAGAATCGCGGCTTCGGTACCCTTGAAGGACTGCTCGAGTCCCTGCAGTTCCTCTTCTTTGATCGCTCGTGTGACAGCCATTAACGAATCCTTGTCGTCTTCCGTTCGCCCTCCGGTTCGTCGATCCGCAACGACCGGCGGCTGACGGCGAACGAAGCTAGTGCTTCACCGTCTCGGTCACGTGCGTCGTGTCGATGTCGATCCCCGGGCCCATGGTCGACGACATCGTGACGCGCTTCAGATACTTGCCCTTGGCCGCGGACGGCTTCGCTCTGACCACGCTGTCGACGAGCGCGTGCGCGTTCTCGATCAGGCTCTGCGCGGGGAACGAAATCTTGCCCACCGGCGCGTGGACGATGCCCGTCTTGTCGACGCGGAACTCCACCTTGCCGGCCTTGATCTCGCGGACCGCCTGCGCGATGTTCGTGGTGACGGTGCCGGTCTTCGGATTGGGCATCAGGCCGCGGGGGCCGAGCACCTTCCCGAGTTTGCCGACGGCGCGCATCATGTCGGGCGTGGCGACGACGGCGTCGAAGTCCATCCAGCCGCCCTGGATCTTCTCGACGAGCTCTTCCCCGCCGACGTGGTCGGCGCCCGCCTCGCTCGCTTCGCGCTGCTTGTCAGCGCCGGCGATCGCGAGGACCTTCTTGCTCTTGCCGAGCCCGTGCGGCAGGACGACGGTGCCGCGGACCATCTGGTCGGCGTGCTTCGGGTCGACGCCGAGGCGCATCGCAAGCTCGACGGTCTCGTCGAACTTCGCGAACTTCACCTTCTGCATCAGGGGGACGGCCTCTTCAATCGAATGAGGCCGATCAGGGACCGCGTTCTTCGCGGCCGCGAATTTCTTTCCGCTCGGCATGTCTTGACCTCTGTGGTGCTAGCGACCGGCTTCGCCGATCTCCCACTCTTCACCAGTCGGATGTTCAGGAGCGACTGGGTCTGCTTCTATCAATGCTCGCGGGGCCCCACCCCCGCTTGCTCACGCGCTTCGCGCGACGGTCTTCGGCCTTGCCGTCCGCTTTGCGGCCGGCCTGGCACTCTCTTCGAACTAACCGATCACATCGATTCCCATCGACCGGGCAGTACCTGCGACGGACTTCACCGCCGCCTCGAGCGACTCGCAATTCAGGTCGGGCAGCTTCGTCTTGGCGATGTCTTCGACCTGCCGGCGCGTGACCGTGCCCACCTTGTTCTTGTTCGGCTCCGCGGACCCTTTCGCCAGGTTCGCGGCGCGCTTGAGCAGGATCGATGCAGGCGGCGTCTTGGTGATGAACGAGTACGATCGGTCGCTGTAGACGGTGACGACGACCGGGATGATGAGCCCTTCGTCCTTGGCGGTCCGCGCGTTGAAGTTCTTGCAGAAGTCCATGATATTGACGCCGTGCGGACCGAGCGCGGTCCCGACCGGCGGCGCAGGGGTCGCTTTCCCCGCGGCGATCTGGAGCTTCACCATTGCCTGTATCTTCTTCGCCATGCTTAGCTGAGCTCGATGTCAGTTGCCAGTTGCCAGTTGCCAGTTGCCAGTTTCCAGTTGCCAGTTTCCAGTTCTGGCTGCCGGCGCTTACAGTTTTTCGACCTGCAGAAAATCCAATTCGACCGGTGTTGCGCGGCCGAAAATCGTCACCATCACCTTGAGCGTGTTGCGCTCGTTGTTCACTTCGTCGACCACGCCGTTGAAGCTGGTGAACGGACCTTCGTTGATCCGCACCTGGTCGCCCTTTTCGAACGAGTACTTCGGCTTCGGCTTCTCGGCGGCCTCGGTCACCTGGTTGAGGATCTGGTCGACTTCCTCGCGCGTCAGCGGCGTCGGCTTCGCGCCGGCTCCGACGAAGCCGGTGACTTTCGGCGTGTTCTTCACCACGTGCCACGCGTGGTCGGACATGTGCATCTCGACCAGGATGTAGCCAGGGAAGAACCGCTTCGAGCTGACGACTTTCCTGCCGCCGCGCATTTCCGCGACCTGCTCGGTCGGGATCAGGATTTCGCCAATCTCACCCTGCAGCCCGTACGCGTTGACGCGCTGCTCGAGCGACTCCTTGACCTTGTTCTCGAACCCCGAATACGTATGGACGATGTACCACTGCTTGGTGCGATCGTCGGTCTGCGTGGACATGTCCGCTCGTTCCTATGCCGCGCCCAGCTCGCGATAAATCCAGCCGATGACGTAGTTCAACCCGATGTCGCATGCCCAGAGGTACACGCCGAAGAACACGGACGTCAGGATGACGACAATCGTGGTGGCGTAGACCTCCTTCGAGTTGGGCCATGTCACGCGGCCCATCTCGTTGCGGACCTCGGACAGGAAGCGCCGCGAGCGTCCCCACCACCCGGTGACGCTTTCGCGGGCGCGCCCGCTGAAGGAATCCTGCTCGTCCATCGTTGCCGTCTTCATGGTTTAACGCTCGCCGATCCAGTCACTCTGCTGACTTCCCGAATTGGCAGGACAGGAGGGAATCGAACCCCCAACCCCCGGTTTTGGAGACCGGTGCTCTGCCAATTGAGCTACTGTCCTTCCTTAACCGAGGGGCGTCGCCCCTCGGACTCCCCTACTCGCTCACTCGCTCGCCGGCTTCGCCCGGCTCGCATCCGTTCGCGAGGGCGCTTCGCTTCGCTCGCGCCTGCTTGCCTCGAACCACGCGCCTGCGTTTTCGCCCGGCTCGCATCCGTTCGCGAGGGCGCTTCGCCTCGCTCGCGCCTTTGTTACCTCGACGCTTCGCGCGCGCCGTGTTTCGAACTACTTCGTTTCGCGATGGCCTGTGTGCTTCCGGCAGTACCGGCAGAACTTGCTCATCTCGAGGCGTTCGCTCGTTTTCTTCTTGTTCTTCGTCGTGCTGTAATTGCGGCGCTTACACTCGTTACACGCCAGCGAAATGATGTCTCTCATCGGGTTTGTTTCCTGCTAACACCCAGTTCCCGGCGGCCGACTCCCAAAGCGTGCTCGTTGGCGGTCGGGAATCGGGCGTTGGGAATTGTCGTCCGGCACTATTCGATGATTTCCGTGATAGTGCCGGCACCCACCGTTCGTCCGCCTTCGCGAATCGCGAAGCGCGCGCCCTTCTCGAGCGCAACGGGGACGTGCAGTTCGGCCGTAATCGACGTGTTGTCGCCCGGCATCACCATTTCCACACCCTCCGGCAGCTTCAGCGACCCGGTGACGTCCGTCGTCCGGATGTAGAACTGCGGACGGTAGCCGTTGAAGAACGGCGTGTGACGGCCGCCCTCTTCCTTCGACAGGATGTAGACCTCGCCCTTGAACTTCGTGTGCGGCGTGATCGAACCGGGCTTCGCGAGCACCTGGCCGCGCTCGACGTCCGTCTTTTCCACGCCGCGGAGCAGCACGCCGATGTTGTCGCCCGCGACCCCCTCGTCCAGCAGCTTGCGGAACATCTCGACGCCGGTCACGACCTTCTTCTCGGTCGGCTTGAACCCGACGATCTCGATTTCCTCGCCGACCTTCACCTTGCCGCGCTCGACACGGCCGGTCACCACGGTGCCGCGGCCGGAGATCGAGAACACGTCTTCGATCGGCATCAGGAACGGCTTGTCGATTTCGCGCTGCGGGAGCGGGATGTAGCTGTCGAGCGCGTCCATCAGCTTCAGAACGGAATCGACCCCCTCCTGCTCGCCGTTGAGCGCCTTGAGCGCTGACACACGGACGACCGGGATGTCATTGCCGGGGAAGCCGTAGGAGCTCAGCAGCTCGCGCACTTCGAGCTCGACGAGGTCCACCAGTTCGGGGTCGTCCACGGCGTCAACCTTGTTGAGCGCGACAACCATGTACGGCACGTTGACCTGCTTGGCGAGCAGGACGTGCTCCCGCGTCTGCGGCATCGGACCGTCCACCGCGGACACCACGAGGATGGCGCCGTCCATCTGCGCCGCGCCCGTGATCATGTTCTTGATGTAATCCGCGTGGCCCGGGCAGTCCACGTGGGCATAATGCCGGTTCGGCGTGGCGTACTCGACGTGGCTCGTCGCGATCGTCAGGATCTTCGTGGCATCGCGGCGGCCCTGTGACTCCGAGGCCTTCGCGACCTCGTCGTACGGGACGAACTTCGCCCAGCCCTTGTCCGCGGCCACCTTCGTGAGGGCGGCGGTCAGGGTCGTCTTGCCATGGTCGATGTGGCCGATGGTGCCCACGTTGACGTGCGGTTTTGAACGATCGAATTTCTCTTTAGCCATGTCGTGTGTACCGTCCTCTATCGCGTTGTGCTGCTGCCCAAACTAGTTCGCCGATTCTGCAGTCCGCCTTCGCGGCTGCGGCGCGACAGCCTTCTCGTTCACCCTGGCTTGCCGGGCCGAAGCTCGGCGCGCCCGCACCGAGCGAAGGCTGGAGCCGATGACCAGGATTGAACTGGTGACCTCGTCCTTACCAAGGACGCGCTCTGCCAACTGAGCTACATCGGCTGAAAACAGTTACCAGTCGCCAGTTTCCAGTTACCAGTCTCAAACCCCGAGGCCGCCGGTTCCCCAACCGTGCATCGGCTCCCGGCGTACGAAAGCGCGCCGAAGGCGCGTCCGCCGAAGCGGAGCGCGGGCCCCAGCCCGCGCGAGCGCCGGCGTGGGGGAGTCCGAGGGGCGCCAGCCCCTCGGAAAATCTTTGGAGCGGGAGACGGGGATCGAACCCGCGACCAACAGCTTGGAAGGCTGTGACTCTACCACTGAGTTACTCCCGCCTTCGCGGCTCGCCTGCACCGCCGCGTCGATGCGACAGGCCCGCAAACCCGTTACCCGGACGATCCGGTCGTGCGCTTCACCGCCCCAGGCGCCGATCACCAGGGTCAGCGCGACTGCCTGTCCGCCCTTGCGCTGCTTCGCCGAGCCAGAGCCCGCCCGCCTGGCCCGCCGAGCCGGCGCTCTTTCGCGGACGGCAAGCGAGCGAAAGCTGGTGGCGAGGGAAGGACTCGAACCTTCGAAGGCGCAAGGCCGACAGATTTACAGTCTGCTGCGTTTGACCGCTTCGCTACCTCGCCGATGCGTTGTCTGGATGAATTCGCGCCGTCCCTCGTGGGCTCCTCGCGCTGAAGGCGATGGAGCTGGCGAAGGGATTTGAACCCCCGACCGGCTGATTACAAATCAGCTGCTCTACCGGACTGAGCTACGCCAGCCCAGACAAAAGAGTATTAATAGCACGGCGCGTGCCAGAAGCGCAAGCGCACGCCGTCAGTACCGTCGTCCGGCCAGCGAACTGCCGGCTCGAGCTGATCCGCCGGGACGGCCGCAACTCGTGCGCCGCTCGGCACTTACCGTTTAACATGTATGATGGACAGCGTTCACCCGCTGACGGACAGCCTCATATAATATCACGCCAGCCGCCACGGACACGTTGAGGCTCGAAACCGCGCCCGCCATCGGGATGCGCACCAGCCGATCGCAGCGCTCCGAGACCAGCCGCCGCAGACCGCTGCCTTCCGCGCCGAGCACAATCGCGGTTGCCAACGTCAAATCGACATCGGTGTAATCGTCTGTCGCCGCGTCCGCGAGACCCACAGTCCAGACACCCGCCTCTTTGAGTTCCTCGATCGCGCGCGCGATATTGACCACCGTGGCGATGCGCGCGGTCGCAAGCGCGCCGGCGGATGCTTTCGCCACGACACCGTCCAGCGTGGCTGCGTGGCGCGACTGACGGATCACGCCCGTCGCACCCGCCGCGTCGGCCGTTCGAAGAATCGCTCCCACGTTGTGCGGATCCTCGATCCCGTCGAGGACGATCAGCAATGGCACGCGCCCGGTCGACTCCGGGTCGAGCAAGTCCGAGACGCTGAACTCGCGCGCCTCGTCCACGTCCGCCGCAACGCCTTGATGCACGCCGCCGCGTGTGAGCCGATCGAGCGCCTGCGCGTCGACGCGCTCGACGGTCACGCCCCGCTGGCGGGCGACGGTGACGAGTTCCTGGATCCGCTTATCGTGGCGTGAGGCGACTCGGACTCGGCGAACGCGTTGCGCGCGCAGTGCTTCGAGGACCGGGTTGACCCCATAGATGATCATCGACGCGCGCTATTCGTGCCGACTGACGGCTGCGGCGAACGCCTTCGCACGTTCCGCGCTGCTGCGGATCCGGGCAACACCCGCAGCGAGGGGGAGTGCCGCCCCGCGATCGATGGCCGGCACGGCGAGATCCAGTTCCGGACCGCCGGCTTCACCGGTCAAGGCGGCGCGAATGGGATGAAACAGCGACTTGCCCTTCTGGCCCGTCTTCTCGCGCACCCGCGCGGCCATCGCGCGGAAGCTCTCGCGATCGAGCATCGGTCCGGTGATCGCGGCGGGCAGCGCGGCGATGACCTCTCGCGCGCCCGGCTCCTCCACGATTGCGGAGATGTCGGCGTGCGTCGCCGCCGCGTCAGCATCGAACTCGAAGAGAAATGCCAGCCGCTCGGGAATCTCTTCGAGCCGATCGACGGAGCCTGCGGCCATCGGCAGGATCGATTCGAGATACGCCGCCGACGCGTCGGTCATTTTCCTGATGAAACCGCGCGCCACGAAGAATCGCGACGCCTCCGCGGCGACGCGCGCCGGCGGCAGCGTCTTCATGTAGTGGCGGTTCATCCACGAGAGCTTTTCCGGATCGAACACGCCGGCGCTGTGGCCGACGTCCTCGAGCGCGAACCGCCGCGCCAGTTCGTCGATGGGCAGCAGCTCTTCGTTCGATCCCGGGTTCGCCGCATCGCTTCGCGGCGACCAGCCGATGAGCGCGAGGTAATTCGTCAGCGCCTCGGGCAGATAGCCGCGGTCGCGGAATTCCGCGACCGACGTCGCGCCGTGGCGCTTCGACAACGGCGTGTGATCGGGCCCCATCACCAGCGCGAGGTGCGCGAATCGCGGCGGTGAAAACGCGAGCGCGCGATAGACCAGCACCTGTTTCGGCGTGTTCGAGATGTGGTCCTCGCCGCGGATCACATGCGTCACCTCCATCAGCGCGTCGTCGATCACGACCGCGAAATTGTATTGAGGACGCCCGTCGGAGCGGATCAGCACGAAGTCGCCGATGTTGTCCGTGTTGAACGTGACGTCGCCGCGTACGAGATCGTGAAACGTGATGTCGACGTGCTCCGGCACGCGAAAGCGGACGACGGCGCGTTCACCCGCGTCGATGCGGCGCCGGGCCTCGTCTGGTCCGACCGAACGGCAGGTGCCGTGATATTTCGGCGGACGGCCCGCGGCGAGGTCCTGCTTGCGGTCCGCCTCCAGCTTCTGCGGCGAGCAGAAGCAGTAATACGCGTACCCGGCGCCGAGCAGCTCGTTCGCGTACGACGTGTAGAGGTGGAGACGCTCCGATTGGCGGTACGGTCCGCAGCCGCCGCCGACGTCGGGCCCCTCGTCCCACTCGAGCCCGAGCCACCGGAGATCCTCGAGAATGCTTTCTTCGGAGGCTTTCGTCGACCGCTCGGCGTCGGTGTCCTCGATGCGAAGGATGAACGTTCCGGCGTGGCCGCGCGCGAGCAGCCAGTTGAACAGCGCCGTCCGGGCATTGCCGACGTGCAACTGCCCCGTCGGACTGGGCGCGAACCGTACTCTCATCGCGACGAGTCCGCGCGCGACCGGATGAGCGCGATCGCGTGGGCCGCAATCGCCTCGCCTCGGCCAACCGCGTCCACACCTTCGTTGGTCTTCCCCTTGACGCTGACGCGGGAGGCGTCCACGCCGATGGCCGCGCCGAGGCGCTCACGCATCGCGTCGACGTAATCCTTGATTTTCGGCTGCTCGAGAATCACGGTCACATCGAGGTTGCCGACTTCGAACCCGGCGTCGTGCACCAGTGCCGCCGCCTGCTCGAGCAGCACGAGACTGGAGGCATCCTTCCATCGCGGGTCCGTATCAGGGAAATGCCGGCCGATGTCCCCGAGTCCCGCCGCCCCGAGAATCGCATCGGTCGCGGCATGGCACAGAACGTCCGCATCGGAGTGGCCGAGCGCGCCGCGTTCGTTCGGAATCGCAATACCGGCAAGCATGAGCGGCCGGCCAGGCACGAGGCGATGGAGGTCGTAGCCGGTTCCGACGCGGCCCGTCCGGGTGCGGCCGTTCGGCCGCTGGCGCGCGGCCCGCAAATCATCCTCCGTCGTGATCTTCACGTTCCCCGGCTCTCCTTCGACGACATGCACCGGAAAGCCGGCGCGTTCGGCGAGCGCGGCTTCATCGGTGGCGTCGACGCCCGACCGCCCCAGCGCGACCGCCGCGGCGAGAACGTCCCGCCTGAATCCCTGCGGCGTCTGCGCCAGATAGATGGTGTCCCGCGGAATCGTTTCCCGGATGACGCCGCGCTCGACACGCTTGACCGTGTCGTGCGACGGCATCGCCGCAATTGCCGCTCCGTGAGCGGACGCCGCATCGATCGTGCGGCCGATCAGAGCGGCCGTGACGAACGGGCGCGCCGCGTCATGAATCAGCACGATCTCGGAGGAGGCCGGCACACGGTCGAACGCGTTCGCGACCGAGTCCTGTCGCCGCGCGCCGCCCGTGACCGCCTGCAGCGCATTCGCGCGGTCCGGGGCGAGCGCTGCCAGCTCGCCGTGCTCCGTCGCCGGCGGGAGCGCAACGACCACGTCGGAGACGCGAGGGTGTGTGAGAAACGCGCGAATCGTGTGTTGCAGCATCGAGCCGCCCCCGATGTCGATGAGCTGCTTGGGGACGTCCGCCCCGAGCCGCCGGCCGGCGCCGCCCGCGGCAATGATGGCGGTCACGTGCATGGCAACCAGAGATTATATCGGGCCGCGCGTCGCGCGGGGTGCTGGGGGCTTGGTGCCTCGAATGGGTGCCGGGTCAGTTCTTCGTAATCACGATCTTTGGCTTGCCGATGAACTCCTGGAGGATGTTGACGCCGATCTTGGATCCGATGCTGGCGCCGAGGAGACCGATGCCTTCGGTCCGGAATCGGTTCGGAGGAAACCACAGCGCGGCGGGGATCATGTGCTCCGCCGCGTATCCGCCAATGGTTGCGGGCGAGAACACTTCACGCCCCGTGCGCGTCCGGGCGGTGAACACGGATGTGACCGCGTGCAGCATCCGCCGATTGAATCCCGTGCACCGGCAGCGGACGAAGGACGGGTCCTGGTGCATGAAATGCGCGATCGCATACTTGGTCGAGTTGCCGATGGCGCCCGCGGCATACGCCGACGCGAAACGCTTCGCGTAGCCGGCCGTGGTCTGGTGCCATTCCGCGGGGTAGTTCTCGTACTGCTCATATCCCGCCGCCGCAGCCGCACCGATCAGCCCTGGCGGGCCGACGGTCGTCACGACGTACTTGTGGAACATCTGATCGTCGGTGAGCACTGGAGCGGGTTTCGTGGGCGCGGTGTCCTGCGCCGATGCCGTCAATGGCACACCGAGCAGCACAGACGCGACGAAAACTGCCGCAGAACACCGCACGGCGTGCGGCGGTTTCAAGAACGAGGCCAGTTCCGGAGCCTCGGCTGGGCGGGTCAGACGGCCGGAGAGGCGGCCGCCACGATCTGACGGACGCGGTCGCTGAGTTCCCGCACGCCGTCCCGGCCGACGTCGGCCGTGTCGATGGGATCATGGATCGTCAGAGCGACGGCGCCCGGGCGCACGGTCACCTGCCCCTTGGTCATTACACGGCAGCTCCCGACGATCGTGATCGGCACGACGGGGATGCCGGCCTCCACGGCCAGCGCGAACGACCCGCCCTTGAACCGCTGCACGCTTCCGTCGATGCTCCGCGTGCCTTCCGGAAACACGATCAGCGAGTGGTGCTCACCGATGAGGCGCGCCATCTTCTTGACGACCCCGGCACCCGGACGGCTCCGATCGACGAGCAGATGCCCTGCGAGGTGCAGATGCCACCCCATGAAGGGAATGCGCCCCAGCGATTGCTTGGCAACGATGCGTAGCTGAAACGGCAGCGCGGTGAAGACGATCGGGATGTCGTAGATGCTCTGGTGATTGGCCGCAAAGACGTAGCTGCGTGAGCGGTCCAGACGCTCGAGCCCGCGCACGCTCACGCGCACACCGCTGGTCTTCAGGATGAGCCAGGCCCACGCACGGGCGCATCGGTGGGCGACGTTACCGCTGCGGTCGAACAGTGTCGAGGCGAGCGAAACCGACCCGCAGACGATCGTATAGATGCTGATCGCGGGTATCAGGACGACAACGGTTCTCCACCACGCGAGATCTTTGTTCCCCTTCCCCACGTTCGGCATTCGTCATTTGACGTTCGTCATTTTCACCGGCGCCGCCGGCGACGGCGTCTCGATGAATCGACCGAAGATCATCTTCCCGGCGGTCGTCTGCAGCACGCTCGTGACGACGACGTCGATGTTCTTGCTGATCATCCGCCGCGCGTTGTCGACGACGACCATCGTCCCGTCATCGAGATACGCGACGCCCTGGTTGTATTCCTTCCCCTCCTTCAGGATGAACACCTTCATGAATTCGCCGGGGAGCACGACGGGCTTGAGCGCGTTGGCCAGCTCGTTGATGTTCAGCACGTCGACGCCGCGGAGCTGGGCGACTTTGTTGAGGTTGAAATCGTTCGTGACGATCTTGCCCTGAAGCGTGCGGCCAAGCTCGATCAGCTTCAGATCGACTTCGCGCACGTCGGGGAAATCGATGTCGGAAATGTGCACGTCCACGCCCGCCATCTTTTGAATTTTCTGGAGGATGTCCAGCCCGCGACGGCCGCGGTTTCGCTTCAGCGAATCGGCGGAGTCGGCGACGAGCTGCAGCTCCTTGAGCACGAATTGCGGGATGACGAGCGTGCCGTCGAGGAACCCGGTTTCGCAGACGTCCGCAATGCGTCCGTCGATGATGACGCTCGTATCGAGAATGCGATAGCGCTTCTGCGGTCCCGTATTCCGGAAAAGCGCGGCAAGCCGCTGCGGCTGCAGCCACTCCCCTTTCCTCGCACCCATGACGATGCCGAGATAGGGGAAGACGAGCAGGATGAAGCTATGCAGGAACGCGACACGGGGGTCGGAGCTGTCGGCCCAGAAGAGGGCCGCCCCAATGGTCTTCGCGAGGCCGAGGCCGATGGCGCCTCCGATGAGTGCGCCGAGCAGATCGGTGACTTCGGTTTCGCGAAGCCGCGTTTCGATGAGGACGACGACGACGCCGAGCAGTCCGCCGACGCCGGCGTCGATCGCGAGAGCAGGACTGAAAGGCCGGAGCAGCGCCGCCGCCCAGGCGACGGCGGCGACGAAGCAGGCCCGAACGATGATGTGCCAGGGCATGTATGACTCCCGGGATGAATGCCCAGAATCATACCTTGCCGTCGGGCTGACGGCCGACGTTCCCCGTCGCCGTCAGCCGTGATTCTCTACTGCGGCCACCCGGTCTGCGGCAGTCCAGGTTCGACCTTCAGTGCGTTTTTGTAATACAGCTTTTTCAGCACGACGTCGGGAAGGTCCATCCCGTACAGCTTCCAGAACGCGTGGTAGTCGCGGTAGTAATCGAAGTACTCGTCCTTGGTCTCGAATACGCGCCAGTAGAAGGGATATTCGGACGGCTCGTACGTGTCCTTCCCGAACATGATCCGATCCTGATACTTCTCGAAGAACTCGCGGGTCGCGCGCGGCTGACGCCCGAATTCGTAGAGGACGGCCGCGGTTTCGAGAGACACGTTCGGCAGCGTATCGAGCAGGTGCGCGGCGCGTTTCAGATCATTGGCGTACCACGCCATGTGCGCACCGATGAACCTGGTGTTCGGGTGCTTCGCGAACATGTGGTCGCGCTGATGCATGAGCGCCTCGAACGTCGGGTATTGTGACGGCGGACGGAACCGGTCCGGGAACACGTTGAGCTCGAGCCAGCGCTCGTTGTGATAATCGAGCGGCGAGAAAAACTCCTGCGGCTCCGCGGTGTGGATGATGACCGGGATGTTCAGCTTTCCCGCGAGGTCCCAGATGGGATCGAGATCCGGATCGTCGACTGCCAGCAGCGATCCATCCGCTTTGCGATTGCGAAGACCCAGTTCCTTGAACACCTTCAGTCCGATGGCGCCGTTCTTCACGGACTGCTCGAGATCCGCCATCGCCTTTTCTTTCCAGCCCGGGCCGCCGGCGCCTTCCCAGTTGACGTTCGCGAATACCCGGAAACGATCCGCGTACGGGCTGCTGCGGATCGCGTCGACCTTCTGCTTGATGACCGCGGGATCGGTGCCGCCGGACAAATCCACGAGGACACGCAGGTTGAGCGCGTCCATCTGTTTCACGCGCTCGGGGTTGCTGACGAACGCGGATGTGCCGTGCGTGTGGATATCGGCGACCGGATATTTCGCCCGGGGTACGAGGTGCGCGTCGGCGACGACGGTGGAGCGCGGACGGTAATCCACGATGCTCGGCGCCGGATGTTCCGGCGCGCGGCACATCAGATGCCGGACCTCCGTCATCCCGGCGGGACACTCCTCGCCTTCCTTGATCTGCACGCCCCCGCCGCCGAAGCCGCCGCGTCCGCCCTGACCCTGACCTTGACCTTGACCCGCCGGCGGCTGCGCCATCAACGCGCCGCCCGCAACGGCCATCGCTCCGGCGACCACCCACACCCGCATCCTCTTCATCGACGCCATCGACGCTCCCGCTCCGGAAAATTGTGTGGCGGAAGCTTACAACAGAACTGCAATGTGAACAGGAGAGGTGCTACTGCGGCTCAACGGTCGATGGAAGCGCGACCACCGGCCACGGCTGCTCGACGTGTGTGGCAGACCGTGACGGGCTGCTCCACGAAAATCCCGCGCACCAGGGAAGGCGCAGGAAGGCGCGCTAGCGGCTCACGGAGGGCGCGCGCTCGACTATCTCGAGGTCCGCAGGTTGGAGTCCTTCCGCCGCTGCGTGCAGGCGGGTCGTGCCGGCAGTGCCGCCGGCCTGCACGATGACCTGCGCGTAACCGTTGAACAGGTGTCGTTGCCACGCCGAAGGATCCAGATACCTGTCCGGCTCGTGCGACGCCGGGTCGCCGTTGCCTACGCCGATGATGCCGCCGGCGCCATCCATTGCGAAGTGGATGAGCGCGTCAGCGATCGGAACGACGCGACCCTGCGCGTCGACAGCCGACACCGTGACGATCGCGACGTCGCGGCCGTCGGCGTCGATCGTCGTGCGATCGGCCGACAGTACGACCCGTGCGGGCGCGCCGGTCGTCTCGATACGCGTCGTCTTGATCACACGGCCGTTCTTCATCCCGATCGCTTCGAGCGCGCCGGGTTGATACGGCACCTTCCACTCGACGTGACCATCCTTCGGAACGATGTGACGTCCTGCGGTGCGGCCGTTCACCTTCAGTTCAACAGCATCGAGGTTGCTGAACGCCCAGACGTCGATCGGCTCCCCCTCGCGCCCCGCCCAGTTCCAGTGCGGGAACACGTGCAGCACCGGTTGACCGGTCCACATCGCCTGGTAGTAGAACGCGATGTCTTTCGGGAAACCGCAGGTGTCGAGGATGCCGAAGTGCGAGTTGATCGACGGCCAGCTGTATGGCGTCGGCTCGCCGCGGTAGTCGAACCCGGTCCACACGAACGCGCCCGCGAGCCACGGACGCGCGTCGTAGAAGCTCCACCAGTCTTCCGCCGTCGCGCCCCAATTCGGCTTGTTCACGTCGTACGCCGAGACGTACGTCCTGACGGGATCGTTTGCGTAGATCCCGCGCGTGCTCACCGTGCTCGCTTCTTCGCTCCCGAACAGGATCTCATCTGGATGATCCCCGTGGTACTTGTCGATATCGGAAATGTTCTTGTAGTTGAAGCCGCGCAGATCGATCACCGTATGGATCCCGGTGTCGCTGTTGTGGGCGTTGGACGCGAACGTCACCGGCCGCGAATCATCCAGCGCCTTCACTGTCCTCACCATCGTCGCGCCGATGCGCGCGCCGCGCGGCGTGGACTGCTCCGGCTCTTCGTTGCCGAGCGACCACATGATCACGCTCGGGTGATTGCGATCGCGCGTCACGAGCCGTGTGAGCTGGCTCAGGATTTCGGGCGACGAGCCGATCAGGCGGTTTTCGTCCATGACGAGGATCCCCAGCCGGTCCGCTGCGTCGAGCAACTCCGGCGTCGGCGGATTGTGTGAGGTGCGGACCGCGTTGACGCCGTACTTCTTCAACTGCTCGAGACGCCACGCGTTCAGCCGATCGGGGATCGCGCTGCCGACGCCGGCGTGGTCCTGGTGATCGCAGACGCCCCGGATCTCGACGCGCTCGCCGTTCAGGAAGAACCCGTTGTCCTTGTCGAACCTGATCGTGCGGACGCCGAAAGGTGTCGACACATCATCGACGGCTCTGTCGTCGGTCCTGAGACTCGTTTCGAGCTCGTAGAGATGCGGATCATCAAGAGACCAGAGGTGAACGGCCGGGAGCTGGAACGACAGCTCGATGTCGCGGGAGGACCACGCGGAAACCTGCACGGGCCCGCTCACGACGCCGGACCCGCCGGCCTCCGACTTGATCCGGTGACTGACAACGACGGTCGCGTCCGCTCCTGAATCGTTACGGACCGTCGTCTTTACGGCAACGTTCGCACGTCTTCCATCCACGGTCGCGGTGACGAACACGCCGTCGCGCGCGATGTGGGCCGGCGAGGTCTTCGTCAGCCACACGTGACGATAGATGCCGGCGCCCTCGTAGAACCATCCCTCGACCTGACTGGCATCCACGCGGACGACGAGCTGATTGGTGCCGCCGTAGTTCACGTAGTCCGTGATGTCGCAGGCGAAGCCGATATAGCCGGAGAGATTCGCACAGATGCGATGGCCGTTCAGCCAGACTTCGCTGTCGCGGAAGATGCCGTCGAACTCCAGCCCGAGGCGGCGTCCGTCATCGCTCGCTGGAATGTCGAACTTCTTCCGGTACCAGCCGATCGTCGTCTCGGGAAAGCTGCGGCCAACCGGCTTGTAGCCGTGGCTCTCGAGATTGGAGGCTTTGCCGTCGACGAAGGGCAGCTCGACGACCCAGTCGTGCGGCAAATCCACCTGGCGCCAGCCGCTGTCGTCGAAGCGCGCGGAGAGGGCACCGGGTGCGGAACCCGCCTTCGCGAACGGCTCACCGCGCGAGTAGCCGAAATCCTTGGCGACGTCGTACGTGTGGCCAAAGGCGAACCGCCAGCCCTCGTCCATCAGGATGCGTTCGCGAGCAGGTGCCGCCGATTGCGAGTGAATCGAGGCGCCTCCTGCGAACGCAGACAGGGCGAGGACGACGACACTAGGAGCGACACGGCCCATCGAGACCCTCCGCGGCGTATCCTACTCCCACGCTGCCGCTGACGCAGGGACTGCTCTGAGGGCTGCCGGCATCCCTACCAGTCCATCAACTGATCCAGCGCTTCGTTAATCGTCTTGACGGTGACCAACTCGCAGCCTGGCGGCACTTCCTCCGGCGCGCATGCGCCCTGCGGGACGATGCATCGGGTAAAGCCCATCTGCGAGGCTTCGCGCACGCGTATTGCGCCTTGGGTAGTGCCGCGGACTTCTCCCGCAAGACCCACTTCGCCGAACATCGCCGTCCCCTGGCGAATGGGACGGTTACGCATGCTCGACGCGACGGCCGCGATCACGGCGAGATCCGCCGCCGGCTCGTCGATCGTCATGCCCCCGGCGACGTTGAGGAAGACGTCCTCCCCCGCCATATTCAGCCCCGCACGCTTCTCGAGGACGGCCAGCAGCAGCGACAGCCGGTTCTGATCGATGCCGCTCGCCATGCGCCGCGCGTTGCCGTACGAGGTCGAGCTCACGAGGGCCTGCACTTCGACCAGGAGTGGACGCGATCCTTCGACGCAGCAGAGAACCGCAGATCCGGCGGCGTTTGCGGGACGTTCGGCAAGGAACAACTCCGAAGGATTCGGCACCGCCTTCAGGCCCTTGCCCGTCATCTCGAACACGCCGAGTTCGCTGACGGCGCCGAATCGATTCTTCACCGCCCGAACGATGCGATGCGCGTGATGTTTCTCGCCTTCGAAATACAGCACCGTGTCGACGATGTGCTCGAGCGATTTCGGGCCGGCGAGATTGCCGTCCTTCGTCACGTGGCCCACCAGGAACGTCGGGATGTTCTGCCCCTTCGCCGCAAACAGGAGTTGGGTTGCCGCTTCACGAACCTGTCCGATGCTGCCCGGCGCGGACTGGAACTTCAGCGAGAACACCGTCTGCACCGAATCGACAATGACGAGTGCGGGACGCAGACGCGTGATCTCTTCGAGGATGCGTTCGAGGCAGGTCTCGGCAAGCAGATACAGCGGCGCCTTCCCGACGCCGAGCCGCTCGCCCCGCGACTTGATCTGGTGCTCCGACTCTTCGCCCGAGCTGTAGAGGACTGTGCCGGTCGTCGCCGAGAAATGCGCGGCGGCCTGCAGCAACAGCGTGGACTTTCCGATGCCCGGTTCGCCTCCGATCAGTACCAGCGAGCCCGGGACAACGCCGCCGCCGAGCACCCGGTCGAATTCGCCGATTCCCGTCGTCAGCCGTTCGGATACGACGGTGTCGATGTCTTCGTACAGGCGAGGGCCCGCAGAGCCGGCGAGCGCGTACCGGCTTCCCGCCGCCGCCGCAGCGGCACCGCCGCCAACCGGGGTTGGCACCGCGCGTTCTTCGACGAGCGAATTCCACGCACCGCACTCCGCACATCGCCCCAGCCATTTCTGGCTTTGGGCGCCGCACTCCTGACACGAATAAATCGTCTTTGCTGCTTTCATTGCACACACAACACGTCGCGGACGCAGGGAGTTACGGGTTGTCGTACACCCGTTCAATTCTGCTGCCCACGCGACAGAGCAACTCGTACGGGATGGTGCCGATGGCCGCTGCCATCTCGCGCACGCCGATCGACTCGCGTTCCTGCTCACCAACGATGACTACTTCGTCGCCCGGGCTGACGTCCATCCCTGTCACGTCGATCATCGTCATATCCATGCACACGGAACCGACGATCGGTGCGCGGCGGCCGCGGACGAGCATCTGGCCGTTCCCCGCAAGCCGCCGGTCCAGGCCGTCGGCGTAGCCGGCCGGAACGACAGCCACCGTCGCCGGTTCAGAAAACGGGGTTTTCAGGCCGTACCCGGTCGCCTCGCCGGGACGAATTCCTTTCACGTGCACGATACGACTGTGGAGTGACAAGGCAGGTCTCAAGGGCAGCGTCGACGCGAGCGGAGGCGGGACAACGCCGTAGAGAAGGAGTCCGGGGCGGACGAAGTCGTACCACGTGCGCTCGTCGCGGAGGAGGGCCGCGCTGTTCGCGGCGTGCCGATACCGCGGCTTCAGCCCGAGCGCGTCAAGTGTGTGCAGCGCGTGCTCGAACCGTTCGCGCTGGAGCGAAAAGTGCGTACTCTCGGGGTCGTCCGCGGTGGCGAAATGCGTGTACACCGCTTCGACCTCGAGGTCCGCGGATGCGGCCAGCTCCGGCAGCGTGCGATCGAGGTTGTCGTGCCGGAACCCGAGCCGGTTCATCCCGGTGTCGATCTTGAGGTGGTAACCGAGCGTCCGGGGTCTGACCCCGTTCGCGGCGCTTCGCCCGGAAAGTGTGTAATCGGACGACCGGGGTCTGACCCCATCCCCCGGGGTGCCACTCGAATGTGTGTAATCGGACGACCGGGGTCTGACCCCGGTCGTCCGGACGGCCGGGGTCAGACCCCGGGCTTTCGCCGCCAGCGCGCGGGCGGCGGACGGGGTCGAGATCGTCGGGGTGAGGCCGTACTCGAACACCCCCTCGAGATCGCTGATGCCGAGCGCTCCGAACACGAGGATCGGAATGCGCACGCTACCGCGACGCAGGACGACGCCTTCTTCGATGTCGGCGCACGCAAGCATCGCGGCACCGGCGCGCTCGAGCGCGAGGCCGACAGGAACCGCGCCGTGGCCGTACGCGTTGGCTTTGACAACCGCGATGATGCGCGGAGGCGCCTCCTGCGCCCGGGGTGCGGCGTCAGGGGTACGGACTGCGGCGTGCGGAATGCGGTCTGCGGAGTCCGGAATGCGGTCTGCAGCGTCCGGCGTGCGGCCGGCAACGTGCGAGGTGCGCGTCAGCGGGGCGGCGAGGAACGCCGAGATGGCGTGGAAGTTACTCTCGATTGCCGCGAGGTCTACACGAGCAACGGTGGGCCGGGTCATGTCCACGGATCGCTGCGCCCGTCGTCACGCGCGCTGCACGCGGCCTGCCGCATTACGCGGCGCCCTGCGCGAGGTTCTCGAATCGCGTGTGCTCCTTGATGAATGCGAGCTTGACCGTTCCGACCGGACCGTTGCGCTGCTTGCCGATGATGATCTCGGCGACGCCTTCCGATTCCTGGTTCGTCTGGCCGTCGGCGTCACGGTATTGCTCGTCGCGGTAGATGAACATGACGACGTCGGCATCCTGTTCGAGCGCGCCCGACTCGCGCAGATCGGACAGCTGCGGGCGATGGTCCGACCGCGTTTCCGGCGCGCGCGAGAGCTGCGACAGCGCGACGACCGGCACGTGCAATTCCTTTGCAAGACCTTTGAGCGATCGCGAGATCGACGCGAGTTCTGCCTGGCGGCTCTCGAAGCGCCCGCGGCCCTGCATCAGCTGGATGTAGTCGATGATGAGCAGATCGAGTCCGTGCTCCGACTGGAGGCGTCTTGCTTTCGCCCGCATTTCGAGCACGCCAATCGACGCCGTGTCGTCGATGTAGACGCGCGCCTCGGCCAGCGTGCCCAGCGCATGCGACAAGCGGCCGTAGTCCTTCTCGTTCAGATACCCGCTGCGGAACCGGTGCGCGTCGATGCGCGCCTCGCCGGTCAGCATCCGCATGAACAGCTGTTCCTTCGACATCTCGAGGCTGAAGAAGCCGACCGTCAGGCCCGTATTGATGCCGACGTGCTGCGCGATGTTGAGCACGAAGCTGGTCTTCCCCATCGACGGCCGGGCGGCAATCAGCACGAGGTCCGACGGCTGCAGGCCTGACGTCATCTCGTCCAGATCGACGAACCCGGTCGGCACGCCCGTGACCATCCCCTTGTGCTGCTGCAGCTTTTCGATGGTCGCGAAACTCGTGTGGACGAGGTCCTTGAGCGGGGTGAAGCCTGACCGCGCGCGATCCTGGGCGATCTCGAAGATCGCCTTCTCGGCTCCATCGAGAATCGTGTCGGGGTCGTCTTCCGCCTGGTACGCGTTCGCGAGGATCCGGTTCGCGGAGAAGATCAGGTTCCGGAGCGTCGCCTTCTCCTTGACAATCCGCGCGTAGTGCTCGACGTTGGCCGACCGCGGCACGCCGTCCGCCAGAGAAGCGACGTAGGCCGGGCCCCCGACCGACTCGAGCTCACCGACCCGCGCGAGTTCCTCTTTGAGCGTGACGAGATCAATCGCATCGCCGCGCTCGCTCAAGATGATCATCTTGTCGAAGATGCGGCGGTGCGCGTCGCGGAAGAAATCGCGCGCGTCGATCAGTTCGGCGGCGTGGTTGAACGCCTCGTTGTTGACGAGAATGGCGCCGAGGACGGACTTCTCGGCTTCGAGATTATGGGGAAGGGTGCGTTCGGGTGAAGCAGCGTCGGCCACGGAAGAATCGGTGAAATTCGGTGAATGCGCGAAGTGGTGAAGTGCTAGTCTCCACAAGCGGCCGACCCGCGTCAACCGGCTTCCGGATCGTTCAGCAATTCACCAATTCAGCATTCACCAATTCACCACGTCACGACTTCTCCGGCACCACCTTCACGCGGAGCTGCGCGGTCACGTCGCGATGAATCTTGATCGGCACCGTGGATTCGCCGAGCGCCTTCAGCGGATCGGACAGCTGGATCTTGCGCTTGTCGACCTCGAAGCCTTTCGCCTGCAGCGCGTGCGCGATGTCGGCGGAAGTGACCGAGCCGTACAGGGTCTCGTTCTCGCCTACGCGGCGCGCAATCTCGATGTCGAGCTGCGCAATCCGCTCGGCGATCGCTTCCGCCTGGGACCGCTCTTCGGCCTCGCGCGTGTCGGCGATCTTCTTTTCGCGCTCGATCTGGCGCTTGTTGTTGTCGGTCACCGCAAGCGCGAGCTTGCGCGGCAGCAGGTAATTACGGGCGTATCCCTCGGCGACCTTCACGACGTCGCCGCGGCGCCCGAGATTGTCGACGTGTTCTCTGAGAATGACTTCCATGGTCCACCTAATCCGTCACGTACGGGATCAGCGCCAGCTGCCGGGCGCGAGAGATGGCCGTCTGCAGCGCCCGCTGGTGCTTCGCGCAGGTGCCCGAAATGCGCCGCGGCTGGATTTTTCCGCGCTCCGGAATGAACGGCGTCAGCAGCCGGACGTCCTTGTAGTTGATGTAGTCAATCTTGTCCGCGCAGAACTTGCACACGCGGCGCCGGCGGAAGAAGCCGCCACGCGGGCGCTCGCCGCCTTTCGCCTTGTCGTCCTTCTTGCCACCGCGGCCGCGGCCGCCCGATCGTTCTTCGCTCATCGTCCGCCCTCCACGCCGTCCATCCGATCATCGTCTTCATCCATGTCGCCGCGGCGTTCGCCCGGCTGCGGCTCCGGCGGCAGCCCGCGGGCGGTGCGGCGGCGCGCCTGCGTCGACTTCCGCTCGTCCTGCCGGCGCTGCGCGACCCGCAGGTCCTCGTCGACGCGCACGGTGAGGTAGCGGATGATCGTGTCCGCGACGCGAAGCCGACGCTCGATCTCCTTGACCATCTCGCCCGACCCGGTGATGGTCTCGACGACGTAGACGCCTTCTTTGTGATGGCCGATCTCGTAGGCCAGCTTGCGGCGGCCCCAGTTCTCGGTCTTGTCGAACGTGCCGTGGAAGCGCTGGACGATCTGCTCGATCTGCGTGTGCAGATCGGCAATCTCCTGCTCGCCCGTTTCCGGGGCGACGATGTAGACGAGTTCGTACTGTCTGTTCTGACTCAACTGATGCTCCTTCTGGGCTGAGCGGAGAGCTGAACGCACACAACGTCAGCTCCCAAGGAGTAGGGTGAATTATGTCAACTCCCGACTACCAACTACCAACTCCCAAGAATGCTCTATTTGGGAATTGGCAATTCGGAATTGGAAATTGTCATTGTTGCACCTCGTCGTCCTTCCTGTTGAACCGGTTCATCGCGGGCATGATGCCTTCCGCGACGAACAGTTCGGCGGCGTCGGCTGCACGGCCGATCGCCTCTTCGATCACCGGCCGTTCGGCCGGTTCCACGCGCGAGAGCACGTGATCCGCGAGGTCGCGCTGGGCGTCCCCGCGTCCGATCCCGATCCGCAGCCGCGGGAACGCGTCGGTTCCAAGCGACTGAATGATCGACTTCAGTCCGTTGTGCCCGCCTGCCGATCCAGAGGGCCGCAGGCGGATGCGTCCGGCCTCGAGCTGGATTTCGTCGACGATGACGAGCAGGTCCGGCACTTCAATCTTGTAGAACTGCAGCAGCCCGACGATGGCCTCGCCGCTGCGGTTCATGAACGTGAGCGGCTTCGCGACGAGCGTTCCCGCGAGGTTCCACCGCGTGGACAGCGCGTCGATGCCTCGCGGCGCTGCCTCCCAGCTCAACGCGTGCCGACCGGCGAGCAGATCCACGGCGTCGAACCCGACGTTGTGCCGGGTCCCTGCGTACTGCCGCCCCGGATTGCCCAACCCTACGACTAGCTTCATCTTTCAGCGCTCGGCGCCGCGCTACGCGCGGTTCGCTCCGCCGCTTCGCTCGGGCCGCAGGCGCTCGATGGGCAATCTGCAATCCGCAGTCTGCAATTACTTCTCTTCTTCTTCCTTCTTGCCCTTCTTGATGACCTCGGGTTCCGCCGTCGCGGCAGCCGGCGCTGCGGCGGCTTCCGTCGCCGCCGGTTCCTCGGCCTTCAGCGCCACGACGTGCACGATCATCGTGTCGGGATCCGTGACCGCCGTCCACTTGCCGGGCGGCAGCTCGCGGACGCGGACCCCCTGGTGCAGCATCAGCTCCGAGACATCCACGTCGATGTGCTCGGGGATCTCGCCCGGCAGACACTCGATTTCGAGGTCGCGCGTGACAAAGTCGACGATCCCCCCCTGCTGCTTCACACCCTTCGCTTCACCTCTCAGAACGACTGGAACGGTGACGGTGATCGCCTTGTCCATGGCGACCGCGTAGAAGTCGGCGTGCAGCAGCCGGTGGTCGATCGGATCGAGCTGGTACTCCTTCACGAGCACCTTGCCCCCGCCGAGGTCGACGCCCTGCAGGCCGATCAGCGTGTTGACGCCGGATTCGGAGTGCAGGATGCGCAGCAGCACCTTGGGATCGACTGCAATCTCGATCGCCGCGTCCTGCCCCGCACCATAGACCACGGCCGGGATGCGTCCGGACGCCCGCAGCCGCCGTGCCTCGTTCTTGCCGCGTGTCTCTCGCTTGTCTGCCTGAAGTACTGCGTCCATAAATCAGTAACCAGTTTCCAGTTGTCAGTTCTCAGTCGCCAGTTCTCAGTCGCCAGTTTCCGCATCCTCATGTCCCACCTGGAAACTGAAGACTGGCAACTGGCAACTGCTCTTTCACACAAATAGCGAAGAGACCGAGGTCTCCTCGTGAATACTCCTGATCGCCTGCCCGAGCAGCCGCGCCACCGAGAGCTGCTTGATCTTCTTGCAGCACTTCGCTTTCTCGGTCTGCAGCGGGATCGTGTTCGTGATGATCACCTGATCCAGCGGCGCTGCTTCGAGCCGCTCGATGGCGGGTCCCGAGAGCACCCCGTGCACCGCGCACGCGAAGACGCGCTCCGCGCCGTTGGCTTTCAGCGCGTTGGCCGCCTTGACGATCGTTCCGGCCGTGTCGATGATGTCGTCCTGCAGAATGCAGGTCCGGCCCGACACGTCGCCGATCACGTTCATCACCTCCGCTGTCCCGTCCTCGGTGCGCCGCTTGTCGATGATCGCGAGTTCGGCGTCGAGGCGCTTCGCATACGCGCGCGCGCGTTCGGCGCCACCGGCATCCGGGGAGACGATCGTCAGGTTCGGGCTGTCGAGCCGCGACAGGTACTCGATGATGACCGGCGCCGCGAACAGGTGGTCGACCGGAATATCAAAGAACCCCTGGATCTGCGCCTTGTGCAGGTCCATCGTCAACACCCGGTTCGCCCCGGCGGCGCTCAGCAGGTTGGCGACGAGTTTCGCTGAAATGGGCACCCGCGGCTTGTCCTTCCGGTCCTGGCGCGCATAACCGTAATACGGAATCACCGCGGTGATGCGCGACGCCGACGAGCGGCGAAACGCGTCGATCATCACGCACATCTCGACGAGGTGCTGGTCGACGGGCGCGCAGGTCGGCTGCACCACGAATACGTCGGTGCCGCGGATATTCTCGTCGATCTGAAACGAGACCTCCGTGTCGGGAAACCGCTGCAGCCGTGCGTGCCCCACCGGCACGTTCAAGAACTCCGCAATCTCTTCCGTCAGCGCCCGGTGCGCGCTGCCGGAAAAGATCTTCAACTGGCCGCGTCCGATGGGCAGCATGGCTCCTGGTGGCGGATTGGTCACGGAATACCTGCAACGCTCACAGACACAGATCTGGTTGGGGCGGGAGGATTCGAACCTCCGAATACGGGATCCAAAGTCCCGCGCCTTACCGCTTGGCCACGCCCCACCACCGCGGAAGACCCGGATCCGCTCCGTCGGTCCATCGCCCTTCAGAGCAGCCCGTCGGCGCGGCCCGGCGACCCCTCTGGAAAACTCTGATTCTAACTGATGGACCGCAAAACCTGCAAACGACGCCGCTCCCAACTGCCCATCGGCGGCAAGGGTCGCAGATGGACAAGCCGTCAGTTCGTGCTCACAGCTGCGAGGTCGAAAAGCTCTCGACGGTCAGCGAAGCCGCCGGGGCTTGCCCTTCTGCTCGTGCTCCGCGCGGCTCAACGTCCGAGTCACCCAGCCCCGCACGCCGTTCCGGCAGAGGGGGCGAACGGCCTTTTCCGCCGCAGGCCGGCTGCGAAAAAGGCCGAAGACGGCAGAGCCGCTGCCCGACATCGCAGTGGCAATCGCGCCAGCGTCCCTCAATTGTGTTTTGAGCGTGCCGATCTCCACGTGCCGCCGGACCACCGGCGGCTCGAGATCGTTCACCATCTGGGCGGCGCGGCTCGGCCATGGGACGGGAAGTCGCTGCAACTCCCGGGTCTGGTCCCGAACACCAGCCGCGCGGTCCTCGTCGTACCACCCGTAGGCTTCACGTGTCGACACGCCGAACGGCGGTCGGACGAGCGCAACGAAGTGGCGCGGCAGGTCGACGAGCGGGTAAATTTCTTCGCCGCGGCCCAACCCGAGCGCCGTCCCGCCTGACAGGAAGAACGGAACGTCCGCACCGATGTCTGCGGAGACTTCGCGCAGCAGCGACATCGCGGCGCCGCCCCACAGCCGTGCGAGCGCCATGAGCGCCGCCGCCGCATCGGCACTGCCGCCGCCGAGACCCGACTCGAGCGGGATTTTCTTGTCGATGCTGATCTGCGTATCGCAGACGTCGCCGCCGCGGCCAAGGGCGGCCCACAGCGCGGCTGCAGCCTTCCACACGAGATTCGAGGAATCGAGCGGCACACCCGGCGTACGGCACTTCAGCACCAATGGACCGGGGCGCTCCTCACACGTGAGGAGATCGTGCAGCTCGATGGTCTGAAAGACCGTGCGGAGCTCGTGATACCCGTCGGCCCGCAGGCCGAGGACGCGCAGATCGAGGTTCACCTTCGCGTGCGCGCGGACGATGATGCGCAGACGTGGAGAGGGCAAGGCGATAGTTACCGTTCGCCGAGCGGGCCGGCGCGACGCAGTTCCTCGATCGTCAACGGTTCGGCGTCCGCCGGGATGTCGGCCGTAAACGCGCTCGCGTCCAGCGGCGTATCGAGGTCGACCTGGGACACGCGCAGCGTAATGTCCGCCGTCAACTGGCCGCTGGCCTCGACGCGCAGACGAATCGTCGCGGGCCGCTGCTGGCCGACGTCCGCATAGAAGACACTGAGGGACCCGCGCGTCGCGGCCGCCACGCGCCATGTCCCGGCGGCGCGCTCCAGATAGACGACGTGGTCCGCGAATTCCACAGCGCCCCACCCATTCGGATACATGCGCCCCGCAGCCGGAGCCTGCTCGATCGACGGACCGCAGCCAGCCACGATCGTCCGCATCGCTGCAGCCCCAAGCGGGACTCCGACGAGCGCGTCGACGATCGCCGCGGCAGCCGCATCGTGCAGCACTCGATTCTCGCGCGTCAGCACGAGCGTCCCGTTTTCATTGGCCGCGGTGAGGACGAAAACGGGCCGGCCAAAAGGAGCGATACCCTCGAGACGCATGCTGGCGGGCGCAGCAAATCCAGCCTCGACCCGCCCGCGCAACTTCGTGCGTCCCGCGCGGCCCGACATCGCAAGGACGGCCGTCAGGGTACGGATGCGGGCGCACGCCGACGTCGCCTCGCTGTAGGCCGCCGCGAACTCAGGAAACGGAGCGCCGGCGCCGGAGGGAAGTGCTGGCGGACGGGGCGGCGCGCACGCCGCTATCGAAAGCGCCAGCACGGCGATGGCGGCGCGCCTCATCGCTGGGCGTCAGAAATTTTCTTCTGAATGCGGGCGCGATCGATCGAATCGCCGTCGCCGGAGAGCGCGCGCTGCCAGGCAGCAACCGCGTCCCCTTTGCGCCGCTGCGCGAGGCGGAGATCTCCCAGGTGGTCCTGAATGACGGAGTTCTTCGGCTCTTTCTCAGCCGCTGTGGTCAGCGGGCCATCGGCCTGATCGAGCTTTCCCTGCCGGAAGTACGCCCAGCCAAGGCTGTCGAGGAACGAGGGATTTTCGGGGTCGACCTTCAGCGCGCGCTGAATCAAGCCAATCGCTTCCTCAATCGACTGTCCGCGCTCGGCCAGCATGTACCCCAGATAATTCAACGCGTTCGCATTGTTCGGGTTCTTGTCGATGATGCCGCGAAATACCCGTTCCGCATCGGCTTTGCGGCCCGTCCGATCGAGCGCGCCGCCGTATTGAAAAAGGACGGCGGTATTGTCGGGGGCCAGCCGCGATGCCTCTTCGAAGACGGGAAGCGCGTCATCGAAGGCGTTGCGCGATTCGAGCGCAACGCCCAGCACGTAGAGCACGCGCACGTCGTTCGGGTTGATCCCCTTCGCCGCCCGGGCCGCCGATTCAGCGGCATCCATGTCCCCCGTGTTGAGCAGCGCCATCGCGCGGCGCGCGGCGATGTCTCCGTTGGTCGGCATCAACTCCTGCGCCTGCTTCCACGATTCGGCGGCATCCTTCCAGCGGCGCTCCTGTTCCTGGATTTCCGCCTGCAGAATCCGCGCGCGCACCTGCGAGGGGTCCTCGCTCAACACGCTGTCGAGCGTCGCCAGCGCGTCGTCCGATTTGCCGGTGGCCTGCTGCGCCTGCGCGAGGAGGAGCGCCCCTGGAACGAATCCAGGATTCTCGAGGACAATCCGATGCAGCGGCGCAACTGCATCCACCGGACGATGAGCGCGCATGTACAGGCGGGCGAGCGCGAGATCCACCGACAATTCTTCGGTGCCGTCGCTGCCGCGCGCGATCTCGAGCGCCTTGATGGCGCGCGGCGAATACGTCGCGACGTCGTCGCCCGGCCGCGCGGGCTGCCCTTCCTCCACGAGCGCGGCCAGTACCGAGCCGAGGACGCGGTTGGCTTCGCGATTATTGGGATCGAGCTTCAGGGCGTCTTCCGCTGCGGTGAGTGACTCAGCCGCTTTGTCCTGACGAGCATAGAACGCAGCGAGCTCCGCGCGGGGTTCAGCATTCCCGGGTGCGAGCGCAATGGCCTGCTTCAACGCGGTCAAGGCGTCGTCCAGCTTGCCGCTGCCTTCGTAGTACCGGCCGAGGAGAAAGTAGTACTCGGCGTCGGCCGACTTGTCGGCAGGGACCGGCGGCGGAACCTGAACAGGCGTCTGGATCGGCGCCGACAACAACCAGAGAGCCAGGAGCCCCGGCGAAAGCATAAGCACTCCTATAATGACGGTAGGCCCGGCGCCGACGCAAACTGTGGTTCAATTGACAACGGACGAGGTTTTTCAAACATGGCCGTCGACCCTGAGCTGCTCGAGATTCTCGCGTGCCCGAACTGCAAGACCAAGGTGGAGCTGGTGAACAACGGCACCGCGCTCAAATGCCCGCAGTGCCGGCGCGTGTATCAGATCAAGGACGACATCCCGGTGATGCTGATCGACGAAGCGACGATCGAGCCATAGCGTTCTCACCGCGGGCGATCCTGATTCTGCGGCTCCGGCTCATCGGGGACGTCGTCTTCACGACCCCGCTCGTGCGCGCGCTGCGGCGCGCGTATCCTGACGCACGCCTCACATATGTCGTCGAAGAAGCGGCCGCGCCGATCGTCAGGCAGAACCCGCACCTCGACGAGGTGATCGTCGCGCCGTACGCGAAGGGGCTGCAGCGAATCCGCGCGGACCTCGCGATTGCCCGGCGGCTCCGCCGTCAGCGCTTCGATCTCGCCCTCGATCTGCACGGCGGCCCCCGCAGCGCGTGGCTCGCCCGCCTGAGCGGCGCGCATGAGCGCATCGGATATCGCATCCAGGGGCGCTCCTGGATGTACACGCGCACCGTCGACCGCCCACGCGATTTGCGACCACGGCACTCCGTGCTGAACCAGTGGGACCTGCTGTCGGCTATTCCCGGATGGCGGGGCGGCGGCGCCGACCCGGACACAGACGGTATCGAGATTCCCGTCGAGGCTGACGCGGACGCTCGGATGATGACACGATTGGCGGCGGCGGGTTATCGCAACGGCGACCGGCTCATCGTCGTGCACGTGAGCGCGGGAAATCCGTTCCGGCGCTGGCCGGAGCCCGCTTTCATCGAGACGATCGCGACGCTCGCAGAGCAGGATGACCGGCGCCGCATCGTGCTGAGTTCGGGACCATCGGACCGTTCGGCTGCGGCGCGAATCGCGTCGGCAGCACGGAGCCGTCTGGGCCACAATGGCTCACGCATTCTGGATCTCGGCGAGTTCGACCTCGCCGAACTGCGCGCGCTCATCGGCCGCAGTCAGTTGTTCATCGGCGGCGACACCGGCCCGCTCCACATCGCGGCAGCAACGTCGACGCCGGTCGTAGGGATTTATGGACCAACGCTTGCCGCGCGATCGGCGCCATGGCGGAATCGGCGCACGAAAACGCTTTCGGTCGAGGTCGACGGACTCCCGTGCCGGCCGTGCGATCAGCGGGAATGCGCGCCTGGTGATTTTCGATGCTTGACGACGCTCTCACCGTCGGCGGTGCTCGAAGCGGCCGAGGCGGCGCTGAGATGACGTCGGCGGCAGCGCCCGCGGATGCGGTGGAGCGCTTCGCCTATCTCTCGTTCCTCGGCTTCGCCGCCGCGCTGCAGGTCTCCATCGCCGCGGCGGATATTCTGCTCACCCTTTCGGGACTCCTCTGGCTCGCGCTGGTCCTGCGCAACCGCGAGCGCATCGAGGTGCCGAGGATGTTCTGGCCGCTGGCGGCGTATGCCGCCGCGACTTTTCTGGCGGCCGTCTTCTCGGTCGACCCGCACACGAGCCTGGTCGATTGCAAGCAGCTCGCGCTCTTTCTCATTGTCCCCATCGCCTTCCGGCTGCTGCGCGGACGGCGAAGCCTCGTCGCTGCCGACGTGATCATCACGGTCGGCGCCTTGAGCGCGACGGTGGGGATTGTTCAATACCTGATCCTCAACTTCGACAATCTCGGGAAGCGTCCGGAGGGCGCGCTCGGGCACTACATGACGTACTCGGGGCTGCTGATGCTCGTCGCCTGTGCCGCAGTGGCCCGGATCATGTTCGCGCGGCAGAACCGCGCGTGGTCGGCGCTCGTGCTGCCTGCGCTCGTGCTCGCGCTGGTATTCACGTTCACGCGCAGCGCGTGGGTCGGCGCGTCGGTCGGGATCGGCCTGCTGTTCCTCCTGCGTGACTTCCGGCTGGTTGCGCTCCTCCCGGTGGCGTTCGGCGTTTTTCTCGCCGCGGCGCCTGCGGATCTGACCGCGCGGCTGTATTCCACCTTCAGCCTCACGGATCCGTCGAACGTGGACCGCGTGGCCATGATGAAATCGGGCATTCGCATCATCAAAGACGATCCGCTCACGGGCGTTGGTCCGGACATGATCATTCAGGTTTACCCGCAGTATCGAGACAAAACGGCCGTGAACCAGCGCAATCCGCATCTGCACAACGTGCCGCTCCAGATCGCGGCCGAGCGGGGCCTGCCTGCGCTCGGTGTGTGGATCTGGTTCATCGTGACGTTGTGCATCGACTTCTTGCGCCGCAGGCGCGGCGCGAATCCGTCTCTCTCGAACGCGGGACTCGCCGTCATCGTCGCGATGCTGGCCGCCGGATTGTTCGAATACAATTTCGGCGACTCGGAATTCCTGATGCTGTTCCTCGTCCTCGTCACGATGCCGTATGCCGCCGACTGGCAGCCGGCCGCGGCCGACCATGTCCGCGTCTGATCTCGCGTCGATACTCTCTCGCGCCGGCGGCCGATCCGTACTCGTCGTCGGCGACGTGATGCTCGATCACTTCGTCGTCGGGCGGGTCGAACGGATTTCGCCGGAAGCGCCCGTTCCAGTGGTCACGTTCGATTCGGAGGAATACCGCCTGGGCGGTGCCGCGAATGTCGCCCACAACCTCTGCGCGATGGGAGCCCGTGTGCAGATGGTGGGCGTCGTGGGACAGGATGCCGATGGGGCCAGGCTGAAGGCGGCGCTCGAGGAGGCCGGCATGTCGACTCGAACGCTCGTCGACGACCCGTCCCGCCGCACGACGCGCAAGCTTCGCGTCGTCACCACGCGCAATCAGCAGGTCGCCCGCGTCGACTACGAGCAGGATTCACCGATTGCCGCCGACGTCGAAGATCGCCTCACCGCAGTACTCCACGACGCGATCGATTCCGCTGACGTCGTATTGATCTCGGACTATCACAAGGGCGTTGTCACCGCGGTGACGGCGCGGGCCGCGATAGACGCGGCGGCGCAACGCGGCGTCATGTCGCTCGTGGACCCGAAAGTGCCCCACATCGACTACTACCGAGGCGCCGCCGTCATCACGCCGAATCACCATGAAGCCGAAGCGGTCACGCTGACGCGCATTCGCACCAACGACGATGCACGGGCTGCGGCGCAGCAGTTTCGTGCGCGGGCGCGATGCGGCAACGTGCTGATCACCCGCGGAGAGCACGGCATGTGGCTGCTGGCGGGCGACGAGGAACACGAGCTGCCGGCAGAAACGCGCGAAGTCTCGGACGTGACCGGTGCCGGCGATACCGTCATCGCGGCCATGGCGCTGGCGCTCGCGGCCGGCGCATCGCTGGTCGACGCGGCGCGGCTGGCCAACTGCGCAGCCGGACTCGCCGTCAGCCGGTTCGGCCCTGCGGCCATTTCCGCCGACGATCTGCGAGCGGCTCTCTCGCGGGCTGCATTTTCTGATAGTGGACGGTGATTATCGTCAACCACAGAACTGCGCAACTACCAACTACACAACTTGGCCACTGGCCACTACTCAGCCGCTTGTGCCAACCATCGCTTCAGCTTCTTCGTGCGCGTAAGCCGCACTTCGGCGGGCAGGTGGATCGGCCGTTCGCGATATCGCTCGGCGGCCTCCTTTATCGAGAGGCCTTCGATGAACGCTTCCGAAAGACGCCGGGCGATCTCGGCATCGTAGCCGTCCTTGTTGCCCCAGTAGTGCGTGAACCATGGCTCGGCGGCGTGGAGCGTCCCCGCGCGCGAAAAGACCAGGCTCTCAACGAGCTGCTCCGTCGCAAAGTGACGCAGCCCGGCGCAGGCGAATTCGTCGTACAGCGCAAGGGCGTTTTTGACGAGCGCAAGTGCGGACGCGGGAAGCGCGATTACGCCGGAGTTCCACATCGCGTCCGCAGGCGTGACTTCGATACGGGATGTCAGCGTCCGCAGTGTCGACCAGAGCCGCCGGTTGCCGGCGCGCCGCGAGCGGCCGAGGATGTATTCCCGCTTGTGCATGAACATCCCGCCGCCGTGAAGCTCACTGATGAACGTGTCGAGCGGGAGGCGGGCAAGAACATCGGCATCGAGCAGCACGATCGATCCCGATTGTGGCCAGACGGCACAGAGGAGCTCCAGTTTCTGCCGCATCGAAAACGGCTGCGGCCCTTTCCATTCGTCCAGCCGGTTCTGGTCCAGATACTCGATATCCACGCGCGTACCGAACCAGACGAAGCACTCCGGCCGATCCGTCGCGACGATGAACTCTCGGGGGTCAGGCGCATGGGCTTCAAGCGACACGAGCAGCATCAGGCTCTGGCGATACACCGCCGGTGAGCCGCCATAGGCGAGCGTCACATACCTGGTGCGCTCCGCGTGATAATTCTCAACTCCCAATTGCCAACTCCCAACTCCCAACTCCGACATCGAACGGTCCAACTCCCAACCCGCGAGCGCGGCCTTCGGGCCGGCCAGGCAACCGTCAAGGGCGGCACTGATTGCTGATCAGCAGCAATCGCGGCGGAGGCTCGCGCGAGAGCATATTGCGAAGTTTCACGTCGAACGTTGGACGCTGTTCGATCACGCACGTGCGCGACGCGAGCCGGTTCCGGAGCGCATCGTAGTCGTCCTCGGACAGGACCGCGTAGACACGCCGGTTCGACAGCATGGCATCGACGAACGGCTGCTCGTCGAAGTACTGCTCGACGTGGCGCCGAAGGTAATACACCATGCTTGGCAGCGCGACCTGATAGTGTGCGACGACGTCGCCGGGCTGCAGGCGATCCGCCAGCGTCTCGCTCATCGGTCGCACCGCCTTATACCGTTCGAAGTCCGGCAGCACACGAACGACGAATACCCAGTCGACGGCGATGAGCGCCGCCGTGAGCAGCGCCGCGGACTTCCACGGCCGGCTCATCAGCGCCAGCATGGTCACCAGCGCGCCGCCCCCAATGCCGATGGCAGCCACCAGGTACGCACCCCGCAGGGTATACGCGCCGCCCGCGGCTTCGAACACATACAGAACGGTCGCGCCAGCCGCGGCGACGAGAACGCCCGTGATCAGCAGCGTTCGCCGAACGTGCGTGCACACCCGCGCGTCGTCGCGCATCCGCGCGAGCACAATGCCCCCGAGCGCGGCAACCGCCGGTACGATCGGGAAGATGTACAGGTCCTGCTTGCCCGCCGACAGCGAGAAGAACCCGACGATGGCAACGATCCAGCACCACAGGAGCGAGTGCAGCCGATCGCGCGTGCGCCACCACAGTGCGGCGGCTGCGATCAGCATGACGGACAGCGGAAATGAATCGCTGAAGACGACGGGAATGTAGAAGAAGAGCCCTCGTGATTGGCGGACGCCTTCGCCAGCCGTAAACCGCTCGATGTTCTCGGTGAGCAGAAAGGACCTGATCTCCGTCCATCCGTGCTGGTGATACAGCGCGATGTACCACGGCAGCACGATGCCGGCAACGATCAGGACGCCAGCGGGGATCATCATCTCGCGAATGCGGCGCAGTTCGCGATGCGCGACGAGATACAGCGCGAAGGCGAGACCCGGCAGCACGATCGCGACGGGGCCTTTCGTGAGTGTCCCGAGGCCGACGCTCGCGTACATGAAAGCGAGATAACGCCGGCGGTGTGCAGGAGACCGTTCGCTCAACGCGAAGAACGTCAACGTCAGCGCCAGGAACGCGCTGATCCAGATGTCGATGACGATGCGGCGCGCAAACATGACGAGGCGTGGATCCGCGGCGAGGCCTGCGGCAGCCCACAGCCCGGCACCCCAGGCGCGCCTCTCCCCCGGTCCATCGATTGACGCGAGCACGAACGCGCACCCGATCACGATGATTGCGCCGATCGCGATCGGGAAGCGCTCGATCGCGACCGATACGCCGAACATGCGATAGAACGCGCCGACGATCCAGTAGCTCAGGACGGGCTTGTTGAAGCGCGGGAGGTAGTTGAACGACGGGTTGATGACGTCGTGCGCCTCCAGCATCTCTCGCGGGGTTTCGACGTAGAACGCCTCGTTCGCATCCCAAATCGAGCTGCCGCCGAGATCGACGAAGTAGACGATCGCCCCCAGCGCGAGCAGCGCCGCGAGGATCACGGCTGCGCGACGCCGCGGACTAGTGCCGGAAATGGCGCCGCCCCGTAAAGATCATCGCCAGGCCGCGTTCGTCGGCGGCGGCGATCACTTCGGCGTCGCGCACCGATCCGCCCGGCTGGACGACGGCTGTTGCGCCGGCATCGGCAATCGCGTCGAGGCCGTCCCTGAAGGGAAAAAACGCGTCCGACGCGGCGACCGTGCCTGTCAGCGCGCCGTCACCCGCTTTCATGACCGCCACCTTCACCGCATCCACGCGGCTCATCTGACCGGCACCCACCGCGGCGGTGCGCGTCGCCGTGGTGAAGACGATCGTGTTGGACTTCACGTGTGCACACACGCGCCACGCGAAGCGGAGCGCCGTCCACTCCTCTGCCGTCGGCTGCCGCTGAGTCACCACCCTGATCTGACTGTCAGGGCTCGAACCCGCCGCAGCGGGAGAAGGCCATGATTGCTGCGCTTCCGCGACGCGGTCGCGGTCCTGCGTGAGCGTCCCGCCGAGAAACGACCGCATCTCCTGCCCGCCGCCGTGACGGAGAGTATCGAAGTCGGTGGTGACCACTCGCATGTTCACTTTCTTCGCCAGAATCTCGCGCGCATCGTCGGCGATCGACGGCGCGATGACGGCCTCGATGAACGTCGCGGTGATCGCCTTTGCCGTCTCCGCGTCGATCGGACGGTTGAGGCCCACGATGCCGCCGAAGGCGGACAACGGGTCCGCGTCCCGCGCCGCAACGTACGCGCCGGCGAGCGTCTCGCCGGTGGCGACACCGCAGGGATTCGTGTGCTTGATGACGACGCCGACGGGCTCGGAGAACTCCAGCGCGATCCGGAGCGCGGCATCGAGATCGAGCAGGTTCGTGTACGACAGTCCCTTTCCCTGATGGACCTGCCACGCGCCGGCGTCGGCCGGCAGCGGACCCCACCACGCCTGCTGGTGCGGATTCTCGCCGTACCGGAGCGGTACGGCGTCCGTCGTCCCGTCGCGGACCGGCGCCGGCACGCTGCCGCGCGTGAACTCGGACCCGCTGCACGTAATCGTATTCAGCGTCTGCGAAATGAGCGTGTCGAACTCCGCTGTGTGTGCGAACGCCTTTTTCATGAGCTCGAACTTGAACGCGAGCGAAGGCCCCGACGGGCTCTCCAGCGCCTGGAGCACGCGCGCGTAGTCGGCGGGATCGACGACGACCATCACGTCCTGAAAATTCTTTCCCGCCGCGCGCAGCAGCGACGGCCCGCCGATGTCGATCTGCTCGACCAGATGATCGAAGGGCGTGTTCGGGTCCGCCGCGGCCTTCGCGAAGGGGTACAGGTTGACGACGACGAGATCGACCGGCGTAATGCTCTGCGCGGCGATGGCGGCCAGGTCGTCGGGGCGATGACGCCTCGCCAGAATGCCGCCGTGGATCTTCGGGTGGAGCGTCTTCACGCGGCCGTCCATCATCTCGGGGAATCCGGTCACGTCGGAGACGTTCGTGACCGGCAGACCGGCGTCCGCCAGCGCCCTGGCCGTGCCGCCGGTCGAGACCAGGTCGACCCCGCGATTGGAGAGGCCCCGTGCGAAGTCCACCAGGCCGGATTTGTCAGAAACACTCAAAATTGCGCGCATATCGAGAGATTTCCTTGACTTACGTCAGGCGCGGCCCTTACTATTTGCGGCGGCGCTGGCGGGCCAGCGTCGTAAGCCGAGGCCGCCGACTCGCGGTCTTTTTTTGTGTTCAGGCCCAATTGCAACAGGCAGGAAAAGTACGATGCGTATCACAGGCAAGGTCAAGTGGTTCAACAACGCCAAGGGTTACGGTTTTATCGAGCGCGACGGTGGCAGCGACGTATTCGTCCACTTCTCAGCGGTCCAGGGGAACGGTTTCCGGACGCTCGAAGAAGGCCAGGCTGTCGAATTCGAAATCGTTGACGGTCCGAAAGGCCCGCAGGCCGGCAACGTGACCAAGGCCAGCTAGCCGCCAGACATTCATCATCACCAAGAACAAAGACCTGAGAAACGCAAAGATCTAAGGAGCATCGGCATCTCGCAGCGGTCTCGAAATCCTGAAGACTCAGGATCGGTTGCGATCTTGTCCATCTTTAGATCTTTGCCATTCTCTAGATCTTTGCCACCTTTAGATCTTTGTTATCTTTAGATCTTTGTAATCTTTAGATCTTTGCCATCTTTAGATCTTTGCCGTCTGTGCGAGCTTTGCGTGCGAACACTTAGTCCCTCTTCAGTCCCTTTGCCGTAAGACTCACCTTCCCGTCCTTCACCGCGACGCGAAACGCCACTTCCGCGCCGTCCGCGGGCTGGCGCAGCTTGCCCACGCGTTCCTGCACGAGCGCCGCGAACTTGTGGAATGGGACGATGGATTCGCCGACGCCGCGGCGCGCTTCCATCAGCGAGTCGTAGAGCGCGTGCAGCTTGTCCATCTCGCGCAGCGGATCGGTGAACGACGTGACGCTCAGGACTTTCGTGGCTGGCGCCTGTTCGCGTTCGTCGATGGCCGGCGGCGTCGCCTGGCGCTGCGCGAACGGCCCGGGGCGTCCTTCCTCCCGCGCCCGCATCGCCCGGTCCCACAGTTCGATGAATTTCCGATAGCGCATCTGCAGCGCGTCGAGGCGGAAGCGATCGACGCCGGACTGCACGTGCGTCCGGCTCCAGCGCTTGAACAGCGTCTCGACGCGCCCCCGGGTTTCCCACGGGGGACGCGGCGCCCGGCCGGCGAAGTACATGTTGTATTCCGCCTCGAGCTTCCTCAGCTCGGCGTCGAGCGCCTGCAGGTCGCGCTGGGTGTCGGTGATATCCGGCACACGTCACCGTATCAGAAACCAGATCAGCGGGAGCCACAGCTCCCGCGCGTAGGGGACCGGCCGGTCGTCGATGAGCACCTCGGTCGCATCGTCGCGCCCGACCACCTCGAAGAGCGCTCGCAGCTGAATCGCATCCTGGGGAAAAAATCTTGCACGATGGCGCTTCTGGCCGGCGAGCGTCGTGTAGACGCGATACTCGCGCGACGCACGCGCCAGTTCGACCGCGCGATCGAGCGTCGCGCCATCGATATCCGGGAATTCTACCGTCACGGAAAACGGCTGCTTCGCCGTGCCGAAGAGCGCTTCGCTCAGCTCAGGGCTGAGCGACGCCAGCTCTTCCTCGGACGGCTGCTCAGGCAGATCGACGTAAGGCCAGAACCGCTCGAGCGGCCGATAGTCGGGCACCGGCGCCGCGGCAGGCGCATTCGGATCGCGCCGATCGTCTGAAGCGTCCATGGACATGGGGGCGGAATTGAGATGATATCCTGATTTCGCTGATTCTTCCCGTGTCCGACCTGCGCGTCATTCCCTCTATCGAACAGCTCCGTCAGCGCGAACGCATGCAGGCGCTCGAGGCGCGCTACGGACGTGCCGCAGTGGTCGATGCGCTCCGCGCCGAAACGTCCACACTGCGTGATCAGCTCGCGAGCGGCGCCATCGCCGCCGTCCTGGTGGACGAAGCCGTCGAGCGGATCGAAACCGGCGCTGCCGCGCGCCTGCGCGCGTCGATGCGTCCATCGCTCGTCCGCGTGATCAACGCAACGGGCGTGATCGTCCATACGAACCTGGGACGTTCGCCCTTGTCGGCAGCCGCGCTGGCGCGGATTGCCGAGGTCGGCGGCAGTTACACGAATCTCGAGTACGACCTCGAACGGGGGACGCGCGGCCGGCGTGATGCTCACGCACAACATCTCATCGCCCGGCTCACAGGCGCGCCCGCCGCGGTCGTCGTCAACAACAATGCGGCCGCCACGCTGCTGCTGCTGGCCGCGCTGGCGGCTGGACGTGAGGTGATCGTCTCACGCGGCGAACTCGTGGAAATCGGCGGCGCCTTCCGCGTGCCCGATGTCATGGCGCAATCCGGAGCGATCCTCCGCGAGGTCGGGACAACGAACCGGACGCGCGCGGCGGATTACGCCGCAGCGATCAGCGACAGGACCGCGCTGATCCTGCGCGTCCATCCGTCCAACTTCACGATGACGGGTTTCACGGAGCGGCCTTCGGTCGAGGACCTCGTGGCGGTCGGCCGCCGCTGCAAGGTGCCGGTCGTGGAGGATCTGGGGAGCGGCTGGCTGGGATGGCCGGACCGGAGCAGCCTGCCCGAGGCGCTGCGGCAGGAGCCGATCGTCTCCGAAAGCATCGCCGCGGGCATCGATGCCGTGTGCTTCAGCGGCGACAAGCTCCTGGGCGGGCCACAGGCCGGCATCATTGCCGGGACACCCGAGATCCTCGACACCGTTCGGCGGCATCCGCTCATGCGGGCCCTTCGCGCCGACAAACTGACCTATGCCGCTCTGGAGGCCACGCTCGAAGAACACGCGATCGGCCGCGGTCTCGGCGGCGTTCCCGTTCTGCAGATGGCGGGCCTCGATGCCGGGTCGGTCGGCGCGCGCGCGGAGGCGCTCGCCTCTTCGCTTCGTGCCGCCGGCTGGCGGACGTCAGTGATCGACGGTATGTCGACGATTGGCGGCGGCAGCGTGCCCGGCTCGCAACTCCCGACGCGCCTTCTCGCGATCGAACGCGACGGCATGACGGCCGCCGAGATCGAGCGCCGGTTGCGCGAATCGGACCCGCCGGTCATCGCGCGCATTCAGGACGATCAGGTCGTGCTCGATCTGCGCACCGTGGATCCGTCGGACGATGGGCGGCTGCAGGAGCTGCTCTCGCGCGGCTGAAGCTGCGCGCTACCGAAGTCCAATCCGCCACTTCACAATCGTGCTGGTCGCCCTCACCCGAACCGTGCCGCCGACGATCGGCAACTGCGAGCTGACGCACCTCACGCGCGAGCCGATCGATTACACCCGCGCGATTGCCGAGCACCACGCGTACGAGCGCGTGCTCGCGCGACTCGGCTGCCGCGTCGAACGGCTTCCCGATGCTCCGGAGTTGCCCGATTCCGTGTTCGTCGAGGACACCGCGGTCGTCCTCGATTCGGTCGCGATGATCGCGAGATCCGGCGCGGAATCGCGCCGCCTGGAGGCTTCAGCGGTTGCGGAGGCATTGAAAGGATACCGCGACGTCATCGTGATGCAGCCGCCAGGCACCCTGGATGGCGGCGACGTACTGCGCATCGGCGCAATCCTCTACGTTGGGCGCTCCACGCGAACGAACGACGACGGAATCCGCCAGCTCACGGCTGTCGCCGCGCGCGACCGGATCACCGTCGCCGCGATCCCTGTCACGCGGTGCCTGCATCTGAAGTCCGCGGTGACGGCTGTCCGCCAGACGCCGCCTGTCGTGCTCGTCAATCGCGACTGGATCGACACACAACCGTTCGACGGCTGCGAAATCGTCGAAGTCGATTCCGGGGAACCCGGTGCCGCAAACGCGCTGCTGATTGGCGAGACGGTGGTGTGCGCGGCGGAATTTCCGAGGACACGCGCGCGGTTGGACGCGGCCGGCATTCCGACGATCGCTGTCCCCTCAGGAGAGCTGGCGAAAGCCGAAGGCGCCCTCACCTGCTGCAGCATCGTCTTCGACGCCAGTCCGGCGGTCCAGAGTAGCGCAGGCCCTTAGGCCTGCCGCAACGCTACAAAATCGTCTGGATGGACTGCAGCGCGTAGTCGATGACCCTGGTCGGCAGCACCCCGAGATAGAACGTCACGATCATCGCCGCCCACAGTCCCGCCATCGACGGCACCGAGACAACGGGCCGCGCCGCGACGCCCGTGTCTTCGGTCATGTACATCATCACGACGATGCGCAGGTAGTAGAACACGGAGACGACGCTCGAAAGTACGCCGATGATCGCCAGCGTGTAGTGCCCTTCCTGGACGGCAGCGCTGAAGATGTACCATTTGCCGATGAAGCCCGCCGTCGGCGGGAACCCGCCAAGCGAGAGCAGGAACACGGTCATCAAGGCCGCAAGACCCGGACGCGTTTTCCAGAGGCCCGCGAAATCGCGGAGTTGATCGTGCTGATGTTCGGCCGTGCCGAGCAGCGCGACGATGCCGAGCGCTCCGATGTTGGCGACCGCGTACGCGAGCAGATAAAAAAGTACCGCCGCTTTTCCTGCCGAGTTCGCCGACACGATCCCGAGCAGCAGGTAACCGGCGTGCGCGATGCTCGAATACGCGAGCATCCGCTTGATGTTGGACTGCAGCACGCCGACCACCGTGCCGACGATCATCGTCGCGGCAGACACCACCGCGAGGACAGGAATCCACTGCCCCTGGAGCGGCTGCAGCGTCGAGAGGAACACGCGGACGAATGCTCCAAACGCCGCGGCCTTGACCCCGGTGGACATGAAGGCCGTCACGATGGTCGGCGCGCCTTCGTAGGCGTCCGGCGTCCACATGTGGAAGGGGACCGCTGAGACCTTGAACGCGAAGCCCACAGCGAGCAGCCCGACAGCGAGCAGCGCCAGCGTCGTGCTCGGCCCCGATGCGACGGCGGTCGCGACGGCATCGAGCCGGGTCGAACCCGCAATCGTGAAGGCGAACGCAATCCCATACAGGAAGAAGGCGCTCGAGAACGCTCCGAGCAGGAAGTACTTGAAGGCGGCTTCGGCGCCCGCCACGCTGCTCCGGCGGAGCGCCGTCAGCACGTACACCGAGAGCGACAGCACCTCAAGCGCCAGGAAGATGACGAGCAGATCCGTCGCCGCAGCCATCAGCATCATGCCGCTGATCCCGAACAGCGTCAGCGCGTAATACTCGCCGGGCGGCAGGTCCTCGCGCTCCACCACATCGTTCGAAAACACCATCGTCAGGATCCCGATGATGCAGAGGATGATGTTGATGAAGAGGGAGAAGTTGTCGGCTCGAACCACGCCAAAACTGGTCGCGTCGGTGTTCCACAGGAAGCACGACGCCACCGCGGCGCCGACGAGGCCGATGAGTCCAAGGCCCGCAATCGGCATCCGTTCGCCGGGATGACGGAACGCTTCGGCCAGCATCGCGGCAATCGCCGACAGGACGACGATGACGATCGGGATGGTCGCGGCCATCGTATTCATGGCGTTACCGCGCCTCCCGTGCCGCCAGCGTCTCGACCGGGGGTGGCGCCGGCGGCGGCGCCGTGACGGGCTTGCGGATGACCGCCGCCGCGGTCGAGGTCCCGTGCATCACGTCGAGAATCTTCATCACCGAGGGCTCCATCGGCCGAAGAAAGATGCCCGGGAGGATTCCCATGAAAATCGCGAGCGCGACGGTCGGCACCATCATCGCCCATTCGCGCGCGCTCAAGTCGGGCAGCCTGCGGTTCTTCTCGTTGTCCACGGTCCCGTAGTTGACGCGCTGGAACATCCACAGCATGTACACCGCTGAGAGGATCACGCCGATCGCCGCGACCGACGCGATCCGCGGATTCGCGCGCCACGCGCCGAGGAGGATCAGGAACTCGCCGATGAAACCGTTCATCCCGGGCAGCGCGATCGACGACAGCGTTACGAGCAGGAACACGCGTGCCAGCATCGGCATGACGCCCTTGAGGCCGCCGAATTCCGCGATGAGCCGCGTATGGCGCCGGTCCGAGAGCATGCCGACGATGATGAAGAGCCCGCCGGTGCTGACGCCGTGGTTGAGCATCTGGTAGACGGCGCCTTCGATGCCGTTGACGTTCATGACGCAGAGGCCGAGCACGACGAACCCCAGATGGCTCACGCTCGAATACGCGACGAGCTTCTTCAGGTCCGGCTGCACCATCGCGACGAGCGCGCCGTAGATGATCCCGATGACGGCAAGGATTGCGAGCCACGGCGCATACACGTGCGCCGCGTTGGGGAACAGCGGGAACGAGAAGCGAAGCAGGCCGTAGGTCCCCATCTTCAGCATCACGCCCGCGAGGATCACCGATCCGCCGGTGGGCGCCTCGACGTGCGCGTCGGGCAGCCACGTGTGGAACGGGAAGAGCGGCACCTTGATGATGAACGCGAGCGTGAACGCGAGGAAGAACCACTTCTCGAGACCCCACGGCAGCACGGTCCCATAGAGATCGAGCAGGTCGAAGCTTGGCGTACCCGCCGTCGACGCGTGCGCGTACGCGAGGCCGATGATCGCGATCAGCATCAGGATGCTGCCGACCATCGTGTAGAGGATGAACTTGACCGCCGCGTAGATGCGGCGGTCGTACCCCCAGATCCCGATGAGGAAGTACATCGGGATGAGAACCGCGTCCCAGAAGATGTAGAACAGGAACAGATCCAGCGACACGAAGACGCCGAGCATTGCCGTTTCGAGCGCCAGCAGGAAGAACGAGAACAGCTTCTGGTTCGTGTGGATCGCCTCCCACGACGTGAGGAGCGAGAGCGGCGTCAGGAATCCGGTGAGCACGACGAGGAACAGGCTGATCCCGTCGAGCCCCAGGTGATAGGAAATCCCAAACTGCGGCAGCCACGCGCGCTGCTCGACGAACTGGAAGCCGGAGGAGGCCGGATCGAACCGGCTCCAGAGCCACAGCGTGAGGACGAATTCCACGAGCGAGACCGCGAGCGCCAGATAGCGCACGAGCGGCTCGCGTTCGGGCCGATCTCCGCGTCCACCGGCGAACAGCACCAGAATGGCGCCGATGAGCGGGACGAAAACGACAGTTGTCAGCAGCATGTTCTAAGTGTCACGTTCGATGATCGATGGTCGATGCCCGATGTTCGACCTGGTTCATACTGCATGGCTCGTCGTTCTGTCCTATCGCCACAAATACCACCCGAGAATCAACACGACCCCGGCGAACAGTGAGGCGGCATACGTCCGGATCGAGCCGGTCTGCGCACGGCGCAGGCCGCTGCTCGTCGCGCGCACCAGCGCGCCAACGCCGTTCACGGCACCGTCGATCACGCCGACGTCGATGCCGCGCCACAACCCCACTCGGGAGCCGTTCTCGATCGGGTGCACGATGGCGGCGTCGTATAACTCGTCGACGTAATACTTGTTGAGCAGCAGCGTGTAGACAGGCGACAGGCTCCTGGCCATTCGAGCCGCCGCCGCTCGATTCCTGTACCAGAAATAGAACGCGATCAGGATGCCGGCCGCGGCGGCGCCGACGGAGACGCCCATCAGCGTGTATTCCACCCCTTGCGCCTCGGTGCCCTCCCCGTGCGTCGCGGCCGCGCCTTCGTTGGGCGCCGTCGCGGGAGTCGTACCGGCGGGGCCGAACTCTCCAATGGCGGTCGCGTGCGCCTCGAACGACGGCTCGAGGAACCGCTCCAACCGGTTGGACCCGCCGAGCGCCTGTGGCACGCCGACGAAGCCGGCGAAGATGGACCCGATTGCAAGCACGATGAGCGCAAACGCCATCGCAGGCGGCGCATCGTGCAGCGCGCCGTGGGGTGCTCCGTGCTTGGCGCTCGGTGCGCCGTGCGGGGTGCTCGGTGCGCCGTGCGGGGTGCTCGGTGCGCCGCCGGCGCCGATTGCTGACGCGCCGTGGCCGGCGGCCTGGGCCGTCGGCTCCTCTTCTTCCGGATGCGCCGGTGCGGCGGGGGCGTCATGTCGACGCTCGCCGAAGAAGGTCAGGAACACGAGCCTGAACATGTACGTCGCCGTGAGCAGCGCCGTCAGGACGCCAATCGCCCAGAGGATGTGAAACCCCTTCGAGTACGCGTTGAAGAGGATCTCGTCCTTGCTGAAGAAGCCGGCGAGCGGCGGGATGCCCGAGATCGCGATGGTGGCGATCAGGAACGTCCAGAACGTAATCGGCAGCGCCTTTCGCAATCCGCCCATGTTGCGCATGTCCTGCTCACCGGCGAGCGCATGAATCACCGCGCCGGAGCCGAGGAAGAGCAGCGCCTTGAAGAAGGCGTGCGTATACAGGTGGAACACGCCCGCGGCATACGCCCCGACGCCCATCGCCAGGAACATGTACCCGAGCTGCGAGACGGTGGAGTACGCGAGGACGCGCTTGATGTCGTTCTGCACCAGCCCGATCGTCCCCGCCATCAGCGCCGTCGCGGTGCCGATCCCGGCGACGATTCCCAGCGTGATCGGCGCGTGCTGGAACAGGACCGCGTTGCGGCCGATCATGTATACGCCTGCAGTCACCATGGTGGCCGCGTGGATCAGCGCCGACACCGGGGTCGGACCTTCCATCGCGTCCGGCAGCCAGACGTAAAGCGGGATCTGTGCGGACTTGCCCGTCGCGCCCAGGAAGAGCAGCAGTGTCGCGATCGTCATCGCGCCCATCACGTGCTCGACCGGCATGCCGGCGGCGCGGGAGGCGACCTCCTGGAAATCGAGCGACCCGAAGGTCACGAAGAGCAGGAGCATCCCGAGGATGAAGCCGAAGTCGCCGACGCGATTGACGATGAACGCTTTCTTGCCGGCGTCCGCCGCGGTCTTCTTCTTGAACCAGTACCCGATCAGGAGGTACGAGCACAGCCCGACGCCTTCCCACCCGACGAACATCACCGGGAAGTTCGCCCCGAGCACGAGGACCAGCATGAACGCCGCAAAGAGGTTCAGGTACGAGAAGTAGCGCGCGTATTCGCTGTCCGTCTCGTCGTGCATGTACGCCGTCGAGTAGATGTGAATCAGCGAGCCGATGCCCGTGATGACGAGAATCATCACGGTCGCGAGCGGGTCGACTCTCAGCGCGAAGGGAATCTGGAAGTCACCCGACGGAATCCAGCGGAACACCGTCTGCTGGACGGCGTGCGTCGCGGCGGCGTTTGCGGTCAGCGACGCCATCACCGCGACAGCGAACGCGGCGAGCATCGCAAGGCACGCGAGACCGCCCGTGACCGCCTTCGGCAATCGTCGTCCGATCGACGTATTGATCAGGAAGCCCGCGAACGGAAGGAGCGGAATCAGCAGCAGCATGAAGCGCAGGTCACCACTTGAGGAGGGTGAAGGCGTCCGGGCTCAACGTCTCCCGGTGACGGAAGAGCGCTATCACGAGGGCGAGGCCCACGGCCGCCTCCGCGGCGGCCACCGTCATGACGAAGAAGGTGATGATCTGGCCGTCGACGGTGCCGAGATACCGGCCGACCGCGACGAACGTCACGTTGACCGCATTGAGCATGATCTCGATCGACAGCAGGATCGTGATCAGATTCCGGCGAAGGAACACCCCCGCCGTGCCAATCGCGAACAGGATCCCCGACAGAACGAGGTAGTGGTTCAGCGAAATCACCTTATTGCCCCCTGCGCGCAATCACGACGGCGCCGACCATCGACACGAGAATCAGAATGGACGTGACTTCGAACGCGAACGCATGCGTCGTGAAAATTGCAAGGCCAATCCGCGAGACGGAGCTGATATTCGCGATCGTTGCCGGATCGTTGCCGAACCAGGTGAGCCCGAGCCGCGACAGGCCCCAGACCAGTTCCACCGCCAGCAGCATCGACAGCAGCGCGCCGATCTGCATGCCGCGCGGTCCGAGCACGGGCGGCGCGGCATCCGCCTCGGTGTGCGCGTTGAGCAGCATGACGACGAACAGGAAGAGCACCATGATGGCGCCCGCGTAAATGATGATTTGCGTGACGGCAGAGAACGGCGCATCCAGCAGGACGTAAAGACCGGCCAGCGCGCCAAACGACACAATCAGCAGCATCACGCTGTGCATCGGGTTGCGCTGTGCGACGACGCCGAGCGACGCGAGCACCGCGATCGCGGCGAAGACGAAGAAGCCGATGGCGTTCAGGTCCATAGCTCAGCCCAGCCAGATCACGAGCGCCGCCGTCGCGACGAGGTTGATGAGAGCGGCCGGCAGCAGCCATTTCCACCCGAATTCCATCAACTGGTCATAGCGATACCTGGGAAGCGTCCACCGCATCCAGACGTAGAAGAAGAGGATGGCCAGGACCTTGATCATGAACCAGATCCAGCCGAGCCAGTCCGGCAGCAGCGGTCCCAGCCACCCGCCCAGGAACAGGCTCGTGGCCACAGCGGACACGGTCACCATGTTCACGTATTCGGCGAGGAAGAACAGGCCGAAGCTCATGCTGCTGTATTCGGTGTGATAGCCGGCAACGAGCTCCTGCTCCGCTTCGGGAAAATCGAACGGAGCCCGGTTCGTTTCCGCGACGCCGGCAGTGAGAAAGATGAGGAAGCCGACCGGCTGCAGGAAGATGTACCAGCGCGGGATGAACTGGAACCAATATCCCGACTGGTTCAACACGATCTCTCGCAGCGACAACGTCCCGGCGAGCATCACGACCGACGCGAGCGCGAGGCCGTAGGACAGCTCGTAACTGATCATCTGCGCCGACGAGCGCAGTCCGCCGAGCAGCGAGTACTTGCTGTTCGAACTCCAGCCGGCGAGCACGATGCCGTAAACGCCCATCGACGTGATCGCGAAGACGACGAGCACCGCCACGTTGACATCGGTCACTTCGAGGCGGAGCGGTTCGCTCAGCAGCCCGAACAGCGTCGTTTCGGTGCCGAACGGCACCACCGAGAAGGCCGCGAGCGCGGCGACCGTCGAAAGAATCGGCGCAATGGCGAAGATGAACGCGTCGGCCGCTTTCGGCCGCAGCTCCTCTTTGAACAGCAGCTTCAGCACGTCGGCGAACGGCTGCAGCGCCCCTTCGTATCCGACCCGGTTCGGCCCGACGCGATCCTGGATATACGCGCAGACCTTCCGTTCCATCCACACCATGAACGCGGACGACAGCACCAGCAGGTTCATCACCACGAAGATGAGCACCAGGTGCGCGACAACCGTCGGATTGACGAAGGCGGGCATCAGTGTACCGCCACCGCGCCGCGGGCGCGCCAGTCCGAGGGGACCGTGCAGCGGCCCTCGCGGATGTGGTCCTCGTACTCGGACCGGAATTGCTTGAGCGTCGTGAGCGGCGGCGTCGCCTCCGCATCGCCGAACGCGCACAGCGTCTTCCCGGCGATGTTGTTAGCGACGCTGGTCAGCAGATCGAGGTCGCGCATCTCACCTTCGCCGCGCTCGATCTTCGACAGAATCTTGTAGAGCCACTCGCCGCCCTCGCGGCAGGGGGTGCACTTTCCGCAGGATTCGTGCTTGTAGAAGTGCATCAGGTTCTGCGCGACCCAGACCATGCACGTCGTCTCGTCCATCACGATGATGCCGGCGGACCCGAGCAGCGAGCCCGCTTTCTGGACGCCGTCGAAGCTTGCAGGAATGTCGAGCTGATCCGGCATGAGAATCGGCACCGACGATCCCCCCGGGATGACCGCCTTGAGCTGATGGCCATCGCGGATTCCGCCCGCCATCCCGAAGATGATTTCCTTCAGCGTCGTGTTCATCGACGCCTCGTACACGCCCGGACGCTTCACGTGCCCGCTGACGCAATACAACTTCGGCCCGCCGTTCTTCTCGGGACCGAGCGACGCGAACCACTCGGCGCCGTTGGTGATGATCGACGGGAGGTTGCAGAGCGTCTCGACGTTGTTGACCGCCGTCGGCTTGTTGTAAAGCCCGGCAACGGCGGGAAACGGCGGCTTGATCCGCGGCTGCGCGCGCTTGCCTTCGAGCGATTCGATGAGCGCCGTCTCCTCGCCCGCTTCGTACGCCCCGGCGCCGCGGTGCAGGACGATGTCGCAGCTCCAGCCGGAGCCCATCACGTTGTTCCCGGCGTAACCCTGCGCGTACGCCTTGGCCAGCTCCGCTTCGAGCACCCGCTGCACGTGATAGAACTCGCCGCGGATGTAGATGTACGCGACCTTCGCGCCGATCGCCCAGCATCCGATCAGACAGCCTTCGAACAGGAGATGCGGGTTGCGCTCCATGAGCACGTGGTCCTTGAACGTGCCCGGTTCGCTCTCGTCGGCGTTGCACGCGATATAGCGCGGCTCGCTCTTCTTGTCGACGAACTGCCACTTCAGGCCTGTCGGAAACCCGGCGCCGCCGCGGCCGCGCAGTCCGGACGCCTTCACGGTCTCGATGACGTCATTGGGCTGCATCGAGAGCGCCTTCTGCAATCCCTGGTAACCTTCGTGCTTCAGGTAAAAATCGAGCGTGAAGCTGTTGGGCTCTCTGACGTACCGAGTGAGTATGGGCTCCATGGCTTGGTTGAAAGTCTCCGTCAACTACGCAACTGCCAACGGCACAACGGAAGTTGTGAGATCGGTGGTTGTCATCGCTCCACCTGCAGATGACAACCCGATAGCACGGCCGGGCCCCGCTGCCGCAGGTCTTCCAGCAGCGTCGAGCAGTTCTCCGGCGTGACCCGTTCCGCCCAATGTTCGTTGTTCACCATCACGACCGGCGCCCGATCGCAGGCGCCAAGGCACTCGAATTCGAGCAGCGTGAACATCCCCGACGCGTCCGTCTCGCCGACGGCAATCCCCAGCTTCTCGCTCAGCGTCTCGACGACGCGCTCGGCCCCGGCAAGCGCGCACGAAAGCGTTCGGCACACTTGCAGCACGTACTTGCCGACCGGCGCTTTGTAGAACATCACGTAGTACGTCGCGACGTCCTCGACGTCCGCCGGCGTGATGCGCAGGAACTCGGCGACGTGCCGCATCGCGCTCGCGGTGAGGTAGCCCTGCTGCTCCTGGACGAGGTACAGCGCGGCAAGCACCGCGGACTTGCGCTGCTCCGGCGGATACCTGCTGCAGATGTCCTCGAGGTTCGCCGCTCGCTCCGGCGTGAACACGAAGGGCTGCCCCTCGTCGACGAGCTTGCGCTCCGACTTGTGCCAGCCCTCGCCGTACGGCATGAGGGGATGGAAACTCATCGATCCGTGTCTCCCATGACCACGTCGGTCGAGCCGATCACCGCGATCACGTCAGCGATCATGCCGCCCTCGATCATCTTCGGGACGGCCTGGCACGCGTAGAAACTCGGCGGACGCAGCTTGATCCGGTAGGGACGGTTCGATCCGTCGGAATAGATATAGAACCCGTGCTCGCCGCGCGGACCCTCGACCGGCACGTACGCGTCCCCGGGTGGAACGGTAAAGCCTTGCGAGTAGATCAGGAAGTGCTGAATCAAGGCTTCCATCTCGGTGTAGACCTTGTCCTTCGGCGGCGGCACGATCCGGTAGTCTTCGATGTCGAATTGCCCGCGGGGCGCAATACGCTCAATCGCCTGCCTGGCAATCCTGACGCTCTGCCGCATCTCTTCGATGCGCACCAGGTAGCGGTCGTATACGTCGCCGTTCTGCTGGACCGGTACATCGAACTCGTAGGTTTCGTATCCGCTGTAGGGCAGCGCCTTGCGCACGTCGTAGCCGACGCCGGCCGCCCGAAGGACGGGGCCGACGAGCCCGTACGCGATGGTGTCCTCCCGCGACATCACGCCGACGCCCCGCGTGCGCTTCAACCAGATCTGGTTCTTCGTCAGCAGCGCTTCGTATTCGTCGATCTTCGACGGGAAGCGGTCGAGGAACGCGTTGACCGCCGCATGAAATCCCGGCGGCAGATCCTCACGCAGTCCGCCGATCCGGATGTAACTCGGAAACATCCGGAACCCGGCGATCATCTCGTTGATATTGAGGATGATCTCCCGCTCGCGGAAGCAGTACATCATCACCGACACGGCGCCGATCTCGAGCGCGTGCGTGCCGAGCGACACGAGATGGCTGGAGATGCGCTGGAGTTCGACGAGCAGGACACGGATGTCCTTGACCCGCTGCGGCATCCGCTCCTCGACCCCCATCAGCCGCTCGGCGGACAGCGCAAACGCCAGCGAGTTCGACTGGGCCGCGAGATAGTCCATCCGCTCGACCAGCGGAATCACCTGCTGCCATTTCTTCTGTTCGGAAGTCTTCTCGATGCCGGTATGCAGGAAGCCGATGGTCGCGTCCGCGCTGACGACGGTCTCCCCCGACAGCTCCAGAATGAGGCGCAGCACGCCATGCGTGCTGGGGTGCTGCGGCCCCATGTTGACGGTCATCGTCTCGGTGCGTAGTTCAGGCATGTCAGTTGCCGGTCGCCGGTCTCCAGTTCGCAGTTGCCAGTTGCCAGTTGCGACTGGTTACCGGTTACTGGCCACTCCGTTCTCTATCAGTTCGCACATGACGTGCAGCAGCGTCCGATGCACTTCCTGCACGCGCGCGGTGCTCTGGTCGGGCACGTTCACGTGAATTTCTGCCGCCGACGCGGCGCTCCCACCGGTGCGCCCCGTCAGCGCGATCGTTTTCAACCCCTGCGCGCGGGCGGTCTGGAGCGCGGCCACGACGTTCGGCGAATCGCCGCTGGTCGTGATCCCCAGCGCCACGTCGCCCGGCTGGCCGAACGCTTCCACCTGCCGCGCGAACACGCGCTCGAACGCGTAATCGTTCGCAAGCGCCGTCAGCACGCTCGTATCCGTCGTCAGTGCCAGCGACGGGAGCGCCCGGCGTTCGCGCTGGAACCGCCCGACCAGTTCGGCGGCGAAGTGCTGCGCGTCCGAGGCGCTGCCGCCGTTGCCGAACACCAGAATCTTGCGGCCGTCCCCAAGCGCCTCCCGCATGACGGCCGCGGCGCGCAGCGTCGGCCCGAGATTCCGGCGCATGCGCTCGTGCAGCGCGCTCGCGGCGGCACACGCCGCGTCCGCAACGCGCGCGTCCTCTTCCACCAGCCCGCTACTCCCGGCGCGCGCGATCGCGCGTCGCCTGCACGTTCTCGACGAACTCCTCCGGCGTGAGCTGGAGCGCCTCGAGGACCTTGTATGGCTTCTTGATCTGAACGGGATAGTCCTTGCGTGCCGGATGTCCCTCCCAGTCGTCCGGCATCAGAATGCGCCGCATGTCCGGGTGGCCGTCCACCTGGATCCCGAACATGTCCCACAACTCGCGCTCCGCCCAGTTCATCGAGGGCCAGATGGCGCTCGTGGTCGGAATCCGCGGGTCGGTCCCGGGCACGCGAACCTTGACCCTCAGCCGCTTCGCCGTGTCGCCCACTCCGGCAACGCCAAAGCTCGCCAGCAGAATCACGACTTCGAACCGCGGCTCGCGCGGCATGAAGTCGACGGCCGTCATGTCGGCCGCGAAAGCGAAGCGGAGTTCCGCGCGGTCGCGCAGTTCACGACAGACGGGCTGCAGGTGTTCGGCCGCCACGTAAATGGCCGGCATGCCGTCGCCGCTCGGGGCGACGTCGAGCACACCCTCGGGATAGCCGCTCTTCAGCAGATCGACAATCGCCTGCGCAGTCATGACGGCTACGCCAGCCTCACGCGTTGCGGCGACTCTTCGCTCGACAACTCCGTCAGCCGCTGCTGGTCGATCTTTCGTTGAAGCTGGATGATGCCGTAGATGAGGGACTCGGGCCGGGGCGGGCACCCCGGGACGAACACATCGACCGGGACGATGGCATCTACGCCCTGGACGATCGCGTAATTGTCGAACACGCCGCCGACCGACGCGCACGCGCCCATGGAGATGACGTATTTGGGCTCGGGCATCTGGTCGTAGATGCGGCGCAGGACCGGCGCCATCTTGCGCGACAGGCGGCCGGCGACAATCATCAGGTCCGACTGGCGCGGGGAGCCGCGGAACACCTCGGCGCCGAAGCGCGCGATATCGTACCGCGAGGCGCTCATCGCCATCATTTCGATGGCGCAGCACGCGAGGCCGAACGTCACGGGCCAGATGGACGAGCGCCTCGCCCACTGCACCATCTTTTCGACCGTTGTCGTCAGGACCGGAATTTCGAAATCCATCATTTTCCGGGGGGCTTCGCCCCGCCGGCCCCCCTTGCACCCGCTCTCGCTCGCCGCTGCGCCGGCTCGCTCCGATCGCGTGGCTCGTTCGCGACGCTCACTCGCTTCTGCATCCGATCAGAACCGGTGCTGGCCCCAGTCGAGCACGCCCTTGCGCCAGATATAGATGTAGCCGGTCAGCAGGATGCCGAAAAAGACCACGAGCTGGAGGAACCCGGTCCACCGGAGCTGCCGGATCGCGAGCGCCCACGGATAGAGGAACGCCACCTCGATATCGAAGAGCAGGAACACCATCGCGACGAGGTAGAACTTGACGGGATGGCGATCGCGCGCGTCGCCCACGGGCGGCATGCCGCACTCATAGGGGGCGAGTTTTTCAGCGGATGGTCGCTTCGGACCGACCAGCTTCGACAGCACAATGTTGAATGCTGCGAACCCGGTCGCGAACACGATCATAATGAGGATAGGTAACCAGCCGTGCATGCGCTTGTGAATCTTTTCTCAACCGCTCAACCTCGGAATGCTATCACAATCGTTTCGGCATGCGCCTAGCGTGGTTCAGCCCCGTTCCGCCCGTGAAATCCGGAATTGCGGGGCGTTCTGCGGAGCTGGTGGACGTGCTCCGCGCACGCGGACATGCCATCGATATTTACGTGGATGACGCTGTCCCCCGGCTGGCGGCTGGCGTGCACGTCGCACACGACTTCGTCTGGCGCCACGCGCAGCGGCCATACGAGCTGGCCGTCTACCAGTTCGGCAATTCGTCGCACCACGGGTACGAGTGGGCGTATGCGTTTCGCTACCCGGGTCTCGTCGTGCTGCACGACACACATCTCCATCACGCGCGAGCCGAATCGCTCCTGCGCGATCTGAGGTTCGGTGATTACCGCACCGAATTCCTCTTCGACAATCCGGACGCGAATGCCGATCTCGCTGAGCTGGCGGTGAACGGGTTCGACAGCAATCTCTACTATCGGTGGCCGCTCGTGCGGACGCTGGTCGCGACGGCGCGCATGGTCGTCGCGCACGGCGAAGGCGCCGCGGAGGAACTCCGGAGCCATTTCGCGGATGCGCCGTCGCTGGCCGATCGCATCTTCAGCATCACGCTCGGAGAAGGCGAGGCCATTTCGGCGGCACGCGAAGATGCGGCGCGCCGGACAGTCCGGATGCGTCACGGGTGGCCTGCCGATGCGGTGGTCTTTGGCGTGTTCGGCGGCATTTCGCCGGAAAAGCGGATCGATCAGATTCTCGCGGCGTTCGAGGCCGTGCTGCCGGCAGTCCCCTCGGCGCGGCTGCTGCTCGCGGGGGCCCCTGCGTCCCATTACAATCTCGCCGGCGCGCTCGCGGGTCGCGCCGCCGCCGAGGCGATCGCCGTGCCCGGCTATCTCGCGACAGACGAGGCGTTGACGGAACACATCGCGGCATGCGACGTCACGCTCAACCTGCGCTGGCCGACGGCGCGCGAGACGTCAGGTCCATGGCTTCGCGCACTCGCCGCGGGGCGGGCGACGGTCGTCATCGATCTCGTTCATCAGCGCCGGACGCCGTCGATCGATCCGAGAACGTGGCGGCCGAATCAGGTGGACGCGCCGGTCTGCGTTGCCATCGATATCCTGGACGAGGATCACTCGCTGCGGCTCGCCATGCGCCGGCTCGGACGCGATGCCGCGTTGCGCGCGGACCTCGGACGCGCCGCGGCCGCGTGGTGGGCGCGGGAGCATACCGTCGAACGCATGGCGGACGATTACGAGCGCGCCATGGACGAGGCGCGACGCCGGTCAGCGGTGCCGGGCTCGGCAGTGCCCGCGCACCTGCGGAGCTCGCATGCCGAGACGCTTCGCGCCATCGTCCCCCGGTTCGGGCCGGACGTCAGCGAACGGACGGCGCGCTGCATTGACTTTGCGGATGACGGATTATAGGCTCCGATCGAGATGACCATTCTCGTGAACGGTGAACCGGTTGCCGTTCAGGATTGTCCGAATATCGAAGCGCTGCTGGCGCGGCTCGACATCGACGCGCGGCGGGTCGCGGTCGAGCGCAACATGGTCGTCGTCAAGCGCCACGCCTACGCCACGACGCCGCTGCAGGATGGGGACGCCATCGAGGTGGTGAACTTCGTCGGCGGCGGTTAGGACGCAAAGACACGCGCGCAAAGATCGCAAAGATCAAAAGATCGCAAAGATCAAAATTACAAAGATCAAAGGTCACGCAAAGATCAAAAGGTCCAGTAAACCTCACGCATCGCAGAGATCGGATCGAACGCCTCTTGGACACCGAATCACTCGTCATCGCCGGCCGGACGTTCCGGTCGCGGCTGCTCATCGGCACCGGGAAATACCCCAGCAACCAGGTCATGGCCGCCGCGCACGAGGCGTCGGGCGCCGAGGTCGTCACGGTTGCGGTCAGACGCGTCAATATCACCGACCGCAGCAAGGAATCCCTCCTGGACTATATCGATCCGCACCGCTATTTCCTCCTGCCCAACACCGCTGCGTGCTACACCGCCGCCGATGCGATCCGCACGGCGCGGCTGGCGCGCGAGGCCGGCATGTCGAACTGGGTCAAGCTCGAAGTGATCGGCGACGAGCGCACGCTCTATCCCGACAACGAGGCGCTGCTCGAGGCGACGCGGGTCCTCGTGACCGAGGGCTTTGTCGTGCTGCCGTACACCAGCGACGACCCGGTGATGTGCCGCAAGCTTGAGGATGCGGGGGCGGCCGCCGTCATGCCGCTCGGCGCACCGATCGGATCGGGCCTCGGCATCCAGAACCCGAACAACATCCGCATCATCAAGGAGCAGGCGCGCGTGCCGGTGATCGTCGATGCCGGTGTGGGCACGGCCTCCGACGCAACGGTCGCAATGGAACTCGGTGCAGACGCCGTGCTGATGAACACCGCTATCGCGCTCGCGCAGGATCCGGTGGCGATGGCTCACGCGATGCGACTGGGGATCGAAGCCGGGCGGCTCGCGTTCCGAGCGGGACGGATCCCGCGCAAGTCGTACGCATCGGCCAGCAGTCCGCTCGAAGGCGTCATCGCGCCGGCCGGAGCGGCGCACGCGTGACACCGGGCTCGCTCGCCGCCACCCTCCGCCGGTTGGAAGACGAGCGAGCGGAAGCCGACAGTCGCTATAACGACGCGCTCACCGCGCTCGATCGCGCGCTCGCACGAGTTCCTTCCCTCCCACAACCTCCCGCTGAGTACGACGACTCGCAACTGCCGGCGCTGAACGATACGTGGGACCTGCCATCGGCCTCCGGCGCGGCGGGACTCAAGGGACGTATCGCGCGTCTCGTGTGGCGCGCCGTCGCTCCCGCAATTGAACGCCAGCGGACGTTCAACTCACGGGTCGTCGACCATTTGAATCGCAATGTGGCCGCACACCGCGAAGCGCAGGCCGCGCTCCGGGATCTCCTCAGCGTGCTCCGCGACCAGTTCGCGGCGCTTGGAACGCTGCAGACGCACCTCATTCAGTTTGCGCAGCAGATCACGCCATACGTCGACACGAAGGATCGCCGCGTGGGCGCGCAGGCATCGGTCGTCAATGCGGCTGTCAACGAGGTGTCGGGGGATGCGGCAAAGCGCTGGGAATCGCTCTCGATTGCCGGAGCGCGGGTCCAGCAGCGCCTCGGCGAGGAGCAGCAGGCGCGTGAAGCGGCAGACGCGGAGCTTCGAACGATTGCCGCGGCAGCGCAGCAGGCGGCGCTGACAGTGAAGCGTGAAATGGAACGGCGCAGCACAAACGCGCACGCCGGCAGCGCGCCCGCGACGTCTCCCCACTCCGCACCGGTCAGTGATCTCGATGCTTACAAATATCTCGGCTTCGAAGATCAGTTCCGCGGATCCCAGGATGACATCCGTCAGCGCCTCACGTCGTACCTTCCATACTTCGAGGGTACGTCTGACGTGCTGGATGTCGGCTGCGGCCGTGGCGAGTTCCTCGATCTGCTCGAGGCCCACGCCATCGCGGCGCGCGGTCTCGATCTGAATCAGGAGATGGTGGAACTCTGTCGGGCACGTGGTCTCGAAGTGGTGCAAGGCGACGTCGTTACATATCTTGAGAGCCTGGCAGACGGCGCGCTCGGAGGACTCTTCGCCGCGCAGGTTGTCGAGCATCTCGAGCCTGGATACCTGCTCCGGTTTCTCGAACTCGCCCACCACAAGCTGCGGCCCGGATCCCCGATGGTGCTGGAGACGCTCAATCCAGCGTGCTGGGTGGCTTTTTTCGAGAGCTTCATCCGCGACATCACGCACGTGTGGCCGCTGCATCCGGAGACGCTGCGCTACCTGGTCCTCGCCAGCGGGTTCAGCGAAGCGCGCATTGAGTACCGTTCGCCGGTGCCCGAGGCCGACAAGCTGCAGACTGTCGCGGCGGTGCCCTCCTCACCTCTGGCGGACGCCCTCGACGTGATCAACGGGAATGTCGAGAAACTGAACGGGCGCTTATTCACCTATCTCGATTACGCCATCGTCGCGCGCAGGAGCTGAAGGGCACAATTGGTGAGGTGGTGAGTTGAGCCCGATTCAGCCTTGTGATCGTCAGATGCCGCCCAGGGCCGCGTTCGTCGCTTCGACGTCGTAGCGGTCCTTCGATTCTGACGGGCCGATCGTGAACCGGCCGCCGGCCGCGCGGACGATCGCGAGCCCGGCGGCGACGTCCCAGAGGGCCACCCCGTCCTCCGCGTACGCGTCACACCGTCCGCACCCCACATACGCGAGCATGAGCGCGGCGGACCCGAGTGCGCGCAGCTTCTTGTAAGCCTCGGCGCGCGCAAGAAATGCGTGCAGCTTCGCGGCGCCGTGCACCGACGCCGTGGGCAAGCCGCTGCACAGGATCGCGCGCGACCGATCCGCCACATCGCTGACGCGAATCGGCCGACCGTTCAACCACGCGCCATCGCCGACGATTCCGCTGAACACTTCGTCCCGCGCCAAATCATGGATGACGCCGAGCACCGGGGTCATGCCGCGCCAGAGGGCGATCGACACGCAGCAAAAAGGGATCTGGCGCGCGAAATTCATGCTGCCGTCGACCGGATCGACGATCCAGCGTTCGGCGCAAGGGTCCGCCGTCGAGGGGCGTTCTTCCGAGAGGATCCCGATCGGCGAACGCCGCGCGAGTTCTTCGTAGACCCGCGCGTCGGTGGCGAAGTCCGCGTCGATCTTGATGTCGCGGCCCTGCTCGGAACGGACGCCCAGACC
>DATJFQ010000059.1:0-3216 GCA_035495555.1 Vicinamibacterales bacterium
GGGAATCCCTCTGATCGCTGGCCGGAATTTCACGGATCAGGACCTCGATCGCTCGTTGCAATTGAGCACGCGCGTCTCCGAGCTCTACGAGAAGAGCGATCATCCGCCGGAAGCGGAGACGGACGCGATCGTTACACCTTCCGTCATCAACCAGGCGATGGCGAAGACGTTCTGGCCCGACGAGAGCCCGATCGGCAAAATGTTCTCATCGGGCAACGATCATGGTCCGTGGCGCGAAGTGATTGGCGTGGTCGGCGACGTGAAGCAATGGGGAATCGTCCAGAAGCCCGTGCCGGAAGGATACGACGCGCTGACGAGCCCGGCAGGCTTCCACCTCGTCATACACGTGAACGTGGAAACAGGCGCGATGACCGAGCCGGTCCGTCGCATCCTCCATGAACTCGACGCCTCGCTGCCGCTCTATCGCGTCCGCAACATGGACCAGGTGATCGCCCAGCAGGCCGTGGGACAGCAGTTCACCACGTCGCTGGTGGGACTGTTCGCCGGACTGGCGCTGCTGCTCGCGGCGGTAGGGATCTACGGCGTCCTGTCCTATTTGGTGACCCAGCGCACGCGCGAGATCGGTATTCGCATGTCGCTGGGCGCGGACCGCTCAGACGTGCTGCGGCTGGTGCTCGGTCACGGTGCGCGGCTGGCGATCGCGGGGTGCGTGCTTGGCGTGATCGGTGCATTCGCCGCTACGCGCGTGCTTCGCTCGGTCCTGCTGATGGCGAAGGGACAGGATCCACGCGTATTCCTGGCTGCCGTCGTGGCGCTGGTCGCCGTCGCGCTGTTCGCCTGTTACGTCCCGGCACGCCGGGCGACAAAGGTAGATCCGGTAGTCGCCCTGCGCTACGAGTGACGACAGAGGCTGACGGCCATAAGGGACCGACGGCTCGGCAGGGTTCCGAGCAACGAACCGACGTCACGCACGATCTGACGACTCACGGAGGGAGCAATGGACGCTTTCGTCAAAGACCTTCGCTACGCATTTCGCATGCTGACCAAGTCGCCGGCGTTCAGCCTTGCGGCGATCGGCATTCTTGCGCTGGGCATCGGCGCAAACACTGCCGTGTTCAGCCTGGTCGACGCGGTCCTGTTGCGTCCGCTGCCGTTCGCCAATCCGCAACAGCTGATGGCAATACGCCTGACCGATCCGAAGGAGGACATGTTCGGATCGTTCGGCAACGCGGACTTCATCGCCACGCGCGATCAACAAAAGAGCTTCTCGCAGATTGCGGCGTATGCGGCTGGATCGGGCAACGTCTCGTTCAGCAATGGCGGTGAGGCGCGGCAATTGCGCGGCGTGGCGGTGACCTACGGATTCTTCGAGGTGCTTGGGATCGTGCCCGAGCGCGGCCGGACATTTGTCGCGGCGGACGACGATCCGAATGCGGGCCCGCTGGTCGTGGTTAGCCACGACTTCTGGCGAACGCAGCTCGGCGGGGATCCGTCGATCGTCGGACGAAACATCACGCTGAATGGGCGCGCGTTCAACGTTGTGGGTGTCGCGCCGCGCGGCGTGCGGTTCCCCAGCAACGAGCCGGTCGATACCTGGACGCTGATGCGCATTTCCACGCCACGCGGACGCCCGCCGTATTACCTCAACGTTTTCGGACGCTTGAAGCAGGGCGTCTCGACGCAGCAGGCGGCGCAGGAACTTTCGGCGATCGCGAAGCGAGTGGAGCAGCAGTATCCGTCGTCGACGTCGTGGGTTGGACGCGTCGAACCGCTGCAGGCGCGCATGACCACGAAAGTGCGCAACGTTCTCTACGTGCTGCTGGGAGCGGTGGCGTTCGTGTTGCTCATCGCCATCGCGAATGTCGGCAGCCTGCTGCTGGCGCGCGCGACGGCGCGGCAGAAGGAGATCGCGGTACGGCTGTCGCTGGGCGCGAGCCACGCTCGCATCCTGCGGCAGCTGGTGACCGAAAGCGTGCTGCTCGCGACCATCGGAGGTGTCGCCGGAATCCTGCTGGCATTCTGGTCGCAGCGCGCGTTCCAGGCGTTCCAGGGCATCCTGCGCATTCCACTGGCGTATGGAGTCGAGATCGACTGGCGCGTGCTGCTGTTTACGGCGGCGGTGAGCGTCGTCGCCGGTGTGCTCTTCGGACTCGCTCCAGGGCTGCATCGCGGAGCAGGTTCGCTGTACGACGTGCTGAAAGACGCCGAGCGCGGCAGCGCCGGCGCGATCGGCCAGAACGCACGACGGGTCTTGGTGGCAGGCGAATTTGCGGTGGCGTTGGTATTGGTCGTGGGCGCGTCGCTGCTCATTCGCAGTTTCATACGCTTGCAGGACGTGAACCCGGGCTTCGGTCCCGACCGTATCGTGACCGCGCAAATCATGCTGCCGCCGGGGTTGTATCGAGACGACAAGGCGGTGGCCGCGTTCTGGGACGAGTTCCTGCGCCGCGCCAACCGCGTGCCGGGAGTCGAGTCGGTGTCGATCACGTTGGCTCTTCCGCCGCACCTGCTGGCGCTGACGAATCCGTTCACGGCAGAGGGACAGACTTACGACCGGTCGCGGCCGCTGCAACTGGCGGAAGAAATGTCGATCAGCCCGGGATACTTCACGACGCTCGGCGTGCCGGTTGTCGCAGGACGGGATTTCAACGACGCCGACCAGGCAAGCAAGCAGGATCCGATCATCATCAACCGGACACTCGCCGAGAAGTATTTCCCCGGTCAGAACCCGATCGGCAGACACATGCAGACGGGCGACCCGCGCCCGACGCCGCCGGACGAGACGATCATCGGCGTGGTCGGCGACGTGAAGTATTCCGGTCTCGACTCCGAAGCGGCGCCGCAGGCATACAAGCTATACAACGCGCCGGGATGGACGTCTTTCTCGCGCGCGATGTTCGTGGTCGTGAGGTCAAACGGCGAGCCTGCCACGGTCATGGCTGCATTGCGAAACGAACTCGCGCTGCTCGACCGCAATCTGCCGCTGGCGGATGTGGCGACCATGCGCGAGCGGATGGGCGAGTCGGTAGGTCAACAAAGATTCCGGACTGTGCTGCTCGGATCGTTTGCCGCGTTCGCGCTGCTGCTGGCATGCTTCGGCGTGTACGCGGTGATCTCGTACTCCGTCGGCCAGCGACAGCGGGAGATCGGAATCCGCATGGCGCTCGGCGCCGAACGAGGCGACATCCTGCGGATGGTCCTGCGACAGGCGCTGATCCTTTGTGGAATCGGCATGGGCGCGGGATTGATTGCCGC
>DATJFQ010000060.1:0-73073 GCA_035495555.1 Vicinamibacterales bacterium
AACCGACCAGACGCTCACTGCGGTGATGAGCGTGAGCGCTGCCAGCGCCATGACGCCGCGGCCGCGCCGCGCCGCCATCGCGCCGCGAAGCTCTGACTCGAGTTCGTGTGTGCTGATCCGGCGCTGTGGGTCGGGTTCGAGCGCGCGCTCGATCGGTGCGGCAATCGCTCGAGGAAAATTCGGGCGAAGCGATCGCAGGCGCGGGTGCACACCGTGCTGGTGTGCCTCGCGCAACTCTCGCAGAGACGACGCCTGCACCGGAAAGAAGCCGCACCCGAGACGGAAGAGCAGCACGCCGAGGCTGTACACGTCGGTTGCCGGCGAGGCATGACCGCCATCGAGTATCTCTGGAGCCAGATAGAGCGGCGTCCCGGCAAGTTCGGGTGCGCTGTGCCTTCCGTTGCCGTTGAGTTCGCGGCCGGCTCCGAAATCGGTCAGCACGAGGCGGCCGTCGACGTCGCGCATCACGTTGTGCGCTTTGATATCGCGGTGGACGAGGCCGGCGCGATGCACGGCCGACAACGCGGAGCCCAGCGTGGCGCCAATCGCCGCGACTTCCAGTGGTTCGAACGCGCCGCGCCGCGTCAACTCGTCCTCGAGCGTCGACGCTTCCAGCCATTCCATCCAGAGGCCGACGCGTCCGTTGATTCGCTCGGCACCATGAACGGTGACGACGTTCGGATGACGGACGCGCGCGAGCAGGCGGGCTTCTTCGACAACCGCTGACTGCGCAGAGTCGCGGCGGCGAATCAGCTTCAGTGCGACCGGCCGATCGAGGCGCGGATCGCGTGCTTTGTAGACGTCCCCAAAGGTGCCGCGGCCGATCGGGCCCAGGATTCGCAGCGGTCCCCAGGACTCCAGTCGCGCGCCGGCTTCGCCTGGTCCAGCGTCGACGTCCGGTGTCGAATTGCGGAGTTGCGCCAGCCGTTCGATGAGGTGCAGGTGATCGCTGACGTGCGGAGGCACGTCGGATGGCGTAAACGCGTTCCAGTCGATCGGGGTGCCGTCCGCGATTGCGAGCGCCAGTTCAAGCAGGCGTTCCTGGGACATCCTTCATGCCCTCCGTCAGGCGAACGATCGCCCGGCCGATCGCCATCCGCGCCGCATCGGGCGATGGCCTCCCCGTCGCGGCGGCAATTTCCGAGTAGGTCAGCCCCAACTCGAGGCGTGCGATGATCAGCTCGCGCTCGTCGTCACGGAGTCGCTGCAGCGCCGCTTCGTAGCGCTCTACACCCTGTGCACCGATCGCGCGTTCCAGCGGCGACGCCGACTCGTCGGGCGCCGCCGAATCCAGTTCCGCCCGCCCCGGCCTCGAGGCGGCGCTTCGGAGCTCATTTCTGATCCGGTTCAGCACCGCCTGCCGGAGATAGGCCTGGAACGCACCCTCGCCGCGATGCTCGAACTGCTCGATCTTCTTAAACACTTGAAGGGCGGTGTCCTGAACAAGGTCGGTGGTGTCGGCCAGGTCGCGGGCCCATCGCGGCAGACGGCCGCTGGCCCACCGGCGGAGTGCCGGCAGGTAACGGGCGAACAGCGCGTCGAGCGCCTCCCGGTCCCCGTCTCGCGCGCGTGTGAGGAGTGTCAGGGTCGACGTCCACGCGGCATCGTTTTCGGTCATGGAAACGGGCGCATGATACTTCGGCGGCGTGGACTTGTTCGGTTTTTCTCGCGCGGGTGTTTCCTCTCTCTGACCAATGCTTCGAGCAACGGTGAGGGAGGTTACATGAGGAACAGGAGCGCGGTGTACGTGATTGCGGGATGCGGACTACTGTCCGCACTGTGGGTGAGCGGAATCACGGCGGCAGGCAAGCCGAGTTCGTCCACACCTGTGGTGACGTTCTGGTTCGTAACCGGGATGGACGTGTCAGGCGATGGCGCTGCTGACGGTGTGTACAAAGATTACCGGCTTGCCGATGCTACCGCCGGTGTGAACGACGTCAACTACTGCACGGAGGCAAGCCCGACGTCGACAGGACTGCTGTTCATCCGGCTGAATCGCAAGCTGGACGGAGATGCCGGGTTTCAATATTGTGAGAAGCGAGAGTACTTGCCAGAACGGACCCAGACGCCGCGCGACATGACGCTTCATATCAGGTCTTACGACGCCTGCACTGAACTGCACAGTGCGAACCTTCCAGCGCCGCCAGAGGTTCTGGCACCCTACGTCATCGACGATGATCCGGCTACGGCCGGCTGCACCTTCGGCCATTTTGCCAAACCGCGGATCCGGATTTCTAACGACATCTTCGCCAGGCGGACGACTTCGACACCCGTCGCGTTCCTCGAAGAAACCTATGACGTCAACGACATCTCCTATGAAGTACAAACGGACATCGATGCCGTGGTGACCGGCGAGTCCAACACCCGAACGGTCAGCTCCACCGGCACCGCCCATCTCGTCCGCTTCGTTCCGGGACAGAAACCGGTTACCGTCACGCCGTCGTTCCCGCTGACGTTTTCTATCGTGATCGTGCGGTCGACAATATGAGCAGGGCTCTGCAGCCGTGACACCGCCGCACCCCCGAACCCTGAACCGGTTCCGGCGCGCTAGCGCTCAGCGCGCGGCTTGAGCGCGTCATCGTACGGATCGAGATTCCAGTCGAGGAACGTCCACACGCGATTCCACGAATCGCGCTGCTCGCGCGTGTTCTCCGGTTCCCATGTCTTGGGATCGACCCGCCGGTCGAACGTGTGGCCGCCCGGCGGGTTGTCGTAAATCATCGTCGTCGCGAGAAATGGCTTGCGCGCGCGGAGCGCGTCCACGAGCTGCGAGTCCTCCTCGAAGTTGACGTCCTGATCGTTGCGCGTCACGCCGACGTAGACAGGAATCTGAATCTTGTCGACCTGATAGAGCGGCGAACGCTCTTTGTACACGTCCGGCTTCTCGTTCGGCAGCCCGCCGTAGATGTTCGACGGGTCAATCGCCTGGTGCTGGCGCTCGACACCCTTCCACGCGAGGCGCTGGAACAAGTTCGTCACCGGGACCATGGCGACGGCGGCCTTGAATGTCGTCGGGTTGCGCGTGATGGACAGGAGCGTAATCATGCCGCCGTGGCTCCAGCCGATGATGCCAATGCGCTCCGGATCCACCGCCGGATATTTTGCTTTCAGGATGTCGACGGCGGTGACGACGTCGTCCACCTCTTTACCGCCGTAGTCAATCGCGTCGTAGAACGCCTTGCCGTAGCCGACGCTGCCGCGGTATTCCGGCGCGATGACGATGTAGCCCTTTGCGGTCGCTTCGCGGATATACGGAATGTAATGCTCATATAAATGCCCGCGGATGTTTTCGTGGGTCCAGACGATGGCGGGGTGGAGCTTCGGGCCGCGAATCTGCAGCGGCTGAAAGACCCAGTACGGGACGTCCATGTCGCCGGCGCGGCTCCGGTACATGATTTTTTCCGCGCGCATGTGCCCGGCGGCCGCGGCCTGCCACGTCTTGTCGGTTTCCGCCTGCTGCTGGAGCATGCGGTCGAAGTCCGGCTGGCGCTGCTGGGCAACCGCCGGCGCGGGCGTCGTCGCACTGCTTTGGGCGGCGGCGGACCAGGTGGTGCCGGCCAGCGTCAAAACACAGAAGAATCCAGACCGAACGAGCCGACTGGCGCGCATGCGCGCCACTATACCTGAGGTGTGGTGCGAGCGTGCGCCAGCGCGAGCCAGCGACTCAACTGTTGGGCCGCTTCATCGGGCGTTCGCCCGTAAAACGGCATCAGCGCGCGCGAGCCGCCATGCAGCTTCGCGATTTGCGCGCGCCAGGTCGTGGCGTTCACCGCAGAGACCTCGATGTGGTACTCGCGGCCGTTGATGGTTTCTTCGAAACGATGCACGTTCACGGCTGTTCGCAGCAGAGTGAAATGTTGAGGACGGCGAGCATTCTGCGCGCCGCGGAGCCGAGGCACAAGCGAAAGGAAGATCGAAGCTGCACCCACATGCAGCAGACGGCGCGGATCCCGAACAGTCCGCCACAAAATTTCTTTCGCGTGACAGAATGTCCACAGGGTTTCCACCGAACATCCACATGATTTCCACAGGGGCGTTTCGCCGCGCGATTTTTGCGCTGCTTCTGGCGGTTTCGAGCACTCGAACGGCGCTCGCGCAGCCCCCCGCTCCTGCTCCTGTGCCGGCGCTGCCGCCGTCCGCGCCATCGACGGCAGCGGGCGCGGCACCCGCTGCCGATCCGACGCTGCTACGCGTCTTTCTGAAGGACGGATCCACGCTCGTCAGCTATGGCGAGTTTTCCCGCGTCGGCGACCACGTCGTCATCTCGCTCCCGATAGAGATGGAGCCGCTGAAGCTGCAGGTGGTGAGCCTTCCGGAGAACCGCGTCGATTGGGAGAAGACCGACGCGTATGCGGATTCCGCGCGGGCGACGCGATATGCGGCCACGCGCGGCCCCGCGGATTTCGCCGCGCTCAATGCCTCGGTGTCGCAGGCGCTCAACGACATCGGCCTGCAACAGGATCCCCAGCGGAAGCTCGCGATGGCTACGGAAGCGCGGCAGAACCTCACCAAATGGCTCGCCGATCACTTCGGGTATCGCGCCTCGGACGTCGCGCAGATGGCGAGCTGGTTCGACGACATCATTGCGAAGACGCGGACGGCGGCCGGCCAGCCCAACTTCGAACTGAGTCTGATTGCCGCCAACGCTGCAGCCCCGTCGACGCCGCTCCTGCCGACGCCGGACGACAGGTCCATGCTCGAGCAGAGTTACCAGGCGGCGTTGATGGCCGACAGCGCAGCCGAACGCACGTCGCTGCTGCGCGCGATCCGCGAAGCGCTTCAAGGACGAAGCGAGGCGTCGCTCGTGCCGCTGAAGACGTCGGTCGCGACGCGACTCGCCGACGAAGAACGCACGACGTCTTCGTACTCGACCTATATCGGACAGGTGCTGCGCGCGGCCGCGCGTCTCGCCGCCAAAGCGGACGTCCAGGGGCTCATCGACATGGCGGCGCATGTACTCGATGACGATGACAGGATGGGTCACAAGCGTCCCGAGCAAATTGCTTCGCTTCTGACGGCGGTTGATGCGAAACTTGAAGCGGCGCGCGAACTGCGGCTGGCCCGCGATCAGTGGGAAGCGCGTCAGCAGGAGCGCTACGCGTACTATCATTCGATCGCGCTGTCGGAACGCGCGCTGCGATTGTCGCGTCCGGCGCTCAGCGCGATTCAGCAGCTTTCCGGCCCTGCGCCCGACGTGCTCGGGCGGGCGAAGGTGCGTTTGACCATGGCGGCGCAGGCGCTGAACGCCGTCAAGCCGCCGCCGCAGATGGAAACGGCGCACTCGCTGCTCACCGGCGCCATGCAGCTCGCGACCCGCGCCGTCGAGAACCGGTTTCGCGCGGTGCAGGGCGGCAGCATGCAGCAGGCTCGCGATGCCGCGTCGGCCGCGGGCGGCGCGCTGCTCTTGTTCGACCGCGCTGCACAGGAGCTCCAACGGGCAGAAGCGCCGCCGCAACTGAAGTGATCACCCCTCGCGTTACCCGCCTGTGGCGGACCCCTGACCTGAAAGCGTTCCAACGCGCCGTCATCCACCTGCTCCCATCCGATCCGTTCGACGCGGATGCGTCAGCGGTCATCGTGCCGTCGCGCGGTGCCGCCGAGGAACTGCGCCGAACGATTGAAGACCGTTCACTCGAGAATCCCGGCAACGTTCGCGTGATTCCCTGGCTGGTCACGCGCGACGATTTGTATGTGCGCTTGCGTGAGCGCCTGCCGAACGCGCCAAATCCGCTGAGCGCGTTCGAGCGCGAGGTCCTGCTTCGGCGGAGCGCCGGCGCGGCGTCGCAGTCGGGCGCCGAGCCTCCGTTCAATATCCGGCCCGGCCTGATTCCAGCGATCCTCGAGCTGTACGACGACCTGCGGCGCCGGCACAAGTCGATCGACGATTTCGATCGACTGATGACCGGCGCGCTCGCGCCCGGAGCCGATTACGATCGCGGCGCGGCGAGGCTGCTCCAGCAGACACGATTTTTGGTTGAAACGTTCTCGCGCTTCGAAACCGCGATCCGGACAACCGGCCGCGCCGACGAGCATCAGCTTCGCGAGCGTCTGCTTGGCAGCGACCGCGTGCTGCTTCGGCACATCATCGTGACCGTCGGCGATCAGGCGGTCGACTCCAGCGGGCTCTGGACCGCCGATTTCGATCTGCTCGCGCGGCTGCACGGCCTCGAGCGACTCGACATCGTCTCGACGGACGCGCTGCTCGAGGCGGGTTTTCAGCGGCGCGTGCACGATCTGTTGCCTGGAATCGAGGAACTGCGATACGGCCAGGCGTCAGCGCTGCCGGTGCTGACGGCCCCCGAATCTCAGGCTGAGAACCCCGCGCTGTTCTTCCTGTGTCGCGACCGCGAGGACGAACTGGCCGAGTCCGTGCGCGCAGTGAAACTCGACGGCGATTCGCTGGACCGCACCGCAATCGTTTTCCAACGTCCGTTGGCGTACTTGTACCTGGCACGGCAGGTGTTTGCGGACGCCGACGTGCCATGGCAGGCCTTCGATGCGCTGCCGCTCGCGGGTGAGCCGTATTCGGCCACCATCGATTTGATCTTCTCGGCTGCCGCGGCGGAATATACCCGTGCCGCACTCATCGCGTTGCTGCGCTCGCCGCATGTTCACTTCGAATTCCAGGGTGTGACGGTCGATGACCGGGACGTCGCGGGCCTCGATCGACTGCTCGTCGAAAAGAAATATCTGGGAGGCGCCGAACGCCTGGCAGCGCTGGCAGGAGACGGCGAGCCCGCCGTGCGGGCGGCCGCGGCGACGGCCCACGCACTCGACGCGGCGCTCAGCGCGCCCACCGCGTCTGCGCAGATCGACGGCGTCCTTGACTTCGTGCGATCGCATGAACGGCTCCCCGACCCTGCCGATCCCTGGTATGCGCGTCATATGCGCGCGCGGGGCGCGGTCCTGTCAGCACTGGAGATGTTGCGTGACGCCCACGCGGCGCATGACGACCGCGCGCTCACCGTCGGCGAACTTTCCGGTGCGGTACGCCGATGGATCGAAGGGCAGACGTTCGCGCTCCGGCGCGGCGACTCCGGCGTCGCGCTCCTGGACGCGCGGACCGCGGCGTACGCGACCGTCGACGATGTGCGCCTGGTGGGCCTCACGGAACCCGACTGGCCGGAGCGCAGCACTCGCAGCATGTTTTATCCACAGTCCCTGCTCGCGCAGCTCGGGTGGCCGTCGGAACTCGATCGCAATCGCGCCGCGCGGGCGGCCTTTCAGGACCTCCTACGGCTCGCCCATCGGCGTGTCACGCTGTCCACGTTTTCGCTCGAGAACGACGCGCTCATCTCGCCGTCGGTACTGCTCGACGATGTCGCAGCCGTGGGGCTGCCGGTCGAGCGGGTCAGGACTTCTGCCCGGACGCGCGTGTTCGCGCACGAGGCGCTCGCCCTGGCGCCCCTGCAGCCGGAGGCGGTCAGTGGAGAGGCCCGCGCGTGGCTCGATATGCGGATGGCGTACCCGCGCGACGATCGGCGTCGAAACGGGTGGGCCGATCCGGCGCCTGCTCCAACATACGCGGTCAGTCGTGTCGAGAAGTATCTGATCTGCCCCTTCCGCTACTTTGCCGGCTACGTGCTGCGGCTGCCCGAAGATCGCGAAGAGCAGAGCTGGATGACCCCGCAGGAGCGCGGTGTCTTCGTCCACGCGGTCTTCGAGGAGTTCTTCGGGAGCTGGCAGGCCGCGGGCCGCGGAGCGATCACCCCCGACAACGTCTCCCAGGCAGTTGCCGCGTTTCGTGAGATTGCCGAGCGCCGCCTGGACGAACTCGCCGAAGGCGACCGCGCGCTCGAACGCACGTTTCTGCTCGGCTCGGCGGCCGCGACGGGTCTGGCCGAGCGAGCATTCGCCTTCGAGATCGAAGACGGCATCGAGGTTGTCGAGCGGCTCCTCGAATACGAGCTGAAGGGGACGTTCACCTTCGCAGCCGGCGACGACACCCGGGCGGTGCCGATCCGTGCCAAGGCTGATCGGATCGATCTCCTGGCCGACGGGACGATGCGGGTCATCGATTACAAACTGGGACGCGCGCCGGATCGAAGACGCGCGCTGCAGCTGCCCATCTACGGCGTGGCCGCGCGTCAGGCGCTCGACGGGCACCGTGGCCGGTCCTGGACCCTGTCGCGCGCGGGCTACGTGGCGTTCAAGCACAAGGGTGCATTCGCCGAAATCGGCCACGATGTCGGCAAGGCGGTCAACGAGGGGCAGGAGCGGTTGCTCGCCGCGATCGACGGAATCGAGCGCGGTGAATTTCCGCCGCGGCCCGATGATCCCTTCCTCTGTACATGGTGCGCGTACCCGAGTGTCTGCCGTAAGGACTACGTCGGCGATGAGTGATTCACCGCAGCTGAATCTCTTCGACGAGCCGCGGACGATCGCGGTGAGCGACCCGGCGCTCGAAGCCGACGCCGCCTCACGCGCTTACGCCGAAGATCCGGCCGAGAACGTCGTCCTCGAAGCCTCGGCGGGTACAGGGAAGACGAGCGTGCTGGTGAAGCGCTACATCAACCTGCTCAGCCGCGGCATCGATCCAGCCAATGTCCTGGCGATCACGTTCACGCGGAAAGCGGCGGCGGAGATGCGCGAACGCATCATCCGCGACTTGCGGCGCGCGGCCGGGCAGTCCGCATTCGACCGCGCACGATGGGCGGCGCTGCGCGAGCGGCTGGGCGACATCCACATCAGCACCATCGACGCGTTCTGCCTGTCGCTGCTGCGCGAATTTCCTCTCGAAGCGGACCTCGATCCCGCGTTCACGCTGGCGGACGAGACGGAGGTACCGCGGCTGATTGACCAGGCGCTCGACCGCTCGCTGGCGATCTTCGTTGCACGCGCGAAACGCGAGCCGGACATGGCGCTCGTGCTCGCGCAGTTGGGCATCGCACGCGCGAGAGAGGGTCTTGCGCATCTGCTCCGGAGACGCCTGGTCGCGTGGGATGTCCTCGATCGTTTTCTCGCGCGCGGACCTGTCGATCTGACCGCCGACCGCATTTCAGCCGGCGCGCTTGCCGCGATCGATGCGCTCTGCCGCGCGTTCGACGGCGGGCTCGACGCCTTCATCGACACCGGTCCGCTGGCGCATCCGCGTTTTCAACTGCTGGCTCGCGAGCTGCGCGACCGAGCCGCGTACCAGCCGCGCGACCATGCCGCCGTCCGCGGACTCCTCGATCGAGTGAGCGCGCATTTTCTCGGCAGCGACGGGCACGCACGCACGAGCGCGACGCGCATACCGCCGTACGTCGCGGCGGATTACCCGTCCGTCGACGCCGGCCGCCGGCATCGTGCGGACGTGGTGCGGCTGAGCGAACGCGTGGAGCGGATCGTCCACACGTTCAAGCGGGACCTCAACGCCGTGCTCGCGCGCGGCGTGCGCCAGATGTTCTCGATTGCGGCGGCTGAGTATCGGCGCGCGCTCAACGAGCGGTCCGTGCTCGATTACAGCGACGTGCTCGAGAAGGCGGTCGAGCTGCTGCGCCGCATGGACGAATTCTCGCAGAGCCGCTTCCGTCTCGAAGGGCGATTTCACCACGTGCTCGTCGACGAGTTTCAGGACACGAGCCGCAAGCAGTGGGAACTCATCGCGCTGCTCGTCCGCGCCTGGGGTGAGGGGCAGGGACTCGCAACCAGTCCGTCGATCTTCATCGTCGGCGACCGCAAGCAATCGATCTATCGGTTCCGCGACGCCGAGGTGAGCGTCCTCCGCGAAGCCGGGGAGTTCGTGGCGAGCCTTCGACCCGCCAGCTCGCCCAGACGATCGATTTCACGGAGCTTCCGTGCGGTACCCGAGCTGTTGTCCTTCGTGAACGACCTCTTTTCCGAGATCGCAACCGCCTCGACCCGCCCCGATGATTTCACCTACGGTCCCTCCGATCGGTTTCCCGTACCCGTCGTCGACGATCCGCGAGGGCCGGTGCTCGGGATCGCCGCCGGCGCTGACGCGGAAGCTGCTGCTGAAACCGTCGCGTGCGAGATCGCACGGATTCTGAACGGCGAATCGGTGCGCGACAAACAGACCGGCGTCGCCCGCCGCGCGCGTCCTGGCGATATCGCGATCCTGTTCCGCTCGCGCACGAGCCATCGTGAATTCGAGCACGCGCTCGACCGGCGCGGCGTCCCCACCTACGTCTACAAGGGCCTGGGTTTCTTCGATGCGGACGAGATCAAGGACGTCTCCGCCCTTATCCGGTATCTATCCAACCCGCATTCGGAACTCCGCGCGGCGGCGTTCCTGCGATCGCGCTTCATCGGGGTTTCCGACGAGGGACTCGCGCGCCTTGCGCCTCGCCTCTGCGCCGCGCTGCTCGAACCGCTCGCGGACGAGATCGGCGGATCGTTATCCGACGGCGACCGGGCCGCGCTCGACTGCGCGCGCTCACACGTCCCAGGCTGGCTGCGCGCGGTCGACCGGATTCCCCCGGCAGACCTGCTCGAATCCATTCTTCCCGCTGCCGCATATGCGTACGAGCTGCAGGGTCCCCGCCGCGCACAGGCATGGGAAAACCTCAAGAAGATGCGGGGTCTCATCCGGCGCATTCAGAATCGCGGGTATGCGACGCTGTCGCGAATTGCGGATCACCTCGACTCGCTGACCGCGGGCGATGAATCAAACGCCGTGCTCGAAGCGCTCGATGCCGTGAACCTGATGACGGTGCACGCAGCCAAGGGGCTCGAGTTTCCGATCGTCTTTGTCGTGAATCTGGGAAAAGGCGCGAGCGGACCGCCCAAGCCAATCCGTGCGTCGGGCGACGACGTCAGCGTCGGGCCGTTCGTGTCGGATACGGACGAAGCCGAACGCGGCCGTGAGCGTGAGGAAACCAAACGCCTGATGTATGTGGCGTTCACACGCGCCCGCGATCGGCTGTACCTCTCGACCGTGCTGAAGGAAGGGCAGTTCGTTGCGGGCCCTGGGAGCCTGGGGGCGGAGCTGCCCGATGGCCTCAGGGCGCTTTTTCCGCAATCGGCCGCGTTTCCCAATGAAGCGATCGCCTGGACGGCCGCAAACGGCCGTACGTATCTTTTCAGGCCGTGCCGCGCAGAGGAGCAGCACGTTGCCGAGCTCACACGTGCCAGTGACGCGACCGTCGATCGATTTGGACCTATTGCGCGCCCGGAGGCGGTCCGACGCATAGACCTCGGCGGCTCTCCGGCGCCGTTGACCAGCCGGCAGGCCGACGGTCTCGTCGTGCTCAACGTACCGTTCACGCTGCGCGATCGGATTGCGCCCGATCGTCTGATCAGAGGCACGTTCGATGCGCTCGTTCGTCATGCCGACGGCTCGTTGACGGTGATGACCTTTACCGGCTCCGCCGCGCCGACAGAGGACGAGCGGGCTCGTCACGAGTCTTCCGTCGAAGCCGCGCATCGCCTGTTTCCGTCGGTGAGGGTGACCGCTCTTCTGGCCCCGAGATGACTGACGCACCGGTGATCTGGACGATCGGGCACTCGACGAAATCGGCAGACGAGTTCCTCGCCCTGCTTCAGGCTCACGGCATCGAGCAGATCGCCGACATCCGGACGGTGCCGAAATCGGGACGGCACCCGCAATTCAACAAGGAAGCCCTCGACGCCTTTCTTGTCGCCCACGGACGCGCCTACCGACACTTTCCGGCGCTGGGCGGCTTACGAAAGCCGCGCCGCGACTCGACGAATACGGCATGGCGGCATCCCAGTTTTCGCGGCTACGCCGATCACATGCAGACGCCCGCGTTCCAGGAGGGTGTTGCCGCGCTGCTCGAGTTCGCGACGCGCCCGACGGCGGTGATGTGTGCCGAAGCCGTCTGGTGGCAATGTCACCGCCAGTTGCTGTCGGACGCTCTGGTCGCGCGGAGAGTGACAGTCCGTCACATCCTCGGCCTTGATGCGCCTAAGCCGCACCGGCTCAGCGAGTTCGGACGCATTGTCGACGGCAGGGTCCAGTACCCGGGTTTGCTGTAACCTGCAGGCGTCATCTCTCCTGAGGCCCGGACGCGCGTTCGGCAGGCATTTTCACAATTTCGAGCAATTTCTCTGAAGCGGGGAACCAAACCGCCCGATAACCGGTCTAACCGGGTAGCTGGCGTATGAATTGCACTGGTGGCCAGCGGAACGTCGATCCCGAAAGGCATCGGCGAAGCGCCGGACGCAGGAAGCGGCCGGTGAGCGGGAGGTTCGGTATGACAGTCCCAGCAGGCGTCGTCAGCTCCGTCAGGCCGACAGGCACCATTTTCGAGCTCGAAGCTCTGGAAGGACTGCCCTGCGGCTGCGTCGCCGCTGCATACCGCGCCCGCCCATGGGATGTGGCGGTCGTGTCGCTCGAAGCCAAGGGTCCGCACTGCATTCTCGCCGGCCATACGTCCGGCCAGATTCTGCGCCTTGGCGACCCGTCGGAATTCGACGAGGAAGACGACGAGGAATAGCGCCCGCCGCGCACACTTCGCTCCTGCTCTCGTTCGAATTCCCGCCAGGGCAGCCTACGCGCTGAAAGAACGTCGTTGCGTACGTGCAAACCTTTCCGTAGAATTCGAAGGTTTGATTAGGAGCACTCATAGATGCCGTTGACATGTCCGAACTGCGGGAACGACCGGAACTATCTGGTCAAGACCCTGCAGATGCACGTCGTCCATCTGGACGACGCGCGCGTCGAGGTGAACGAGGAAGGGCGGCCCGCCGTCATCGAAGTCCTCTGTGATGAGTGCGAGACCGCGCTCAATTTCGAGGATTTCGACGACACGATCCGCAAGGAAATGCTGCTGACGCTCGGGGCCCGCTGACGTCCTACCCTTCGTTGGTCTCGCTTTCTTCCCAGTAATCGCACTCGGGGCAGATCCATTCACGAACCACACGAGTGGAGGTCTGCCCGCCGGGGACTCGGTCGGCGGCTTCGCGGATCGTCAGGCGCATGGTTTCGCCACAGAACGGGCACTCTTTCGCATCGGCCACTGGGCCTCCCTTTTTCAAGACAGCTTACCGAAAAATTTGCCCGGCCGGCGTGAGTGAAAGCTGGTAACGTGGATTCAGGATGCGGGACTACTACGACATCCTCGGCGTGCCGCCCGACGCAGGCGCCGACGAGATCAAACGTGCGCACCGGCAATTGATCCGCCGGTATCACCCCGATATTTCGGGCGAGGATCCGGGTGTGACGTCGGTGGACTGCCTCGCCGACGAGATCGCCATTGATTTCCCCTCCGTGCACAACGTACTCGATCGCATGCGGCACGCGTTTTTTGGCGACGTCGCGGACCCGCAGGCGGGTCCCGACATCGCGGTGACGCCGCATGAGGCGTTCTGGGGCGCCACCGTACCGCTCCAGGTGCCCGTGCGCCGTGTGTGTGCCGCCTGCGGCGGCCGCGGCGAGGTCTGGGACGGCGCCTGCCTCGCGTGCGGAGGGCTGGGGGACACGCCGTCGCATCAGGCCGTCCACCTGCGGATCCCGCCCGGGGTGCCCGACGGCACGCGCATCCGCTTCCGTGTGGTCGCTGCCGGCGTCCCCGAGACGTCGATCGTCGCCCGCATCGTCATTCAATAAGCGTTGTCCGGTATCGGACGTCGGCCCTCGGACCTCGGACTGCGGTAAGATCGTTCGTTGTTCCCATGCGTTCGCACGTGAACCTGCTCGGGATCCTGCACCTCGTCTGGGGCGGGATGGGGCTTCTGCTGGCCGGATCGCTGTTGATCCTTGCCGTCGGTGCCGTCGCGATTGCGCGCACGACGGCGGACGATCCGATGACGGCGGCGTTCACCGCGGCGCTGTTTCTGCTGTTTGCGATCGCGCTGGCGGCGGCCGGCTGGTCGAATGCGTGGGCGGGCAGCGCGATTCGCGGGCACCGGTCGGCCGGACGATTGACGGCGCTCGGCCTGGCCGCGCTGAACGTGTTCGTGCTGCCGTTTGGCACCGCGCTCGCGATTTACGGGTTCTGGGTGCTGCTGAACAACGACGCGCGACAGCTGTTCGAGCCGCAGCCCGCGCGCTGACGATGCCGCCGGCGCACACCGAACGAACGTCAACAGGACTGGCGGCCAACGTCGCTGCGGCTGCGAGTTATTTCCTCGGGTTCGTCACAGGGCTCGTCTTCCTGCTGACCGAACGCGACAACCGGTTCGTGCGGTTCCATGCGATGCAGTCGACGCTGCTGTTCCTTGGGATCGTCGTCCTCGACGTGCTGCTGCAGCTCGTCCCGATTCTCGGCGCGCTGATTGTGATCTTCGTCGTGATTCCAGCGTCCGCCATCCTGTGGCTCATCCTGATGTTCAAGGCGTATCAGGGCGAGGAATTTTCGCTGCCTGTGGTCGGCCGCCTGGCCGCGGAACGAGTGTAAATGGCTGTTACCGAGTCTGCTGTTCTCGACGCGCTTCGCTCCGTTCACGATCCCGATCTGCGTCGCGACATCGTGGCGCTGAAATTCGTCAAGGATCTGCGGATCGACGCCGGCCGCGTGTCGTTCACGATCGAACTGACGACCCCCGCCTGCCCGGTCAAAGATCAGATGCGCGATCAGGCGCGCGATCTGGTGGCTGCGCTCCCGGGCGTCTCCGACGTGCAGATCCAGATGACGGCGCAGGTGCGCAGCGCGGTTGCGTCGGACTTCACGAAACAGCCCGTGGCGGGCGTCCGGAACGTCATCGCTGTCGGTGCCGGCAAGGGCGGCGTCGGTAAGACCACCGTGTCGGTGAACCTGGCGATCGCCTTGAGCCAGGCCGGCAGCCGCGTGGCGATGATCGACGGCGACATCTACGGCCCCAACGTGCCGATCATGCTCGGGATCCAGACGCAGCTCGGCACCGACGGCCGGCGGATCGTGCCCGCGGTCCAATACGGGATCCAGCTTGTCTCGATGGGCTTCCTGACGCAGGACGACTCGGCCGTGATCTGGCGCGGCCCGATGCTGCACGGTGTCATCCAGCAGTTCTTTCGCGAAGTGGCCTGGGACAACGTCGATTACCTGATCGTCGACATGCCGCCCGGGACCGGCGACGTCGCGCTGAGCCTGAGCCAGAGCGTTCCGGTTGCCGGCTCGGTCGTCGTGACGACTCCGCAGACCGTCTCGCTCGCCGACACCAGGCGCGCCGTGCGGATGTACGAGAAGCTCAACGTGCCGCCGCTTGGGTTGATTGAAAACATGAGCCACTTCATCTGCCCGACGTGCCACGCCGAGAGCGATATCTTCGGGAAGGGTGGCGGCGAGCGGCTCGCGGAGGAGATGAACGTGCCATTCCTCGGCCGGGTGCCGATCTACGAACCCATCCGCATCGGCGGCGATACGGGGGTGCCGATCGTCATCGGCGAGCCGAAATCACACGCTGCGCAGGCGTTTCGGGTTGCCGCTGAACGGCTCGCGGCGCAAATCTCCATTGCGAGCTATAAGAAGACCGCGATCCCGCTCATGCCTGTTCGCTGAAGGCAACTACCAACCTCACAACGCGCAACGGCACAAGAGCCTCAAGTCTTCACGCTCCTTGTGTAGTTGGCAGTTGGTAGTTGCGTCGTTGTCACGAGCGCGCTCATGGCCAGCGCGCCCAGAACCGGCCCTGGCGCGAGCATCACGAAGGCCCATTGCCATCCGTGCACGGCGCTCACGTGCGGCACGAGGCGCATGCTCACCATCGTGAGCAGGAACCCGGCGCTCGTCTGCAGCGTCAGTGCAGTTCCGACGTGCGTGCGGGTCGTAAACTCCGTCACCAACGCGGAGAACTGCGCTGAATCGGCCACGATCGTAAATCCCCAGCAGACGGTCAGTACGACGAGCGGAATCACGCCCGCACTGAAGGCTATGGGCGACAGGATGCAGCACGCGGCGCTCGCCACCATCGAGAGACCCGCCACCTTCGCCTTTCCCCATTCATCGGCCCAGCGGCCCGCCAGCACGCACCCGGCGGAGCCCGTCGCGATCGCGATGAAGGCGATGAGTGATCCAACCGAGGACCCGCCGGGTCCAAGAGACGCGGCGGCGAACGCAGCAATCCACGTCCACATGGCGTAAAGCTCCCACATGTGCCCGACGTAGCCGATCATCGCCAGGCGCGTGCCACGGCTGGCGAGCACGAGGCGAAGCGCGTGGCGATCGAACGGCGCAGACGCCGTCACATACGGACCGTCGCTGACCGTCAGCGCGACGATCACCGCGCCCGCTGCGGCCAGCAGCGACGACGCGGCGACGAGCGGACGCCAGGGGAGTCCGGCTCCGAGATAGACGAGCAGATGCGGCACCGCCGACCCCAGACCGACGGCGCCTACGACGACACCGAGTGCGGTGCCGCGGCGCTCCCGGAACCAGCCGGCGGCGATCTTCATGCCCGGCGGATAGATCCAGGCGAGCGCCGCGCCGGTGCAGAAGCGGAGCGCGATCATCACTGCGGAGGATGGGGCAGCCACCACGGCGAGGTTCAGCGCAGCGCCGCCGAGACACCCGGCCGCCATGAGCGTTCGCGGGTTGATGGCATCGGCGAGGTTCGTGGCCGCGGTGAGCAGCGTGCCCGCGACGAACCCGGCCTGCACGGCCATCGTCAGCCACGCGCGCGCGCTTTCGCCCATCGCAAATTCGCGCGCGACGGCCGGCGCCGCGGCGGTTGCCGAGAACCACAGCGTCATGCCGAGCAGTTCAGCAGCAGCGGCCCGCAGGAGCATGCGGCGGGGCATGGGTGCGTGTACCATGAACGAGATCGCCTCTGATACGCAAGGCTTTGCATGGATATTCCTTTCACCAAACACACACTCCAGAACGGGCTCGACGTGGTCGTCCACGAAGATCGGGCGGTCCCGATCGTGGCCGTGAACGTCTGGTATCACGTCGGATCGAAGGACGAGGTACCGGGTCGTACCGGCTTCGCGCATCTGTTCGAACACCTGATGTTCGAAGGCTCCAAGCACCACGATCGCGGATATTTCCAACCGCTCCAGGCCGCGGGCGCGGCGCTCAACGGATCGACGAATGCGGACCGGACGAACTACTGGGAAGTGGTGCCGTCCAACGCGCTCGACCTCGCCTTGTGGATGGAATCGGATCGCATGGGCTACCTCCTTCCGGCGTTGACCGATACGAAGTTCGAGAACCAGCGCGATGTCGTGCTGAATGAACGCCGGCAAAACTACGAGAACCGTCCTTACGGACTCGCGGGGATGGCGATCGTCTCGGCGCTGTATCCGGAGGACCATCCGTATCACTGGATGACCATTGGCGCGGCGGAAGACATTCGCGCGGCGCATATCGACGATGTGCGCGCGTTCTTCCGGAAGTACTACCATCCCGGGAACGCCTCGATTGCGCTTGCGGGCGACATCGACGCCGAAACAGGTCTCCGTCTTGCGGACGAGTATTTCGGTGATCTGCCTGGAGGCGAGCGGCCGCCGCGTGTTCAGGTGCCCCCTGCGGCAGTGACGGGCGAGGTCCGCCTGTTGCTCGAGGATCGGGTCGAGCTGCCGCGTCTGTATCTCGCCTGGCATTCGCCCGCGCTCTTCGACGCAGGAGATGCCGAACTGGATCTGCTGGGGGACGTGCTGGCCGGCGGCAAGACGTCCCGGCTGTACCGATCGCTCGTGTACGAGCAGCGGATCGCGACCGAAGTCGCCGCATCCCAGAATTCACGTGAGCTTGGGAGTTTCTTCCAGGTCGTCGCGACGGCGGCTCCGGGGCGGACGCTCGCCGAGGTCGAGCGGGCGGTCGCGCGCGCGCTGCACGATGTGGCGACGACGGGTCCGACGGCCGGGGAGATGGAACGCGGCCTCGCGCAGGCGGAGTCGCACTTCCTCTCACGCCTGCAGACCGTCGGCGGATTCGGCGGGAAGTCCGACCAGTTGAACGCCTACAACACGTATCTCGGCAATCCCGGATTCTTCTCGCAGGATCTCGATCGGTATCGGAGCGCGACTGCCGAGGCGCTGCGCGACGCGGCGGCACGATGGTTGAGACCTGACGCTCGCGTGGCGCTCAGCGTCGTCCCACGCGGCGCGGCCGCGCTCGGGCTCGATGGTTCGACGCAGGTGGCGGTGTCGTAATGGCGGTCGATCGCAGCCGGCTTCCGCTCCCGGGCCCCGAACCGCAGTTCAATTTCCCGCACATCGAGCGCCGCAGCCTGTCGAACGGCCTTCGCATATGGACGGTCGAACACCGGCAGGTGCCGCTCGTGAGCGTGTTGCTCGTCACGGCCGCCGGTGCCGCAGCGGATCCCGAACATCAGGCGGGTCTGGCCGCGATGACCGCAGACATGCTCGATGAAGGCTGCGGGGATCGCTCAGCGCTCGACATTCACGAAACGCTCGGACGCCTGGGCGCGCAGCTCGACACCGATGTTGGCCATGACGCGACGGTGCTTGGCCTCACGACGCTGAGGCGATTTCTGTCGGAGGGTATCGGACTCGTCGCCGAGATGATGCTGCAGCCGCGTTTCGCCGAGGCGGATGTGGATCGCGTTCGCGATCTGCGGCTGAACCGGTTATTGCAGTATCGCGACTCGCCACCCGCGCTGGCCGACCGCGCATTTGCCGAACTCCTCTATCGGGAGCATCCGTACGGTCACCTCCCAATCGGGACCGAGCGTTCGCTGCGAGCGATCGGTGTCGACGACGTGAGGCGGTTCCATGCTCGCGCGTTCAGACCCGAGCTGACCACGGTGATTGCGGCGGGTGACGGAGACCACGAGACGCTTGCGGCGGCCGTCGCGCGCGCGTTCGACGGCTGGCACATGGCCCCCGCCGCCGAGCCCCTTCCCGGACCGTCATCCTTTGGTGAACCCTTTCCGCCGTCGAACCGATTGGCGGTCGTGCACCGGCCGGGGGCTGCCCAATCGGAATTGCGGATTGGCCATGTGGCGCTGGCGCGCCGCACGCCGGATTATCACGCGTGCGTGGTGTTGAACATGATCCTCGGCGGTCAGTTCGTCAGCCGCATCAACATGAACCTGCGCCAGGACAAGGGCTACACCTATGGCGCGCGCACGGCGTTCGAGTTCCGGCGCGCCCCGGGACCGTTCGCGATGCACGCCAGCGTACAGGGCGATGCCACCGCAGACGCGATACGCGAAACGCTTCAGGAGTTCCGGGCGATCCGCGGCGAGCGGCCGGTGACCGTCGAAGAACTGGCGGTCGGCCGTGCCGCGCTGACCCGCGGCTACCCGCGCAACTTCGAAACGTCCGACCAGATTGCGCGCGCGGCGGCGCAACTCGCGTTGTACGAGCTTCCGGACGACTACTTCTCGACGTTCGTGCCGACGATCCTCGCGCTCGGGCCCGACGACATCACGCACGCCGCCGAGCGTCACCTCCATCCGGAGCGCGCGGCGGTCGTCGTAGTTGGCGACCGCGAGAAGATCGGCGCGTCGCTCGCCTCGCTGGATCTGGGCGATACGTCGGAGATGGCGCTGGCGTGAATGGCGGCGCGCGCACAGCGACCCGCATGATGCAGCGATGAAAGCCGTTCGATTTCACGAGTACGGCGGACCGGAGGTACTCCGGTACGAGGATGCGCCGGATCCGAAAGGCGGTGCAGATCGCGCAATCGTGCGGGTGCGGGCGTGCGCGTTGAATCACCTGGACCTCTGGGAACGGAACGGCATCGAACGCGTGACGCTGCCGCTCCCGCACATCTCGGGATCCGACGTGTCTGGCGAAGTCGTCGAGAGCGCGATCCTCCCGGCGGGCACCCGCGTGATGCTGCAGCCCGGGCTCCGTTGCGGTGCGTGCGCGGCGTGTCGGGCGGGCCGGGACAATCACTGCATCCATTACGACGTGCTGGGCCTGAAATCCGACGGCGGCTACGCGGAACTGCTCAGCATCCCGGAAGAGAACCTGGTCCCGATCCCCGACGGTATCGGCTTTATCGAGGCGGCGGCTTTTCCGCTCGTGTTCCTGACCGCGTGGCACATGCTCGTCGATCGTGCCGCGCTCCTCGAAGGCGAAACCGTGGTCGTGCTCGCCGGCGCCAGCGGCGTTGGACAGGCAGCGATCCAGATCGCGCGGCACTTCGGCGCGCGCGTGTTCGCGACGTCAGCGTCCGCGAAAGCGGCGCGATGCCGCGCGCTCGGCGCGGAAGAGGTGTTCGATCACTACTCCGGCGACTTCGCACGCGACGTGCGGCAGGCCACAAGAGGACGAGGCGCCGAGGTCGTCATCGAACACGTTGGCGAGGCCACGTGGGACCGCAGCGTGCGCGCGCTTGCCAGCGGGGGCCGCCTCGTCACGTGCGGAGCCACGACTGGTCCGCACGCCGTGATCAACCTGCGGCACCTGTTCGCCCGCCAGCTGTCGTTCCTGGGGTCGTATATGGGCACGTTCGCCGACCTGCGGCAGGTCGCAGAGCTGTTCTTTGCCGGCGTGCTGCGGCCCGTTGTGGACGAGGTGTTTCCGTTGGCAAACGCCGCCGACGCGCAGCGCCGGCTCGAAGAGAAGCAGCAGTTCGGGAAAATCGTGCTGAACATCTGAGGCCGCGGCGCTGCAGCGTGCGAACGCGCAGGGGCCTCTACAGGTATCTGAGGACGCCCTGCAAGGCGTCGTACAACACGCCGGCCAGCGCTTTGACGATGGGGGACACCTCGCCCTGAGCGACGGCATCGGCCACCGTCACGGGCTGTGTGAGGATCAGCCAGATCGTCGCGGCGGAAAGTGCCGCGGCAACGATCCCGACGATTCCCGCGACACTCAAGCTGACGCGCGCGAAAGTCATTGTTCAACTGGGGGGCTTCGCCCCGCCAGACCCCCCTGCACGCGCTCTCGCGCGCCGCTCCGCCGGCGCGCTCCGCTCGCGTGGCTCACTCGCGAAGCTCGCTCGCTGGCGCGTGAAATACGGATCACTTCGCTCTCCGTCGCACACGCCGCGGCGAGGCTCAGTGTACAACCGGCATCCCCGGATCTTCCAGTTGGACGTTGGCTTTTGCGGTCGAGTTCCGGCACGGCGCCCGGCAGACGTGAAGGTCTGCGCGACACCGGCCGCGCGGGCAGCGCAGGCCTGCTCATAAGTTCCGTGAGAGGAACCGGCAGAGTGTGAACCCGTCCAGCCACTTGAACGGCGTTACGCCAGTGCTGTAATGGCCGCACGGGAGCACCGCGAGATCATGCGCGATCTGCCTTCGGTCGAATTCCTGCACGAGCATCCGGGAAAGATCCACCGGGAAGGTGAGATCGTAGCGGGCATATACCAGCAGCACCGGTCGGCCCCCCATGCGATCGAGGAAGGGCATGGGGCTGATGGGCAGCCACATGCGCCGCAGTTCGTCGAGGGTGACATGGCCGTCGAGTGTTGCGCGCACATGGCGCGTCGACAGGCCGCGCCACACGACGTCGGCGAAATACGGCGACACGTGGTTCAACGCCGCGGCACGGAGGAGGGGTTCGTGCGCGGCGGTCAGCATCGACAGGCACGATCCGAGGCTCGTACCGAGGATCCCGATTGACTCGTAGCCCTGCGCGTGCAGCCACTGCACGGCGCGCCGGGCGTCCAGAACCGCCTGCCGGCAGACCTGCGCCGTCCGTCCGATGTTCGCGCTCACGATGTAATCGGCGCGGGTCAGCTCGCGCGGCATTCGCCGGTCGTGATACGGAAGACTGAGCCTCAGCGCGCTGATGCCGAACCGGTTCAGCAGCCGGCAGAGTCCCACATGGCCATCAGGGTCCGAGTTCCATTGCGGCAGCACGACGACGGCGCGGCGGCGGCCGCGCGGGGACGCGTCAGGGAAATACCGGGCGTAGACGGTGTTGTTCTGCTCGTGCGGCGTCGTGACGGCGCTCGTGAACCTGAGCCAGCCATGATCGAGTTCTGCGTCCGTCGCGGGTTCGACCGCGTAGAACGCCGCGCTCGCCGCAACCGTGCGTTCGCCCCAGCGCTGGAGCACCACGGCCGGGTCGCCGGCCGGTAGCTGCTGGTCTCGAAGCCACTCCAATCCCCACTCGAACGGCCGCTCGACACGATCCGTCGACGCCGAAGCGAGCCGGTGTTCCCATCGATGAAAGGCACGCGCGATCACTCAGCGCTCTGTCGCCTTCTTGTGCAGCGACGCGTAGTCGCAGCCCTCCGACGCGGACGTCTCGACTGGCAGGTTTGCGTGGATCCAGCCCATGTCGCCCGAGTACGAGCCGCCAAATCCGCCAAGGACGTTGGTGACGTTCGTGAATCCAGCCGTTGCGAGCGCTTCGCAGGCCTGTTCTGACCGGACGCCAGCCTGGCAGCCGATCAGCAGGGGCGTATCCGGTGTGAAGTTCGCGCGCATGACAGCCAGGAAGTCAGAGTTCGGCATCGTCAGGCCGTAGGCGTTGCGGTGCAGCCAGGGCACGTTGGACGCGCCGGCGGGGTGGCCGTGCTCGAATTCCGGCACCGAGCGGACGTCGATGTACGGATCGCCGGAGAGCTGGCGCTGATGAGCCTGCTGAACCGTCGCGTGCTTGATCATGTTTCTTGCACTCATTGTGTGGCATGGCCATCGAACAGCCGCCCCGACCCGAGCTGCCCCGCGAACCTGACGTCATCAACAGACCAGGAGGCGCGGAGCTGCCTCAAGGTGAGGATCGGCTCGACGAAGACGATCCCGAGATTCAGCCGACGCCGCCGCCGACCGACCCGGAGCCCCCCGTAATCTGAGCTTCGACGGCGGCTGCCACATCGAGCAGCCGTTCGGTGCCGCCGCGATGGCCGACGAGCTGCAGGCTTCGCGGCAAGCCGTCATGTCCGGCGCCGCAGGGGATCGCGATCGCCGGGTGTCCCGTGATATCGAAGAGCTGGGTCAGGCGGAGCATCATCGCGCGGATCGGCTCCTCACCACCGGCGATATTGACAGTGCTGTCGCCGATCCGCGGCGCGCCGATCGGCAGCGTCGGCAAAAGCAGCGCGTCCAGGCCTTCGAGCGCCCTGTCCACCGCGCGCCGCAGTACCTCGCGCGCATGCATCGCGCGCAGGTAGTCCTCGGCGAGCACGTATCCTCCGAGTTCGATCCGCCGCCGCACGCCGGGCGAATAATTGTCGGCCTCGGCTGCGAGCATCGGCGCGTGGTACCACGCCGATTCGGGCAGACCGATATGGAGATAGACGTCGGGCGCCCGCTCCGCAAGCGGAATATCGACAGTGCCGATGGAATGGCCCGCATTCTCCAGCGTGGACTGCGCCCGATCGAACATCTCTCGCAGGTCGTCATCCAGCTTGTCGAAAAAGTAGCGGCGTGGAACGCCGAGCCAGGCGGTCCCTCTGATCTGCGCGCCAGCGCCGGCCGCGATCTCGCCGTCCCGCATGCCGAGGAAGAGCACGGCGCAGTCCCTCACCGTACGTGCCAGCGGTCCCACGTGATCCAGCGTGGCGCTGAGGGGCACGACCTGGTCACACGACACTTCGCCGTACGTGGGCTTGAGGCCCACGATGCCGCATGCGGCCGCCGGAATGCGGATCGAGCCGCCCGTGTCCGTTCCGAGTGCGCCCAACGCCATGCCCTCGACGATTGAAACGGCGGCGCCGCCGCTCGAACCTCCCGGACTCCGCGACAGATCCAGCGGATGGCGCACGGCGCCGAACGCTGTCTCGTCGCTGGTGGTCCCGTAGGCGAACTCATGAAGGTTGGTCTTGCCGACGATCACGGCCCCGGCGCGCCGCAGGTTTCTGACGACTGTCGCGTCATGGAGGGGGTAGCGGGGCGTCACGGCCGATCCGGAGGTCGTCGGCGTGCCGGCCACGTCGACGAGGTCCTTGATGGAAACCGGGATGCCGTGCAGCGCTCCGCGATACCGGCCCTCACCGATTTCCGCGTCCGCGCGCCTCGCGTCGGCGAGCGCCTGGTCGGCCATCACGGTGATGAACGCGCGCAGCGCGTCATTGCGCGCCGCAATTCGATCGAGGCACCTCGTGGTGAGCGCGACGGACGACAACTCTCCCGCCCGCACCAGTGCAGCGGCGTGACAGAGGTCTGTCGGAGTCTCGTTCGTCATCGAGCGTTCACGCAGTCGGCTCAGGGTCGTTCTGCGAACGCGCCGCGGGATGTCCGAAGGCGTCGTCCGAGTCACGCAGCGCCTGCATCGCCCTGGCGAGTGATTCGAGCAGCGGCTTCAGCTCGGGGATGCCGCGGCGTTCCGCGTCAGCGCACGCCGATGTCAGCCAGGCGTCGACCGTCATCAGAACGTCAGCGTGCCGCGAAGGCTGATTGGCAGATTGAACACCTGATGCGTGACCGGAGCGTCGAACCGGTTCACGACGAACTTGAACGCGACGTCGACGCCAAAGGGCCCCGCCGCCACGCCTCCGCCTCCTTCGGCGAAATAACGCGTCCCGTTCATCTGATCGGTGTGGGCGCGTCCCACACCCGCGAGCACGAACGCATGGCTGCCGAGACCCCAGCCCGGTGATCGATCGGCGACGTCGACGCCGGCGGCGACGTCTGCGGCGCGTCCGTTCGTCAGCTCGTAGATGGGAGATGGCGCGGGGCCGTCGAACGCGGCACGGATCGTCGGCATCTGCTCGATGCTCCCACGCACGGCGAGGGTCGGCCCTTCAGACGATCCGAAGGGATAGAGGGTGACGCCGAATCCCTGAGCACGTTTCTCGAACTCGTTGACCGTCACGTGCGTGAGACCGTCCCGCGTCTGGTACTGATACGACTGGAGGTGCACCTCGCTGACCGGCTGTCCGAGAAGATCCGCAAGTGGATGCGTGTCGAAGGCGTAAGGCTGCACATACAGCCACTGGTAGTCGACGGAAATGAAGTGCGGCCGCGCCTTCCGTGCATGATACGAACCCTGCGCGCAGGCGGGCGCCGCCGCGGCCAGGGTTGCCGCCGCGATGAACGCCGCACGTGCGGCTGCTTGAAAGCCCATCGGTCACAGAATAACGTAAGCTCCTACGCGAGGTCGATCCCTGCCGCTCACTCGACACACGAAGATCGTCGCCACAGTCGGACCCGCCAGCTCGCCGCCGCCGATCATCGACGCGCTCATACGCGCAGGCGTCGATGTCGTCCGCCTGAACTTCTCGCACGGCACCCACGAGTCCCACGCAGCCGTTTACGCGACCGTGCGCGAGGCTGCCGCGCGCGCGGGACGCCACGTGGCCGTCCTGCAGGATCTCAGCGGTCCGAAGATCCGCACCGGCGCGCTCGAGCGCGGGGAACCCGTGCAGCTCCACGACGGGGACTCCGTGCGGGTTGCGGCGGGCAACGGCGCCGGCACCTCGCGGCGGATCTTTACCGCGTATTCCGCAATCGTCGCTTCCGCGCGACCTTCCGATCGCCTGCTGCTCGACGACGGGAAGATCGAGCTGCAGGTCACAGGCCTCGACGATGGGGAATTGGTCACGACCGTCGTCAACGGCGGCGAACTCGGTGAGCACAAGGGCATCAATGCTCCCGGCGTCGAACTGCCATCGGGAGCGCTGACCGAGAAGGATGCGACCGACCTCCAGTTCGGGCTCGGGCTCGGTGTTGATTTCGTCGCGCTCTCGTTCGTACAGACGCCGGACGACATCGCGGCGGCGAGAAGGATTCTGGCACGATCGGGCGCAGACATTCCCATCGTGGCCAAGATCGAGCGGCCTCAGGCGATCGCGAGGCTCGACGAGATTCTCGCCTCCGCCGATGCGGTGATGGTGGCTCGCGGCGATCTCGGCCTCGAATGCCCGCTCGAAGAGATCCCGCGGGTGCAGAAAACGATCATCGCGGCGGCGCGCGCGCGCGGCCGGCCCGTGATCCTCGCCACCCAGGTATTCGAATCGATGCGCATCGAGCCGCGCCCGACGCGCGCCGAGGTCAGCGATGCCGCGACGGCAGTCGATCAGGGGGCCGACGCGATCATGCTCGCGGGTGAAACCGCGGCTGGGGCGTACCCCGTCCGCGCAGTCGAGACCCTCGCCGCCGTGATCCTGGACGCAGAGACCGTGGCCCCATCGATTTTCGGCGGTCCCGGCGCACCGCAACGGACAGCGGCGATTGGGGTCGCCGAATCGCTGCTCGGCAGCCGCCACGGTGTGGCGATGTGCGAGGCAGCGGTCACGCTGGCCTCGAGCGGCCAGGCGAACGCCATCGTCGCCCTCACGCGTGAAGGTCGCACGGCGCAACTGCTGTCCACCTTCAGACCGCGACCGGCGGTGCTCGCAATCACCGAGAGCGCCGTCGTCGCGCGGCGCCTCGCCCTCTCGTGGGGTGTGACCCCCGTTGTCGCCCACGGGTCGACGTTGTCCGCGTTCGAAGCGACGCTTCACGACTCGTGCGGTGTGCCCGCGGGTGCGACTGTCGTATTCATCAGTCTCAGCCCGGATCTCACGCGCGAGGACGCAAATTTCCTGAACGTGCAGCGGATTCGCCCGTGACCACTGCCGAACGCGACACACCGTTCATCAGGGCGATGGGCCTCACCGACGTCGTCCTCATGAACGTCGTCGCGATTGTCGGCATGCGATGGATCGCCAGAGGCGCGCGGGCCGGTCCCGCATCGGTGACGTTGTGGGTGCTGGCGTGGATCGCATTCTGCGTCCCTCTGGCGGCGGCCGTCGCGGAACTCTCGAGCCGGTATCCCGAGCAAGGGGGCGTGTACGTCTGGGTGCGGCGCGCATTTGGCGGCGGCCACGGATTCATCTGCGGCTGGTGCCTGTGGGTGAACAACCTGTTCTACTTTCCTTCAGTGCTGCTGTTCGGCGCGGCCAATTTCGCGGCCATGGGCGGCGCGCGGTGGCAGGGATTGGGCGCAAGCCGCTTGTTCGTCGTGCTTTTCGTGCTGCTTGGAATCTGGATCGCGGCACTCGTCAGCATCATCGGGTTACGGACCGGGAAGTGGCTGCAGAACGCGGGTACGGCCGGCGTGTGGATACCGGCCGCGCTCCTGATTGGGTGCGGGGCGATCGCGGCCTTTCGCTACGGTTCGGCGACGCCGTTCACCGCGTCGACGATGATGCCTCAGGGCGAGCTGCTCGACACTGTCGGCCTCTGGTCGGCGATGTGCTTTGCGTTCTCGGGATTCGAGATCACGTCGTTCATCGGTCAGGAGGTTCGCCGCGCCGAGCGGACGATCCCGCTCGGCATCCTGATCGCGGGCATCGCGACGACGGTCATTTACATTGCGGGATCCGCATCGGTGCTCGCGGCGGTGCCGTTTCAGTCGCTGAAGGAGCTGAGCGGCATTACCGATGCCGTGCAGCTCGTGACCGGGCGCGTGGGCATCACCGGCCTCGGCGCGCTCACCGGAGCCCTTCTCGCGTTGAACGCTCTCGCCGGCACCGCCTCCTGGACGGCTGGCGCAGCACGAGTGCCTTTTGCCGCCGGCGTCGATTCCGCGCTTCCGCCTGCGTTCGCGCGATTGCATCCAAGGTTTCGCACGCCTCACGTGGCGCTCATCGTGCAGTCGTTCGCGGCGTCCTTGATCTTCATCGCCAGCCTCTTCGTCGCGGGACGCAATACGTCGGTTCAGGACGCGTACGACATCCTCGTGAACCTCACCATCCTGATCTACTTCGTCCCGTACTTGTATCTGTTTGCCGCGCTCGTGCGACTTCGGCGCGAGCCGCTCCCGTTATCAGGCGGCCCGCTGCTGGTCCCGGGCGGTCGCGCCGGTATGTGGGCGGTCGCCGTCGTCGGTTTCGGCGCGACCATGACGGCCATCGCATTGACATTCGTGCCGCCGCCCGGTTCAAACGTCGCGGTGTACGAAGCGAACCTGATCGTTCAGGGTGCCGCGATGCTGGGGCTCGGCGCGTTTCTTTATTGGCTGAGCCGCAGGCGGCAGCGTCCGGCGTGTACACTGCACGAATGACCGCGGAGGCTCCGCCCCCTGCTGACGAGTCGTGGGATCATCACTACGCCGACGAACGCGACGCCGCGTGGCTGTATCGCGAGTTGGCGAAGGTGGACTCAGTCGAGGAGCGGCGTGATCTCTTCGCCAGGCTGGCCGTTGTCGAGGACCAGCACGTCGCGCGCTGGGAGGAACTCTTCGCCGCCGCGGGCCGCCCGCTGCCCCGCTACTCGACGTCGACGCGGACCAGAGTGCTGGCCTGGGTGGCGCGCACCTTCGGCCCTTCGAGCGTGCTGCCGCTGATCCTCGCGGAAGAAGGTCGCGAGGTCCAGGCGTACCTCGGGCTCGCTCGACAGTCATCTCACCATCAGACGCACAAGGCCGCCGTCGATATCGCGTCGGATTCCGCCGTTCATGCGCGCGAGCTGTCGGAAGTCATGGGGCGGGAAGGGGAGCCGTGGCACGTCGGCGGCGCCGGCGGCATGCTCCGCAGCATCGTGTACGGCTTCAACGACGGCCTGACTGCGAATTTCGGCCTCGTCGCAGGCGTGCTCGGCGCCGACGTCCCGTCTCATATCGTCATCATCAGCGGCATCGCGGGGTGCGCATCGGATGCGCTGTCGATGGGGTCGAGCGGTTACCTCGCGGCGAAGAGCGAAGCCGAGGTGCAGGCCCACCAGATCGAGATGGAACGCCGCGAGATGCGGCTGATGCCGGATCTGGAAGAGCAGGAGCTGGTCATTATCTACGAGGCGAAGGGGCTCACGCCGGAGCGCGCCCGGGAGACCGCGAAGGCCATGATGGCCGATCCGGCGCGCGCACTCGAAACACAAGTTCGGGAAGAACTGAACATCCATCCCGCGGAGCTCGAGCCTTTGAAGGACGGCCTCGTGACGGGCATCGCCACCTTTGTGGGCGCCTTCATTCCCATCGCGCCGTTTCTGATCATGGACCACGCGAGGGCCGTGTGGGTGTCGCTCGCGATCAGCATGCTCGCGCACTTCGCGATCGGGGCCGCGCGCAGCATTTTCACGGGTCGCGGGATCTGGGCCAGCGGCCGCGACATGTTTCTGGTCGGGTTCGGCGTTGCCGCGGTGGGCTATGGGATTGGAGAGCTGATTACGCGGGCTCTCTGAGAGGTTTCTCGGGTTCTGGGGTGCTCGGGTTCTCGGGTTGGGTTCTGGGTTCGCGGGTTAGGTTCTGGGTTCGCGAGTTGGTCTAGGTTCTCGGGTTGGTTCTGGGTTCTCGGTGTGGGTTCTGGGTTCTCGCATTGGTTCTGGGTTCTCGAGTGGTTCATGGTTCTCAGCCTGATTATGGCGCTGAGTTCTCGGTCGTTTCTCGTTTGGGAGAACGCGAGAACCGAGAACCTAACGCGAGAACCCGTGAACCGGAGAACCCTAAAACCCGAAATTCAGGGCTTGTCTCTGAGCGTCTGCACGTAGCTGACGATCTTCCAGACATCTTCCTTCGACAGGCTCTCCTTGAACGCCGGCATCTTCGGCTTGGCGCGGCCGTTCCACGCCTTGTAGAACACGACACCATCGGGGTTTCTCGCGGCACGACGCGCCTGCGTCAGGTCCATGTCTTCCTGGTGATCCGGATCGCCATCAGGGCCATCGCCCTTGCCGGACGGGCCGTGGCAGCGCTTGCAGTTCTTCTCGAACAACTGCTTGCCTTCGGTGACCGCCTGCTGGTTTCCCGCGAATGGATTCTTCTCGTCAGCGGCGTTGTCAGGGATCGTCCACCCGTTCGAGCGTCCAGGAGCCGCCGTTTGCGACCCGCTCTGTGCCTGCCCGGAGACGGGAACGGATGCTGCGAGCGCGCCGGCAAACACGAACGCCGCGGCGCCCAGACTGAGCCGTGTATACATGTCTCGATGATACAGTTTTTGCGGTATGGACGACCAGCCGCTGGCCTACTTCGACCCCGAGTTTCTCGAGAGTGATGACGCGCGGCCGATGCGCATCATCGCCGAGTATCTGGAGCCGCTGCGCCGGTTCCGCGAACAGAACATTCAGGACACGGTCGTGTTCTTCGGGTCCGCCCGGGTGCACAGCCGCATCGCGGCGCAGCGAGCCCTGAAGCGCCTGCGGTCGGGCAAGCACGGCAGCGATTACTCCATGGCGCTGAAGCGCAGCCGCAAGGCCGTCGAGTGGTCGAAGTACTACGAGGATGCGCGTGACCTCGCGCACCGCCTGACGACGTGGAGCCTTTCACTCGACACGCCGCGTCACCGCTTCGTCGTGTGCTCCGGCGGGGGCCCCGGAATCATGGAAGCAGCCAATCGCGGTGCCCACGAGGCCGGAGGCAAAACGATCGGCCTCAACATCCGCCTGCCGTTCGAACAGGGCGCGAACCGGTATATCACCGAAGGGCTGCACCTCGAATTCCACTACTTCTTCATGAGGAAGTTCTGGTTCGCGTACCTCGCGAAGGCGCTCGTGATCTTCCCTGGAGGGTTCGGCACGCTCGACGAAATGTTCGAAATTCTGACCCTCGCCCAGACGAACAAGCTCTCGAAGCAGCTCCTCGTGATCATTTACGGCCGTGAATACTGGAACGCAATCCTCGACCTCCTGCCGATGGCCGATTGGGGCGCCATCAGCCCGAGGGATCTCGATTTGCTCCAATGGGTGGACAGCCCCGCGCAGGCGTTCGACTGCCTGCGCGACCACCTGATGACGCATCACCTGGTGCCGGAGACGCCGCAGGAAACGCAGGCGCCGGGCATCGCGAAAACGAGAGGATAGGTATGGAACGGCAGGAACGCGATCAACTCATTGCGCAATATGCGGACGGCTATCGGATCGTGGCCGAAGCGCTCACCAAAATCACCCCGGAAGAACTCGACGCGAAGCCTGCGCCGAACAAATGGTCGGCGCGCGAGATCGTGCACCACCTGGCGGACAGCGAAACGACGGCAGCCATCCGGCTCCGCCGCTTGATAGCGGAGGACCGGCCGTCGATTCAGAGCTACGACCAGGAGGAGTTTGCGCGCCGGCTGCACTACGACCGGCCCTACGAAGCGTCGCTCGAACTGTTCCGCGCCGTCCGCGCGAGCACGGTCGAGCTCATGGGGTGCTTCACCGAATCAGAGTGGCTGCGCGAGGGCACCCACAATGAGGTCGGCCGCTACGGCGTCGATACGTGGCTGCGCATTTATGCCCAGCACGCGCATCGGCACGCGGAGCAGATCCGCACCGCGCGCGCAGCGCGCTAATACAGCAGGAAGGGTTGCCGGAGGCGCGCGAACGCCTCCTCGTCTGCGGCCCATGACGCGCGGATCTCGTCGACGCTGCGGCCCTCGTCAACCGACGTGCGGAGCACATCCGATCCATACAGGATGTCGATCGGCGGCTTGACGTGTTCGTACTCGTACGGCGGCTCGCGCCAGGCGAACTTGTCCGGCGCCTCATTGCGCATCGCGACCAGCACCTCGATCGACGCGCGGACCGGCTCGAAGGTGCGCCGGTCCGTGACGTGGATCTGGCAGCCGCCGCATCCGGCCTTCGCGTGCTTGTGGAACGTCGGTTCGAAGAACGCGGGGCGGAAGAACGCGCCCGGCAGCCGCAGCGCGTTCAGCGTGCTCGCGAGGCGTTCGCCATCCACCCACGGCGCGCCGATCAGCTCGAACGGCCTCGTCGTGCCGCGGCCTTCCGACAGCAGCGTCCCCTCGAAGAGGACCGCGCCCGGGTAGACGATCGCCGTATCCAGCGTGGGGATGTTGGGCGACGGCATCACCCAGGGCAGCCCGGTCTCGTCGAAATACATCGACCGCTTCCACCCGTCCATTCGGACGACGTCGACCGCCGCGCCAAGCCCGAACACATCGTTGAACAGCCGCGCCAGCTCTCCGATCGTCATCCCGTGGCGCATCGGGATCGGGAACTGTCCGACGAATGACTCGTAGCCAGGTACCAGCGTCGCGCCTTCGATTTGATCGCCGCCGATCGGATTGGGCCGATCGCAGACGACGACACGGACCCCGTGGCGCCGGGCGGCGCGCAGGCAGTTCGCCATCGTGTAGATGTAGGTGTAAATGCGCGTGCCGACGTCCTGCAGATCGACGACGAGCACATCGACGTCGGCCAGCATCTCGCGCGTCGGTTCGCGCGTTTCGCTGTAGAGCGAGTACACCGGGAGCCGCCGGCGCGGGTCCTGGCCGTGCCCCGACTCGATCATGTTCTCCTGCACGTCGGAATTGAATCCGTGCTGCGGGCCGAAAATAGCCGCGAGCCGGCAATCCGCCGTCGCCAGACGATCGACGACGTGGCGGAACGCGCCGTCGATCGACGCGGGGTTGCAGACAATGCCGACCCGCTGGCCGGCGATGAGGCCCGCGTCGGGGCCGTCGATGAGGCGATCGATGCCGAGTTGCACGAGATGATTATAGAACTCAGCGCTTGAGCCGCCTGGCGAGCGCCGCGGCCGTCATCGCATCGGCGAACGTGTTGAAGCGGAATCGCACCCCGTCGTCTGACGAGCGGATGAACAGAACATCGCGGTCGGTGGACGCGACCTCCCGAACCGCATGCCACGCGACCGTCGTCAGCATCGCGCCGCCGACGAAGATCGCGCGTGCGGACGTCAGCAGCACGCGGCCGCTGGACGGCACCTGATCGTCGGGCAGCGAGGCCGGCGCGCTGAAGTGGCAGACGTCCGCGCCGACGACGCGGTGAGAGGTTTGAATCTGCGGGAGCTCTCCAGCCTTCAACGCGTCGGTCAACGCGAGCAGCCGGTCGAGCCCTTCGAGCATCTCCTGCTCGACTTCGACATCGGTATCCGCGAGCGAGGGATCGCTCGTCAGCATCGTGCGCAGCTCTCCGGCTGCCTGCCGATCGAGGGTTTCAACTGCCTGCGCCCATCGCGCGCGCCATACGTCAGCCGTGCCGGGCTGCTTTTTCCTGAACCACCTGGTCAACACCATCGGTCTAATAATTTAACTCCCAACTCCCACCTCCCGCCTCGCACCTCCCGCCTCCCGCCTCGCGCCTCGCGCCTCGCACCTCCCACCTCCCACCTCGCGCCTCGCGCTATCATCAACCCATGCGCACGTTCGTCGCGCTGATCGCTCTGCTGGCCTTCACGCCTCGCCTGCAGACGGAATACGTCCTCGTCAAGCCCGGTCAGAAGGTGTACCACCAGCCCTTCTGCGAACAGGTGGCAAACGCGAAAAACGTGGTGGCCATGACGCGCGCGCAGGCCGAATCGCGCGGCCTCACGCAGGATCCCGCGTGCGATCCCGCCACACACTCAGCCGGGGACAAGAAGAAGGCTGCGCCAGTCTACGTATACGTGCAGCCGGGCGGGAAGTACTATCATCGTGAGCATTGCAAGAAGGCGGGCGGGTCGCCCAAACGGGTGCTGCTCGATGAGGCGGCGAAGAAATACTGGCCGTGTCCGGTATGCAAACCTCCGATCAGGAAGCGGGGGGATTCGGTTCCGCCGACTTGAGCGGCACTTCTTCGAATGCCCCCTCGCCGCTCACCCGGTAAGCGTGGAGTTCGTCGAACCCTTCGACCATCTGCGGCGGTTCGAATCGTTTCGCCTTCGTGAAGATCGCGACCTTGGGTACTTTCTCGCGACCCTGACGGCGCTCGTTGCGCCCGATTGCCTCGCGCGTGGACGCGAGGATGAAGACGCCGACGATCCGGGCGCTGCGCGCCTTCGCGAGGGTGATGATGTCGGCGCGCTCGGCGGCGGAGACGTTGGTGTTATCGATCGCGATTGAGCGTCCCTCGTCCAGGGCCGCGCGAATTGCCGCATCCTGCCGCGACTGCTTGTCGCGCGCCGAGCGTGGGAACTGGTCCTTGCTGATGTGAAGATGGGTGCCGGAGAGGCGCTGTGTGTAGAACGTCGTCTTGCCCGCGCCCGGAAGGCCGATGAGGATGACGCACTCCGCCACGGCCCGGCCAGTTCGCTATTTATCGCCGCTCGCCTGGCGTTTGACGCGCGCCGCCTCGCTGGGGAATGCGACGATCTTCGCCTGTCGCTTCGGCCGGGCGACGAGCCACGTTCGTTCGCACTCCTGGCATTCGTATTCGTACAGACCGTGCACGGGCAGTCGTGCGCGTATTCTGGAGGACGTGCAGAACGGGCAGGTTGTCGGACCGGGCATAGCACCAGTGTTCGTCCGGAAGCCTCCCACGCGCAAGCAGAACGTGTAAACTGTTTATACTCTGGTGGTTAGCGCAGTCGATTGACAGCTCGATCGCGCGCCGATAGCGTGAAAATCACATGACCGAACGCGCTTCGTCAATGCTTCTGGCCGTCTTTGCGGCGCTCGGATTGGCCGCGTCTGGCACTGCGACCTGGGTGCATTACCAACTGATTCGCAATCCGGCTTCGTCGTCTTTCTGCGACGTGAGCGCCAGGATTTCCTGTAAGCAAGCCTATCTGAGCCAATTCGGATCGCTTGCGGGCGCACCGGTCGCCGTATGGGGGCTCGGCTTCTTCGTCCTCGTGCTGTTGCTGCTGTGGGGCGCCCGTCGCTCGCCGCAGCTTCGGCAGCACGCCCCCGGCTACGTCTTCGCGTTGTCGACGATCGGTCTCGCGTTCGTCCTGTATCTTGCGTATGCGTCGTTCTTCATCCTCAGGGAAGTCTGTCCGCTGTGTGTGACGACCTACCTGGCCGTCATCGGATTGTTCCTCGTATCGGGCGCCTCGAACAAAGATTCGATGACGGTGGTGGCGGGGCGGGCCTTGCGAGATCTTGGCGTGCTCGCCGCCAGTCCGGTCGCGCTCGTGGTCGCGCTTCTGTTCGTCGGCGGAGTGGCGTCCGCAGTCGCCTTCTTCCCGAAGCCTGAGGAGCGGCCCGTGGTCGCCCCGCAGCCTCTGACCGACGATCAGAGAGGTGATCTCGAGCGGTGGTGGAACGTCCAGCCCCGCATGACGCTGCCGATCTCGAACGACGGCGCGAAGGTCCTGCTCGTCAAATTCAGCGACTACCAGTGCCCGGGCTGCCGCGCAACGTATTTTGCCTACGAGCCGCTGCTTGCCAGGTACAAGGACCGGCCCGCGGACTTCAAATACGTGCTCGAGCACTTTCCGCTGAGCGCCGAGTGCAATCCGGCGGTCAAGGCCGTGGTTCATCCGGTGTCGTGCACGGCAGCAGCCGCCGTCGTCATGGCCGGGCCGAAGGGCACGGCGGACAAGCTGAACGACTGGCTGTTTCTTCACCAGGATCAACTGAGCCCCGCGCGCGTTCGCGAGGCGGCGCAGGAGGTCGGCGGCATTTCCGATTTCAACTCTGAATGGCCTGCGGCCCTCGCAGAAATCCGGAAACAAGGAGAGCTGGGGGGCGAATTGAAGGTGGATCAGACGCCGACATATTTCCTCAACGGCCGTCGCATCGCCCCGGCGATCAGCGCCGAAGCGATGGAGTTCCTGATCGAGTTGGAACTGAAGGGTAAATAAACTTAATTCCCAACTCCCAACTCCCAAGTTCAATTCCAAGACCCCTTTTTCCCATCCGCCGGCCAGGGCGCAGACAGACCTCGGCTTTGGGATTTGGAATTGTTGGGAATTGGGGATTGGGAATTGGGAATTGGAAGGTGGGAGTTAATGTCGAACTCCTGCTCGTCATCTTCCCCTGAGAGCCCACGTCCCTTGCAGACCGGCGCTCCGCCATGCGCCGGCGAGCTGCTTCTCAACAGTGGACCGCAGAAGATCAGCGAAAGACGAGGGGCTGCCTTCGACGTCGGCCTGCCAGGTTCCGGATCGCGCCGCACCGGAGCTGGCCCTCGCAGACCATGTCCCGCTCCATCTGCCGGCGGTTCGGGTCGCCGACCACGTTCCGCTCGCGACGATTCTCGCTCCGCTGTCCACGAGCGTCCACGCGCCGGTCGCGCGGTTCGGCGCGTTCGCCTGAACCTCCGCCGTCCAGGTGCCTTGCAGTGCCGGCCGCGTGCCCACGCTTGCAGCCCAGGACCCGCGCAGGCGTGATCCCGTGTTTTCCTGCGCGACGCCAGCCGAACCGGCCACGAAAGCGAGCAGCAGCGCAACGGCGAGCGCCAGGACCGATCTCATCGAGGCAGTGTTCTCGAAATCGGGCCTCGCCGTCCACTCAGCGAACGATCAGCTGCGCGTCGGCGTAGCCGTCGCACGGGTCGTCGGGCAACGCCGAAACGTAGATAGTCCCGGCATCGAGATAGGTGTGGAAGATGCGCTGAGGAAACGCGCCCGTGACCACGGCGTTGCCTCCGTCGCCGAAGTCTACGGTCGTGCGGCAGTTTCCGTTCCCGTAGACCACGATCGATGTGCGGCGTCCGCGGCTCGTCGGAGCGGGAGAGACGTCGACGCGGGTGACGCTCCCGTGCGCGACGGTGTCACCGGCTACCTGCAGCCGCTCCGTGAATGTCCCGGAGCACGGGGCTACTGGACTCACCATGACCGTGTAGGTGGTGGCGACCGAATAGGTGTGCTCGATGGATTGCGGCAGCGTCCCTGACACGCGCTGGCGGTTGCCATCGCCGAAGTCGACGTCGAAGGCGCAGGAATCGGAGCCGCTGACCGTGATCTTCACCGGCTCGCGGACGGAGGCGGTCGACGGCTGGAAGTCCACCGAGGTTACCTTTCCGGACTGCTGCGGCGGGGAGGGTGGTGGCGGCGGCGGTCCGCTGATCGTGATCCGCGTCGTCGCCGTGCGGTCGCAGTTCCCCATGCCGGTGGCCTTGATCGTATAGGCGCCCCCGTACTCGTACGTGTGTCCCTTCGTAATGGGGAGCTGTTCAATCGCGTAGGTAAGCGCGGTGCCGTCGCCGTAGTCGATGTTGACCGCGCCGCAGGGATTGACGCCGGTCACGTCGACCGCGACCTGTTGTCCGGCGCGGGCGGACTTCGCGGCGGCGACTCCGGTCACGGTGCCGCGCTGTTGCTGCGCCGCAATGCCGAGCGCGCCTGCAAAGACGACGATCGCCGCACAGGATGATGTCAATGCGCGGGGATGCATGTGTCAGCGCTCCGTCTTGTTTTGCGGTCGCTCATGGCTGTCGGCGCGGCGTCGACAGGTCTCGGGTGCAACCGGGATGCCGCGAGACGGCTGAGCCTGTTTCTCTCTTTAGAGACTCTCGAGCCAGGGCTTCAGAATCTCCTGGACGACGGCGTCGCGTTCACATCCCAGCCGTTGCACTTCGATGTCGCCGCGGCTGTTCTGATCGAATTCCAGCGTCTGCGACTCGTCCGGTACCGATTTGCCCTTCACCGTCCGGTTGATCGCGAGCCGTGCCGGAATGTCGGGCGTTTTCGGATCGAAGGGGAGCAGCTTGATCTTGCATTTCGACCGCACCCCGTCGGCGCTCTGCTCCGCGATGATGTATTCGTCCGCGTCCTGAAGACAGGAAAGGATCCTGGTCCCGAACGCTTCGTTGTAGGTGCGGAGCACGTCTTCGATCGCCGGTCCGAGGGACGTGAAGAACACTTCGGCGGCCGTGCTGATATCTTCGAGCCGGCGGAGGTCGCGGTTCCGCTGAGCCTCGCGTTCCTTCCGCATCATGACGATGCGCCGGACCCATTCAGAGCTGTTACTCATGGGTCGCGATCGTAACCCATGACGACCGGCGGCTGCGCCGCCGGGGTGCTATGGGCTTGTGTGCCTCGGATGGGTGCTGGGACTTCGCGCTTCGCGCGGGTGCTTGGCGGCTGGGTGCCTCGGATGGGTGCTGGTTACGAGCGAGAGACCGTGTAGGGGAGTTCGACGGGCGAAGCCCCGGACGATAAGGCGAACGGAGTGGAGCGACCGGCGGAGCGGGAGCGGAAGGGAGTGAGCTTGGCGGGGTACGGGGGCCCCCGCCTATCAAGATTGGTGCGGAAGATAGGATTCGAACCTACACGGTATTGCTACCGCCAGCCCCTCAAGCTGGTGCGTCTGCCAGTTTCGCCACTTCCGCGAAAAGAGGGTTACTTGCCCGGCTTCTGCGTCGAGGGCGGCTTGACCGGTGCCGTGCGGGCGCCGCTCATCACCGAGCCCGGACCACGCTGGCCGAAGACGCCGAGGATGATGGCTCCGAGCATGAACAGCACGCCCAGGACCGTTGTCGCGCGCGTGAGCACCGTCGCACCGGAGCGCGCGCCAAATGCGGTCTGGCTGCTGCCGCCGCCGCCGAACGCGCTCGCCATGTCGCCGCCCTTGCCCTGCTGAAGCAGCACGACGAGCAGCAGCAACAGACAGATAATCATGTACAAGGTGACGAGGACGTAGTAAACCATAAAAGAAAGAGTATACCACCATGCGAGAACAGCTCGCCGCGGCGCTCGACTGGGGCGACGCTCACGCGGACTTCGACCGGGCGGTCGAGGATTTCCCGCCGGATCTGCGCGGCCGCCGCGTCAGAGGTCTCCCGTACACGGCCTGGCAGATCGTGGAGCACCTCCGCATTGCGCAGCAGGATCTGCTCGAGTTCGCGACGAACCGGAAATACCGCGAGAAGTCCTGGCCGGCCGACTACTGGCCGAAGGACCCGGCGCCGCCGAATACCCGCGCGTGGAACGCCAGCATCGCGGCGTTCCGCGAGGATCGCGCGGCGCTGAAGCGTCTCGCGAAGAACCCGAAGGTCCGGCTGACGGCAAGGATCCCGCACGGCAAAGGCCAGACCTACGCGCGCGAGATCCTGCTCGCGATCGACCACAACGCGTATCACGTGGGCGAGCTGATCGTGCTGCGCCGCCTGCTCGGCGCCTGGCGTTAGCGGTCGCCGCACCGAGCGCCGCGCACCTCGCACGGAGCACCGCGCACCGAGCACGCAGCACCCGGCTCAGGGCCTCGCGCCGAGTACGATCTCGTGAAATGACCGGAGGTCGAGGCTGGCGCCGCCGACCAGCGCGCCGTCGACGTCGATGATCGACGTGAGCTCGCGGATGTTGTCCGGCTTCACGCTGCCGCCGTAGATGATGTGGCACTGTTCGGCGGCGGTCCCGCCGAACCACTGGCGAAGGCGGCTGCGGATATGCGCGTGTGCCTCGGCGGCTTCGAGCGCGGTTGCGTTTTTTCCGGTCCCGATCGCCCAGACCGGTTCGTACGCGATGACGAGCGCGCCGACCTGGTCGCTCGTCAACCCGTCGAGGCCAACCTTGATCTGCCGGTCCAGGACGGCGAGCGTCTCGCCGCGGTCGCGCTCCTCGAGCGTTTCACCGATGCAGAAAATCGCCGTGAGCTGCGCGGCGACCGCCGCAAGCGTTCGGCGGTTCACCGTCTCGTCGGTGTCGCCGAACAGCCGGCGGCGCTCCGAGTGTCCCACGATCGCGTATTCCGCGCCGGCTTCCTTGACCATCGCGGCGCTGACCTCGCCAGTGAACGCGCCCTCGCGGTCCCAGTGCAGGTTCTGTCCTGCGACCCCGATGTTCGAGGCATGAGCCGCTTCCGCCACTGCGTGGAGCGCGGTGAACGGCGGCGCGACGACGATCTCGACGTCGAGCACGTCTTTCACCAGCTTTCGGAACTCCTTCACGAACGCGACCGCGTCGTGCACGGTCTTGTGCATCTTCCAATTCGCCGCCACGAACGGAGTACGCATACAAATATCGAGGCCGAACTCTACCTGTCCGGGAGCGCCGCGACGCCTGGCAGCTCGCGGCCGCCGAGGAATTCGAGCGACGCGCCGCCGCCGGTGGAAATATGCGTGATGCGGTCGCTCACGCCAGCCTTCGCCACCGCCGCGATGGAATCCCCGCCGCCGATGACGGTCGTCCCCGTCACGTCGGCGACGGCGCAGGCGACCGCCATGGTTCCGGCGGCGAAGGCATCGATCTCGAATACGCCCATGGGGCCATTCCAGACGACCGTCTTCGCTTCGCCAATCACGGAGCAATACATCTCGATGGTCTTCGGCCCGATGTCGAGCCCCATCCGCTGGCCGATGGCGGGATCGTTGACTGCGAGCACCTCGTAAGGAACGCCCGCCGCGATTTTCTCCGCGACAACGTGATCGGACGGCAGTTCGAACCGCAGCCCCCGCGACTGCGCGCGTTGTCCGATGTCGCGCGCCGCATCGAGCAGGTCGTCCTCGACCAGCGATCGTCCGACAGGCAGCCCGTGCGCCTTGAAGAAGGTGTACGCCATCGCGCCGCCGACGAGCAGCGCGTCGACGCGCGGGATCAGGTTCTCGATGACCTCCAGCTTGTCGGAGACCTTCGCCCCTCCAAGGACCGCAACGAGCGGCCGATCCGGATTGTGGAGCACGCGGCCCAGATGCTCCAGTTCCGCGGCCATGAGCAGGCCCGCGGCCGCGTCCTTCACGAACCGAACCACGCCTTCGGTCGAGGCGTGCGCCCGGTGCGCCGACCCGAACGCATCGTCGACGTAAATGTCGGCGAGCGACGCGAGCTGCTGCGCGAACGCGGGATCGTTCTTCTCCTCCTCCGGATGAAAACGGAGGTTCTCGAGCAGCACCACACCGTTCGCCCCGGCGCGGTCGATCGCCGCTGACGCGGAAGGGCCGATGCAGTCGTCCGCGAACTCGACCGGACGTCCGAGCAGCTCCGACAGCCGCACGGCCACCGGCCGCAGCGAGTACTCGGGGTTGCGTTGTCCCTTCGGCCGCCCGAGGTGCGAGCACAGAATCACGGTCGCGCCGTGGTCGAGCGCGTAGCGGATCGTCGGCAGCGAGGCGCGAATGCGCGTGTCATCGGTAATCGCGCCGTTCTTGATCGGCACGTTGAAATCGACGCGCATCAACACGCGATTCCCATCGAGCGCGAGATCCGTGATGCTCCGCTTGGGCGTCACAGCCCCTTCTTGATCATGAGCCGCAGCAGGTCGATGCAGCGGTTGGCATAGCCCCACTCGTTGTCGTACCACGCCAGCGTCTTCACGAAATCGCCGTCCATCACCTTCGTGTACCCGGCGTCGACGATGCACGAGTGCGGGTTGCCGCGGAAATCGATCGAGACGAGCGGCGCCGTGACGTATTCCATGATGCCCTTCAGCGGACCCTCGGCCGCAGCCTTGAAGGCGCCGTTGAGTTCCTCGGCCGACGTTTTCCTGCCTACCTTCGCGACGAGATCCACGACCGACACGTTCGGCGTCGGCACGCGCATCGAGATGCCGTCGAGTTTGCCCTTCAGTTCCGGCAGCACCTCACCAACCGCGACCGCGGCGCCCGTCGTCGTCGGGATGATCGACAGTGCCGCCGCCCGCGCTCGACGCAGGTCCTTGTGCGGAAGGTCGAGCAACTGCTGGTCGTTGGTGTAGGCATGGACGGTCGTCATCCAGCCTTCCCGGATGCCGACGGTTTCGTGGAGCACCTTGGCCAGCGGCGCGAGGCAGTTCGTCGTGCACGACGCGTTCGAGATGATCTGCTGCGTCTTCGGGTCGTACTTGTCGTCGTTGACGCCCATCACGAGCGTCACATCGGGCTTCTTGGCCGGCGCCGTCACGATCACCTTCTTCGCTCCCGCCGCGAGGTGCTTGGCAGCGGAATCACGATCCGTGAACAGCCCGGTCGATTCAAAGACGACGTCGACGCCCAGATCCTTCCACGGCAACTGGGCGGGATCTTTCACCGAGAGGACCTGGAATTGGTCGCCCTCGACCGAGATGGTGTCGCCGCTCGCCGTGATGTTCGCGTGAAGATTGCCGAGAATCGAATCGTACTTGAGCAGGTGCGCCAGCGTCGCGGCGTTGGTCAGATCATTGACCGCGACGAAATCCAGATCGCTCGAACCGAGCGCCGCGCGCATGATGTTGCGGCCGATGCGGCCGAATCCGTTGATGCCAACCTTTGTGGCCATTGACTCCCTCCATCGACCACCTTGCCCCGCCTCCATGCGCGGAAAAAGGGCCAACTCTCCAAACGACTGATTTTACAGTACGTCCACGATGGGCGGGGAGGCGGCCAGTCGGTGCGGTAAACTAAGCGGCACACCCGGCAACCCGTGTCCGTCCACCGTGTACGCCCTTTACAGCGTTCTGATCGTGACGTTCTTCCTCGTCATGTCGCCGTACCTGGCATGGCAGGCGATCAGATATCGGAAGTACATCGGCAGCCTCGGCCAGCGTCTCGGGTATCTGCCGGTCTCCTTCAATCTCGATGGCGACGAATCCATCTGGATTCATGCCGTTTCGGTCGGGGAAGTGCTGACGGCGCGGGCGATCCTCCCGCAGCTCCGCGAACGCTACCCGCGGCTGAAGCTGTTCCTGTCGACGACGACCATGACAGGACAGCAGATTGCCAGGAACAAGTTCCAGTACGTGGACGAAGTGTTCTACTTCCCCTTCGACCTCGGCTTCGTCGTGAATCGCACGCTTCGACTTGTCCGGCCGAAGCTGTTCATCATGATGGAAACCGAGATCTGGCCGAACCTGCTGCGCGCCTGCCATCGTGACGGCGTCAAGACGGTGCTCGTGAACGGCCGCATCTCGTCGCGATCCTATCCGCGGTATCGTCTCGCCAGGCGGTTCTTCCGCCGCGTGCTGTCGAATGTGGACCGCTTCTGCATGCAGAGCGAGGAATCCGCGCGCCGCATCATCGATCTCGGCGCGGATCCCGAACGCGTCGTGGTGACCGGCAGCCTGAAATTCGATTCGCTCGAGTTTCCCGGCTCGGTGCCGGACCGTGGCCGCAATCGCGTGCTCCGGTATTTCCGGATTCCTCCGTCACGCCCGGTGATCATTGCCGCGAGCACGCTGAAGGGTGAGGAAGAACCGGTCCTCGAGGCCTTCCAGCGGATTCGCGCGCGGCTGCCGGAGGCGCTGCTGATCATCGCACCGCGCAAGCCCGAGCGCTTCGGCGAGGTCGAACAGCTTGCGCGGCACGGCGGCTGGGACGTCGCGCGTCGAAGCGAGCTGCGCGTCGACGCCGAGCCGCGTCACGACATCGTCGTCCTCGACACGATTGGCGAGCTCGCCCAGCTGTATCAGGTTGCGACGGCCGTGTTCGTCGGCGGAAGCCTCGTCGATCAGGGCGGGCACAACATCCTCGAACCCGCGGTGTTCGGCAAGGCGATCGTCTTCGGTCCGCACATGCAGAACTTCGCCGAGATCGCCCGTGCCTTTCTCGAGAACGATGCCGCCATCCAGGTGAAATCGGGCCGCGAGCTGGAGGATGCGCTGCTCGCGCTCCTCAACGACCCCGTTCGGCGCGCCGGTCTCGGCGCGGCGGCGCGTGCGCTCGTCGAGGCGAACCGTGGCGCGCGGACGAAGACCATGGGCGCCATCGCCCGTGTGCTGCCATCGGCCGACCCGGGCAACGTGCGGCCCTTCAGGGTGGTCCACTGATCTCATCGATCTACGCGTCGGCGGCGCGTGCCCGCCGCCGGCACTACACGGCGCGTCCGGGGCGACAGCGCCGGCTCGCGCGCCCGGTGATCAGCGTCGGGAACCTCGCCGTTGGGGGACGCGCGAAAACGCCTCTCGTCGCACGGATCGCGGCGCTCCTGGCGGCGGCCGGTGAGCGGCCATCCGTATTGAGCCGCGGGTACGCGCGGCAGGATGCGTCAGAGATCGTTGTCGTCCGCGACGCGCACGGGTTGCGAGCCGATCTCACCCGTTCCGGGGACGAACCCTTGATGCTCGCCCGCCGCTTGCCGGGAGTCGTCGTCATCTCCGGCGCCGAACGATACACCTCCGGGCTGGTGGCGGAGACGACGTATGGCTGCAGCGTCCATGTGCTCGATGACGGATTTCAGCACCTCCGGCTGCACCGGGACATCGATATCGTCTCGGTTGCGGCGCAGGACCTCGCGAACCCGGTGACGCTTCCAGGCGGGCGCCTGCGGGAAGCGCTCGACGCCTTGCACGCCGCGAGCGCCGTGATCGCGCTCGACGGGGCCGACCCGGCGGCGATTCAGGGGCGCGCGCCCGTGTGGCGCGCGCGCCGGGTGCTGGAAGGCGCGCGTCTCATCGAACCCGCGGAGCAGCCGGTGACCCCCTCGACGGGATCAGTCGTTGCGCTTGCAGGGATCGCTGCACCGGATCGGTTCTTCAGCGACTTGCGCGAACTCGGCTGGCCCTTGACACGCACGCTGGCGTTTGCCGATCACCATCCGTATAGCCGCGTCGACGTCGACCGCATCCTTGCGATTGCCCGGCAGGAAGGCGCAGCAATGCTGGTGACGACGGAGAAGGACGCCGTCCGTCTCCTGCCGCTCCGCCCCTTCCCGCTGCCCGTCGCCTACGTGCCGCTGTCGATCGCGATCGAGAGGAACGACGAGTTCGAACGGTGGCTGCTGACCGCGCTTGCCGGCACGCGGGGAACGGCATGACGACGGCGCTTCGGCTGCGCCATCGTCTCGAATACGGGCTGGTCGCTGGCATCCGCGGCATGCTTCGCCATCTGCCCATGAAAGCCGTGCTCGCGGCGGGCAGCGGGCTGGGATACGTTTTTTACGCGCTCGACCGCGGCCATCGGCGGCTGGCGCTCGCGAACCTGAACGCGGCGTTCCCGCAGCGTCCTCTGCCGGAGCGGCGCGCCATCGCGCGTGAAATGTTCGCGCACTTCGGCCGCCTGTTGATGGTGCTGTTGAAGTTCAGCACCATGGCGCGCGATGAGATGCTGGCGCACGTCGAATTCGAGGGCGACGATCGCGTCCGGGCTGCGCACACGCACGGCCGGGGCGTCCTGCTGTTCACGGGGCATTTCGGCTACTGGGAAATCAACGCGCTCGTCCACGCGCTGGCGCTCCACCCCATCGCAGTCGTCGCACGTCCGCTCGATAATCCGTTGCTGCACGATCTGCTGGAGCACGTGCGCTCCATGACGGGCAACTCCGTCATTTACCGGAAGGGCGGACTGCGGCGGATCCTCCGGGCGCTGGCCGCCAACGACGCGGTCGCGCTCCTGATCGACCAGCACATCCACGGCAACGCCGTTCACGTCGAGTTCTTCAATCGGCCTGCGGCGACGACGACGGCGCTCGGTGCGTTGGCGGCTCGCACCGGCGCGCCAGTCATTCCGGTGTTCGCGCTTCCACTCCCCGACGGACGCTTCAGGATGGTGTACGAGCACGCGGTCGATCCGCCGCGAGGAACCGACGAGAACGCGCTGCGCGATTTCACACAGCGCTGCACCGACGTGCTCGAGATGTACGTGCGCCGGTATCCGGACCTCTGGCTGTGGATGCATCGGCGCTGGCGTGATGTGGACGCGGCAGGCCAGGGGGTGCCGGGGATGTTTCCCACGGCGCGGCGCGAAGAGGATTCCGAGTGACACGCGTGGTCGTCCGTGCGCCCAACTGGCTCGGCGACGCCGTGATGGCGCTACCGGCGATTGCCGCGGTTTGTGCGCACTTCGGTGATGCCGGGGTCGTGATCGCGGCGCCAGGATCTGTATCGCCGCTTTTTCTCGAGCAGACGGTGGCCGCGGCAGACGCGGTCGTCACTCTCGATCGAACTCGAGAGAGCGCGGAGATCCAGGCGCTTCGCGCCGACGCGGTGCTGCTGCTGCCGAACTCGTTTGGCAGCGCGTGGATCGCCAGGAAAGCGGGGGTGAGAGAACGCTGGGGGTACGCGTCGTCAGGCAGACGATGGCTGCTGACGCGCGCCGTCGCGCCGCCTCGTGCGGCGATACATCAGGTCGAGTACTACTGCACCCTGATCCGTGAGCTCGGGATTGACGTCGGAGATGCGGTGCCGCGGCTCACGCCGCGCGAGGAGACGCTGGCGCGTGCGGACGCGGTGCTCGCGGGAGCGGGGTGGCGCGGGGGGGAGCCGCTCGTCGGCTTTGCACCCGGAGCCGCGTATGGGCACGCGAAACGATGGCCGCCGGAACGGGTCGCCGCGGTGATGAAGGCGGTGGCGGATCGCGGAGCGCTGCCCGTGCTCGTGGGCGCCGCCGCGGACCGCGATACGCGGCGTGCGATAGAATCGTCGCTGCCGCGGGGAACGCGAATCGTCGACTTGATCGGGCGGACGGATCTTGCCGCCTTCATCGGTGTGACGGCACGATGCGCGGCGTTCGTGTCGAACGATTCGGGCGCGATGCACGTCGCGGCCGCGCTCGGTGTGCCGTTGACGGCAATTTTCGGCCCGACCAATGAACGGGTGACGGCGCCGGCAGGACCGGGGCCGCGCCATGTCATTCTGCGCGACGTATTCTGCCGCCCCTGTATGCTGCGCGAGTGCCCGATCGATCACCGGTGCATGAAGCGCATTCACGTCGACGACGTCCTCGCGTCCATCCCTCGCACCTATGCAGCCAGCAGTCTTTCTCGACCGTGACGGTACACTCATCGAGGAAGCGGGCTACCTCGATCGGATCGAACGTCTCGTGTTTTTCCCGTACAGCGTCGACGCCGTGCGACTGCTCAATCGCGCGGGCCTGGCCGTGGTGATCGTCACCAACCAGGCCGGCGTCGCGCGCGGCATTTTTCCGGAGTCGTTCGTGGCGGAAGCGCACGCGCATTTGCGGGACCGGCTCGCCGCCGGCGGCGCGCGCGTCGATGCGATCTATTACTGTCCGCATCATCCCGACGGCACGGTCGACGGATACCGGCGCGCATGCGAGTGCCGCAAGCCGGGCGATGGGATGCTGCGAAGCGCGGCGGCGGACCTCGGTCTGGACCTCGCGCGCTCCGTCGTCGTCGGCGATCGCTGGCACGACGTGCAGGCCGGGACCAGCGCTGGAACACGAACAGTTCTCGTGCGCACCGGCTACGGGCGGACTGAAGAACAGCGGCCGAAACCCGGCGTCAGCGCCGACGTGGTCGTCGACAATCTGATCGAGGCGGTGTCGTGGATCGTGGGGCAGCCGCGATGACCGCACACGAGCGTCTGCTCGCGCTCGTCGACGCGTTCGGCCAGCGCCGCATCCTGATCGTGGGCGACCTGATCGCGGACGAATTCATCTACGGGCAGATTGCGCGCGTGTCACGCGAGGCTCCCGTCCTGATCCTCAACTACGATTCGACGGAGATCGTGCCCGGGGGCGCCGGCAACGCCGCGAGCAACGTCGCGGCGCTCGGGGGTGATGCCACGACGGTCGGCGTCGTAGGCCGCGACGAATCGGGACGGCGCCTGCTCGCCACCATGAAACGTCGGCGGATCGACGTCCGCCGCATGGTCGTTCCGTCGGGGTATCGCACGCCGACGAAGACGCGGATTCTTGCCGGCGGCATTCACTCCGCGAAGCAGCAGGTCGTCCGCATCGACCGCGCCGCGAACGGCGCCGCCGACGAACGCACGAGAGCACTCTTCGAAGATCGCGTGCTCACGGCTGCCGCGGGTGCTGACGCTCTTCTCGTCTCGGACTACGGGACTGCGCTCGTGACGCCCGCGCTCGTCGCCCGCGCGCGCGACAGGATGCGTCTGCCGATCGTGCTCGTCGATTCGCGCTATGACCTGCTGCGGTTCACGGGCATGACGGCCTGCACACCCAACGAATCGGAAGTCGAGCAGGCGCTGGGCATCCGGATTGGCGACAATGTGCGCGCGCTCGAGAGGGCGGGACGGGCGGTGCTCAGGCGTACGCGATCGCGCGCGGTGCTCGTCACGCGCGGCAGCCGCGGCATGGCCCTGTTTCGCGCCGGTGAGAAGACGATCCACATTCCGATCGTCGGCTCCGATCAGATCGCCGACGTCACCGGCGCTGGAGACACGGTGATCGCGACGATGGCGCTCGCGCTCGCCGCGGGGGGAACATTCGAGGAGGCCGCGCAACTCGCCAATCACGCGGGTGGCCTCGTCGTGATGAAGCGCGGCACGGCCACGGTCACAGCGGCCGAACTTCGCGCGTCGCTCACGCAGAGGGCGGAGTAGCGCTTGGCACCAGTCCTCCCGCGGGAAGCGCTCATCGCCGCCGTCGCCGCCGAGCGTGCCGCCGGGCGGACGATCGCGTTTGCGAACGGCGGCTTCGATCTGCTGCACGTCGGTCACGTCCGCTACCTGCAGGCCGCGGCGCGCGAGGCCGATCGCCTGGTCGTTGCGATCAACGACGATGCGTCCGTGGCGCTGTTGAAGGGTGAGGGGCGGCCGGTGCTGCGCGCGGCCGATCGGGCGGAACTCGTCGCCGGCCTCCGCGGCGTCGATTACGTCACCATCTTTCATGAGCCGACGGTCGCGCCGCTGCTCCTCACACTGCGGCCCGACGTGCACTGTAAAGGGACGGACTATACCGTCGAGACGGTGCCCGAACGCGACACGGTGCGCGCCTACGGCGGCCGCATTGCCATCGTCGGCGACCCCAAAGATCATTCGACCACCGGCCTGATGGTCCGTCTGCGCCGATGAACATTCTCGTCGTGCGGCTTGGCGCGCTCGGCGACGTGGTGCACACGATCCCCGCTGTCGCGGCGCTGCGCCGAACCTATCCCGACGCACAGATCGACTGGCTCGTCGAAGAGAAACACCGCGCCATTCCCGATCTCGTGAGCGTGCTCGATGACGTCATCGCCCTCGACGGATCGACGCCGAACGCGTGGCGGATGGCGATCGTCGCGATGCGGCAGACCTCGTACGACGTGGCGATTGATTTTCAGGGGCTGCTGAAATCCGCTGTGCTCGCGCGCGCCTCTGGTGCGTCGAAGGTCATCGGGTTCTCGATCTGGCACCTGCGCGAAAAGACCGCGCGGCCGTTCTACTCCGCGACACCTCACGACGACAGCGACGAGGGCCATGTCATCCGGAAAAACCTTCGCCTGCTGCGCGTGCTTGGCATCGAGCGCGACGTGATCGAGTTCCCGCTCAGACGCGCGGGCTCGCGTGTGGCGGACATTCTTCGTCAGCTCGTGCCGGGTCCGTATGCGCTGATCAATGCGGGGGCGGCGTGGCCAAACAAGCGCTGGCCGCCGGAACGGTTCGGCGAGGTCGCTGCGTTTCTGGCCGAGGCGCGGGGCCTGACCCCGGTCGTGCTGTGGGGACCCGGCGAAGATGCGCTTGCGCAGGCTGTCATCGACGCATCAGCGGGGCGTGCGGTACTTGCCCCGCCGTCGCGGCCTGAGGACCTCGTGGCGATGGCCCGCGACGCGTCGCTCGTCGTTTCCGGAGACACGGGACCGCTGCACATCGCGACCGCCGTCGGCACGCCGGCCGTGAGCATTTTCGGGCCGACCAACCCGGCCCGCAACGGACCGTGGAACGGTGACGACGTGGTGGTCTCGCGGTTCGATCACTGCGGGTGTCACTACGATCGCCGGTGTCATCGCCGGGACTGGTGTCTGCTCGACGTACCGGCGAGCGAAGTCTGCGCGGCGATTCAACAACGGCTCGCGATCCCGGAAGGCGGCCGTGGCTGACTCCGTGCCGGCGCGCACGTCGTTCATCGTCCGGCTGGCGCGCTGGCGTGTCCCGCTCGGGTTCGTCTGCGGCGTGATCGCGGTGGTGTTGTCGGATCCGACGCGGGCGTCGCTGCTCGCGGGTGCGGTCGTCGGCGTGTGCGGCGAATCGATCCGTATCTGGGCAGCCGGACATCTGGAAAAGGGGCGCGAGGTGACGCGCAGCGGTCCGTACCGATGGACACGGCATCCGCTCTATGCCGGATCGTCCATCATGGGCGTCGGCCTGGCGATCGCGTCGCGCAGCGCGATCGTGACGGTGCTCGTGCTCGCGTATCTGAGTGTCACCATCGCTGCGGCGGTCCGTACCGAAGAAGCGCACCTGACCGAGAAGTTCGGATCCGAGTACGGGGCGTATCGCCAGGGCACCGCGTCGCCCGTGTTGCGCCGCTTCAGCGCGGCGCGCGCGATGCGGAATCGCGAGTATCGCGCGGCGCTCGGGTTCGTCGTTGTCCTCGGTATTCTTGCGCTTCGCTCGCGGGGCGTTCTATAATCGTCGTCTTTGGGGCGCGGGGCGGGACCGTGCAGGGGCGGTTAGCTCAGTTGGTAGAGCACCGGCTTTACACGCCGGCTGCCACAGGTTCGAGTCCTGTACCGCCCACCACCAGAAGTCGAATGCTCCAAACAGCGTTCACGACCTAGCGGGGTCGTAGTTCAGTTGGTTAGAACGCCGGCCTGTCACGCCGGAGGTCGCGGGTTCGAGCCCCGTCGACCCCGCCACTTCTTTTGACCGAGGGGCTTCGCCCCTCGGACTCCCCTCCTACACACTCCCTCGCGGCAAACCGTCGCTCGCGGTGTGGTTACGAGGCGACGACAGTCGCCGCTCGTTCGCGTGCGCTCGTTCGCGTGTGGAACCAGTAGTAGATAGTCTACGTCTAATGCTGTAGACTGCCTACGGCATGGCCAAACAGACCGAGAAGGAACGCCTCGAGCTCCTGCAGGGCACGCTCGACATGCTGATCCTGCGCACGCTGCAGTGGGGTCCGCAGCATGGGCACGGCATCGGGCAGGCGATCCGCACGCAGTCCGACGACCTCCTCAAGATCGAGACCGGCTCGCTCTACCCGGCGCTTCACCGGCTGGTGAAACGCGGATGGCTGAAAGCCGAGTGGGGCGTCAGCGAAGCCAACCAGAAAGCGAAGTACTACCAGCTCACGGCCGCCGGCAAGGCGCAGTTGGTCCGCGAGCAAAACCGCTGGGCGCAGATGGTCCGCGCGATCGGCCGGATCATGAACCCCGCGGACACGAAGGAGTAGCACCATGCGGCCTGACGAGCGCGAACTGGACGACGAGATTCGGGGACACCTGGCGCTCGCGATCAAGGAGCGTATCGAACGTGGTGAAGATCCCGTGGCTGCCAGGCGCGCTGCGCTCGCCGACCTCGGGTACGTCGGCGGCGTCCGCGAGTCGATGCGCCGGGTCTGGTACAGCCGCGCATTCGATGCCGCCGCGGCGCTCGGTCGCGACATCAAGTTCGCGCTTCGGTCGCTGTCCCGCGCGCGCGCGCTTTCCCTGACAGTCGTCCTCACGCTCGCGCTCGGCATCGGCGCCAACGCCGCGATCTTCAGCGTTGTGCGCGCGGTGCTCCTGCGGCCGCTGGTCAATCGCGACGAAAACCGGTTGATCTACATCCGCCAGAGCGCGCCCGGCATCGGGCAGAAGAACCTGACGTTCTCGGTGCCGGAGATTCAGGACTTGACGGCTCGCGTTCCGTCGGTTGCGGCGTTTGGCGACTTTTCAACGGTAGATTTCACGCTCACGGGGCTGCACAGTGAGCCCCGACTCGTGCACGCTGGTGTCGTCAGCGGCTCCTTCTTCGACGTGATGGGCCTGCGTCCGGTCCTTGGCCGTTTGATCACGCCGCAGGACGACGGGCCGAACGCGGCCGGCGTCGCGGTACTCACGTATCGCTTCTGGACGACGGCGCTCAACAGCGATCCGCACGTGATCGGCCGCGCGATCCGGCTCGGAACCCGGACTGCGACGATCATCGGCGTGCTCGAACCGTCCGTCCCGTATCCAGCAGATACGGAACTCATCGCAAACATGGTGACGAGCCCTCATCACATGGGTGCGTTGATGACGACGAATCGCAGCCATCGCATGACGGAACTCTTCGGCAGGCTGAGGGCAGGCGCGACGGTCGAGCAGGCCGGGGCGGAGCTCACGGCGGCGCACAGCACGATGATGGGTGCGCACCCGGAAGCGTATTCCACGCGCGCACACGTGCAGATCTCCGTCGCACGGCTTCGCGATCAGATTGCCGCGCCGGCGCGGACGGTGCTGCTCGTGTTGCTGGCGGCTGCAGCGGTCGTCTTCGTGATCGCGGTGTCGAACGTCGCCAATCTGATCCTGGCGAGGTCGGTGCGGCGCGAAGGGGAGCTGGCGATCCGCGCCGCGCTCGGGGCAGGACCGGGTGCCCTGCGCCGAACGCTGCTCGCCGAAAGCCTCGTGCTCTGCGGCGCGGGCGCGGTCGTCGGCGTCCTGCTCGCGAAGCCGTTCGTCACGCTCGTCGCCGGGTATGCCGCTCGTTTCTCGGTGCGCGCGGTCGGCATCACGGTCGATCCCAGCGTCGTCTGGGTCGGCGCGGGTCTGGCCACGTGCGCAGCGCTGCTGCTCGCCTTCGTGCCGCGTCTCCCGAAGACCACCGCGCCTGCCGGATTGGGTCTCGCGAATGGCAGCGCGCGGCTGACGCCGGCGACGAATCGGCGGTTGCGGGCGTTCGCGACGGCACAGATTGCGTTTTCGTTCGTGCTGCTCGCGGGCGCCGGGATGCTCGTCGCAACGCTCGTGCGCATGCAGCAGGCCCGAAGCGGTTACGACCTGCGTCACGTGGTGGCGTTCGACGTGCCGACGCCCGCGACGGGTGTCGGCGACGCACGAACCCTCGCGTTCTACCTGGAATCGGAACGCCGCATTCGCGAGCTGCCGGGCGTCGACGCGGTCGCCCTGGGCATGACGACGCCGTGGCGCGACGCGGGCGTCATGCCCCGCATGCAGTTCACCGCCGACGGCTACAAACCGGAGAACGGGGAGGACAATCCACACGCCAGATTCCGCATTGCGGGGCCCGGGCTGTTCGACGTACTCGGCGTCGCGCTCCTCGCCGGACGCGATTTCACGGATCACGACACCGATGCGTCGGAGCCGGTTGCGATCGTCAGCGAGAGCGTCGCGCGGCGGCTCTTCGCCACCGGCAACGCGCTCAACCGCCGGATCATCTGGACCGATCCCATCGCGCGCTTGATGGGCCCTTCCCGTCCAGAGCGGATCGTCGGCGTTGTTGCCGACGCCGATGACGAGAGCGTCGTGCCGTCGCCGGCCATGACGATCTATCGTCCGCTCGGCCAGCTCGGGATCGCGGAGCGGCTGTTCGTCCGCGTGAGCGGCGACCCGCATGCGATCATCCCGTCGGTGACTCGGGTGATTCGCGATCTCTCGCCGGAACAACCGGTCGAGCGTGCGGCCACGCTCGAGGAGATTCGCGCCCAGGTACTGGCGCCCGAGCGCGTCAACGCGTTCGTCATCTCCGGGTTCGCAGGCATGGCGCTGCTGATCGCGGTGGTCGGTGTCGCCGGCGTGCTGGCGTTCTCGGTGAGCGCCCGAACGCGGGAGTTCGGCATCCGGCTCGCCGTGGGATCCGAACCGCGCCAGCTGCTGAAGCGGGTGCTTGGCGAAGGCGCACAGATCGCGGTGATCGGCATCCTTGCGGGCGCCGCAGCCGGCGTTCTGATGGTGCGGCTGGCGGTCAGGCTGTTTGCCGACGCACAACTGCCCACGCCCTTGCCGGTCGCCTCGGCTGCCGTCGTACTGGCCGCGGCCGCCGTCATTGCGTCTTTCGTCCCCGCCGCCCGTGCGGCGCGGGTCGACGTCCTTCAGGCGCTCCGAACGGAGTAGCACGCTGACGCAGACCACGAACGCACGGGGCGGCTGGCACCGCGTGTCCGAAGTGGCGGTCACATTCTGGCTCCTCGCTCGCGGCGTGCAGTTCGCGCAGCTTGACGCCGCGCCGCGCATTCCGTAGGCTAGCCACATGTTCGTCCCGCGCTCGCGCCACGCCTCGGCTTCTTCCGCCTACGTGCGCGCAGTGTCGGTACGAGCGATTTCTTTTGCCGGCTTCTGCTTTACCACCTCCATCGAGGCGGGCTGAGCGGCATTTTCCGAAATTCGAATCGAATCCCGAGCCCGCCTCCCGCAAGGGAGCGCGGGCTTTTTTGTTTCTGGAGGAACGATCATGCCCGCTCGGACCACGCCCGCGCCGCCGCTCGATGCTGCCTACCAGGGCCGTCCTGGCGCGTACAGCGAATCCGCCGCGCGTCATCTGCTTGGCGCCGACGCGTCGCTGCTGCCGTGCGACACGCTGGAGGAGGCGTTCGCCGCGCTCGCGGATCGTCGCGTCGCTCGCGCCGTCGTCCCGGTCGAGAACACGCTCGCCGGGACGGTGAGCAAGACGTACGATCTGCTCCTCGAGCACGATCTCACGGTCATCGGCGAACACGTCGAACACATCGACCACGTGCTGATCGGACCAGCCGGTGCCAGCGTCGATCGGCTTGTGCGCGTGCTGTCGCATCCGGTCGCGCTCGCGCAGTGCGAACGATTTTTCCGCGCACATCCAGAGATCACCGCTGTACCCGTGTTCGATACGGCGGGCGCGGTTCCCCTGGCGCTCGAAGACGCCGAGGGCCGCACCGCGGCCGTCGCGAGCCGCGCGGCGGCGCACTTGTACGGCGGGTCAGTGCTCCGCCAACATCTGCAGGACCATCCGGAGAACTTCACGCGCTTCGTCCTCGTGAGCCGGGATCCGACGACGCCATCGTCGAAGAGCGCGTTCAAGACAATCATTGGACTGCGGCTCGGAAATGCACCTGGCGCGCTGTGGCGGGCGCTCGAGCCATTTGCGAACGCCGGCATCAATCTGACAAAAATCGAGAGTCGCCCCGTCGCGGGACGTCCGTTCGAGTACGCCTTCGTGCTGGAATTTCAGAGCGACGGCACCGCAGGCGTGGAAGCCGTGCTCGAGGAGCTCTCGCAGCGGACGAGATGGATGCGTGTGATCGGCACGTTTGCTACGGCGTGAGGCATGATGAGCAGGCAGGACTTGTGCCCGAACGTGGAACAACAGCTCGCGGGCTGCTGACGCTGAACGGCGGGTCGTCGACCGTGAAGGCCGGCCTGTTCACGTTCGAACCGGAGCCGCAGGAAATCGCGCGCCAGTCCATCGAAGGTACCGGCGCCGCGTGCGTGCCGCGTCTGCAGCAATGGCTCGCCGCATCCGCCGCCGCTCTCGACATCGTGGCCGTCGGGCACCGGATCGTGCACGGTGGGACGTTGTACCGGGCGCCGTGTGAGGTGACTCCCGAAGTGGTCGGCAATCTTCGTTCGCTCGTGCCCTTCGCGCCAAATCATCTACCGCCGGAAATTGAACTCCTCGAAGCCGCGATCGCGCGCTATCCCGATGCTCTGCAGTGCGCGTGCTTCGATACCGCGTTTCATGCGTCGATGCCGGAGGTCGCACGCCGGCTGCCGCTGCCGCGCGAGTTCGCATCGCGCGGCGTGCAGAAATACGGGTTCCACGGTCTGTCTTATGCCTTCCTGATGGAAGAGCTCCGGCGTGACGCGGGGGCGCAGATTGCCGGAGGACGCGTGATCCTCGCGCACCTGGGCAACGGCTGCAGCCTTGCGGCGGTGCACGGCGGTCGAAGTCTCGATACGACGATGGGGTTGACGCCGATCGGGGGCGTCATCATGGGAACGCGCAGCGGCGATCTCGATCCCGGCGTCGTGACCCATCTGGGCCGTGCGGCAGGACTCTCTGCCGACGCCTTGGAGGACCTCGTCAGCCGCGCGTCAGGGCTGCTCGCCATCTCGGGCCTGACGAGCGACATGAAGACACTGCTCGCACGCGAGCGCAGCGATGACGCGTGCCGGCTGGCCGTCGACATGTTCGCCTATTCGGTTGCGAAGGCGGTGGGCGCCTTGTCAGCGGCGCTGCGAGGTGTGGACGTGATCGTCTTCTCGGGCGGCATCGGCGAGCACGCGCCGGTCATTCGATCACGGGTGCTCGAGCGGCTCACGTGGCTCGGCGTCGACGTGGACGCCGGGGCGAATGAGACCGGCGCCCGCGTCATTTCAACTATGGCCAGCCGCGTGTCCGTGCGTGTCATCCCCACCGACGAGGAACGGATGATTGCGCGATCGGCCGTGCGACTGGCGCAAGCGAGAGATCACGATGTCCATTGATGCCGAACGTCTTTCCCGCATCGACGCGTACTGGCGCGCCGCGAACTATCTCTCCGTCGGACAGATTTATCTGCTCGACAATCCGCTCCTGCGTGAGCCGCTGCAGCCGGCGCACATCAAACCGCGGCTGCTCGGCCATTGGGGCACCACTCCTGGCCAGAACTTCGCTTATGCGCACCTGAATCGCGCGATTGTCGATTACGGCCTCGACATGATCTTCATTTCAGGGCCTGGTCATGGTGGCCCTGCCGTCGTCGCGAACACGTATCTCGAGGGCACGTACTCCGAGATCTATCCAGCCGTCAGTCAGGATGCCGACGGGCTGAAGCTGCTGTTCCGCCAGTTCTCGTTTCCCGGAGGCATCCCGAGTCACGCGGCGCCGGAGACGCCTGGCAGCATCCACGAGGGCGGCGAACTCGGGTACTCGCTCAGCCACGCGTTCGGCGCCGTGTTCGACAACCCCAATCTCGTGGTCGCGTGCGTGGTCGGCGATGGCGAGGCGGAAACCGGTCCGCTCGCGACCTCCTGGCATGCGAATAAATTTCTGAATCCCGTGACCGACGGCGTCGTGCTGCCGATCCTGCACCTGAACGGATACAAGATCGCGAATCCAACGGTGCTGGCGCGCATTCCGCGGGAGCAGCTCGATCAGTTGCTGCGCGGCTACGGCTGGATGCCGTACTTCGTCGAAGGAGACGATCCGCCGGCGATGCACCGGCTGATGGCAGAGACGTTGGATCAGGCGTTTGCCGCGATCCGCGGGATTCAACGCGCTGCGCGATCGACCGGTACGGCCCACGTAGCCGAGTGGCCGATGATCGTGCTCTCGAGCCCGAAGGGCTGGACGGGTCCGAAAGTGGTCGACGGACAGCAGATAGAGGGCACGTTCCGCTCGCATCAGGTGCCGCTGAGCGATCCCAAACGCAATCCGGAGCATCTGCGCATCCTGGAGCAGTGGCTGCGCAGCTACCGGCCGGACGATCTCTTCGACGCCGACGGCCGACTGCGCCCGGACCTTGCGGCGGAAGCTCCAGAGGGGAACCGCCGGATGGGTTCGAACCCGCATGCCAACGGCGGAATTCTGCTTCAGGACCTGCGGCTGCCCGACTTTCGCAACTATGGCGTGCAGGTACCGGACCCCGGCAAGACCGACGCCGAGGACACGCGCGTACTCGGGCGCTTCCTGCGCGAGGTGATCAACGAGAACGATGCGAAGCGCAATTTCCGCATCTTCGGGCCCGACGAGACCGTCTCAAACCGTCTGGACGCCGTGTTCGAAACCACCGCCCGACAATGGGAAGCCGAAATCCGGCCGGTCGATCAGTGGCTCGCGCGCGAGGGGCGTGTCGTCGAGATACTCAGCGAACACCAGTGCCAGGGGTGGCTCGAAGGCTACCTGCTGACGGGACGCCATGGCCTGTTCAACACGTACGAAGCCTTCGCCCACATCGTCGATTCGATGTTCAATCAGCACGCGAAATGGCTGAAGGTCACACGCAGCCTGCCGTGGCGCCGGCCGATCGCCTCGTTGAACTACCTGCTGGCCAGCCACGTCTGGCGGCAGGATCACAACGGTTTCACGCACCAGGATCCCGGCTTCATCGATCTCGCGGTCAACAAGAAAGCGCAAGTCGTTCGCGTATATCTTCCCCCCGACGCGAACTGCCTCCTCAGCGTGATGGACCACTGTCTGCGCAGCCGGAACTACGTGAACGTCGTCGTCGCCGGCAAGCACGCGGCGCCGCAATGGCTGTCGATGGACGAGGCGGTCAGGCATTGCGCCGAGGGCATCGGCATCTGGCCCTGGGCGAGCAACGACAAGGGCGCGGAGCCGGACATCGTGATGGCGGCAGCCGGCGATGTGCCGACGCTCGAGACGCTGGCCGCGGTCTCGCTGCTGCGCGAGCAGTTGCCTGCGCTCAAGATCCGTTTCGTGAACGTCGTCGATCTGATGAAGCTGCAGCCCCCGAGCGAGCACCCGCACGGCCTGCCGGACACGGACTTCGACCAGTTGTTCACGAAGGACAAGCCCATCATCTTCGCTTATCACGGGTATCCGTGGCTGATTCACCGCCTCACCTATCGTCGAACAAACCACGACAACCTGCACGTGCGTGGATACAAGGAAGAAGGCACGATCACGACACCTTTCGATATGGCCGTGCTGAACGACATGGACCGCTTCCACCTGGCTGGGGACGCCATCGATCGGCTGCCGCAGCTTGGCGCGAGCGCGGCCTATGTAAAGCAGATGCTGTCTGATCGGCTGACGGAGCACCGGCGGTACATCCGCGAGCACGGTCAGGACATGCCGTCGATCCGCAACTGGCGCTGGGGCGCATAGCTTCGCCGACCATGCTGAATGCCGCATAACGGAATGCCGATCTCGATCGCCGCCCGGTTGAATCGGCTTCCGATCACGCGGACGCATCGCGCGATCACGGCGATTGCGGGAATCGGCACGTTCTTCGATCTGTTCGACATCTTCCTGGCCGGCGTGCTCGGTACGGTCCTCACCGAGCAGTTTCATCTCAGCAAGCTGGCGCTCCCGGCCGTGCTCGGTTCGGGATTCCTCGGCATGTTCGTCGGCGCTGTGACGCTCGGGACGCTGGCCGATCGCATCGGCCGCCGGCGCGCGTTCATGGCAACGCTGGGCATCTATTCGATCTTTACCCTTGCCGGCGCGTTTGCGACGAACGCGTCGATGCTCGTCCTATTCCGTTTTCTCGCAGGGATCGGCATCGGGGCGGAGCCGCCGCTGGTCGACGCATACCTTGGTGAGATGCTTCCTCCGTACGCGCGCGGGCGATACAGCGCGATCGCGTACACGTTCGGCTTCTGCGCTGTTCCGATCGTCGGGCTGCTGGCTCGAGTACTCGTGCCGGTTGCGCCGTTTGGCATCGCCGGGTGGAGGTGGTTGTTTGTCGCAGGCGGACTCGGCGCCTTCGTGGTCTGGCTGCTGCGCCAGCGGCTTCCCGAGTCGCCGCGGTGGCTCGAGTCCGTCGGGCGTCTGGAGGAGGCCGACGCAATTACGCGGCACATGGAACTGGAAGTGCCGCCCGCCACCGCGTTGCGAGCATCGGCCGAAGAGCAGATCAGCAGCACGTCATCCACCGGATGGGCCGCGCTCTTCCATCCAGACTATCGGCGCCGCACAATCGTGCTGTGCATCTTCCACCTGTTTCAGACCGTCGGCTACTACGGCTTCGGGACGCTCGTCCCGCTGGTGCTGGCGGCGAAGGGCTTCACGGTCATCCACTCGCTGACGTACACGACACTCGTGCTGCTCGGGTACCCGGTCGGGTCAGCGCTCTCGGTCCCGATCGTCGAGCGGATGGATCGCAAATGGCTCATCGTCACGGGCGCCATCCTGATGGCCGGCTTCGGGCTTGCGCTCGGGTTTGCGGTCTCGACGGCCTGGATTGTGGTTTTTGGATTCAGTTACACGGTCGTCAGCAACCTTTTCTCGAACGCCTTTCACGTCTTTCAGGCCGAAATCTTTCCGACGTTCATGCGCACAACCGCCGCCGGCACGGCGTACGCACTGAGCCGTCTGTCGAGCGCGGCGATGCCGTTCGTGCTGCTGCCGGTGCTGAACACCCGCGGGGCGCCGACGATGTTCGGGGTCGTGGCGCTCGCGATGCTCGTCGTCATCGTCGACATCGCGTTCTTCGCGCCCTCGACCACCGGCCGAACGCTGGAGCAGGTTGCGATCGAGCGCGGGTGAGATCAGGCGAAAGCGTTGTTAGTCGAATTCAACCTGTGGCGCTGATTGCGCGGCGCCGGCACGGCCGATCGCGATATCTGCCTTGAAGTAGTTTTCAGCCTTGACGGGTGCGCCCGCAATCCGGCGGCCTATCGAATAGTCTCGACGGTGATAAACGGCATAGCCTTCATCGCCTCGTTGATCTTCGCGACCTGATCCGTCTGGATCTGGTTCAACTTCGCGACGGCGGCGTCGAGTTCCTGCGTCAGCTCGCGAGTCCGGAGCGCCTGTCCTTCGGTCGGCGGGAAGGGCGCGCGCGAGATTGCGCCGGACAGCGAATTAATCTCCTCGCGAATCCTTGGGTACTGGCGATACCCCATGTTCGGATACGGCCTCGTGAGGTCGTCGTCTCGCAGGCTTTCTACGGCCTTCAGCGCGGCGTCGACCATCCCCGCGACGTCGCCCGAGGCCTGCGCCGAGGGCCCTGCGTCATCGCTCTGGGCCGCCCCGCCCGGCCGCCGCGGAGCCGCCGCCCGGAGCCGCTGCTGGAGCGCCGTCAATTGCGTGACGAGGCTGTTCGCGCGATCGACCGCGACGTTCGCGCGCGACGTGAGATCGCGAAGCGTCATCGCCGCCTCGAACTGCGCCTGGAGATCCGCTGCCGACGTCGGCACCCGCGGATCCATCTCCACCTTCACGGTCTTCGCTTGCTGCTGGCCCCCGGCGCGAAGCGTCACGGTGTACTCACCGGGGAGCACATAAGGCCCGCCGCCGCCGAAACGGCCGCCGCCTCCGCGGGCAGCCGGGGCCGGCTCTTCGCCTTCTGCTCGAGCGCCGCGCCCGCCGCGCCCACCACCCGTCGGTCCGTCATAGCGCAGATCCCACGTCGTCCGCTCCACGCCGCCGCTGCGCGGCAGGTTGCGAAGCGTCCGGACCGTTTTCCCGCTCTTGTCGGCAATCGTGATGACCGCGTCGCGCGAGTCGCCTTTGAGGGAGTAATTGATGATCGCCCCCTCAGGCGGATTCGGCGCCGCCCAGACGCCCTGTCCCAGGTTGCCGTCCTTGTTCCATACCGTCCAGCGCGTCGCCGGCCGGATATCGAAAAGCGCCGCGTTGCTCGACAGCGCCTCGGTGGCGTGTTGCACCGGCGTGATGTCGTCCATGATCCAGAGGCCTCGGCCGTGCGTCGCAACGATCAGGTCGTTGTCGCGCGGGTGCACCTGGATGTCGCGCACGGGAACGGCGGGCATGTTCTGCCGGAACGAGGCCCAGTGCGCGCCGCCGTCGAACGAGATCCAGAGGCCGAGTTCCGTGCCTGCGTAGAGGACGTTCTTGTTCTTCGGATCTTCGCGCATGACGTGCGACCAGCCGGTCGTCATGGCCGGCATGTTGAGGTTCAACCGCGTCCAGGTCTTGCCGAAGTCGGTCGTCTTGAAGAAATACGCCGTGTAGTCGTTGTCCTGATGATGATCGGCGGCGGCGTAGGCGGTTCCGGCTGCGCTCGGTGACGCCTCGATGGTCGGGATCCACGCGTTGGGCGCGAGGCCTGGAATGTTCTTCACGACGTTCGTCCACGTCTTTCCGCCGTCGCGCGTGACCTGGACGTTGCCGTCGTCGGTGCCGACCCAGATGACGCTGGGATCGAGCTTCGACGGCGCGATCGTCAGGATCGTGCAGTGGAATTCCGCGGCGGTGTTGTCGACCACGATCGGTTCCCCGGACGACTGCTGCTTGCTCTTGTCGTTCGTCGTCAAATCGGGGCTGATGATTTCCCACGACTGCCCGTGGTTCGTCGACTTGAAGAGGACCTCGCCGCCGAAATACACGGTTGTGCCGTCGGGACCGAGCACGATCGGCGAGTTCCAGTTGAAGCGGTGCTTGTGGTTCGCCATCGCGTCGCCAACCGAGCCAATCCGATTCGGATACGGAATGATGCTCCGTGAGGTCCCGCTCCGCGTATCCGTGACGCTGATGGACCCGCCCTGCAGATCGTTGTAGACGCGCCAGGGTTCCTTCAGGTCGGGCACCGCGAAGAAGCCGTCGCCGCCGCCGACCGTAAACCAGTCGTTCTTGCGGATCCCTTCCGACGCGAGCGAGTTCGTCGTGCCGCACCACGTGCCGTTGTCCTGCAGGCCGCCGCAGACCATGTACGGCGACTGCATGTCGTAGTTCACGTGATAGAACTGCGTGAACGGAATGTTGTTCAGCACGTTGAAGTTGCGCCCGCCGTCGTAGGAAACCTGGAAGCCGCCGTCGCTGCCGCTCAGGATCCGTTTCGGGTCCGTGGGATCGATCCAGAGTGCCTGGTGATCGCCGTGGACGTCGCGCGGAAGACTCATGAAATTGCGTCCGCCGTCCTCCGACATCCAGAGATTGCCGCCGAGCGCGAAGATGCGGTTGGCATCGCGCGGATCGATCCGGATGTCCGCGTAGTAGAACGGCCGGAACGAGAGCTGCGGATCCTTGTTCACCACGCGCCAGCTCGCCCCGGCGTCGTCGCTCCGCCACAGCTCGCCGTCGTAGTTCAGCGTTTCGCTGATCATGTAGACGATGTCGGGGTTGCTGCGGGAAACCGCGACGCCAATGCGGTCCAGCATGGCGGGGATCCCGTTGGTCAGCTTCTTCCACGTCGCGCCCCCGTCCATCGACTTGTAGAGGGCTGTCTCGCCGCCGCCGCTGCGCAGGTGCCACGCCTTCCGCAGGTAGGTGTACATCCCCGCGTAGATTTCATTCGAGTTCGTCGGGTTGACGTCGATATCCGAGCAGCCGGTCTGGGTGTCTTTGAACAGCACGCGCTGCCAGTTCTTGCCGCCGTCGGTCGTCTTGAACACACCACGCTGTTCGTTGGGCCCCCATTCGTGGCCCATGGCACAGGCGTATGCGATGTCGGGGTTGGCGTTGTCGATCCGGATTCGCGCGATGCGGTCCGAATCCTCCAGGCCGATGTGCGTCCAGGTGGTTCCGCCGTCGTTGCTGCGGTACACGCCGTTGCCGAACGAGGCGTTGTTGCGCGGATTGCCTTCGCCCGTGCCCACATAAATGACGTCGGGGTTGGACGGGGCCAGCGCGATGTCCCCGATCGAGAGGAATGCCTGATCGTCGAAAACCGGGGTCCATGTGGTGGCGCCGTTGGTCGTCTTCCATACGCCGCCGTTGGCACCCGACACATAGAACGTGAACGGATCGCCTGGAACTCCGGTGATCACCGAGACACGGCCGGCCTGGTTCGTCGGACCGATGTTCCGGAACGTGAGTCCGCCAAGCGCCTGGAGTTCAGGAACAGGCGCGGGCGTGGGCGCTTGCGCGCGAAGGGACAAATGCGAACCGGCGGCGAGCATGATCCCGGCCGCAGCGAAGGTCAGAAGCTGCTTCATGGCGCGGAAGCATAACGCAACGCGTCCCGAATCCGGGCATCTGCCGCTCGTCGCACCGACTGGCCTAGAATGGAGGTTTGGCCGGATCGCATTTTGCGACTGATGGAGCACGATGGCCTGGCATGATTCGATTCTGAACTCGACGCGCCGCCTAACGGCGGGCCGCTCGCGGTTTCTTGCGGGCGGAATCATCGCGCTCGCCTGTCTCCTGCTGGTGGGCTCGACGGCGTTCGTCTGGGCAGCCTATGAAATAACTGCCGACCTGCCGGAGAAAGCAGACATCCGGGGCCTCGGCGATATGGCCCAGGCCACCACGCTGTTCGATGACAACGACAAGCCCGTGTTCACGATCTTCAAAGAGCAGCGCATCGAGGTGCCGCTCGCGAAAATTTCACCAAACCTGACCAAAGCCGTTCTGTCGGTCGAGGATCAGCGGTTTTACGAGCACGGTGGCATCGATGTCATCCGGATCGCTGCTGCTGCGGTGCGTAACGTCGAGCTGGGACGGCGCGCGGAAGGGGGCAGCACCATCACGCAACAGCTCGCCCGCCAGAGCTTTCTGTCGCGAGACAAAACGTTTCGCCGGAAGGTCAAGGAAGCCATTCTCGCGGCCCACATCGAGCACGAATACTCGAAGAACGACATCCTCGAGATGTACCTGAACAAGGTCTATCTCGGCAGTGGACTGTATGGAGTGGAGGCGGCATCGCGCGGATACTTCGGAAAGTCTGCGAGTGACTTGACGATCCCGGAAGCCGCCCTCCTGGCCGGTCTGATCCAGAGCCCGTCGAGCTATGCGCCGACAGGCAATCTCGAACGCGCCATCGCTCGCCGCAACGTCGTCCTGCAGACGATGGTGGCCTCCGGCGCCATTACCAGTGAGCAGTACGCGCAGGCCAGAAAGGCGGCCGTCCATCTCACCAACGGTCTGGAGGTCAACGAGACGTTCGGGCTCTACTTCAAGGAACAGGTGCAGAAGGAACTGGTCGATCGGTTCGGCTGGTCGCGGGTGCTCGAAGGCGGCTTGCGGGTCTATACGACGATCGATCCTGCGATGCAGCAGGCGGCGGAGAAGATCGTCGAGGACGGTCTCGAGTCGATCGAGCACCGGCGCGGGTACAAGCACCCGACTCGTGCGTCCTTCGACGTCGCCGTCAGGAAGGCGAGCCTCAGCGACAAGGACACCAAGGGCGACAAGGACGCTGCGCCCGCATATCTCCAGGGTGCGCTCGTGGCCATGGATCCAACCGACGGATCCGTGCGCGCGATGGTCGGCGGGCGCGACTTCGAGGAGAGCCGTTTCAACCGAGCCACGCAAGCGAAACGTCAGGCGGGGTCCGCGTACAAGCCGTTCGTCTACGCGGCGGCGCTCGAGGCGGGATATTCGCCGGCGTCGCTCATCACGAATCTGAACAATCCGATTCTGACGCAGCAGGGTGGTTGGGTGCCGGAAGACGAGCACTCGTCGGCCACGCAGATGACGATGCGATCGGCGCTGAGGATGTCGAGCAACCGCGCCGCAGTCCAGATGCTGGACACGATTGGCATTCCGAAGGCCGTCACTTACGCGCAGCGGTTGAACATCGGCACGCCTCCGAGCGTTCCCTCGCTGGCGCTTGGCGCGAGCGACGTCACCCTGATGTCTCTGACGGCGGCGTACGGCGCGTTCGCCGACAAAGGTGTTGTCCACACGCCTCTGTTGATCCGCCGCGTCGAGGACAGCGACGGCAAGGTCCTTTTCCAGAACCCTGGCAAGGCGCAGCAGGCGGTCAGCGAGAGCACGGCGTTCCTGATGTCGAGCATGCTGGCCGACGTGGTCAACGCGGGCACCGCCTACAAAGCGCGTCAGAGCGGGTTCACGCTGCCGGCCGCGGGAAAAACGGGGACGACGAACGACTACGTCGACGCGTGGTTCGTCGGATACACGCCGCACCTCGTCACCGGCGTGTGGGTCGGATTCGATCAACCGCAGACGATCGTCGCCAACGGCTACGGCGGCGATCTCTCCGTGCCGATCTGGGCGTCGTTCATGAAAGTGGCGACGAAAGGTGACAAGGCGGATTGGATCGACAGGCCGTCGAACGTCGTCGCCGTGAACGTGTGCCGCCTGTCAGGCAAACTGCCCAACGAGGGGTGTGACAGCGTCGAAGTCGTGAACGATGACGGGTCGATCGAGACGAAGTCGATGATTTACACCGACTATTTCGTCCGTGGCACTCAGCCGACGACCCTGTGTCCGCTGCACCCCGGGCGTTCCATGTTCGCGACGATGGCGGGCGCCTTCGGGATTCAGGTGGGCAAACCTGCGCCGGTCCCCGCCGATGCCGCCGCGCTGCCGCCGGCAGCGACGTCGACCACTGGCGCCGGGCCCGCGCAGAACGGGCAGTCATCGACGAAGGCGGAGGAGCCCCAGAAGAAGAAGAAGCGGGGCTTCTGGTCGCGTCTCTTCGGCGGCGACGACGACAAGAAGTCGGACGACAAGAAGCAGGACGACAAGGACAAGAAGCCGAAGAAGCCCGGCGGCGGCGGATAAACAAAGACGACGCTCACCGGTGCTGTCAAGCGAGAGGCTTCCCGGCGGGGCCCCAGCGCGAGCAGCCCCACTGCGTGCTCAGCGCTCGGAAAGACGCGTCGACGAGGAGGCGCTTCCGCGCGCAGCAGGGCGCCCCGCTCGCGCCTCCACCGGTGCCGTCAAGCGAGAGGCTTCCCGGCGGGGCCCCAGCGCGAGCCTGGGAGCCTGGCCGGGGGCGGTTCGCGACACTCAGTGACTGCCGTTCTCAGCAGGTCTGTCCTTCCGCTGCACGTGTTGTCTCAGTTACGATGCCCTATGCCTCTGCGGCCCATCGCCGGTCATCAGCACCTGCTCGAGCGGCTCGCGCAAGCGGTCGCGCGCGGGACGTTGCCGCAGAGCCTGATCTTTTCGGGCCCTGAGGGCGTCGGGAAGCACACGGCGGCACTGGCACTCGCGCAGTTGCTCAATTGCGAGCGGCCGGTTGCCTGGCCCGTCGATCCAGACCACGGCGCCGACAGCGACGAGCAACCATCGGTTCGCGACAGCTGCGGCGAATGCGCCGCATGCCGCCGCATCGCGCGAGCGGTGCACGCGGATCTGCTGGTCATCAAGCCTGGCGAGAGCGGCACGATCAAAATCGACCAGATCCGAGAAGCGATCGACCGGTCCTCGTATCGGCCGTTCGAAGGGCGGCGCCGCGTCGTCATCATCGACCAAGCCGATGCGCTGATGCCCGAGGCGCAGAACGCGCTGCTGAAGACGCTCGAGGAGCCGCCGCCGGCCTCGACGTTCGTACTCGTGACGCCGCGTCCCGATCTGCTGCTGCCGACCGTTCGGTCTCGGTGTCAGCAGCTTCGATTCGGCAGGCTTTCTCCATCGGACATCGCCGCCATCCTGATGCGCAAGCACGGTTTCGACGCGGCTGCCGCGCACGCCGCCGCTGCGGCAGCGGACGGCAGCATCGGGCGGGCGCTCGAGCGCGACGCAGGCGATGCGACGGCCGCCCGAGACGCGGCGGCGAGACTGTTGACGAGCGCTGCCGCGGCGAAGGATCCGCGGCGTCGCCTCGACGCAGCCAAAGCGCTCGGCGCCGGCGCGGCCGAGCGGGACGCGCTCGCGGAACGGCTTCGGGCCCTGTCATCGCTGCTGCGCGATCTTGGCGCGTTGAGTGCGGAAGCCGCCGACGGCGTCCTGGCAAATCTCGATCTGAAGCCGGTGATCGAGTCTGCCCGGCGGTCGTTCGATGCCGACCGGATCGATGCCGCCTTTGCCGCTGTCGATCGCGCGCTGGCGGCGCTCGACCGGAATGCGAGTCCGAAGATCGTCGCTGATTGGGTGGCGTTGAATCTGTGATGCCGCGCCACCCCTTCGTCAGCGTCACGTTCGAGCCGGCAGGCCGCCGGCACACGTTCCTGCTTCCCCAGTTTGCGCTCGACGAAAACGGGGATCCCCTTGCGGACGCCGCACCTGTCCCCGGCGACCGCGTAATCGTGCAGACGACGAACGGACCCGCGCTCGCGTCGGTGACCGCGATGCCGGCCGCCCTTGCGGAGCGCCGAGCCGACCCCGCGGAACCGGCCCACGTCGTCGTCCGTCGCGCGACCGCCGACGATGTGGTGCAGAAGCTGAAGCAGGAGCAGCGGGAACTCGAGGCGAAGCGTGTGGCGCAGATGAAGATCCGCGAGCGCGCGCTGCCGATGAAGCTGACGAAAGTCCAGGCGGAGCTCGATGGCTCGCGTATTACCTTCTTTTACACGTCGGACGATCGGGTGGACTTCCGCGAACTCGTGCGGGATCTCGCGTCGTACTTCCATACGCGGATCGAAATGCGGCAGATCGGGGTGCGTGACGAAGCGCGGATGCTTGGCGGATACGGCTCGTGCGGGCGCCCGCTGTGCTGTACCACGTGGCTGAAGACGTTCGAGCCCGTTTCGATCAAGATGGCGAAGCAACAGCATTTGAGCCTCAATCCGTCACGGCTTTCCGGTCAGTGCGGACGGCTGAAGTGCTGCCTCCGCTACGAGCTGCCCAATGGTGAAGGGGTCCGTCACGCCGGCTGCGCCGATCACGGCGCGTGCACCAACCCCACCGGCTGCGCCGCCGGCAACTGCGATTCGTGTCGCCGATGAAGCCCCGCATCGGCATCACGGTAGGCGATCCGGCCGGGATTGGTCCCGAAATCGCGGCCAAGGCCGCTGCCGATCCGCGCGTGCTCGACGCGTGTGAGCCGCGCCTGTACGACATCCCGGGCTCGTTCGTCACGGGCGCCGTCTCGGCACAGGCCGGACGCGCCGCCTACGAAGCCATCGTGCGCGCGGTGGAAGACGCGCGCGCGGGCATCATCGACGCGATCGCGACCGCGCCCGTCAACAAGGAAGCGTTCGCGCAGGCAGGGCTGCCCTGGAAGGGGCACACCGATCTGCTCGCGCACCTGACGAACACCGACCGTGTCGCCATGCTCTTCTACGCGGAGCAGTTGCGAGTCGTCCTGGCCACGATCCACGTGCCGCTTGCCGAAGTGCCGCGCCTGCTGACGCGCGGCGCCGCGGATTTCACGATCGACATCACCGCTCGCGAGCTGCCGCGCTTCGGCTATGAGCGTCCGCGTCTGGCGTTCGCCGGCCTCAACCCGCACGCGGGGGAGCACGGTGTCATCGGGACCGAAGACGACGAGGTGATCGCGCCCGCCGTCGCTGACGCGCGCGAACGCGGCGTCGACATTACGGGACCGTGGCCGGCCGACACCGTGTTCGGCCGCGCGATACGCGGCGAATTCGACGCCGTCATCGCCTGCTACCATGACCAGGGCCTGATCCCGGTGAAGCTGGTGGCCTTTGGCAGGGCCGTCAACGTCACGCTCGGACTGCCAATCATCAGAACGTCGGTCGATCACGGAACGGCGTTCGACATCGCGGGGCGCGGCATTGCCGATCCGTCGAGTCTCGTCGAAGCCATCCTGCTCGCGGCCCATCTCTCCGTGCGTGACCGGAGCCGGCAGGCGTGAATCGCGAGGCGAAAGGCGGGAAGCGCGAGGCGCCAGCCGCCAAACGCGAGGATGCGCAGAAGGTCATTGCCGACAACCGGAAAGCGGCCCACGACTACCATTTCCTGGAAACCTTCGAAGCGGGAATCGCGCTGCTCGGGACGGAGGTCAAGTCCATCCGCCACGGGGGGGCCAACCTGCGCGACAGCTTCGCGCGGGTCGAGGGGGGCGAGGTGTGGGTCTACAACATCCACGTCGCGACCTACCGGAACCGCGGGTCGAGCGATCACGAGCCGACGCGGCGCCGTAAGCTGCTGCTGCATCGGCGCGAAATCCGGAAGCTGATAGGAAAGACGACCGAACGGGGCATGACGATCGTGCCGACGCGGCTGTATTTCAAGAACGGCCGCGTAAAAATCGCGATCGCGCTCGCGAAGGGCAAGAAAACGCACGACAAGCGGGAGACGATCAAGCGCCGCGAAGCCGATCGCGAAACGCGCGCAGCCGTCAAGGCGCAGCGGTCGCGATGAGTGTGCTAATTTAACCTACTCCTCATGCAGACGAATCGCGCGGCCCTGACGGTCGTCGTCATTCTCGTCGTGCTCGTCGGCGGCTGGTGGCTGTTCCACCGCGGCAGCAGCCAGACGATCGATCTCATGACGTTCTACGATCAGGCCCAGAAGGACGGCGAGCCGTGGAGTGCCGGGAACGTCACGCTCGCGGGTGAAACGCTGCCGGCGATCAGCGCCCCGCCGAACGGTCGTCTACACATGAAAGTGCGCGTGCCGGACGATGGATGGCTGAAGGTGTCGCTCGGGTTGAAGCCAGAAGCGTGGGACAAGGAGGGCGACGGCGTGTACTTCTTCGTCGGCGTGTCCGACGGCCGCGCCTTCGAAGTTCTGTTCACCCAGACCGTCGATCCGTACCGGAACAAATCCGAGCAGCGATGGATTCGCGTCAGCGCCGACCTCTCATCGTATGCGGGAGAGGAAGTCGAACTCGTCTTCAACACGCGCGCGTCCGCCCCGGAGAGGGGAGCGGCCGACGCGCGCAACGACCTTCCCGTCTGGGGCGCGCCGACGATCTCCACCCGCTGACGCCTCGCGATGCCCGTTCCGTTGCTCGATTTGCGCGAGCAGTACCGTCCGCTCCGCGATGACATCCTGACCGCGATTACGCGCGTCTGCGACAGTCAGCAGTTCATCGGCGGCCCGGAGGTCGCGGCGCTGGAGGGCGAACTCGCCGCGTTCACCAGGGTGCCCCACGCCATCGGCGTGTCGTCCGGAACCGACGCGCTGCTCGTGGCGATGATGGCGCTCGGGATCAAAGCGGGCGACGAAGTGATCACGCCGACGTTCTCGTTCTTCGCGACCGCCGGGTGCGTCGTCCGCCTGGGCGCGACGCCAACACTCGTCGACATCGATCCTGTGACGTTCAACATCGACCCGACGGCGATCGAGCGTGCGTTGTCCCCGCGCACGAAGGCGATCATTCCGGTGCATTTGTACGGTCTCTGCGCCGACATGGATCCGATTCTCGAGGTCGCCAATCGCGCGGGGCTGGCGGTGATCGAGGACGCGGCGCAGGCGATTGGGTCCACGTATCGCGGCCGTCAGGCGGGCGCGATGGGGACTGCCGGGTGCTTCTCGTTCTTTCCGAGTAAGAATCTCGGGGCGTTCGGCGACGGCGGGTTCGTCACCACGCACGACGAGAAGCTCGCGCACGAGATTCGGCTGCTGCGCAATCACGGCGCCGAGCCGAAGTACTTTCACCTGAGAGTCGGCGGCAATTTCCGGCTCGATGCGCTGCAGGCCGCTGTGCTGCGGGTGAAGCTGCCGTTCCTCGCGCGCTGGACTGACATGCGACGCTTGAACGCCGAGCGCTACGATCGATTGTTCGCCGAGGCCGGATTGTCCCGGGCATCAGGCGGCCCCATTGATCTGCCGGTCCACCCGGCGGATCGCACGCACATCTTCAACCAGTACGTGATCCGCGTACCCGACCGGGATCGCGTGCGCGAGCGGCTGTCCGCGAAAGGCATCGGAACGGAAATCTATTATCCGGTCCCGTTTCATCTGCAGGAGTGCTTCGCGTCGCTCGGATATCGTCGGGGCGATTTTCCCGCAGCGGAACGCGCCGCAGCGGAAGTGCTCGCGCTCCCGATTTACGGCGAGTTGACCGCCGATCAGCAGTGGGAGGTCGTGAGCGCCCTCCGCGACGCGACCCGCTGACAGTCCATGCGCGTGCTGATAACCGGGGCGCACGGGCTGCTGGGTGCCGCGATCGCGTCCGCGTTCAGCGACTGTGAAGCCGTTCACGCGCTCGGCCGGGATGCCCTGGACATCACCGACACGCGCCGGGTCGAAGCGACGGTGACGACGGTCCGTCCGGACGTCATCGTGAACTGCGCCGCGTACAACGATGTCGACGGCGCCCAGACCAACGCGTCTCATGCGCTGGCGGTGAATGCGTTCGCCGTACTCGATCTCGCGCGCGCCGCGGCAGCGCATGGTGCGGTGCTCGTGCACTACAGCAGCGACTTCATTTTTGACGGATCCGCTGAGCGGCCGTACGTCGAGACCGACGCGCCGAATCCGCGCAGTATCTACGCCTCCTCCAAGTTGCTCGGCGACTGGTTTGCCGCGGAAGCGCCGCGCGCTTTCGTTCTGCGCGTCGAGAGTCTGTTCGGGGGCCCGGGCGTCCACGCAGGCGCGCGACGCGGCAGCCTTGGCGGGATCGTCGATCGCGTTCTGAGCGGCGGCGAGGTGCCGGTGTTCATCGATCGCACCGTCTCGCCGAGCTACACGCCGGATGTCGCCGCAGCGACACGCCGCCTCATCGACGAGGGCGCCCCATCGGGCACCTATCACTGCGTCAACAGCGGCGCCGCGACGTGGGCGGAGGTCGCGCAAGAAGCGGCCCGGCTGCTCGGGCGCGAGCTGCGCATCAAACCGCTGACGCTCGAGACGGTCACGCTGCGCGCTGCGCGTCCGAAGTTCTGCGCGCTCTCGAACGCGCGTCTCGCATCGATCGGAATCGCGATGCCGTCGTGGCAGGACGGCCTGAGACGCTACGTCGACGACCTGACGGCGCGATGACCACGGGCCGCCGCGCGTTCCTGCTGACCGCCGCGTGCGTCGCCGTTTCCGCCATCATGGCAGGCCCCTTCTTCAACTATTCCGCCGCCGCTACGGCTATCTACGGCGGCGATGCACGGCTCGTCCTCTGGACGCTTGCGTGGGACAACCACGCCGTGCTCTCGCGCGTGCCGCTGTTCGACAGCAACATCTTCTATCCGGCACCGCACAGCCTCGTCTACAACGAGCATCTTTTCGGTGTGAGCCTGTTCTCGCTGCCCATTTACGCGCTCACGCGCAACCCGGTGCTCGCGTACAACCTGCTGTGGTGGGTGTCGTTTCCGCTGAACCTCGGCGCGATGTTCGCCCTGCTGCGGCGCCACGTCGACGGCGACATCGCGGCCTTTGGTGGCGCGTGCCTTTATACGTTTTCCTTTTACAAGATGCTGCACGCGTACGGGCACTTGCACCTGCTCTGGACGTGGCTGCTGCCGCTCTCGATTGTCCTGCTTGAACGGTGGACGGAGCAGCCGACGCTGCTGCGCGCGGTCGCCTGGGGCGCGTCCATACTCCTGCAGTCGCTGGCCTCGTGGTACCTCGCCGTGATGATCTTCGTCGCGCACATTCCGGTCGCGCTGTTCATCGGATCCGAGTGGCTGCGGCGGGAACGCGCGCGGCACATGTGGCAGCTTGCAGTCGCGCTGACGATCGTCGCGCTCATCGTATGGCCGTTCGCGAAGCCGTATCTGATCCTGCCGCACGCCGGCCTCCGCGAAATCGCGTCGTTTTCGGCTGATCGCTATTCCTATCTGCTTCCGCCCGTAAACACCGTCGCCGGACGCTTGTGGGCCCGGCATGCTCCGCTCCCGTGGATGCGCGAAGCGCAGCGATCGATTTGGGGAGAGCAGACGCTGTTCATTGGCTACGCTGCAATCGTGCTCGCCGCCGTCGGCGTTCTCTCGCTGGCGCGCCACCGCCGCTGGCGTCTTCTGGGGACGTATCTGACGATGGCGGTTCTCGCGCTGCTGCTGTCGTTTGGCCCGTCCCTGAACGGCGGTTGGACGGTCTTCACGCTGCTCGGTCACGTGCCCGGGCTGGGCGCGTTCCGCGCGCCTGCGCGGTTTGCGCTGCTCGTGCTGCTCGGGCTCTCGATGCTCGCCGCGCACGGCCTGCGCGCCGTCGAGAAGCGCGCCGGCAGACTGCGATGGGCGGCGACGCCGCTGATCGTGCTTTTGATGCTGATTGAGTGGTACCCGGTCGACGTGCCCGGAGGGAAGCCGCAGCCTGCCCCAATTCCGGAGGTATATCGCCTGCCCGCGATTCGCGATGCACGTGCCATCGTCTCGCTGCCGGACTATCGAGGCACCGCAGAGTGGTACATGGGCGCCGATTATCTGTACTACTCGACGGCGCACTGGCGGCCGATCGTCAACGGCTTCGGCCGCACCGAGCCGCCGGGTTTCGGGCACGAGATCAGTCACATGATGGCGTTCCCCGGCCCCAACAATGCGCGAACCATGCGCGACCTGGGTGTGGATCTGATCGTCTTCCACGCGGCACGAGCCGCAGGCGGTGCGGCAACGGCGGCGCTCGCGACGCGGATGAACGACTATGAATTGGTCGCCCGTGCCGGCGACGACTACGTGTTTCGCGTTCGGCCGCTGCCGAGCAGATGATCGACGAGACGACGAACGTGCGCACCAATCGCCAGGCATGAGGTGAGCCCCGGCGAATCGATCCCGGCGGCGTGGACCAGGTTCGGCACCGTCCGGTCCGGCCGAATCAGGAAATCAGCGAAATGTTCCTCCGGCGGATGGAGCTTCGCGCGAATGCCGGAGCCGGCAAGACGCAGATCCTGCAGTTCAACTGACGGCAGCAGTTCACGCGCCGGCGGCAGAAACGACTCGATCGGCTGGCGGTCGCCCTCGTAGTCGTCCTTGCGCGCCTGGTATCGGATCGTCGGCCCGATCAGCACTGTTCCGTCGGACGCACGCGTGAGATGCACGCCGAGCCCATGTCCCGACGCGTGGGGCATCGGGTAGACGAGGCCGTTGATGTACCCGCGCTTCGAGGGGACGAGCTGCGCGTATTCGCCGCGGCACGGGTAGATCTGGAACGACTCCCCCCCGAGCATCCGCGACACGTCGTCGGCGAACAGCCCCGCGGCATTGACGACGAGCGAGGCGGAAAAGGCCTCGCGCGTCGTTCGCAGCGTGTAGCTCTCCCGTCCGTTCGGCTCGCCGCCGATCGCTTCGCTTTGCGTGACGATCATCGCGTCGTTCGCCTCGGCGCGCCGCCGGAGCGTGAGCACCAGCG
>DATJFQ010000061.1:0-20523 GCA_035495555.1 Vicinamibacterales bacterium
CGCGATCGCGCGCGGCGGGTTCGAATACCAGGGCCAGAAGTGCTCCGCCGCGAGCCGTGTCTACGTCGCGCAGTCGATCTGGAACGAAGTCCGCGACCGCACCGTCGCCATGATGGAAGACATCAAGATGGGCGACCCGCGGGATTTCCGCAACTTCATGTCCGCCGTGATCGACAAGAAGTCGTTCACGAAGATCAGCGGCTACCTGGATGACGCGAAGAAGAATGCCAAGATCGTGTCTGGCGGAACGGCCAAGGGCGACGAGGGATACTTCATCGCGCCGACGCTGCTCGTCACCGAAGATCCCGGTTACCGCCTGCTGTGCGAGGAGATTTTCGGACCGGTGGTCACTGCCTACGTGTATCCGGACGACCAGTGGATCGAGACGCTCGACATCGTCGACAAGACGTCGCCGTATGCGCTCACGGGCGCGGTGTTCAGCCGCGATCGGGCTGCGGTGCGCCAGGCGATGAGCGCGTTGCGAAACGCCGCCGGCAACTTTTACGTGAACGACAAGCCGACTGGCGCTGTCGTCGGGCAGCAGCCGTTTGGCGGCGCGCGCGCCTCCGGCACGAACGACAAGGCCGGTTCGAAGCTGAATCTCGTGCGCTGGGTGAACGCGCGCACGGTGAAGGAGACGCTCTCGCCGCCGCGCGACTACAAGTATCCGTTCATGGCGGAAGAGTAGGCCCTCCGGGCAACGGGCTTACGGCTTACGGACGGTGGTCCGCGACCCACTTGGAGAGGCGCTCGGCGCCGTCTTTCGCGGCCCTGCTCCAGTACCCGGGTCCAATGCCCTTCAGGTCGACTTCGGCATCCTGCGGCGCGTCCTTTCCGGGCGCGCCGTTCTTGCGTGGTGTGAACTTGGCGTGGAAGCGGATGATCATCTCACCGAGCGGCGTCAGCTTGATCCCGCCGTACCCGCCAGCCCCGGCGTCCCGCTGTTCCCGGTTCGTGACTTCCACCTGAACGTCGGCCAGTTCTGGGGTGTCGACGACGCGAAGCCCCTTCCTGTGCGCGATCGCCTGCCGCAGTTCGCGCGCCGCATCCTCGAGGCCGCTTGCTTCGTTACCGGAAGCACTTGCGGCCCGGCTGCTCGTCACGTAAACCCCTATAGCCGGCGGCTTCGCGAGCAGACCGACCGGCGTTGTCAGGATCGCAACCAGGAAGACACTGAGCACCGAGCACCCAGCACCGAGCACCGCCCGAGCGTCTGATTTCAGCGCGAGGGCGCCGATACGTCCCGTACCAGTTCTCCCGCCTCGCGGCTCGATCGCTGCCGCGCGATGTCGGCCTGCGAGATGATTCCCGACAGTTCGCCGTTCTGATTCACGACGGGTACCCGTCGGATCTGATGCTTTTCCATCACCGACTGCACGTCATCGGCACCGCTTGTATCGGCTACCGTGACCGCCGGGGTCGTCATCACCGCTTCCGCCTTCAAATCCAGCGGATTACGGTCTTCCGCAACTGCGCGGCAGACGATGTCACGGTCGGTGACCACGCCCACGACGCGCTTACGCGCGTTCGATTCGACGATGGGAATCTGGCCGCAGTCGCGCTGCACCATGAGCCGGGCGACGTCGGCCACCGGCGTATCGCGCGTGCAGCAGGCCGGGTCGGGCGTCATCAGATCTTTTGCGGTCATTCAAACTCCTCCAGTCTTAGCCCGGGGGGGCTTCGCCCCGCCGGACCCCCCTACCCGCGCGCTCGCGGGGCCCCCTTGCCCCGCTCCGCGCGCGCCTCGCTCGCGATGCTCGCTCGGGTTGCTGAAAGCACATTCCCGTGCAACGGATGTGCCGGCGCTGGGGCCCATCGCTTCGAGCCGTCGAATCGTAAGGGCGCTGTTCGGCTATACCGCGGCGGCGCGTGACGCGGCGCTCAGCCGCGCGTCGCGGCTGGCGGACTCGCCGAACTGCCGCGCGCGGTTGATGCCGCCAACCGGCTTGCAGTCCCGCGCGGAGTTGCTCGATACGTCAATCCAGAGCGCGGCTGCGACATCCGGCGGCAGGACGGAGCTGGCGGCCAGCGTCAGCCGTCCGACGATGTGGAACGGTGCCTGCGATTCCTTCCAGCGCACGCTCGCGTTCTCGATCCAGAACGTCGGCGCGCGCCGGCGGCCCCAGTACGTCATGTGATCCGCTTCGAGGAGTTGCAGGCCGAAGTCGAAGCAGCTCATCTGACCATCCTGCATCACGTGCCGAATGAGTTCATCCTGCAGGCAGTTCGGTCCGCTGGCGAGCGGCATCGACGCGTTCCCCGCACACGAGAACGCGCCGTACTTCACGACGTCCGCCGGCCCGTGATGGTAAGGCACCGTGCTCCAGTACGAATCCTGTTGATAAGGCACGCGTGGACGACGGCTCTGCGGCGCCGCCAGAACCGCCGTGCGGATGAACGACAGCTTGTCTTTCATCCGCAGCCTGAAGAATCCTCGCGCCACGCTCGGCGCCGACACCACGGTCGTGGTCACCGCGAACGCGTGCGGATCGTTGATCGGAAACGTTCTCGCGTTGTTCATCGAGAAGTCCTGCCGCATCGCGAGCGGACCGAGAGTGCCGGGCGGAACGTCCACCGAAAACGAACACGCGCGTACGTCTTTGTTCGGATCGGGAAAAATCTGCGAACTGGCGTTGGCGAACCGGATGATGGCGGGATAGATCCCGGGCTTTGCGAAAATCCCGTGCGCGAGCCGTGCCGCCAGCGCTCGATCCGGCACCGCGTCGAAGACGTCGAAGACCTCGAACTGCCCGTGCAGGCACGTGCCCTTCGCGTGGGTGCCGCGGGCGAGCGCGCGGTGTTGCTCGGCGGCGTACTTCTGCTGAATCGAGAGGATGCCTTTCGTCAGTGTGGCGATGTCTGCGGCCTCCGTCGCGCGGGCCTCTTCACCATGCGGCATGAGACCTCTGATCAGGTAGTACGCAGTCGCCCCGGCGATCCCGAGCAGCAATAGCAGGACGAGCTTCGTGCGCGCCGAGAGGGGCGGCAGCGTGACCGGCCGCGGGGCGTACGCGTTCGTGCCATCGGCGGGCAGTCCCTGGATGGACGCTGCACGATAGCCGGGTTCCGGCGCCATGCCGATCTGCGCCTCGGAGGTGAACGTCTTGAGGAACTCGATGATGTCGTATCGCGCCGTGTCGTCCAGCGGATAGAAGCTCCATTCGTGCCCCGTGTTCCAGTTGCCGGGCATCCGCGTATCGAACGTGAACGTCGACTGGTCCGGCGCGAGCGTGTACTTCGACGGGTCCGTCTGAATCCCCAGCTTGACCGTATCGTATTCGCGCGTGCCCATCGGGAACGTGACCGGACGCTGCGCGGCCGGCGACAGCAGGTCGTAGATTGTCGGGACGGATCCGTTGTGCAGGAATGGCCCGGTCGCCCAGATGCCGACCAGCGACTTGGCGCGATACACCTTCCGGCCCGTCGTATCCGCGAACTTTGCCGAATCGAGGAGCGGGGCTCTGAATGCCGGCGCCCACCGCTCGCCGCTGCGGACGCCGCGATTCTCGAGCGCGGCGATCGTCGCGTCGTCGTAGCCCAGATCCTGGTACGCGCGGTTCTTAATCTTCCTGATTAGATCCGCTGCGGCATAGGGAAAGGGACTGATTGAACCGTCGGGCAACGCGACGGGCAGCTCGAAGTTGAGGGCCGCGAGCGGATCGGTGCCCGTCTGCTGCAACGAGAAGAGCTGATAGGTCCGCATCACGCCGTCGGTGTCGTACCGTTCGTGACACGGCGCGCAGTGCTGGACGAACAGCGTCTTTCCCCGTGCTGCCTTTGCTTCGTCGATGGCGGGAAACGAGGCGGGCCAGGACGGCGCCGTGGTCTTGTAGCCGTACTGCTCGAGCCGATGCAGGTTGGGGATGTTGACGGTGCTCCTGAACGTCTTCGGATCGAAGAGCGCGCCGACGCCGAGCGCCTGGCCGATGTTGCGCTCCATCACCGAATCCGTATTCGCGCCCCATTGCAGCCACCCGGTGTATTCCATGCCCCAGATGTGCGGAAAGCTGACCGGCGAATTGGCGGGCATCGAGTTCGCCGTCGTGGCGCCGAAGAGTTCGTCACGGCCAATCCCGAACGCGTCAAGGCGGCCGTAGCCTTCTTTGGTGCTCACGTTCAACCAATGCTGCAGCGACGCGACGCCTTTGAGCGCGCGCAGCCGCGCCTGGAGCATGTCGCGGTTTTCGGTGAGCAGGGAAACGACGCGCCGCAGCTTGCCTTCGTCTTCCGCGACGATGCCCGCTTCCCGTCCTCGCGCCCGGCGCTCGGCGCGGACCTGACGTACGCGGCGCCAGAAGCGCATCAGCCGGCGCGGCGATGTCAGCGTCGCCTGCGTCTCGGTCGCGAGATCTTCGAGAAACCGGTTGATCAGCGCCATGTTGCCAAGTCCGTCGATCCGCACGGCGTGGCCCTGATACTGCACCTGTCCCACATGGCACGCCGCGCAGTTCAGGCCGATCATGTCGATGCCCGACGCTTTGGACTTTCCAAGGGAGACGCCGACGGGGAGGCCGTCAGGATTGCGATCACTCTTCGAATCCGAGAGCAGCCCGTATCGTTCGATGTTGTCCAGGAAGGGACGCACTTCGATGGTGCCGTCCGGCGCCGTCGTCTCGACCTCGAGGGCGAGCAGCCAGTCGACCGGATACAGTTCGCCTCCTTCGGAGAGGTGATAGAAACCCGCGCGATCCGCTGCCGTGAGGCCGTTGCTGCCTTCGGGCACCGGCGGGGGAGGCAGCGCCGGCGCTGGCTTCGGCGCAGGCTGACCGACGCCGGAAGACTGGAGCAGCCACCCTCCGGCAAGCCCTCCCGCGAAAATCGTGATCCCCAGAACGATCGTGCGGGTCGTCATACGCATACCGCTCCCTCGCGCAGCGTGACGCAGAGGTCCTTGACGGACGCCGTAGGCCGATGCAGGCAGATCGAGTACACCGTGTGCAGTCCGAGCATGCGATAGCTCTCGAACTGCGCCGTGTCGAACCATTGATTCATCGTCGATTCCTGGGGAAACGCAGGGTGCGATCGCGCGTAGTTGACGACGTCGATCGGCTCGTTGCCCGTCAGCGCCGGCTTGAGATACAGCAGGATGCCGTCCTCGGCGAGGGGATCGATCGCCGTGTAGCGAATCGTGCCGACCGCCCAGTTGGACGCGCTCTTCCCGGAGGCCATATCCACCCCGTTCGGAAATTCGATCGGAATGCCGAAGTCGATCCGCACGCGGCGAATCGCGTTGGCCAGATCGTCGAAGCAGTAAGCGGCGTCGCAGCCCGCGTCGCTCACGATCACGTAGCGGCAGCGGCGCGCCACGATTTCGTACAGGGCGAGGTTCTCGAAGTGGCCGCCGTCCGAGAGGTACACGTAGCGGCTCTTGTCCGTCGTGCGCCCGAGCAGTTCGTTGACCAGGTTCGTCAAGCCGAACGCCGGGGCCCGGAGTTTCCAGGTGTCCTCCCCCGGGCGGCCTGGATTTCCGAGCCACACGCCGAGGCGCGCGTTCAGGATCGCGAGCAGGAACGTCAACGCCGGCGACGAGGCAGCGCCCATGTTCGGACTGACGGCCGCGCCGGACGTCGTGATCGCCTGCCCAAGCGTGAGGCCGCCGGCGTACGCGGACGACGGGCGGTAGCGCGTGTCGCGCGACCCGGCGTGCAGCGCGGTCATCGTGAACGACGCCGCCTTGGTCTCGTCGACGGTGATGCTGCGCTCGCCGACGAGATCCATCGTCGCGTTGACGATCTGCAGCGGACGTCCCGCGGCGGCCAGCGCGTCGATGCGGAGTTCGTCGCCCGCATCGAAGCCGGTGAAGTGACTCGGCGATCGTTCTTCAGGGAGGCGCGAGGCGCCGAGGAATGTGCGCACGAGCCGCGAGCGATACATATCGTGCAGGGAGAATTGCGTGGAGGAGACGAGCCGTCCGAGGATTGCCGCCGTGAGGACCAGCAGCAGGAGCGCGACGACGTCCTCCGGCAGGGATGCCCCGACGGGGTGGGGCATCTCGTGGAAAAGATCGAGACGGTGGATGGCTTCGAGCAGCACGCGGTCGCCATCGGAGACCAGCACCACGAGCAGCACGACCGAGAGCGGGGCGACGAGCGCGAGTGCCGCGGAGTGGAGCTTCCTCCACGTGCCTCCCTCGACCGAGCGGCGTGCGCTCAGCCAGTACGCGCTTGCGCCTGAGAGCGCGGTCAACACGCTCGCGCTGGCGCGCTCGCCTCCATACGAGATGGACAGGTCCTTCACGAGGTGGTCCAGCCACACCGGCGCGAGAATCGACACGGTTCCGGCCACGAGCCAGACCGCCGCGGCAATCAGGATCCAGGCGCCCGCCCGCGCCCACCACTCGCGGTCTTCATCGCTCATGTCGCGGCTCGCGAGGCCGACGAAGACCGTGAACTGCAGGAAGAGCAGCGCGAGCGCGATGGGGAGATCGAAAACGGCGAAGTGCGCGGGGTGCGCGTACGCCTCGTGCGCGAGAAACCCGTGCACCGCCGACGCGAGCAGGCGTCCAAGCGCCGCGGCCGCCGCCGCGGCCAGCCAGGTCCAGGGACGCCAGAACCGGCCGCCGAGCGCTCCGCCAAGCACCCACGGGAGGACCATGCCGATCGACGAGACCGCGATTTCGTTGGCGAGCGAGTTCGGCAGGTGGAACCAGCCGGCCCAGTAGCGATGGATAGAGAAGAGAACTTCGACGAGCAGAATGGGGATCAGGAACCACGCCAAAAAGGCGCGCGTGCCGAGCGCGCGGTTGCCAAGGCTCGGGAGCTCGTGCGCGGCGTACGTGCTGGCAACGCTCACGCCGATGAGGATGGGAATCCAATCGAGCTGATACCAGCCGATGAGCGCAAGGTTCGAGACGAGAGCCGGCTGCGACGGCAGGCCGAGGACGCCGAAGTACAGCCGCGGAATCATCACGCCGGCCGCGATCGTCGGAATCAGCAGGAGCCAGGTGACGAGCAGATTGCGGAGGATCGTGCCGCCGAGGGTCCACGTGTCCGCGCCGAGCCAACCGGTGCGCGGGTCGAGGAACTTGATGAGCTCCCGGAGTCGCGCGACCGCCGGCGGCTCGGTGCCGCTGGTCAGTTGATCGCATGGCTCCGGCTCTGCGCGCTGCCGGGCCCGCAGGCGCCACGCGGAGAACCAGCCGCCGATGTACCCGCCACCCGAGACCGTCGACAGGTAATCGACGGTCCCGAGGATGCCCGCTTCGGCGAATCCTTGCAGCACCCCCAGGTTGAAGCTCGCACTGCGAACGCCGCCGCCGGAAAAGCAGAGGGCCGCGTGCTGCGCGTCGGCGTGTGCGCGGAGCGCGTCAGCAGGCGCGGGCGGCTGTTCCGCGGGATGCAGCAGACGGAATTCCTCGGCCAGCACCTGTTCGAACGAGAGCGGCGCGGGAGAGTCGAGGTCGCGTGACATGCGGGCTATCCAATCGACTCGAGCGTCTCGCGCGCCGCACGCACATCCGCAGTGGTGAAGCCTTCGGTGAACCACTGATAAACCGGTGCGAGCGTCTGCCGCGCTTCCTCGGGCCCCCTCGCATCGGCTGTCAGGAGTCGCGCCAACGCGGTCGCGGACCGGAGCTCGAAGGACTTCGCCTGCTGCGCGGACGCGTGCGCGATCGCCTCGCGGAGGTTGGACTCGGCTCCGGTACGGTCGCCCCGCGCCAGCAGCAGCTCACCGCGGGCCCGAAGCAGCTCCGCGACATAGCCGCCTTCGAGCGACGTTTCTGCGTGCTCGAAGCCGGCGGCCACGGCTTCCAGCCCTTCGTCGATCCGTCCCGCGAAGCGAAGGAGATCGCCCAGCACACCAAGGAACGCGGAGCGCACGAGGCCGCTGCCCATTGCCTGCTGCACGGCGAGGCTGTCTTTGAGCAGATCGATCCCCTCGTCCAGCTTTCCAGTCGCAGCCAGCGCCGCACCCTGGAACGACCGGCTCCATTCGCGCTCCTGCAACAGCTCGTACTCGCGGCAGAGCGCGACGGTCTCGTCCCCGAGGGCTATCGCCTCGGCGATTTCCCCGCGATTCACGTGCAGCCCCTGTGTCACCAGGAGTGCGAACGCCAGCGTCATCGGCTGACGCTGCGACCGGGCAAGCGCGAGCGTTTCCTGCGCGCGCGCGAGCGCACGGTCGGGATACCCGAGCACCCACATCGGACGGCTCGACATCGCCCGCGCGATCATCCCTGGATCGAGGCCGTACATGGTGGTGTAGGCGAGGTGCTGTGAGGGAACGTGCAGATCGCGGCCGCGCTCGAGGACGCGCGCCGCGTCGACCATGTCGCCGAGGAACTCACGCGAGACGCCGACCAGGTGATGCGCGCCCATCAGAAAGGCCGGATTCCCGGATTGCTCCGCCATCTGCATGAGCGCGTCGGCCCGCTGCCGGTACTCGCGCAGGTCGCCGCGGATCGCGTGGAACAGCGTGAGCGACCACAGCACGGGGAAGAGTTCCGGCGGATCATCGAGCCGCTGGCACAGCTCGCGCGCCCGAGCGAAGACCGGCTCGATTTCCGGCGCCGACCATCCCTTCATCGACCGCAGCGCGAGGCCGCGGATCATCTGCAGCCCGACTTCCTGGCGGATCCGATCGGGTGTATCCCTTACGCCGCGCAGCGCGTCGAGGCCGCGCTCGGCGAGCGACAGCGCTTCGCGAAACCCGAAGAGCGTGACCGCATGCTGCGCCGCCGCGAAGAAGTAACGCGCGGACGCCGAGAAATCGCGCGCCCCCTCGAAGAGCACGGCGAGCCGCGACGCGATCTCGTCGGCGCGATCGCCGTAGCGTGCGACCAGCGCCCGCGCGGTCCTGCCGCTGAGCGTCGCGCGCTGGGTCGGCTGCAGCGAGGCGTAGAGCAGGTTCTGGTAGAGCACGTGCGCGAACTGGTACTTGACGGTCAGCGTGCGGTCCGGGAACTCCTCTTCGGGGCCGCGCCTGACGAACACGTGCACGCGCTCGAGCGCCTCGAGCCGCTCTTCGACATCGATGGCGTCGATACCGGTGGCTTCGCTCACCGTCGCCGAATCGAACTCCGCCCCCTGCACGCTGGCGCCGACCAGCAGGCGCCGATCGCGATCGTCGAGCTGCTCGATTTTCCTCGAGATCATGCTGCGCACCGACTCCGGCAGATCGCGCGGCAGGTCGGAGACGGCCCGCTCGAGCACCCACTTGCCCTGCCGCTCGGCAATGCACCCGGAGTCGCGAAGATAGCGGATGAGATCCGCCATGAACAGCGGCGTTCCTTCCGTCTTGCCGTGGATGAACGCCGCGAACGCCGGCGGAAACTGATGCCCGGGATATTCCAGGTTGAGATAGCGTTCCACGTCGGCGCCCGCGAGCGAATCGAGCGCCACGTGCTCGAAGAGCCCGTGCGGGTGCAGATCCGCGCTCACGCTCGCGAACCGGTTCTGGGCGAGCGCCATGTCCGAGGGCCGGTAGGTGACGAGCACCAGCAGACGCATGTCGGCGAAACGGCGCGCGAGATAGTTCAGGATATCGATCGTCGAGACGTCCGCCCAGTGCAGATCGTCGAGAAACACGACGAGCGGACGGCTCCGCGAGAGATCCTCGAACAGCGCCGCAAGCTCACGCTTCATCCGCTCCTGTGACGCGGCCTGCGCGTCGCGCCGCAGGTCGACGATGGACGGATGTTCAGACCGCGTCGCGACCTGCACGTACCAGGTCGGCGCGACGGTCCGCATCAGCTGGTCCATCGACACACCCGTGCTGCGCCGCAAGACGTCTTCGAGGACTTCGAGAATCGGCAGATAGGCTTCGACACCCGCCAGCCGCTCGGAACAGCGGCCGCGCGCGATCACGGGTCGATCGGCGCCGGTGCCGATCTCGCGCAGGAAATCTTCCGTCAGCGTCGACTTGCCCATGCCCGCCTCGCCCGTGACCGCAACGAGCAGGCTGCCGCCGCCCTTCACGCGCGCATACGCGCGCCGCAATGTGCCGCGCTCGTGCTCGCGCCCCACGCTGTTCCGCGGCTGCACGGTCGCGACCGTTGGTGCGGTCACCACGCCGCGGCCCTGCAGCTCCGCGAGCGCATCCGCCGCCTCGTTCGCCGTCGGCCGCCGCTCGGGGGTTTTCGAGAGCATCCGCTGCACGAGATCGTCGAGCGCCAGCGGCACGCCGGGGTTCATGCGGCCGAGCGGCACCGGCTCCTGCGACAAAATCGCGGCAAGCACCCCCACGTTCGTCGCGGCAATGAACGGCCGGCGGCCGGTGGCCATCTCGTACATGACCACCCCGAGCGCGAACATGTCCGCCGCCGGGCCGGCGATGCCGGCCTGTGCCGCCTCGGGCGACATGTAGGCCGTCGTTCCCAGCAAGGTTCCCGGCGCCGTGTCGAGATTCGTCCTCGTCGTCCGATCGCTGCCGACCGGGTCTTCGAGCCGCGCGAGACCGAAGTCGAGGACTTTGACGTACCCGTCGGCGCGCACCATGACGTTCTCGGGCTTCACGTCACGGTGCACGATTCCCGCTGCGTGCGCGGCGGAGAGCGCGCGCGCCACCTGCCGCGCGATATCGATGGCAGCGCCGAGATCGACGGGCTCCTCGAGCAGCGACCGCAGCGTTCGGCCGTCCACGAGTTCCTGGACGATGAAGTGTTCCCCGTCAGGTGTTTCGCCGACGTCGTGAATCGTGATGATGTTGGGATGGTTCAGGGCCGAGGCGGCGCGGGCCTCGCGCAGAAAGCGGACGACCGCCGCTTCGAGCCCGCTGCTCGATTGATGCATCACCTTCACCGCGACGGCGCGATTCAGGCGCGTGTCGAAGGCGCGAAACACCTCGCCCATGCCGCCGCGTCCGATGAGGCCATCGAGACGATAGTGGCCGAGGGTCGTGTGCATACTGAACATTACAAAGGGGCCGAGGGTGGAGGAATTATAATCGCGCGTCCCCCCGGGGCACGGAAACATATGCATCGACTGACGGCGAATACGCTGGCTCTGGCATCGGTCGTGGCCGGGAAGATGGCGATCGCCTGCCGGTTGCGGCGGCCGCCGGAAGGCTGGCGCCGGACGGTCGGCATCCTGCTGAGGTCCGAGCCGACCCGGTTCGCGGTCTCCGCCTTCGGCCTGCACGTGCCGGGCGCCGCTCCGACGGATGCCGCCGAACGGATCGAGCGGCGTGGTGCCGAAGCGCTGCGGGAGTATCTCGCTCGTACGCCGGACGCGCATTTTGCGCTGGAATGGCTGCCGGCGATCACTCGCCGGCGTCGCGTCGAGAGCGTTGACGTGGCGCTGCTTGCATTCGATGCCGACGGACGTCTGGACCGGGTCGCGCCTTTCCTCGGGGCGGGTGACGCGGCCGCCATCACCGACGCGCAGCGGTCGCGCGTGCTCGCCGCGATTGTCGCGGGCTACAACCGTACTCGCGAACGAGCCGAGGTCGACCGTCCCGCGGCGCTCCAGCGTGACGTCGAACACGACCTGCGGTCGAACGATCCTGCCTGCCTGGCGTTTGCACGCCGGCTGCTGGCCGCGACCTGTCTGTCGGTCGACTCGGTTGATGCGGCTGACGGCGCGGCGCGTTTCGTTCCTCCTCGGTTCAGCCTTCGCCGTTCGCTTGGCTCCGGCGTCCTGACGTTCGTCATGCGCCATTGTCAGGTCGCGAGCGATGTGGATGTCTGGGTGAGCGCGCACCACGCTGGCCTGGACGGTGTTCCGCTCCAGGAGCTGCTCTCCGGTCTCGAACGCGAGTGGGGCAGCGGCGCGCCACTCTTCCCGTGCGCGGATGAGGGTCGTCCGTTCATGCCCCCCCGCGTCTGTTCGATCCGGGGGGAGCGCGCGGTCGACGAGATGCTGTCGTTCGTCGACTTTTCGCCGGTGATGGCGCTGCGTCGCGCCGTGAACGCGCGCTTCGCCGGCCGCCTCCACGCACCTGCGACGTTCGGCGCCGTGCTGGCCTGGGTGCTCGAAGCCGAGCCTGAGTTCGCCGGCGTGCGGATCGCGTCGACCGTCGACATCGCGGCGTCGAACGGTTACGACCGCGACGTGGACGTCGTCCCGCTGCGCCCGGCCGACTTCGCGAAAACCGCCAACGCGTGGAACGACTTCATCGAGTTCGCGAACGAGTTCAACCGCCTGATCGCGCTGTCGCGCGAGCGGAGGAGTCCGCTGCGGCAAGGGATGTCGACGGCGGGTCTGCTGCCCGCAGCGGTTCACGCGCACGTCGTGCGGTCGAACCCCGCCGCGCTCGACGACACGTTCGGGTCGCTGTGCATCACGATCATCCGGGACGCGAAGGTGTTCATGGCGCCCATGACGGACCTCGGCCTCGGCCACGGCTTCTTCGCGATCGGCAGTACGAATCTTCCGTCGGCCTCGGGTACGCCCGTCACGGCGGTTTCGATTAAAGGAGAGGCCGGACACATCAACGGCCACTACGCCGCACTCCGCCGCGCGATCGCGCGCAGTTCCACCCTGAGAGAATCCCTGCTCGACAGCACCGCGTAATCCGTGCAGGTCCGCCACCCGTCGCGCATCGCTCCGGCCGCAGTTGACGACATCACTCCAGTCGATTATCTTCTGGAGCTATGCCGAAACGCGGTACGCCGCCACTCCATGGCGGAGAGATGGTCCCGGGGACACTCGACCTCCTCGTGCTCAAAACGCTCGCAATCGGCCCGGCGCACGGCCACACGATCGCGCATGCCATCGAGCACCGCTCAGAAGATGTCCTACAGGTCGAGCACGGGTCCTTGTACCCGGCGCTCCATCGGCTGGAAGACCGCGGCTGGATCGCGTCGTTCTGGGGAACATCGGAAAACAACCGCCGGGCTCGTTACTACCGGTTGACGCCCAAAGGGCGGCAGCAGCTCGTGCATCAGACGAGCCGGTGGGACGCAATCGTCCGGGCCGTCAATCGGATCCTCCGCCCCGCTGAGTGAGGCGCATCCATGGCGATCTGGCGCTTCTTCCGCCGGAGCTTCTGGGATGATGAGCGCGCGCGTGAGATAGCCGCGCACCTCGCGCACGAGATTGACGACAACATCGCGCGCGGCATGAGCGCAGACGCGGCGCGTACGGCGGCGTACCGCAAGCTGGGCAACCCCACGCTCGTTCGTGAGGACATCTACACCATGAACACGCTCCGGTTCCTCGAATCCGTCTGGCAGGATTTGCGATACGGCGTGCGCCTGCTGCGGCGGTCGCCGCTGTTTGCGGCGGTGGCCATCATCACGCTTGCGCTCGGTACAGGTGCGAACACGGCGATGTTCCAGATCGCAAATGCCGTCTGGCTGCGGACGCTGCCGGTTCCCCACCCCGAGCAGCTCGCGCAGGTGCAGCTCGATCCCGGGAAGGGCAGCCGCGCCGGCGAACGCACGGGCCGCTATTCGGTGCTCTCGGTCCCGGAGTGGGAGCAACTGCAGCGGCGGCAGACCGTGTTCGCGTCAATGGCCGCGTGGGGGACCGCCAGGTTCAATCTTGCGCAGGGCGGGCCCATGCAGCTCGCCGATGGCGTGTGGGTCAGCGGGTCGTTTTTCGACACAATCGGCGTGCACGCGTTTCGCGGGCGGACGCTCCAGCCACCCGACGATCGCCGCGGCTGCAGTACTCCAGGCGTCGTCCTCAGCTACGCGTTCTGGCAGCGCCACTTCGGCGGGGACGACACGGCGGTCGGCCGCACGCTCATGCTCGATGGGCACGCACTGGAGATCATCGGGGTGACACCGCCGTCGTTCACCGGGATCGAAGTGGGGCGCTCGTTCGACGTCGCGGCCCCTGTCTGCGCCGAGCCGCTGATCGATCACACGCCGGATCCCGCGACCCGGTCGACGTTCTGGTTCCTGACGGCCATCGGCCGGCTCGCGCCGGGAATGTCCGTCGAGCAGGCCGACGCCCAGATGACGGCCCTCTCCCCTGCGATCTACAGCAGCACCGTGCCGGCGACCTACGATGCGGAAACGCGCCGCGAATACCTGGCGCTCACCCTTCGCGCGCTGCCCGCGAACACCGGTGTCTCGGCACTGCGCGCGGATTACGAACAGCCGGTGTGGCTGCTGCTCGGCCTGACAGCGTTGGTGCTGTTCATCGCGTGCGCGAACGTCGCAAACCTGATGCTCGCGCGCGCGTCCGTCCGGATGCGGGAGATCTCCGTTCGTCTGGCAATCGGCGCCTCGCGCCGCCGCGTCATCCGTCAGCTCGTGTCCGAGAGCCTCGTGATCGCGCTGCTCGGCAGCTTCGCCGGCCTGTTGATCGCGCGCTGGTCCACCGGCGGCCTGATCGCGCTCATCTCCCGCATGGACCCGGGCCTCTGGCTCGACGGTCGAGCCGATTGGCGCGTCTTCGCGTTTGCGGCGGCCATCGCGGCGATCGCGTGCGTGACGTTCGGTGTGGCGCCGGCGCTGCGTGGCACGGCCGTGAATCCCGGTGCGGCCATGAAGGCTGGCGGCCGCGGGACCATCGAATCCGCCTCGCGCTTCGGTCTGCGCAGCGCGCTGGTCGTCGCGCAGGTCGCGCTCTCGCTCGTGCTCGTGGTCAGCGCGCTCCTCTTCGGGCGCACGCTGCGCAATCTGACCGGCCAGGAGCTGGGCTTCGATGCACGCAACATCCTCGTGGCCGCCATCGATCTGACGCCGGCACACGTCCCCGCCGATCCGTCGGCGATGTTTCACGCGCGCCTCCTGGATCGCATTCGGGCGATCCCCGGGGTGACGGCGGCCGCCGAAATGTCCGTACTGCCGATCAGCGGCTCCGGCTGGAACGAACGCATTGTGGTCGGCGGACGTGAAGCGGCAAAGCTCCCGATGTTCAATCGGGTCTCATCCGGTTTTTTCGACACCATGCGCACGCCGCTGCTGTCCGGCCGCGATTTCCAGCCGGCCGATGCGACCAGGCCGCCCGTCGCCATCGTGACGCAGGCATTCGTGCACGAGTACTTCCCCGACGGGCATCCGCTGGCGCGCACCTTCGAGATCAACACGCCCGTCGGGACGCCGCGCATCACGTACACCATCATCGGCGTCGCGCAGGATTCGAAATACAACAGCCTTCGCCGCGCGTTTCCTCCCATCGTCTACACGGACGTCGACCAGGCGCCGCAGGACGATGCCGCGCCGCACGTGATGGTGCGAACGATGTTGCCAGCGTCGACGCTGTCGGACGCGCTCTCGCGGGCCATCGCGGAGATCAACCCGGGCATCGCGGTCCGGTATGAGTCGATGGAGGATGTCATCGAGCGCGCCTCGTCGCGGGAGCGGCTGATGGCGACCTTGTCCGCCGTGTTCGGCGGGCTGGCCGTGCTCATCGCCACCGTCGGGCTCTACGGCGTGATGTCGTACATCGTGGCGCGGCGTCGAACGGAGATCGGCGTCCGCATGGCGCTTGGTGCGGACAGCCGCCGTGTGCAGCGCATGGTCGTCATGCAGGCGGCGTGGCTCGTGATTGCGGGCCTCGCGCTTGGCGCCGTGCTGACTGCGCTGGGCGGGCGCGCCGCCGCGTCGCTGCTGTTCGGCGTACAGCCGACGGATCCGGCGGCGTTCGTCATCGCGCTCAGTGGATTGTTCGCTCTCGCGGTGGTGGCCAGCTGGCTGCCCGCACACCGTGCCTCGCGGGTGGACCCGACCGCCGCCCTTCGCGAGGAGTGAAGCGTCGGGCGGCGGGGGTCGTCATCGCTTACTGGCGACGCACGACGGCAAACGTCTTGCGAGCGTCGCCTGTATGGCCGATACCAGCACACCCGAGCACGAACTGACCGAGGCGGAGAAGCGCGAGAACGTCGTGCGGCTCGCGTTCGACGACGATCCTGCGAAGCTCGACCGCTTCGTCGACATCGTCCGGGAATACCTGCCGGAGAATACCGGAGTCGTGCTGCGAGGGAGCGCGGTCACCGGATACAGGTGGAAAGACGGGGCTCCGTTCGATTCCGACGGGCGCGGCACCAGCGACCTCGACCTGACCCTCGTCGGCGATCGCATCCTCGACTATTACAAAGTGACGGGTTTTTTCGTCCCGGGCGTCCACTCGCGTCCGTTGAGCGATGAGGACCCGGACATCGCCCCTGAACTCGTGCCGCTGCGGCAGCGGCTCATGGATCTCGTGCACCGCCCGGTGAACATCCAGGGCACCCGCGACGTCGTGATGTATCTTCGCGGCGAGCTGATCGGCCAGCCGTATCTGACGCTGATCGACAAGCCAGAGACCGAGTGAAGATCCTCAGTTACAACATCCGCCACGGCGGCGTCGGACGCGCGGGTCCGATCGCGGATGTCATTGCGCACGCCGCGCCGGACATCGTCATCCTGCAGGAAGCGACGCGCGCGGCCGTCGTCTCAGAGATCGGGGAACGGCTCTCGATGCACCCGGCCGCCGCGGACGGCCAGTCGCTGGCTTTCCTCAGCCGCACTCCAGTCGCCCGTTATGCGTGGCACCACCCGCGGATCTCGCGGCATGCCTTTCTCGAAATCCAGCCGCAGCGCACCGAGTTCCGCATCTTCGGCCTGCATCTCAGCGCGGTGCACGCGGCGTGGACCGAACAGCGCCGCACGCTGGAGTTTCGCGCGCTGCTTCGCGCGATTGCGGCGCACCAGCACGGCTTCCACGTGCTGACGGGGGACTTCAACACGCTGGCGCCGGGCGAGTACCTCGACGTCGGCCGGCTGCCGGCGCGTCTGCGGGCACTCGTGTGGTTGAGCGGCGGACGCATCCGCTGGCGCACCATCCGGCGCGTGCTCGATGCCGGGTACATCGATGCGTTCCGCGCGCTGCACCCGGATGCGCCAGGCCCGACCTTTCCGGTGTGGGATCCGCATATCCGGCTCGATTACCTGTTTTTGCCGAGCGGCTGGCGCGGAAGGCTGATCGCGAGCGAGGTCGTGATGCAGGGGCCCGTCCGCGAGGCGTCCGATCATCTCCCGTTGCTGACGGAATTGCTCCTGTAGAACCGGCGCTCAGGCCATCCGGCGAACGGTGAGATACAACGGGCCGACGCCGACGATGAGGAGCATCGGATACGTGAGTTTCCCGGGCCGGTTGATGACCTCGAAGCGGACCTGCTCGCCGAGCTTCACATCGAAATCGATCGTCTTCCACACGAACGTGTTGTTGAACTTCAGGCGATGCGGACCGGGGTCGAGCTCCGTGGTGAACGTCTCGCCGAACATCAGCGTACCAACCTTGTGGTCGTCGAGCGTGAGATAGATCTGGCGATCTTTGAAATCCTCGTTCGACGTACGGACGATGGTCAGCGAGGCGGGCTGCTGGTTGTAGAGACGTTCCCAGTACTCGATGTCGTCGACCAGCGTTTCGAGCGGCAGCTCTTCTGTGAGGACCCCGGGGGACATCAATTTGCGAGTCTAATCAGAAGGGTGCATCAACCACAACTCCCAACTCCCAAGAATTAAGAAATTGGGAGTTGGGAATTGGGAATTGGGAATTTTCTGATCAATGCCCTCCATCCCGCCATCCGCACCACGAAGGCACCGTGAGCCACTCCATCCCCGTGTCGCCGATGGGGGCGCCGGGCGGTGCGTCGAAGGTGGACGGCGATACGATCGGCGCCGCGGGACGTTCGAGGAAGCGTTTGATATCGGCGTTCATCAGGTTCTGAGCGGCGACGTCTTCCGGCTGCGACGCGCCCAATCCGCGATTGCTCTGGATAGCTGCGAGAGCAGATGAGGCGATCGCCCGGACCTGTGGCATGGGCGCGCCGCCCGCGAGCCAGATCAGCCGCTCGACGAGCGCACGCGAACTCGCGCGGCGGATCTCCTGCTCGTACGGGCTGCTCGCCTGGGCCTCGAACGTCGCCTTGCGCAGACGCTCGATCACGTCATCGAGGCCGGGCAGCGACGGATCGAGCGCATGCTGCGCGACCATCCGTGAGGCGCGCTCCGGTTCGAGCACGAACCCGATCGTCACGTCGGCCGCAATCGATGCCGGGCTGATCGGATCGAAGGTGTCGCCCGTGTAGCGAGCGAACAGTTCGCGATGCCGCGCCCAGCCCGACGGCCGCGGCGGGATCTTGTCCAGCGCCGTCCTGGGAAGCACCAGCTCCGACGGCTTCAACGTCGCCATCAGCGCGTCGAGCGCTTCAGTCTGGAGGTTGGCGGGCTCCCACTTCGTCGGCGTCCGCCCGTCGCCGCGGAACGCATAGATGTAGTCCTGGCCGGCGATCATCGATGCCGCCGCCTCGACCGAGTAGCGGTGATACATGTAGAGCGGCACGAGCGCTTCTTCCATCGTCGCCATCGGCTGATCCTTTCGGATGACCGTCTCGTCGAAGCGATCGAGCGCCGCACGGCGGACCTTCATGATGCGGTTGAGTTCCTGCGCCTGGTCGACCCCGTTGGACCATTGATCGACCTTCGGATTCGAATCGGTGTCCTGATTCGTCATGTAACGCAGGTCCTGCGACCACGCATCGTCCAGGATCTTTCGGAGGGCGGTTTTCTCATCGGTGCCCTTCGGGAACTCCTGGTAACCGTATGCGATCGCCACCTTATCCCACGGACCGATCCCCGCGGCGTACGCGTCCGAGAGGTCGACCGTGCCGTCTTCGCGCAGTTTCTCGAGCGGGTGCGGATAATCCATGACCGAGATGCGGCCCTTCGAACTGTCGTAGTACTGGTGGCCGAGGCCGAGCGTGTGGCCGACTTCGTGCGCCGCGAGCTGGCGGATTCGCGCGAGAGCGGCCTCTGCGGGGATCGAGGGAGTTTCGTCGCCGGTCTTGTACGGCGCCAGCAGGCCTTCGAACATCAGATAGTCCTGCCGGTCTCGCAGCGATCCGAGCGTGACCGTCGCCTTGATGATTTCGCCGGTTCGAGGGTCGGCGAGGCTCGCGCCCGAACTCCAGCCGCGGGTCGACCGGTGCACCCAGTTGATCATGTTGTAGCGGATGTCCATCGGGTCGGCGCCTTCGGGGAGGAGATCCACTTTGAACGCGTTGCGGAAGCCCGCCGCCTCGAAGGCCTGGTTCCACCAGCGCGCACCTTCGAGCAGCGCAGTGCGGATCGGTTCCGGTGTGCCGCGATCGACGTAGTACTGAATCGGCGTGACCACGTCGCTCACGCGCGCCGCCGGGTCGACTTTCTGGAGTCGATGGCGCCGGATGAAGCGCTGCACGATCGGGGCTCCAAGCGGCGTGGAATAGTCGACGTACTGCATGGCGCTGTATCCGGCGCGCGGATCATCCACACGCGGCTTGTAGTCGTTGTCGGGAAGCTCGGCGAAGGTGGAGTGCTCGCGGACGGTCACGGCATCCGCCGATGGCGTCACGCTTGCGACGCTGCCGGAAAACAATCCGAATCCACCCGTCCCACGCCCGGCGGGAATCGGCGAGTCCACAGGCGGCGGTCCCTGCACCGGCCCGACCGCGCCGCCGCGTCCGCCGCCGGCGGCCTCGTTGGCGAACGTGAGGAGCGCATCGACTTCGGTGTTCTTTGGAAACGCTTTCGTCCATGCCATGTCGACGGCGCTGCGCGTGCGATCGACGCGGTAATTGCCGGGCCGCATCCGCGCGCCTGCGTTCATCACGTCGCGGACGAAGAAATCTGTCGCGTCCACGAGCACGCGCTTGTCGGTTTCGGCGGCGACGGTGAATCCGTACAGCACCGACTTCGCGAACGCGTCCTCGACGGCGCGGAGTTCGTCCGGGTTCGTCGTCGTGGCGCGCCACGTGTAATTGGGCTGCACGAGCATGACGCGCGGCCCCACGCGCTGAAACTTGACGACGCGGCCCTGGCCGGACTCACCGCGGTCGAGCCCGATGTCGTTGGAGCCGAGGCCGGCCGAGAGCCCCGTCGCGTAGAGCATCTCCGTGTCGAACTTGTTGATCTCCATCCAGAGCGAGCCCGTCTTGTCGTCCCAGTAGAGGGGGACGTAGCCATCGAGCTTCTGCATGCCGGTCGTTCGCTGCTCGATTGTCGGCGGCGGGCCGCCGGCGTTCGCACCGCCCTGGCGGCCCTGCGGCGCCTGCTGGGCGAGCGGCGAGGCGAGCGCGGCTGAAAAGAGACAGACGATTAGTGTGAAGAGGGACCTGTGTGTTCGCATGGCGCCGAATTATAAGCGCGCGGCGGGAGGCGCGAGGCCGGAGGCGCGAGGCGCGAGGCGCGTGGTGGGAGGCGCGAGGCGGGAGCTGCGAGGCGCGGGGTGCGAGGGAGCGGCGCGGTATGACCGTTGCCATCCTGAATAGCGAGACGGTCAGCGTTCAACACGTTATCGCGTTTGTACGCAGCGAGTGCGTACCAGGAGGGTCCGCGTATGGGCGAAATCCGCACGTTCAGAGATCTGGAGGCCTGGAAGATCGGGATGCAGTTGGTGGAATCGGCGTATCGGCTGACGGCTTATTTCCCAGACGCCGAGCGCTACGGCCTGGTATCGCAGATGCGACGCGCCGCCGTGTCGATCCCGTCGAACATCGCTGAGGGGAATGCGGTGAACCGCCCGAAGTGGACCATCCGGCACGTGCTCGACGCCATCGGTTCGTCGTGTGAATTCGACACTCAGCTCGAGGCCGCTCTGCGGCTTCGCTTCTGCACGCCCGAAGATGCAGCGGAAGTGCTGCGACAGCTCGGTCGCGTCCAGAAGC
>DATJFQ010000062.1:0-24746 GCA_035495555.1 Vicinamibacterales bacterium
GTCGAAGTCATCGTGAACGAGCTGAAGAAGCAGGCCAAGCCCATCAGCGGCCAGGCCATCGCGCAGGTCGGCACGATCTCGGCGAACAGCGACGAGACGATCGGCAAGATCATCGCGGAAGCGATGGAAAAGGTCGGCAAGGACGGCGTCATCACCGTCGAAGAGGCCCGCTCGATGGAGACCTCGCTCGAGGTGGTCGAAGGCATGCAGTTCGACCGCGGCTATCTGTCGCCGTATTTCGTGACGGATCCGGAGCGCATGGAAGTCGTGCTCGAGAATCCCGTCATCCTGATCCACGAGAAGAAGATCAGCTCGATGAAGGATCTGCTGCCGCTGCTCGAGCAGGTGGCACGCGCGAGCCGTCCGCTGCTCATCATCGCCGAGGACGTCGACGGTGAAGCGCTTGCCACGCTCGTGGTCAACAAGCTGCGCGGCACGCTGCAGGCGGCGGCCGTGAAGGCGCCGGGCTTCGGCGATCGCCGCAAGGCCATGCTCGAAGACATCGCGACGCTGACCGGCGGACGCGCGATCACCGAGGACCTCGGGATCAAGCTCGAGAACATCAAGCTCGACGACCTCGGCAAAGCCAAGAAGGTCACGATCGACAAGGACAACACCACGATCGTCGAGGGCTCCGGCACGCAGAGCGCCATCGAGGGCCGCGTGAAGCAGATCCGCACGCAGGTCGAAGAGACGACCTCGGATTACGATCGCGAGAAGCTGCAGGAACGGCTCGCGAAACTCGTCGGCGGCGTTGCCGTCATCAAGGTCGGGGCGGCTACCGAAACCGAGATGAAGGAAAAGAAGGCGCGCGTCGAGGACGCGATGCACGCGACCAAGGCGGCGGTCGAGGAAGGCATCGTCCCCGGCGGCGGTGTGGCGCTCATTCGCGCGGGCAAGGCGCTCGATTCGCTGAAGCTCGAGGGTGATCAGAAGGTGGGCGTCGACATCATCCGCAAGTCCATCGAGGAACCCGCACGCTGGATCGCCACGAACGCGGGCCAGGAAGGGTCGATCGTTGTCTCGAAGATCAAGGAGCAGAAGGGCAACGAGGGCTACAACGCGGGCGCGGACAAGTACGAGGATCTCGTCTCGGCGGGCGTCATCGACCCGGTGAAGGTCGTCCGCACGGCGCTGCAGAACGCCTCGTCCATCGCGTCGCTCCTCCTGACCACCGAAGCGCTCGTCTCGGAGATTCCCGAAGAGAAGAAGGAATCGGCCGGCGGCGGCATGCCCGGCGGCGGCGGCATGGGCGGCATGTACTGATCGCTTCGCTCGCGATTGACTCCCAACTACCAACTACCAACTCCCAAAACTCCCAGATGAACAACTTGGGAAGCGGGAGTTGGGAATTGGGAGTTATCCAAGGCCGGCTCGGAGAAATCCGCGCCGGCCTTTTTATTGGATCTCCGGTTCGACGAGTTGCGCCAGCAGCGTGAGCGACTCCTGCCATCCGAGATAACAGGCCTCCGCGGGGATCACATCCGGAACCCCCTCCTGCACGATCATCAGTTCGGTACCGACCGCCACTTTCTTCAGCGTGATCGTCACATGCATTTCACCGGGTAAGCCCGGATCGTCGAAGCGGTCGGTGTGACGAATGCGCTCGCCCGGAACGAGTTCGAGATATTCGCCACCGAACGAGTGGCTCTTGCCCGAGGTGAAGTTCGTGAAGGACATCTTGTAAGTGCCGCCGACTCGTGCGTCGACGTGGTGCACCTTCCCAGTGAAGCCGTTGGGCGGCAGCCACTTGACCATCGCGTCCCCATCGAGAAAGGCCCGATAAACGCGTTCCGGTGTCGCCCGAAGCACTCGATGAAGCCGAATCGTACTCGCCATCACATCCTCCTCGACAGGCCGCCGTGCGGCGGCGTCCTGCTTGTTTGTCGAATAGACCGATCCGGATTCGACAGCGCGTGCGACTCGCGACCGTACGCGTTCTTCAGGTTGAAGTCCGCCGCTCGATTGGCTTCGGCCGCCCTCTGGACCTCCGATATCGTGTACGCTCCCATGCCTGTCATTCGCGCCGCTGTTGTTGACGATCTGCCTGCGCTCACCGACATCTACAATTACTACATCGTCCACACGGCGATCACGTTCGACGTAAAGCCCTACAGCATTGGCGAGCGCAGGCCGTGGTTCGATGAGCACGCCGCGACGGGGCGGCACCGGCTCCTCGTCGCGATTAACGAGGACGGCTCGATCGCCGGATATGCCACGACGAGCCGGTGGCGGCCGAAGGCGGCGTACGAGACAACCGTCGAGTCGAGCGTCTACTGCCGCCACGACGCCCGCGGCCGCGGGATCGGACGTCTGCTCTACCATTCGCTGTTCGAGGCGATCGCCAGCGAAGACGTACACATGATCGTGGCCGGTGCCACGCTGCCCAACGGCGCATCCGTTGCCCTGCACGAGCGGATGGGGTTCAACCGAGTCGGCGTGTTCAGCGCCGTCGGCCACAAGTTCGATCGGTTCTGGGACGTCGCCTGGTTCCAGCGGCCGCTGAGAATTCCGAATGGGCCCGCCAATCAGTAAACGCTGGAGGCGGCCGGCCCTTTTTTTGGCCGCCTGATTGCACTGATTTACACAGCATGGAACCCGACCGTATTACGCCGCAGGACGTAAAGCATCGAATGGACGCAGGCAAGTCGGTGGCCTTCCTCGATTCGCGCGCGGAGGACGCCTGGCGACAGGGCGATCGGCAGATTCCCGGAGCAATCCGCGTCCCGCCGGAGGAAGTGCAGGCGCACCTCCATGAGATCCCGCGCAATGGTCTGATCGTGCCCTTCTGCACGTGAACGAACGAGCACTCCAGCGCCCGGGTGGCGCAGGAACTCATGGCACGCGGGTGGAAGGATGTCCGACCGCTGAAAGGCGGTTTCGACGCCTGGCAGCAGGCCGGGTATCCCACGGAACCCAAGCGCGATCGAATTCCGGTTGCGCAGGCGGCGGAGAATCTTCGTAAGACTGAAGGGGACGACAGCAGCGACATCTGAAGCGATCGCCTCCCGCCTACACTCGGCACCTATTCGGGGCACGCAGCCCCGAAGCACCCCGCCGGCGAAGCCGGCGGCCCTCCCGCCTCGCGCCTCCCGCGTGTGCGATCACCTCCCGGCTGGCATTTAGGACAAAAGCGCGGCCACTCCGGTCGCGGCTGTGCCCGTAAAAGGATTGACGATGAAGAGGACTGTACTGACTGCTGCTGTTCTGGCTGGTGCGGGTTTCGCGACGCTCGGCTCGGGAGGGACCACACTCCTCGCAGCGAAACCGCCGAGTACGTTCCAGGTGACCACCGTCATCGACGATTTCGACTCCGGAGGACACCCGTTCCTGATTTCAAGCGACGGCCGACCCTACGTCAGTGGAGAAAGCGGTCTCGTCTCTTCAACCGTGAGCGGGGGCGAATGGATGTTGAACACTTACGCGTTGGGCAGCGCCAAAGGGAAGCTGACGATCATGCGATCTTCTCGGCTCGCCTGGTTTCAGTTCACTGAACCTTCGGGCACTCAGAATCCGCCGGTCGACCTCGGCGGCCCGATTGCCGCTCAGATCCACATGTTTTCCCAGTGCGACGCGGCGCTGGTGACGATGTCGCCCGGGGGCTCTCAGGACTGCGCGGGTGCGTTTCGGCTCGAACCCGTAAACGACAACGATGCCGGATATCGGCTCGCGTTTCAGCCCGAGAACTACGCCGAGGTGACGCGCATGCGCGTCACGTGTACGGCCGGAGTCGCCGGAGCGTGCACTGCGTGGACGATTTCGCCTGGTGCATCGGCGACCGGTGCGACCTACACCGGAACCGACGGGCTCCCGCGCAGCCTGAACCAGCTGCTCTCGCTGATTGGGACGTCGGAGAGCGTCCGTGAGGCGCTCGGAGACTATTTCTTCTCGTTCAACATCCACGTGACGCGCAATTAAGTTACGCGCTACATGGTCGCGCTGCCGACGCGCGCCGCCAAACGGGTGCCGCACGCCGCGCGCCGCACGCCGCGCGCCGCCACCGGGTTACACTGCGCCGCGTGGGGTACGACGCCGAAACGTCGATCGACCTGATTCACCGTGCGCGCGCGGGTGACGCGACGGCGTTGAATGCCCTGATCGAGCGATACCGGCCGCGCCTGGTCCGGTGGGCCGCGGGCCGGCTGCCGCCGTCCGCCCGCGGAATGGCCGAGACCCAGGACATCGTTCAGGAAACGCTCGCAAACGCGTTCAAGAAGATCGGCACCATCGAAATCCGCGGCGAAGGGGCGCTGCAGGCGTATCTTCGCCAGGTGCTGCTGAATGCGATTCGGATGGAGATCCGTCGCGTGTCGCGAAGGCCGGTGGCCGGAGAACTCGAATCGGCGATTCCGTCCCCGGAGACTTCCCCGCTGGAGGCGGCGATCGGGACCGAAGCGCTCGAGCGATATGACCGAGCGCTGGCAGCGCTCGCTGAGGAGGACCGCCAGTTGATCATCGCGCACGTAGAGTTCTCGTTCACGCACCAGGAACTTGCTGCCGCATTCAACAAGCCTTCGGCCAATGCCGCCCGCATGGCGCTGCAGCGCGCGCTCGGCCGCCTCGCGGCCGAGATGAAACGCCTCCAGACTGTATGAACGACGCGTTCGACCGCGCGCTGGCTGCGATTTCGGACCGCAACGATCCGGACTGGAACCTGCTCGAGGCGCAGATGCCGAGCGAGGACGACCGGCTGCTGCTCCGATCGCTGCGCGATGTGGCACGCATCGGCCGCGAGTATTCCGAGCACACCGCGCGAGCAGAACGCACGGCGCCGTTCACGTGGGGACCGCTGCACGTCCTGCAGTGGATCGCGCGCGGCGCGCACGGCGACGTGTACCGCGCGTGGGACCCGCGGCTGGAACGCGAGGTCGCGCTCAAGCTGCTGCGAACCACGTCGGCCGGCGAGCGCGAGGTCACCGCCGTTGCCGAAGGGCGTCTGCTCGCCCGCGTACATCATCCCAACGTGGTCTCCGTCTACGGGGCTGACCGCATCGATGGACAGGCGGGCGTCTGGATGGAATTCCTGGCGGGCCGCACCCTCCGCGAGGAGGTGGAAGCGCGCGGCGGCTTGCCGCCGTCGGAAGCCATCGCGTGCGCGATCGATGTATGTTCCGCGCTGACGGCCGTGCACGGCGCCCGCCTGATCCACCGCGATGTCAAAGCGCAGAACATCATCCGGACCGCCGACGGACGCACCGTTCTGATGGACTTTGGCGCCGGCGAGGACGCGCGCACCCGGCCGCGCGGCATCGAAGGCACGCCCGTATATCTCGCGCCGGAACTGCTGTTCGGCGGCGCCGCGTCGCGCGCGTCGGAAGTGTATGCCGTCGGCGTGCTGCTGTTCTTCATGCTCTCGTGCCGCTACCCGGCGGCGGGAGCGACAATCGACGAAATCAAGCGGGTGCACGAAAGTCGCGCATGGCTCGAGCCGGCAGCCGCGCTGCGTACGACACCGGCGCTGTCGGCGATCATCAATCGGGCGCTCGCCAGACGGTCTGAGGATCGCTTCCCGACCGCGGAGGCCCTCGGAGCGGCACTCCAAGCGCTGGTGCAGGCGCCGGCGAAGCGGCGCTCCCGATTCGCCGCGGCAGCCTCCGTCCTGACGTTTACGGTCGGCGCTTTCGTCGCGCTGGCCGCGGCGGACGCGCATGTCGGCATGCCGTCGAACGGGCCGCGGCGCATCACGATGCCGCGCACGGACTGGGGACTTCCCTCGCGCGATGGGCGCCGTTATCCGTACATCGGTGAGGACGGACACATCGGATATTGGCAGGTCAATACAGACACCGCCCATGTCGTCGCACCGATAAAACCGAACACGGCGTTCCGCTTTCCTATCATGTCCCCCGACGGAGCACTCGTCGCCTACACGGCGGCGCTTCCGGATGGCTCGTTCGCGCTCAGAGCGACGGATGCGGTTCGCGGCGAAAGCCGGCAATTAATCCTGCCCGAGACCGCATACGAGCCGATAGCCGCGGACTGGTCTGCAGACGGATCAGAGCTGCTCTGCTGGCTGCGCCCGAAAGCGGGAAAGCTCGAGCTTGTGCTTCTCTCGGTCGAAACCGGCGAGATGCGTCCTTTGTACTCGGTGCCGCCCGGCGCGCCGCCACACGCCGTCCTTTCCCCGGACGGTCGATTCATCGTGACGGTCGAGCCGTCACAGTACGAAGACCCGGTCTGGCACGAGTACGCGAGACACGGTCATCTCGTGCTGGTGCCGATCGACGGCTCTGGCCCTCGACTGCTGCTCGGCGACAGCGGCGACGACGCCTTCCCGTCCTGGTTGCCCGATGGCCACGCGATCCTCTTCCTGCGGCCATCGGCGAGCGTCAAGAACTCGCACGACGCCTGGATTGCGCGCCTCGACACCGACCTGCGCGTGGAACAGATGCAGCTGTTCCAGGCGAACGCAGGATCGGAAATGTATCGTTCGGCCTACACCGTCAGCGCGGCCGGCGACCTGCAGGAGTTCAGCGACACCCGGTTGCAAGAGGTCTATGTAGCGGATTTCGATGCGGAAACCGGCCGCGTCGCAAACCCGGCGCGCATCGATCCGCAGCGTATCGGCAATCACGTCGCGCCGGCGTGGTCCCCTGATGGCGGTTCTATCGCGTTCTTCTCGACGACTCCGGCCGAGTACAGCGGCGGAAATCCGTTGAAGACGCTGACGATCAAAGATGTCGATACCGGCCGTATCCGGCAGCTCCATCCGCGGCTTGCGTTCCTCGGTGGCTATACGCCGCAGTGGACTCGAGACGGGCGCGCGGTCGTCGTCTGGGGCCGTGACAACACGGACGAGATGCGAACGGGTTATTACATCGTCGACGTGCTGACAGGAGAAGCGCGGCCGTTCCTCGTGGGGGGCATCGAGGCGCCAGCCCGATCGCAGTTCTCTCCCGATGGACGCCATTTTCTGTTCAACGACAACGTGACCGGCATCGTCTCTCTGGATCTGGCAACGGGAGAGAGGCAACTGGTGCTGCCGATCGGCACGCTTGGAGGGGTCGGGCGTTTCGCAATTTCTCCGGACGGAAGCGCGATCGCACTGCAGGCCGCGCGCAAGCTCGTGGAGGGCGGATGGGACAGCTTCCTCGCAGTGTTCCGCAATGGCGCAACGAGGGTGATCGCCCACGCTACCGCGCCTGACGGGTTGGACCTTGCTGGATGGACGACCGATGGGCGGTACGTGCTGTATGCCATGGGCCGCAGCAGCGGCGGAAATCCAGTGTTCGAAGTTTCGCCCGAGGGCGGCCCGTCACGACCGACAGACCTGCTTCAAGAGTTCAGGCCGACTGTCATGTCGCTCAGTCCCGACGGAAGGCGCGTGGCGTACCCCGAGAGTGTGCTGCGAACCGAGCTCCGAATCATCCCGCTGCCACGCGATTAAGGACCGACGTCACTGACGTCGCCCTGCACAGGAGAACCCGATTGCTTCCAAAATTGCCGTCACTCGCATTGACCGCGCTGCTGCTCGTTCCGCTCCCCGCCGCCGCACAGAACGGGCAGGACGCCGCGCTTGTCGGCGTGGTCCACGATTCGTCCGGCGCGACCGTCGCCGGCGCGACGGTACAAGTCACGAGCGGAGCGCTCGTCGGAGGTCCGCAGCGCGCGATGACCGATGCGGCGGGCACGTATCGCTTCGCATTCCTGCCGCCCGGGGCGTATGACGTTCGCGTGCAGCGTGCGGGCTTCGCGACAACCGGCGAGCGGCTGACGCTGACGCCTGGGGCCACGCTCACGCTCGATTTCGTGCTTGCGCTCGAACGGCTCGAACAGTCCGTAGAGATCCGCGCGTCAGCACCCATCATCGACGTGCACACGAGCGCGTCACCCACAGTGATCGATCGTGACCAGCTCGAAACGCTCCCGCTTGCGCGCGGTGCGCTGGGCATCGTCAATCTCGCGCCTGGCGTGACACACGACGTCGGCCTCGGCGGCACGCTTTACGCCAATCCGCTGTTTCTCGACGGCACGAGTGCGAACGAACCCGGGTCCGGCCAGGCCATCCTGTCGCCGAACCTGAACTGGATTGACGAAGTGCAGGTGATTTCGATCGGCGCCGACGCGCGCTACGGCGAGTACACGGGCGCGATGGCGAACGCGATTACGCGCAGCGGGTCGAATCGATTCTCGGGCCGAGGTGAATTCTGGACGACGCGTCCGTCATGGAGCGGAAACAATCGAGGTTCGCTCAGCCCGGCAGTGCAACAACGATTCAGGCCCGTCGACATCAAGCAGAGATATGACACGACGTTTCAGGCTGGAGGGCCGGTCGCGAAGGACCGCGTGTGGTTCTTCGCCGGCGGCGAGCGATATCGCGACAAGTATCGTCCGGCGAGCTTCTACACCGGTCAGAACGGTCCGGGAAACGCCGATTACGATTCCACGGAGTGGAAAGGCATCGGGAAGCTCACCGCGGCGCCATCGGCGCGCCTTCGTGTCGAAGGCTACGTCGAACGGAGCGTGCAAGGAGTGGACGGTGCCAACGCGTCCCCTCTGATATCGAATGACGCGCTGGCAATCAGCGACATCAGGGACGCGATGTGGAACGCGCGCGCGCTCTGGACGGTGAGCGACCGGACCGTCGTCGAGTTCCGGCAGACGGGTCAGCGCTATGACTCGTTCTTTGGACCACCCGAAGGAAAGCGCGACGGCCCGCCCGCCCACGTCGATCTGCTGACAAGCGTGATGTCCGTGAACTACCTCGATTCCTCGACATGGAGCAGCAGCCCTGTGACGGCAAGTGCCGAGGTGACAACGTTCCCGGCGCGCCGCGTGGCGGGGCAACACGAGATCAGGGCCGGGTTCGAATACGAACACGACACGCTCCGCACAGAGGATCACACGACCGGCGGTCTGCTCATCTTCGACACGGATGGCCGCGCCACCAGCGTGCAGATGTGGGCTGGGGCCATCTATCGACCCCGCCAGTCTCGGCAGACGGTCTACGCGCAGGACTCGTGGACGGTCGCGGACCGGCTGACCGTCAACGCCGGCCTGCGCGCAGGCTTCTATAACGGCAGCGTCCCGACCCACCCGCAGGCTTTCGCGGCTCACGCGCTCGCGCCGCGGCTCGGGGCCGCCTGGGACGTGACCGGCGACCACCGCACGGCGGTGCGCGTCCACTATGGACGGTACCAGGACCCGATCGTCACGAGCTTCTACGACTTCCTCGATCCGCTCAGCCAGTCGCCCACGATTCTGGCGGACGTCACAGGCGACGGTTACGTGGAGACCTTCCGGACTCCAGTCGCAACCGCAGGATCGATCGATCCTGATATCCGCTTTCCGTACATGCAGGAGATCGCCGCGGGCGTCGAGCGCCAACTGCCGTGGGCGCTCTCCGCGACCGCGCAGTTCGTCCGCCGGGATTACAGGGACGCGATCGGCTTCACCGACCCCGGCATCGTGTGGCAGCCGGTCATCCGGAGGGATCCGGGACCGGATGGCCGTGCCGGCACTGCAGACGACGGCGGCCCGATCACCGTTTATCTCGACGCGGATCCGACAAAGTCCGCGCCGGTCCTGACGAACCCTGACGCCCACCGACGGTATCGCGCCGCGCAGTTCATCCTGCGGCGCCGCGGCGGCCACTCCGATCTGCAGGCCTCGTATACGTGGTCTCGAACAACCGGGAATTACTACAACGCCGCGGACAGCAACGCCGCGAACGGCGACCTCGGACTGAACGGTACCTTCGTCAACCCGAACAAGCGGATCAATGGCGACGGGCTCACGAACCAGGACTTCACGCACGAGATCAAAGTGCTCGGGTCGATGCGGCTGCAGGTGTGGGGTCCGCTTACCGTCGGCGCCGTCTACCGATATCAGAGCGGCGCGCCGTGGCAACGCGCGGCAAACTTCGGCACCCAGACGGGCGCCAATGCGATCTTCGTCGAGCCCCGCGGCTCGCGCCGGACCGCGGCGCTGAACGCAATCGACGTGCGCGCCGAGAAGACGGTGCATACGGGGGGAGCCGCGTCACTCGGGCTCTTCGTCGACGTCTTCAACGTGACCAACCAGGGTGAGGCGCTCCGCGTCAGCCCGCAGTCGGGTCCCAATCTCGGGCTGCCATTGCTGTGGACCGATCCGCGCAGCGCGCGCGCCGGCGTACATCTGGTGTTCTGAAGGGCGAAGGTCGTCGCACCGGGCGGACTGGTATTGCACAGATCGACCGCCGTCTCCCACCTCTCGCCTCCCGCCTCCCGCCTCCCGCCTCCCGCCTGCCGCCTCCCGCCTCGCGCCTGCGGCTCACGCCTTGCTTCCTCCATCCCTATGACGGTTGGAGATTTCCTCATTCAGCGGCTGTCGAGCTGGGGCGTCAGCCGCGTGTACGGCTACCCGGGCGACGGCATCAACGGCATTCTCGGCGCATTCGAGCGGGCCCAGGACAAGGTCCGCTTCATCCAGGTCCGCCATGAAGAGATGGCGGCATTCATGGCGTGCGCTCACGCCAAGTTCACCGGCGAGGTTGGCGTGTGCGTGGCGACGTCCGGGCCCGGTGCGATTCACCTGCTCAACGGGCTCTACGACGCGAAGATGGACCACCAGCCCGTCGTCGCGATCGTCGGCCAGTCGGCGCGCGCCGCGATCGGAGGGCATTTCCAGCAGGAAGTGGATCTCATCTCGCTGTTCAAGGACGTGGCGAACGAATACGTCCACATGGCGTCGTCTCCCGTGCAGGTGCGGCACCTCGTCGATCGCGCGATACGGATCGCCAAGGCCGAGCGCACGGTCACGTGCATCATTTTTCCGAACGATGTGCAGGAACTTGATGCAGTGGAAGAGCCGCCGCGCAAGCACAGCACCGTGCATTCCGGGATCGGCTACACCGCGCCGTATGTGGTGCCGTACGACGATGATCTCAAACGCGCGGCCGACATTCTGAACGCGGGCGATAAAATCGCGATGCTCGTCGGTGCCGGCGCGTTGCACGCGACCGATGAGGTCATCGAAGTCGCCGACACGCTCGGCGCCGGTGTCGCGAAGGCGCTCCTCGGCAAGGCGGCAGTTCCCGACGATTACCCGTTCGTCACCGGCGCGATCGGCCTGCTCGGCACGAAGCCGAGCTGGGACATGATGATGGGCTGCGACACGCTGCTGATGGTCGGCAGCAGTTTTCCGTACAGCGAATTCCTCCCGGAGCCGGGCCAGGCGCGCGGCATTCAGATCGACATCGACGGGCGGATGCTCAGCATCCGCTACCCCATGGAGGTGAACCTCGTCGGCGACAGCCGCGAAACGTTGCGGGCGCTGTTGCCGTTGCTGCGCCGCAAAACGCATCGGGCGTGGCGCGAGGACATTGAGGAGGGGGTCGCGGACTGGTGGCAGCTCGTCGAGGCGCGCGCCATGAACAGCGCCGATCCAATCAACCCGCAGCGCGTCTTCTGGGAATTGTCCCCGAGGCTGCCGGACGAATGCATCCTCTCGTGCGATTCAGGATCGTCGGCAAGCTGGTACGCGCGCGCGCTCAAAATGCGCCGCGGCATGATGGCGTCGCTGTCGGGCACGCTTGCGACGATGGGACCCGCGGTCCCGTATGCCGTCGCCGCCAAATTCTGTCATCCGGATCGGGTCGTCATCGCCATCGCGGGCGACGGCGCGATGCAGATGAACGGGCTGAACGAGATCATCACCATCAGCAAGTATTGGCAGGAGTGGTCGGACCCGCGGTTGATCATCCTGGTGCTGAACAACCGCGATTTGAACATGGTGACCTGGGAGGAGCGTGTGCTCGCAGGCGACCCCCGCTTCCCCGCGTCCCAGTCGGTGCCCGACTTCCCGTACGCCGAGTACGCAAAGTCGCTCGGGCTCGACGGCCTCCGCGTCGATCGGGCAGACGACATCGCGGGGGCGTGGGAACGCGCGTTCGCGTCCACGAAACCGTTCGTGTTCGAGGCGGTCACCGACCCGAACGTTCCGCCGCTGCCGCCGCACATCACCCTTGAACAGGCGAAGGCGTTCACCTCGTCGGTGCTCAAGGGGGACGCGGAGCGGCTTGGGTTCCTGAAGCAGACGGTCAAGGAGGTGGCCGACAAGTATCTGCCGAACCGGAAATGACGCCGGCTGCACCTATCGAACAGGTCTCCGCAGAGGCCTACCGCGTCCCGACGGACGCCCCGGAATCCGACGGCACCTTCGAATGGGATTCCACCACGATAGTCGTGTGCCGCGTCAGTGCAGGGGGACGGACCGGGCTCGGTTACTCGTACGCGGGGCGCGCGGCGGCGGCGTTCATCGAAGACGCGCTCGCGGACGCCGTCCGCGGCCTCGACGCATTGGATATCAATCGCGCGTACGTCGCCATGCGCGTCGCCTGCCGGAACAATGGCCGCAGCGGGGTGACCTCGGCGGCTGTCTCGGCTGTCGACAACGCGCTGTGGGATCTCAAAGGCCGGCTGCTCGATGTCCCGGTCGTGTCACTGCTTGGCTCGGCGCGCGACGAGGTGCCGGTGTACGGAAGCGGCGGATTCACGTCCTACACGATTGAGCGTCTTCAGCACCAGCTTTTTGGCTGGATTGCCGACGGCATCACGCGCGTGAAGATGAAGATCGGCCGCAACCCACGCGACGACGTCCACCGCGTGGCCGCTGCGCGCAAAGCCATCGGTCCCGACGCGCAACTCTTCGTCGACGCCAACGGCGCGTACCCGCGCCACCTCGCGCTCGGACAAGCGGCACGGTTTGCGGAACACAACGTGACGTGGTTCGAAGAACCGGTCTCCTCGGACGACCTCGATGGACTGGCGCTGATGGTCGACCGGGCTCCCGCCGGAATGGCCGTCGCGGCCGGCGAGTACGGCTACGTCGTCTACGATTTCCGGCGGCTGCTGGAGCACCGCGCCGTCGACGTGCTGCAGGCCGACGCGACGCGCTGCGGCGGGATTACCGGCTTCCTGAAAGCGGCCGCTTTGGCGGAGGCGTGGAACACGCCGCTCTCCGCACATACGGCTCCGTCCATCCACGTACACGTGTGCGCCGCGATCGCAAACGTCGCACACATCGAATACTTCTACGACCACACCCGAATCGAGCAGATGTTCTTCGACGGCGCCGCGCGCGCCGACCACGGTGCGCTGCGGCCCGATCGCAGTCGTTCCGGACTCGGGCTCGATTTCAAAACGAGCGACGCCGAACCGTTTCGCGTCGCCTGAGGACCCCGCCATGCATCATCCACTTCCCCTCGTGGTGCCGACGTCCGGCAGCCGCCGCATGCGCTTCGGCTCGCACGCGTGGCCCGACGAAGCCCGCGACGCCCTGGCCGCAGACCTCCGATCGCGCATCAGTGGCGAAGTGCGATTCGACGGCGCGTCGCGGGCGCTCTACGCAACCGCCGGTTCGAACTACCGCCAGGTGCCGCTCGGCGTCGTCATCCCGCGTACCGTCAACGACGTCGTGGAAACCGTTGCGGCGTGCCGCGAGCACGGCGCGCCCATGATGAGCCGCGGCGGAGGCACGAGCCTCGCCGGCCAGTGCTGCAATGTCGCGGTGGCCATCGACTTCTCCAAGTATCTGAACAGCATTCTCGAGATTGATGCCTCCCGTAAGCAGGCGCGGGTCCAGCCGGGACTGATCCTCGACCACCTCAGGCACGCGGCCGAACACGACAAGCTGACGTTCGGCCCCGATCCGTCGACGCATGACCACTGCACGCTCGGCGGCATGATCGGCAACAACTCCTGCGGCGTGCACTCGGTGATGGCGGGAAAGACGGACGACAACGTCAATGCACTCGACATCCTCCTCTATGACGGCACGCGCATGCGGGTCGGCGCCACAAGCGACGACGAGCTCGCCGCGATCGTTGCCGCGGGCGGACGCCGGGGGGAGATCTACGGCCGGCTTCAAGCGCTCCGCGACAAGTACGCGGACGCGATCCGCCGCGAGTTCCCGCACATTCCCCGGCGCGTGTCCGGTTACAACCTCCCGTGGCTGCTGCCGGAGAACGGCTTCAACGTCGCACGCGCACTCGTCGGGAGCGAAGGCACGTGCGTGACAGTGCTCGAAGCCACCGTGCGTCTCGTCGACAGCCCTCAGTACCGGACGCTCGTCGTGCTCGGGTATCCGGACATCTACAGCGCGGGGGACGACATCCCGCGAATTCTCAGCTACGGCCCCATCGGGCTGGAGGGAATGGACGACCGCCTGGTCAACGACATCAAACACATCGGCATCCGGCAGGATTCTCTGCGGAAGCTCCCCGAAGGCCGCGGCTGGCTCCTCGTCGAATTCGGCGGCGATTCCCGCGAGGACGCGGACGACCGCGCGAAGCACATGCTCGACGATCTCGGACGGAAGGGAAATCCCCCTTCATCGACAATGTTCGACAACCGGACGGACGAGCAGCAGATCTGGCGCACGCGCGAAGCCGGCCTTGGCGCGACCGCGCACGTAACGAGTGAGCACCCGACGTGGGAAGGCTGGGAGGATTCGTCCGTTCCGCCAGACCGCCTGGGTGATTATCTGCGCGCGTTCCGCACGCTCCTCGACAAGTACGACTACATCGGCGATTTCTACGGCCACTTCGGGCAGGGATGCCTGCACACTCGCATCAATTTCGATCTCTTCACCGCGCCGGGCATCACGAAGTTCCGCCGTTTCATCGGCGAAGCCGCCGAACTGGTCGTTTCGTTCGGCGGGTCGCTGTCGGGCGAGCACGGCGACGGCCAATCCCGGGCGGAGTTCCTGCCGAAGATGTTCGGGCCCGACATCATGGACGCGTTCCACGAGTTCAAGCACATCTGGGACCCGCAGAACCGGATGAACCCCGGCAAGATCGTGGACCCGTATCGCGTCGATGAAAACCTCCGCTACGGAAGCGATTACAACCATCCCGCGCCCCCGACGCACTTCGGGTTTCCGGCGGCAAGCGGCAACTTCGCGCATGCGATGCAGCGATGCGTCGGCGTCGGCGAGTGCCGGCGAACCGATCACGGGACGATGTGCCCGAGCTTTCAGGTCACCCGGGAGGAGAAGCACTCGACGCGCGGGCGCGCGCATCTGCTGTGGGAGATGCTCGAAGGCGATCCGGTCACCGGCATGTGGCAGAACGAGGACGTGAAGGACGCGCTCGATCTCTGCCTCGCCTGCAAGGGGTGTAAAGGCGACTGTCCCGTCCACGTCGACATGGCGACCTACAAGGCGGAGTTCCTCTCGCACTACTACGAAGGACATCTCCGCCCGCGCCACGCCTTTGCGTTCGGGCTGATCACCTGGTGGGCCCGCATCGCGTCTCGCGCGCCCGGCCTCGTCAACCGGCTGACGCACACGCCGGGATTGTCGCAAGTCGCAAAGTTCGCCGCCGGCATGGCGATGCAACGCGACGTGCCCCGGTTTGCAAAGAAGACGTTCAAGGAGATCTTCGCGCGCCGGCCGCGTCCGCGCGCGGACCTCGCGGCGCAGCCGCGCGACAAAGTCATGCTGTGGCCGGATACCTTCAACAACCACTTCCATCCCGATACCGCGATCGCCGCGGCCGACCTGCTGGAAAACGCCGGATTCGAGGTGCTGCTGCCGAAGAGCCACGTCTGCTGCGGACGGCCGCTGTACGACTACGGGTTCCTCGACCTCGCGCGGAAGTTCCTGCTCGACGTCCTGGAAGCCATCCGTCCCGAAATCCGCGAAGGCATCCCCGTTGTCGTGCTCGAACCGAGTTGCGCGGCTGTGTTCCGCGACGAGCTGCCGAACATGCTCCCGCACGACGAAGATGCCAAGCGACTCGCCTCTCAGGTGACGCTGCTCGCGCCCTTCGTGCGGCAGCACCAGGACCGCTTCAATCTCGGTCGCATCGACGCTTCACTCCTCTACCACGGCCACTGTCATCAGAAAGCGATCTTCGGCACGCGCGACGATGTCGAGCTGTTGGGATCGCTGGGCGCGAAGGTCGATGCGCCCGATACGGGCTGCTGCGGGATGGCTGGTTCGTTTGGATTCGAGGCGGAACACTTCGACATATCGCAAGCCGTGGGAGAACGGGTGCTGCTGCCCGCAGCGCGAAAAGCCGGCGGGACCATAGTGGCCGACGGTTTCAGTTGCCGTGAACAGGTGATCCAGCTCGCCGGCCGCCACCCGCAGCATATCGCGCAGGTGTTGAGGAACGCGCAGACGACGACCGCCGAGCGCGATCAGCAGGACGCGAGTAAATCGTGGGTCGATGATTACGCGGGCGCGGCAGCCGCGGCGTGTGTGGCCATCGGAGCCGGTCTTGCGCTCGCGCAGTTGCTCTGGACCGACAGCAACCGGCGGTGATGCGGAACGGCGCGATCGATCAGCGAAGCGTGAAATCCAGCACGACGCTGACGCGGACCGCGACCGGCTGCCCCTGACGCATGCCGGGCATGAACCGCCACTGGCGGACGGCTTCGATGGCCTTCTGGTCGAGGCCGAACGTGCGGTCGAGCGAGCGCGTCACGCGGATGCGATCCACACTGCCATCGGGGTTGACGACAGCTTCGAGCTCGACCTCGCCCTGCACCTTGGCGCGCATCGCGTCTGCGGTGTACTGCGGTTTGACCTCGCGAATCAGCTTCGGCTCGGTCACCCCGTTTCCGACGTCGTAAACGCCTCCGCCGGTGCCACCGCCGGAGCCCGGTCCCAGTCCTGAGCCGCTGCCGGGCCCGATGCCGCTGCCGTTACCTCCGCCCCCACCAGGACCTGTGCCCATCCCCATCGAATTTGGATCGGGAAGCGTGGTCATCGACGGCAGCACGCCGGCAATCTTGTCGATGCCCGACGTCACCTGCTGCACCGGAATGTTGACCTCCTGCGGCGGAGGTGGCGGCGCCTCTTTGGGCTTTTCGATCGGTTTGGGTTCCGGCGGTTTGGTTACGGGAACCGTCGTCTTTTCCTTCCCCGGTAATTCGGCTTTCTTGGGCGGCGCGGGATTGTTATTGCCGCCGCCACCGCCGCCCCCTCCGGGCCCTTTCACGTTGAGAAAGATGAGGTCGTACTTCTGATTGTCCTGCGCAGGCTTAGCGGTGTAGACGCCTGGAGCGCGCGTGGCGATGAAAATGAGAAGGAGCGCGACCGCGACGTGCGCGAGCATAGACGCACCCGCACCCTGTCGCCAGAGAGCCTTCAGCTGGGTTGGAGCGGGCGTCTCGCCGGCGAGGAAGTGCGCGTTCGGGCTCGCGGCCTGACTGGTGCCCTCGGGCATGCGGGTGGTCTCTGTCATTGTGACCGAGCTACAGCCGCCCGGCAAGTCTGCAATACCGGTGCTGGATCGAAACCAGCCAGATTGTTGGTAGTTGAATGCCCCAACGTCCTTCTCTTAGGACGCTGCGCCCCCGAGCATGGTCGCCGTATCAGGCGTGCCAGGTTACAACCTCGACCTCGCGCCCTCCGGCGTCTGCAAGCGCACGGAGGACGGCTGCGTCCTCCCCCGCCTGTTCGCCGAGATGCACCGCCAGCAGAATCATCCCCTGCTCGACTTCGCGCTGCAGCTCTTCCGCCCGGTCGCGATTGACGCCTGCCGAGGTCAGCACCGACGCGATGCCGCCGGCCACGTGACCCGCGGCTTCTCCCAGGCCGGCCGCCAGCGGTCCGGCGGCGACGATGCTGCCGATGCCGGGGAGCACTTCGGCAAACGCCGCAATGACGAATCCGCTCAGTTCCCCGAGCCTGGCGGCAGAGCGAGAGTCTTCGACGTCGGCGCCGGGCGATGCATCCATCTGCTCCGCCAGCGCGCCCTCTTCGTCGTGATTGCGCGCGACGACGGAGATGCGGTCGCGTGCGATGCCAACCGCGTGCAGGGCACGCGCGGCAGCCGCGGCGGTTGCGGCGCTGTCGAAGAGCGCGAGGACCATCGGATGCCGTTCGGCCATGTGAAGGGTATTCTACCTTTGCAATGCTCGATGCCGTCGTCGTCGGTGCGGGGCCGTCGGGCTGCATGGCGGCGCGAGATCTCGCACGGGCCGGCGCGCGCGTCACCATCCTCGATGGCAGCCACCCGCGCGAGAAGCCGTGCGGCGGCGGCGTCACCGGACGGGCGCTGTCCTTCGGAAACACATCCACACTGATATCGCAGGGGTGGACAATCCGGCAGGTCAGGTTCGAAGCCGGCGGACGCGCGGCGACAGTTCGTGTGAACGACCCTGACACGCTGCGGATCTTCGACCGCGGAACCTTCGATACCGCGCTGTTGCGCGACGCCATCAACGCAGGCGCAACACACCTTCGCGAGCGGGTCGTCCGATGCGATCGAGTGACGGACGGATGGGAGGTCGCGAGCAACGGCCGCACGATACGCGCGGCATGGCTGCTCGGCGCGGACGGCGCGTGCGGCATCACGCGCAAGATCATCGCGCAGCCGTTCGAGCGCACGGACATTTCAATCGCATCGGGATCCTTCGTTTACGGCGTCTCGCTCGAAGAGATCGTGATTGGGTTCACGGAGACGCCTCGCGGCTACCTCTGGTCGTTTCCGCGCCGCGATCATCTTGCGGTGGGCACGTGTGCGCAGGCACATGAGACCTCGTCCGCGCGGCTGCACGCGATGACCGACGCCTGGCTCGACGGCTACGCGCCAGCCCGCGCGCACGCAAGACGCCGGTACTCCTGGCCGATTCCTTCGCTGCGCGCCGAAAGCTTCTGCGGGCAGCCGACGAGCGGTGCCCGCTGGATGCTGCTCGGGGACGCCGCAGGTCTCGTCGATCCGATTACGCGTGAAGGGATCTATTTTGCGCTCGCGTCGGGTGTTCATGCCGCGTCGGCGCTGTCTTCGACGGACGCGGCGCGTGCCTACGACACGCGGATCCGCGACGGCATCCATCCAGAACTCCGCGACGCCGCGCGGTTGAAGGAGGGGGTCTTCCGGCCTCGATTCACGCGATTACTGATCGACGCGCTCGAATCGAGTGCGGCGATCCGCGCCGTGATGATCGACCTCATCGCGGGCCGGCAACCTTACGCCACTCTGAAGCGGCGGCTCCTCGGGACGCTGGAATTCGGCCTCATGATGAAGCTGCTGTTCTAAACCGCACCTCCCGCCTCGCGCCTCCCGCCTCCCGCCTCCCGCCTCGCGCCGATCCGCCTGGTCTTGCGATGGGGCCCCCGCTCGGACAGCCCGCTTCGTGCTCGGCGGCCGGAAACACTGTCGACGAGGAGCCGCCTCCGCGCGAAGCGGGCGCCCGTCCTCGCCCCCATCGCTGGTGAGGCGATCGGGCCCGCGCACCTCCCGCCTCGCGCCTCGCGCCTCCCGCCTCCCGCCTCGCGCCTCGCGCCTCCGCCTCTCACTGCACGAAATATCCGTCCCGTGCGCGGACGGTTACGTTCGGGCGATCGACGCGGACAGTGATGGAGCGCCACTGCTGCTCGCCGCGAGACGGAGAACGACCTGGCGTGTAGCCGAGGAGGTACTGGTGCCGCAGCTCGTCGGCGACGGCGCGAGCTCCCTCGGTCGCCTGTTGTGCGTTTCGGGGGAAAAAGGATCGTCCGCCGGTAAGCGCGGCCAGTTCTGCGAACAGCGGCGGACGCGTCGAGCCGAGCGCGAACGGATAAACCATGACATCACTGTGACGCGCGCGCTCGAGGGCGTCCGACGTGCTGGCGGTGCTGTAGCGATCGCTGCCATCCGAGAGAAGCAGCAGCGCGCGGCGCCCCTGCGCCGTCTGGATCGCGTCGATGCTCGCGATGACTGCATCGTGCAGCTCGGTGGTCCCCCACGGCTGCAGGGCATCGACCGCCTGCTGCTGCGCGAGACGGTCCGCCGAAAGCGGCGCCACCGTCTCGACCCTGGATCCAATCGCGATCACCGTTGCCTGATCGTCCGGACGTAACGCCGACACGAACGCCTGCGCAGCCGCTTTCGCGGCCGCCAGCTCGGCGCCGGTCATGCTGAAGCTCCGATCGACGGCGATGGCCACCGACAGCGGAAACTCCCCTTCCGTGAACGTGCTGATGGTCTGCGGCTGGCCATCTTCCAGCACGGTGAACGCGTCACGCGGCAGGCCTGTGACGGGCCGGCCGTCGCGGTCGACAGCGGCGGCATAGACCTCGACCACGTTCACGCCGGAGGTGAATTGGACGTCGGAGGCACGCGGCGCCACGGTCAAGAGGGGGAGCAGGGCGAAGATGATAGAATTCAGCTGTCCCCGACACCCGAAAGGACGCGTCATGCTGGGTAGGCTTGGACTGCCGGAACTCCTGATCATTCTGGTCATCATCATCCTGATTTTCGGCGCCAACCGGCTGCCGGAGATCGGCCGAGGCATCGGCAAGGGCATCCGCAACTTCAAGGATGCGACAAAGGAAGGCCCCGACCGCTCATAACACCACCCTCGCGTCCCCGACCCGACGGGTCACGCGCTCCCGATCGAGCCACTCGAGCAGCGGGATCGCGTATTTCCTCGACAACCCGAATCGAACCTTGAACGCGGCGACGTCGACGCGCGGCGCGGCCTCCGCGCGCTTCATGCCTTCGATCTCGCGGCGGAGCTCCGCCAGCGCATCGGCGTGGAAAAACAAGGTGTCGAGTTTCATCAGCATCTTCTGTCGCACGAGCAATTTCGCCATCCGCTCGGCGATGCCGGGGGGAATACCCGCCGTGGCCGCCGCCGCCGCGAGATCGGGCGGAGCCAGGCGCGCCTCACGGTAAATGCGTGCAAGTGCTTCCTGCGCGCGCGCTTCCTCGGCGGAGAGCGACAGGCCGGCTCCGGGCAGCGCGAGCGATTCGCGGCCCGTAATGCGTCCGCTCGTCGTCAGCGAGTCGATCACGCGTTCGAAAAGCTCAGGCGCCGCGCGTGCGAAGAGGCGTTCACGAATTTCCTGCCGCGGGACCCCTTCCGATAGTGGATGCGCGGCGTGATGTGCCGCGACGAGGTCGAGCAGCCGTTTCTCCAGCCCGGCGACCACCGCTGTCTCGAACAGGCGGTCCGCGATCACGCGAGCGGCTCCGCGCGCTTCCAACTGGCGCGCCAACGCAGCCGCCGCGGCCTCGCTGACGCCCGCGCGTCTCGCCATGTCGCGGAAGGTCAACCCTGAGGCGCCGCGTTCGTGCGCGAAGGCGCCGATGGCATCGGCCGGGTTCGCATCCAGCCGCGCGAAGCGGGCGGCACCGGCCGCTGTTCGGAGCGGGGTCCGCGCGGGAGCGGGATCCAGCACTACGCCTCCGCCAATCGTGTTCGGCGGCGAGTATGAGCGCAGCACGAAGCGGTCCCCTCGGGTGAGCACCGCCGGACCTTCGAGACGGATTCGGGCGAAACGATCCGGGCCCAGCGCGACGCGGCCGAGCACCTCGGTTGTCCCATGATGAAACCGCACACGTGCACCGTGCTTCAGTTCAGGCGCATCAGCGAGCATCTCGAGTCGAACGTCGATGCGGCGGGTGACCTCGAATGCGTCCGCCGCCGTCAAGGTGTCGCCGCGCTCCACGTCAGTGCGTTCGACACCGCCCAGGTTCACCGCGACTCGTCGTCCAGCCGTCGCGTGATCGCGTGCCTGCCCGTGCACTTGCAGTCCCCGGACCTTCACGCGCCGCCCTCGGGGCAGGAGCACGAGCTCGTCGTCTGCCCGCAAGGTGCCGGATGTGAGCGTGCCGGTGACGACGGTTCCGAACCCCCGCATCGAGAACACGCGATCCACCGGGAGCCGCGGCGGCAGCCCGACGACGGCGCGCTCGGGAATCCGCTCGGACATGCTCGCCAGCGCTCGCCGGAGATCGTCGAGCCCTGCGCCCGTCTTCGCTGAAACAGGCACGACGGGCGCGGCGCTCAGGAACGAACCGGCCGCGAGCTCCCGCACGTCCATCATCGCCAGCTCGATGATGTCGGGATCGGCGAGATCGATCTTCGTCAGCGCGATCACTCCCGCGCGCACGCCGAGCAGACGGCAGATTGCGAAGTGTTCCCGCGTCTGCGGCATCACGGATTCGTCGGCGGCGACGACGAACAGAACCGCATCGATGCCGCCCGCGCCAGCCAGCATGTTCTTGACGAACCGCTCGTGCCCGGGCACGTCGACGAACGCGATGTCGTCGCCTGCGATAGACGTATGCGCAAATCCCAGATCGATGGTGATGCCGCGCGCCTGCTCTTCCTTCAGCCGGTCCGGATCCGTCCCCGTCAGCGCGCGGACCAGTGCACTCTTGCCGTGATCGATGTGCCCGGCGGTGCCGATGACGATGGAGCGGTTCACCGGCGGCGCTTCTCCCGCTCCCGGCGTCCGGGACGCGGCTTGCGCTTCCCACCCGCCGCCTTCAGGTGCCGCTCCGATTTGGGTTCGGCCTTGCTGCGCCGCGCCCCGCGATTCCGTTCGGACGCGCGGACCTTGTCCAGAATCTCGACCAGCCCGAGATCGACCTGGCGCCGCTCCATGTCGACTTTGATCACCTGCACGCGGACGCGATCGCCCAGGCGATAGACGCGCCCGGTATGCTCGCCTCGCAGGATGTGCGCACGCTCCACGAACCGATAGTAGTCGTCGGCCATTGTCGATACGTGCACCATGCCCTCGACGAAGTGCTCGATCAGCTCGACGTAGAGCCCGAACGCCGCAACGCCCGTGATGTAGCCGTCGAACTCGTCGCCGACCTTGTCCGCCATGAAGCGGACCTTCTTCCACTGCACGAGTTCGCGCTCGGCGTCTGTGGCGCGGCGCTCGCGCTCGGACGTATGCCGCGCGATGTCCGGCAGGTCTTCCGCGAGCTGCTCGCGCCGTTCGTCGGACATGCCGTGGCGCGCTTCGCGCAGCGATCGGTGCACGACGAGATCGGGGTATCGCCTGATTGGCGACGTGAAATGCGTGTAACTCTCCGCGGCGAGTCCGAAATGCCCCTCGTTGGTCGGCTCATATCGCGCCTTCTGCATCGTCCGCAGCATCAGAAACGCAATCGGCTTCTCTTCGGGTTTCCCGGCAATCCGTTCGACGAGCTTCTGGAAGTGACGGGGACGAACCGCGCCCGCAGGCGCCGCCAGACTGTAGCCGAGCGTCGAGACGAACTCCTCGAACTCCTCGACTTTGAGCGGATCCGGCTCCTCGTGGATGCGATACAACGTCGGCACATCGTGCCCGTCGAGATACCCCGCCACGGTTTCGTTCGCGATCAGCATGAACTCTTCGATGATGCGGTGCGCAACGTTCCGTTCGGCGGCGATGATGTCCTCCACCATGCCCTCGTCGTCGAGGACGATGTAGGGTTCCTTCAGGTCGAAGTCGATCGAGCCGCGGCGGCGCCTGCGCGCGTGCAGGATCTCGAACAGTTCCTGCATGATCTCGAACATCGGGACCAGCGCACTGTACTTCCTGGTCGTCTCGGCGTCGTGATCGGTCAGGATTGCGTTCACGTCCGTGTACGTCATGCGCGCGTCGCTGTGGATCACGCCGTCGGGGAATTCGTACCGCACGACGTCGCCGCGGCGATCGATCTCCATCAGGCACGATTGCACGAGCCGATCGACGTGCGGGTTGAGGCTGCAGAGCCCTGTGGCCAGCTCCGAGGGAAACATGTGGACGGCCCGCTCCGGGAAGTAGACCGACGTACCGCGTTCGTAGGCTTCTTCGTCGAGCGCGCTGCCCTCCTGGACGTAGTGCGCGACGTCGGCGATGTGCACGCCGAGCCAGTAGTTGCCGCTGGGCAGCTTCTCGATTGTGATCGCGTCGTCGAAGTCGCGCGCCGTTTCGCCGTCGATGGTGACGGTCGTGGTGCCGCGGAAATCCGTCCGGCCGCGCACGTCGCGTTCGGTGACGGCGGTACCGAGCCGGCGTGCCTGTTCGACGGCCTCTTCGGTGTGCGCGTCGTTGATGCCGTACTTGCGGATGATGATTTCGGTATCGACGCCCGGCTCCTCGATGTCGCCGAGGACTTCCAGCACGCGCCCGAGCGCGCTGCGGGTAGGCGTCGGATACCGGGTGATCTCAATCACCACCATGTCGCCCGCTTTGGCCTCGAGCTGCTGATCGCCGGGGATCATGACGTCCGTGATCATTCGGCGATCGAACGGGACGAGAAATCCCATGCCGGATTCGTCGATCTCGAAGCGCCCAACGATACTCGATGAGCCGCGTTCCAGGATGCGGACGATGCGCCCCTCGGCGCGGTCGTCGCGGGTGCGCTCGATGCGCGCGACCACGCGATCGCCGTGCATCGCTTGATTCAGGTTGGCCCCCGCGATGAAGATGTCGCCGGACACGCCGTCCGCGGGACGGTCGGGGATGACGAAACCAAAGCCACGCGGATGCGTCGAAACCCGCCCAACGACCAGGTTCATCCGGTCCGGCAGACCGAAACGGTTGCCGCGCGTCTGAATCAGGTGGCCGGCGTCGACGAGCCCGTTCAGGAGGCGTTTCAGCGTGGCGCGCTGTTCGCGGGGAATCTTGAGCTTTTGCACCAGTTCGCGGGCCGTGGCGGGATGATCGATGCGGTCCCGGAAGGCTGCGAGCAGCTGTTCGCTGTTCAACATTGACTCCATTCTACTTTTCCCAACCGGCATGCCGGCTCACCCCTCTATAGACCGTGTGACCGCCACGGAGCCCGCCGTTGACCCGGATGTGGCGCTGGTCCGCCGGGCCCAGGCTGGAGACGTCGAGGCGTTCGGCGACCTCGTCGAACGGCACCGGCGGTCGGTCATGCGGGCCGCGGTGGCCGCCCTGGGGTCGGCGACCGAGGCCGACGATGTGGTCCAGGAAGCGTTCGTGACGGCCTTCCAGAAGCTGAGCGGGTTCCGGGGGGAGGCGTCGTTCAAGACCTGGATGCTGTCGATTACCTGGCGGAAGGCGCTCGATCGCCGTCAGAGCGTAACGCGGTGGATGCA